>JAQUPQ010000104.1 GCA_028716525.1 Terriglobia bacterium | reverse complement strand
GGAATTACCGGTCAGCTCACCCCTGGCCAAGATCACCGTAAAGACCTATGACGATTTCGTGAATTTGTTTTCACGCGATAACAGCTTGTGGGCAGCCCGCACCAACTACATCGATAAGCTGGGTGTTGTCCGTGGTGATGTCAATAAGTTTTCCCTCATTGGAGTGGACGTGTGGAGCAGTCTGTACTCCATCGATGCCGCGACCGGGGTGGTGCAATGGAAGTTCGATGACCCCGAAGGGGCTAGCCTGCACCGCAATTCCAACTACAGCCGCGCACTGGTGATTGACGATCCGCGGGTAGGCGATGCGCGCATCATTTACGCCAACGGCCGAAATCATGTCCTTTGCCTTCGCGCCCGTGACGGTTCGTTATTGTGGAAATACGAAACCTCCGGACAAGTCTATACCACACCGGTTTTGATGGCTGCAAAGCCTGCCGAGGCGCCGAATGTCCTGGTGGCGGACGACAGCAGCGTGATGTATACCCTGAATCCGGCCACCGGAGAACTGATATCCAAGCAAACTCTTCCTTTGCTGGGGGCTTTGATTAATGCCCCCACGGTCACCGTGGAGAACGGGGCGCCGCAGATTCTTGCCGGATCAGACGCCGGCAGCCTGGGAGATTTTCTTCCGGATGGGACGATTCAATGGAAGGTGAATTTGAATTCTCCCATCACCATTCAGCCGGTGCTGACTCGGAATCATTCCCGGCCACGCCTCGTCATTGCTGCGACTTTGGAGGGACGCGTTTATGCCTTGTCGATGAAAGACGGAAGTCTGGTTTGGCAGTACCCCAAGGGAGATTCGCCCTTCAAACAGATTTCGCAACCGGTAATCGCTCACTTGACATCTGCTGATGATGAACAAATCATTTTTGGCACCGAGCTGAAAAAATACAGCCACGTCACGGCCGGCTCGGTCGTTTCTTTGGACGCTCAAACGGGAAACCTGATTTGGGAACATCCCATGGCGGTGCCCGTTTACGGATCGTTTGTGGTCACGGATATTAATCTCGATGGTTTTCCCGATGTTATTGGAGAGACCGGTGGGGTTGTAAATACCGCTTATGCCCTGGACGGGCGAAACGGGGCGCCCCTATTCGAAATTGTCGACAAGAAGTTTTTGGAAAATCCCAGTGGGGTCAGCTCTATTGTCATTCAACCCCTGGTGACCAAGGAATACCCGACAGTCCCATCCAAAGCCTCGCCGACACCTTTGTTATATGATCTGAACGGCGATGGAAAACTGGAAATCGTTTTTCTGGACCACGATTACACCGGACTGGCCGTGTATCAAACGCTGACTCCGGTCCCTTCCGGCGTTTCGGAGAAATCTCTGATCGTCGCCAAGAAATAACTTGGCATTCGTCAGGATTCACGCGGTTTCCTCCGGCCCGCAGTGGATTCGGAAACAGGGCCGGAGAGACCGCTTGATTCCTGGCGGGTGCACCCTCCTTCAATCGCATTCCTCTCCTGTGCGGTTTTTCGCTCGTGACTCTTCAAAAGAGGCCCTACGAATTTTCCCCGAATCTGGAAATATATTTCGAAACCCGATAAAATCCTCTTGATCCTCAACAGCAGGGATGATCAGCGGGGCGTAGAACCTGAGAATGAGCCCCGAATCGATTGCGGCTTCGGGCAACTTTGTATTGGGATATGTTTACTCGATCGAATTTCATCGCTTTGCAGCATCGAAACTTCCGGTTGCTGTGGACGGGGCAACTGATTTCTTTCTCCGGATCCACCATGCAGACGGCCGCCATCCTGTGGCATGTTTCATTGCTGGTTCCCGACAACCGGAAAGGCCTGGCGCTGGGTCTGGTGGGATTGGTTCGTATACTTCCCATCATCTTCTTCTCCTTGGTCAGCGGCTTGGTGGCCGACGTTTACGACCGCCGTCGCTTGATGCTGGTCACACAAACCACCATGGCGGTGCTGGCCACGATATTGGCTGTGGTCACGTTTCATGGCTTATCGACGGTCTGGCCGATTTATCTTCTGGCGGCTTTGAGTTCGGCGGCTGGGGCATTCGATGGGCCGGCGCGACAATCCCTTATTCCGAACCTTGTTCCGCGCGAACATCTGCCCAACGCCATCAGCCTCAACACCATCATGTTTCAGACCGCCTCGGTGGTAGGCCCGTCGGCGGCTGGTCTGTTGATTGCAGCCCGTGGCCTGGGTTGGGTGTACGCGGTGAACGCCGTCTCGTTTCTTGTGGTCATCGCGTCATTATTGTTGATGCGTGATGTCCCCATTGCTAACGGCGGCGAGAAGGTGACCCTGAATCGTCGCGCCCTGACCGAGGGACTTCATTTTGTGTTTTCCCAACCGATGATTCGGTCCACTATGCTGTTGGATTTCTTCGCCACGTTCTTCTCATCGGCCACCGCACTGCTTCCCATTTATGCTCAAGACATTCTGCACGTCGGGGCGCGCGGTTATGGATGGCTATATGCCGGTCCGTCCATCGGGGCTCTTTTGGCCGGCGTGTTGATGGTGCGTTTCATCGATCATATCGACCGCCAAGGCGCGGTTTTGCTTTGGTCGGTATTGGGCTATGGACTTTCCACGGTTCTTTTCGGGGTTTCGCGCACTTTTGGAATCACGCTGCTGGCTTTGGCCATGACCGGGGGAACGGACGCCGTCAGCACCGTGTTGCGGAATTTGATCCGCCAATTGGAAACTCCCGACCGTCTTCGAGGCCGCATGACGGGCGTGAACATGGCGTTTTTCATGGGCGGACCCCAACTGGGAGAAATGGAGGCTGGATTGGTGGCCAACGGATTCGGCGCTCCCTTTTCGGTGATCAGTGGCGGCATCGGTTGTCTGATCGCGACCGCATGGATTGCATTCAGTTCTCCTCTTCTTCCAAAGTATCGACGCGGAGTCGCGGCCATCGACACGAAAAGTGCTTAACATTTGCAGTTGTGTTCGAAACCGGGCACGAGTTTCCCTTCGTCCCCAAACGCCTCCTCAAGCGGGTCGCGCTTGCCGCCGGTATCCCACTGCGTTAGAATCTGGCGGTCGAAATTGTCGAGGCGCCTGTAGCTCAGGTGGATAGAGTCCCCCGCGGGGGACCTTCTAAGCAGAGTATTGAATAGAACGATCGAAAACTGAAAAACGATTCCGTTCGCTCTGTTTCTT
>JAQUPQ010000103.1 GCA_028716525.1 Terriglobia bacterium | reverse complement strand
GACTGGGCCAAAGTCAGACAGGCAGTCAGGCACACTCCCAGAAGAATGAAAGAAATCTTTCGAATCATGTTGTTCTCCCCAAGAAGAAGATTCATTGAATGCGGATGGGACGTCGCGAAGTTTACCACAGAAGAGCCGAAGCCAATGGTTCCTCGGCCTCTTTACGTTCCTCGAACGTGGTACAAGTCAGGTGTTCGGACCGGAGCGCCCAATAGTTTGAGGTACCAAAAAAGCTGATGTTTGTGATTGATGAGATGTTCTAGGTTACCCAGCAGTAACGTCAACAAGGGCTCCCCGGATGGAACGAACACGGTTGGGAGTTTCCTTTGAAGATCTTCATCGGAAACCAGGGCCAAGCCTTCCGCAATATGTTTCTGGTATAAATCGATTCTTTGTTTCGCTTCCTCGAGGCGGCAGCGATGATTGACCGGCAATTCGCGAAGCTTCCCGAAATGGCTGAGACGATCGGGATGGGCTTTGTAAAGCACGGCGCAAAATCCCGCCAGGCATTCCAGCAGATGGCCGAGCAACTCATCGACGCGATGCGGCTCCGCACTGGCCCCTACGGGAATCTGCGGCCGCCAGTCCAGGCGGTCGGGCGGAATGAGCGAGAGAAGATGTTGGATGCGTTCGACCTGCTCTTGAATTTTTTCCAGAAGGATCAGGGAAAGCTGCGCCATAGAGAGTAGTGGCTCCTTTTGACGAATTCTGCTCAAACTTGAGGAAGTCAGCCGCGGCGCGGCGTTCTGAAATAAAGAACCGCATATCCTTCCCACCGCCCTGCTTGCTTTAAACCCAGCGCCTCAAATTTTTTCCCCGGTTGGCGAAAGAACTGCCACTCCAGAAATTTGGGGCGACGTTTGACCGCCACCGGCCACTGCCGGCGGGCATCGTGCCACAACCCTTCAAAAGATTCATCAAAGTGATCCAGAACATGAATGTCTGTCCCGGGACGGGGTTCGAGACGCAGTGTGCCGGGACGAAATGGAGTGAACAAGAGATTCACCGCTTTTTCGGCGAGTTTCCAGGAGCTCTTCCCGGGAAGATCGTGACCCGGAAACAGCAATTTTTGATAGCGATGGATGCGGCCGAGCGCCGACCAATTCAATTTGTTGAACACCGCAGTCGACTGCGCGTTGATCCCCAGAGTGATCAGGGTGGAGTATTTTTCTCGCGCTGCAAGGACCAAGCGGCGTCCCAGCCCCTGGCCTCGAAACCGCGCGTCCACAATGAAGTCGAGAATCCAAAGCGCACGCGTGGTGCTGTCGCCGGCTTTCAACTCCACCGGGATGGTGCCCATCTGACCCACAACGTTATTTCCCGATTTGACGATCCACAGGGGGATATCACGAAGATCGGTGTTGGGGTTTTCGAGATAATGCCATTTCCAAAAAGCCCGGTCACTTTTGCGCGGCTCGTCCGGATAGGCGGACTGAAGAAAGCGAAGCAGCGCCTCCTGTTCCGCGAGTTCAAATTGTTTGACTTGAAATTCTGCCGACATGACAAAGAGAGAACGTGGCGAAGTGTAACACAGCCCCGGAGATCGCCGAAGGGCTTCGGCATGCGGCGATTCAAGGGGAAAGGCGCAAAATTATGTTGCGTGCCGTCTTTAAAAACTGATACAAATTGAGGTTCTTGACCGGTTCATGGGCCTTTTGGAGCTGCCCTGTCAGCCGGTTGAGGCCCGCTCATCCCTCGGGGGCTGCATCACCACCGACGATTCACGATGTCTCTTGCCTTTGTTCCGTTGGAAACACCTCTGCGGGCGATACTGAAAGGAAGGATAGTGCGGTCATGACAAATCATTCCATTCGAGCCAAGATCACCGGCTTGGGCACCTACGTGCCGGAGCGGCTCTTGACCAATGCCGATCTGGAAAAGATGGTGGATACCAATGACCAGTGGATTATGGAGCGGGTCGGCATTCGCGAACGCCACATCGTAGAAAAAGGAACAGCGACCTCCGATTTGGGCGCCAAAGCCGTCGAATGCTTGATGCGCCACACCCATATCACGCCGGATGACATCGAATGTATCGTCGTCGGAACGGTCACCCCGGACATGTTTTTTCCTTCCACCGCGTGTTTGATTCAAAACAAGATTGGAGCCCATCACACTTGGGGATTTGATGTGTCGGGCGCCTGTTGCGGATTTCTTTACGCCCTCTCCGCCGGCGCTCAATTCGTCTGCTCGGGCGTACATAAGAAGGTGGTGGTGGTGGGCGCCGACGTGATGTCGTCCATCATCGATTACAAAGACCGCAATACCTGCGTTTTGTTCGGCGATGGCGCGGGTGCGGTCCTGGTGGAGCCTGCGGAAGAGGGAGAGGCTTTCGGCATCCTGGACTTCGTGCACGAAGTGGATGGCTCGGGGGGACAGTTTTTGTATATGCCCGGCGGTGGAAGTTGGAATCCTTCCAGCCACGAGACTGTCGACAAGAACATGCACGTGGTTCACCAGGACGGAAAAGCGGTATTCAAGTACGCCGTGCGAAAAATGTATGAAGTGTCGGAAACCCTGCTGAAGCGGAACAATCTCAAATTGGACGACATCAAACTGCTCGTGCCGCACCAGGCCAATCTGCGAATCATTCAAGCCACCGCGGACCGTTTGGGCCTTCCGCCGGAGCGCGTCGTACTGAACATTGACCGCTTCGGAAACACCACCGCCGCGACCATCCCGCTCGGCATGGCCGATGCCGTCGCCGATGGGCGGCTGAAGAAGGGCGACCTGATTTTGTTGATCAGCGTGGGCGCCGGATTCACCGTGGGCGGAATATTGATCCGGTGGGCGTATTAAAGATTTTGTAAGACGGAATTGAAAGAGAGGCTTTTCCTAAAGCCTCTCTTTTTTTTTGGCCGCCTAAGATCAGCCTCGAAGATACGGTATTTTTGCCGGAAGAGCGATTCACCGCCGAGACGCCGAGTGCGCAGAGATGGCGCAGAGGGATTCGAGGAGAAAGAAAAATTCGGGTGTGACTATGTGTCGAGCCCAGTAGGGCGACAGACCTTTAGCCCGGCGCGTGAGTGCCGGGAAAGGGTCCGGAAGGCATGAGAGTCCCGCCCCGCGGGACGACAGATTAGATTCAATCTCTGCGCCCTCTGCGTCTCGGCGGTGAGCTTATGACAGGAATCGCTGTATTCCGAAGGGCTCAATTTCCGGCGGGACGCGGCCGGTCTCCACGACCGTAGAAATCAAATCGGCCGTTATTGGTGTCAACAGCATTCCGTTCCGAAAATGGCCCGTCGCGTAGATCAATCCCTCACGGGACGCCGGGCCCAGGATGGGAGAATGGTCGCTGCTGTTGGGGCGCAGTCCGGACCACGCCTCCACAAATTCACAACGTCCAATCGAGGGCACGGCCGCTTCGGCGCGTGAGAAGATGCGTCCCATGGCTTCTGCCGTATTCACTTTGTTGAACCCCGCATCTTCCATCGTTCCACCCAGCAATAATCGATTGTCGGGAAAGACGGCCACATATCCGCCTTCGTAACGGAGCGTATGTCGCAGCAGAGGTCGGTCGCTGTGAACGGCGATGATTTGCCCGCGAGTGGGATAGACGGGAACGTTTTCTCCCGTCACGATCTGCGGTGTCCAAGCTCCGGCCGAGAGGACGACGGTCTTCGCCGCCAGCGTTTCTCCGCCGGTTTCGACACCGGTGATCCGGTCTCCTTCTTTGTGAAGGCGATCCACTTTCGTTCCGGATCGAATCTCCACTCCCGATTTTTTGGCCGCCGCAATCAGGGCATCCAACAAAGCGCGGTTGTCGAGTTGATGATCACCGCGATAGAACAGCGCCATTTCCAG
>JAQUPQ010000102.1 GCA_028716525.1 Terriglobia bacterium | reverse complement strand
GGCGCATTGATGTTATGATCTCGCCACAGTTTGACGCCGCGGTTGAATTGATAGGAGGCTTCGACCACCATGCCGCGTCGGATTTCCCGCTCCACTCCCAGCGAAGCTTGTTCCGAATATGAAATCCGAAGATTCGGCGCGATGCGTCGCGTGTCTTCGGGCGGCGTCGCGGCCCCATAAACATCGGCGCTGTTGGGGAGAATCCGCGGAAACAAGGCCGATAGAAATTGATTCGCGTCCGCGGCGGAGAGACCGGGAAACAGCTTCAACACATCTTCACCGGTCCGAAGGTCGACGAATCGCAATCCCGTCTTTCCCGCAAAATCGCCGAACGACCGCAGCAGCACGCGGTTATAGAAAATCCCGAAACCGGCTCGAAGCAGTGTCCTATCGGAGTGAAACGGGGCCCAAGCCAGTGAACCACGCGGTCCCCAATTGTTGTTGTCGTGACCCAACACAGTTTCCACGTCATAGCGCAAACCAAAATTCAACGACAGGTTGGGTCGAATCCGCCAGTCCTGCTGTACATAGAAACCCAGAACATCATTAGCGACCCCGCCTTCCGGATTCCCCACGGCTTGCTGAAACCGGCTGGGGTCATTGTTCAAAAAGTCGGCAACATTAGAAAACGTGTAAATGCCGTTCACCTCGAATAAGTCCAGTTCGTGAGACCGGACGCGTTGCACGTCGCTGCCCCATTTCCAGGTCCTGCGATTGCCGGTAAAGATAAGATTGTCGGAAAACTGATGGCGCAGTTCAGCGCGTTGACCGCGGCGATTGGACGTGAAGGTCGAAGCCGATCCGCCCGCACTGAACCCGGCGGACCCGTTGACGACAATCGCCACCGGTTGATCGGCAGATTGCTCCAGATTGGAAGGAATAAGGCGGGAATACTGATATCGCAGCTGGTTCATCCAGCGCCTGCCGATGACGAAATTCTCAGTCCCACCCCAGGATTGAGAATCGCGCCCTTTGGCGACGGCTGTTGATGGAAATCGCGCCCCGCCTGAAAAGGCAGTCAGCGAACTCCCACGAGACGTGTCATACCGGATGGAGACATTGTGCCGGGCATTCACCAGCCAATCCATCTTGCCGGCAGTGAAATTTCGCCGGCCCGGCGTGTCCACCTCTTCGATCCAACGCCCGCCAATCACCGGCGTCCCTTTGGAGGGTTGATAAAGAACGATTCCGATCTGGCTGTTGGGTTGCGGCAAGGGATAGCGGGAGTTGGTGGTCAAAGGGAGTGGTATGTTGATGGCCGTGCTATCGGCATAATCATCCCGTTCGTAGGACGCGAAAAAGAAAATCTTATCGCGCTTCAGGGGTCCGCTCAAAAAAGCCCCGGTCTGGCGAGTTTGATAAGGCACCCGAGGTTCACCCACCATATTTCGGAAAAAACTGTTGGCGTTCAGGCTCTCATCCTGAAAAAAGAAATAACCTCGACCGTGAATTTTATTCCCCCCGCTCCGAGTGACCAAGTTCACCCGGCCTCCGGAGGCGCGCCCGTATTCTGCGGAAAACTGATGGGTCACCACTTGGACTTCCTGCACGCTTTCCCGTGAGTAGCTAATCCGCTCGCGCGCTTCGCGGTCGTCGTTGTTGTCGAATCCGTCCACCGTCAGGTTGTTGGAAAAAGATCGACCGCCTGATAGTGAGAAGTTACCGGCTTCGATGGGGGTGTCTTCCAGGAATCCTCCCGATCTGGTATCAGCGGCATCGCGCGTATCAAACGGCTGTTCGGTCACTCCCGGAAATAGGAGGATCAAATCCAAGATCTCCCTGCCGTTTAGAGGCAAAAGATCAATATCGCGCGATGTCAGGAATCCACCAACCACCGTCTTGGAAATATCAATGGCCGGCGCCTCATCCACCACAACTACCGACTGTTGCAGTGAAGCGATCTGCAAGAGGACTCTCAAGTCTTCCGTCTGGCCGGATAGCAGCGCAAGACGAGGTTGAACATATTTTTTGAAGCCATCGGCCGTCGCCTCGACCACATACTCCGCGGGGCGTAGATTTGAAAACGTGAAGACTCCGAAAGAATCCGTTTGGCGAGATTCCGTCCGGCCGCGTTGCGCGTCGATAATCTTTACATGGGCATTGGCGATTACAGCACCTGATGAATCAGAGACGATGCCGCGAATAGTGCAAGAATCCAAGTCGTCCGCGAGGATTTCAACCGTCGAGCTTGGCAGTGTCAAAGCGATTAGAAAGACACAAATCAACTTCATGAAATGAATCGAAAGAGACACGACTCCCTCCTTGCCGCTGCCTCAGGCCAGAACTTCCAATTCATGAATCTGAAAGTTTCGCACGGGCGCGAAGCATGCTTGGGTTTGGTCGGGGGTAAGGTTTAAGGGGGAGAAAACGGTAGCAGTCTAGCAGAAACGAGCGATTGCAAGTAGAGGTTTAGAAGGAATTCCGAGGGCCGGCCTCCGCACTTGGCCCTTCGCCCGTAGCCTGAGGGAACGGCATTCTCGACGGCTCACGGGCAGGTTCTTTGTTGAAGGGTGAGTGGGGGCAAAGGGGCTTGCTGGAAATTAAAGCTGTCGAGCGTATCGTTTGCCACCGCGTCGCGCAGCGTGAAGTAAGGCAGATTAAAACGCTTTCGACGAATTTGAGTATGAAAGAAAATTCGTATTTGGTGTGCGTTACGTATCCGGCCCTGGCGAATGGCGAAATAATTAACAGCGGTACGCGAGGACCAATACCGAAGTTGTCAATCACATCAACCATCGGCGTTTTTATTGCTTTAATCCCAAGGGAACCCCACGAATAACCCCGCTGATATTTCGATTTAACAATCAACAAGGAGGTAATGAATTCAATGCCGCTTCCAAGGTACGAAGAGCTAATGTCGAATCGATTGAAGAGATGCCTTGAAATTTCACCTCATCGCCCGGCTTAAGCTGACCGGCGACCGGAAAATCAGCGGTCACGAGAATCGCTATTTTGGGATACCCTCCAGTGGTCTGACGATCGGCGGTCAGAAGAATCGGCAGGCCATCAGCCGGGAGCTGAATGGTTCCATACGGTAAGGCATCCGATACAATGTCCGCCCCGCCGAGATGACGCAGTGAGGCGCCTTCGAATCGAATGCCCATGCGGTCGGAACGTGTGGATACGCGATATTTCTGCTGTTCAAATATTTTGAGCGATTCGGGCTCTACACGGTCCGACTGCGGACCCGGAAGAATGCGCAGGATCTTGGAAGTTAGAATTTGATGTACCATCGGCGACTCAAAGGCTCGCGGGGCCGAATTCGTTCGGTTTTCGCCGTGCCGAAGAACATCTCCCTTGCGAAGGGCCCGCCCTTCCAATCCGCCCAGTTGGGTTCGGACATGAGTGGAGCGGCTCCCCAGCACCTCCGGAACGTCAAATCCTCCCCCAATCGAAAGGTAGGTGCGGCATCCACTTCGGCAGGGACCAAAATTGAGTTCACTGCCCTTTGAGACGTGCTGAGATTTCCACATCTCCACGGGCTCATTGTTCAGCCGGGGTGAAAGATCCGCGCCCGTCACTGAAATGAGCGAGTCATCCAAAAACCGAAGCGTGGGGCCCAGGATTGTGCATTCGAGCGTCGCGGCATCATCTCTGTTGCCCACCAGTCGATTGGCTACACGATGAGAGAAAAAGTCCATGGCCCCGGAGACGGAGACACCATACTTCTGATAGCCGTAGCGGCCCAGGTCTTGCACCGTGGTGAACAAACCAGGCTTTAAAACTTCAAGAGCAGCTGGCATAGTTGATGTATAGAAATTCCAAAATCCAAATGCCAAATTCCAAATAAAATCCAATCATCAAATTCCAAAACTCAAATCCGACCGCCGTGCAAAACATCTCTACGGATAAGACTTTGGTCAAACCATGGAATTTTGAGCTGATTTAGAACTGGGTGCTCTGAGCTTGGAATTTGCCAACTAACCAAAGCATTCCAGCACATCAATTGGGTCATGCTTGGGTTTCGTGAAATGGACAACTTTCCGGAAAACACCGCCGTCAACTTCTCAAAGCTCGAACTTCGATTTTGGCTTTCTCCAGTTCCTGACGGATGGCCTTGGCAAATTCCAGGACGCCGGGCGCGTCACCATGAATACACACCGTATCGGCGCGAACTTCAAGGTCACTGCCGGACTCCGTTTTAACCCGACCTTCCTTAACCATGCGTATGACGCGGCCGGCGGCGGCTTGAGCGTCGTGAACCATGGCATTGGGGAGCCGGCGTGAAGTGAGAGAGCCGTCAGATTGAT
>JAQUPQ010000101.1 GCA_028716525.1 Terriglobia bacterium | reverse complement strand
CTTAAGGGCTTTCTCAGAAGGAAAGCCAATCCCCCAAACAGAATGGCGAAATTAATCCATTTCAAAAGCGCTTCCTTCCAAAGAGGTTCGGCGGAAGCAGACTCGCCGGCGTGTTCTTGCTGAAGGACCCGGTGAACGGACGTCACCGTCCCGGCCCAATGCGGCGTGACACACCACCATAACAGGGCCGCCAGAATCCCCGCACAGAGCCAGAGAGTTTTATGACGATCGGGCTTCTTTAAAACCATTTCAAGATGTCGATGGGTGCCGGGTGAATTCGGGCTAGTTGAGGAACTGATTCACCACTTCGGTCGAGAGGGTTTCGGCTTCCTTTCTGATCCATTCCTTGGCGTGGGTCACCTGAGCCGTGATCTGTTGTTTCGCCTCGGTGAGGACGTGATCGTATTTTCCGCGGGCCTCGTGAAGAAGTTTCTGGTGGTCCTCCAAGGCTTGTCGTCGGGCTTCTTCCTGCTGACGATAATTCTCCAACCGCGCCTGCTGGAGGCCGTGTTGATAAGACCGCGTCTGGCGCTCGGCCTCGGCCCGGAGCTCTCGAGCCTGCTCCTGGAGGCCCACCGTGGCTTCATGGCGCTCACTCAACATGCGATCGATCGGACGCAGATACAATCGCCCCACGATCCACGTCAGGACCGCAAAGAGTATCATTACTACTAAAATGGAGCCATCGAGTTCGAGCATGAAGGTTGGGGCAGCGCCTTTCAGACAATCCTTGTGAAATAAAGAACGAAGAATCTATCACACGGTTTTAAAAAGTGTCAACGGCTTTTGAGACCGATTCTCCGTAAAACAACCCTTCAACGCGGGATCTTTTCCGGTTAGCTAGGCGCGCCATGGCCCCCCAAAAAAGCGGAGGAACCCGCCGGCGCCGGGACTTCAAATGACCCGTAATGGCCGCTCCCGTTTCTCAACCACGACCCCAATCTCCACTGCCGGAATGCCTCGTCCCGACATGTCATCCAAGAGTCTGTCCGTCTCTTGCGGTGAAGACGCGATCAGCAACCCTCCCGACGTTTGGGGGTCAAACAGAAGCTGCTGAAAATCTTCCGGAACCCCGGCGGAAAAATCGACCAGCTGTTCCAAGAACCGTTGATTGTTTACCAATCCACCGGGAATCATCTTGGCACGAATGCACTCCAGGGCGCCCGGAATGGCCGGCACTTTCGTGTGATCGAATTCCAAGGTGGCGTCGCTCCTTTGCGCCATTTGACGCGCATGTCCCAGCAAACCGAACCCGGTCACATCGGTGACTGCGTGGGGTTCGTAGGCCTCTAAGACTTCACTGGCGGTGCGATTCAGCAGGGTCATCCAGCGTATGGAGGCCTCGACGTATTCCTCTCGTGCAGCTTGGTTCTTAACGGCGGTGCTGATGACTCCCGTTCCGAGAGGTTTGGTCAGCACCAAGCGATCACCCACACAGGCGCCGATGTTCCG
This sequence comes from Terriglobia bacterium, assembly GCA_028716525.1. Classification (GTDB taxonomy): domain Bacteria; phylum Acidobacteriota; class Terriglobia; order JAIQFV01; family JAIQFV01; genus JAQUPQ01. The sequence goes on along the minus strand of JAQUPQ010000101.1, from coordinate 2,947 downwards.
GTACACCCGCTGGGGGTCGATCAAGCCGGTAACGGCATAGCCAAATTTAATTTCCTCATCGCCCAGGGAGTGTCCTCCCACGACCGTACACCCCGCCTCCTCCATTTTGTTCAGCCCACCCGCCAGAATCTGCTCCAGGATGGCAAAGTCCAAGCCCGTTCTTGGAAATCCTACAATAGTAAGAGATGTCAGGGGCTTCCCGCCCATGGCGTAGACATCGCTCAAGGAGTTGGCTGCGGACACCTGCCCAAAAACAAAGGGATCATCTACAATTGGCGTAAAAAAGTCGACGGTCTGGACTAAAGCTTGATGTTCTGAGATCAGATACACCCCGGCGTCGTCGCCGGTCTCGAACCCGACCAGCAGTTTTTCGTCGTGCTGGCGTGGCAGATGGCTTAGAACCTGGTCCAAATCCTTTGGACCGATCTTAGCCGCTCAACCCGCCGCTTTGACCAGAGAGGTCAGCCGTACTCCCATAGATTCTCCGAGCTCGCGAGTTTCAGGCCTTCTGGGCTACGCCCCGGTCGGTCCCGTCGATGCTGATGGCGACCCCGGTAGACTGCGTCATGAAGGTCTTTCCGTCCAAAATGGCGCCGGGCTCAATTTCCAGAACGGGGGTATAAATCTCCACGCTGACGCGTCCGCGGCGATGGATTTGAACTTTATCTTTGGCGTGGATGACTCCCGTCACCTTCCCGTTGATGGTAATGGTCCCGGCAAAGATCTCGGCTTCCAGGATGCCGTTCTCGCCGATTAGCAGGTGGTCTTCTGTTTTTACCGTCCCTTTCACAGAACCATCCACCCGCAGGGTTCCGGAAAACTCCAAATGCCCTTCAAAGAAGACCCCTTGGTCCAGGAACCCATTCACGTCACTGGGAGATTTGTTTTCTTTTCTCCAAGCCATAAGTTACCTCTTTCTATGTGCTTTTGGTGACTCCCACAATCACATCGTAAATTCGGTTCAAATCCTCGGCCGAATAATACTCAATTTCAACCTGCCCCTGCTGGCCTTTGGGGATGATCCTCACGCGAGTCCCCAGGACCCGCTCCATTTCCTCCAGGGCATGCCGGACGTTGGGATCGAGCTCCTGAGGACTGGGCGGGGCGGCCTTGTGTTTGGGCGATCCGCGCCGCGAGACGGCCTGTTCCACTTGTCTTACCGACCAATTGCCCTTGACCGCCTTCTGGGCCAAATCTTTTTGTTCTGCCGACGATTCCAGAGCCAGCACCGCCCGGGCATGCCCCATCGAGAGCTTGCCCTCCGCCAGAAGCGCCTGTACTTCCTTGGGGAGTTTCAAGAGGCGGATGAAGTTGGTGATGGTGGTGCGGTCTTTGCCGGTGCGCTGGGCGATCTCCTCATGCGATAACCCCAAATCCGAATGTAGGCGATGGAAGGCCTTGGCGGCCTCGATGGGGTTCAAATTCTCCCTTTGGATGTTCTCCACCAAGGCGACTTCCAAGAGGCGCTCATCTCGAATGGAGCGGACGATGACCGGGATTCGAAACAACCCGGCCTTTTGGGCGGCTCGCCAACGCCGTTCCCCCGCCACGATTTCATAGCGGTCTTGGATCTTGCGAACCAGGATAGGCTGCAGGATGCCGTTGGTCTTGATGGATTGAGCCAGTTCATTCAATTTGGTCTCATCAAACTCACTGCGGGGCTGAAACCGGTTGGGGATCAATAAATCGATATCCACCTCGCGGACCCCCTCCTGGCTGCTGTCGGCGGTCTTAATGAGGGCGCTAAGCCCTCGCCCGAGCGCTCTTTTCGTGGGTGTCATTTTTGAGAATCTCCCTTGCCAATTGGATATAACTCTCTGCTCCACGGGATCGCACATCATAGAGAAGAATGGGCTTCCCGTGGCTGGGGGCCTCGGCCAACCGCACATTGCGCGGAATGACGGTTGAAAACACCTTCTCACCGAAGAATTCGACCAGCTCGCCCCGCACTTGATTGGTCAAGTTGGTGCGGTCATCAAACATGGTCAACAAAATGCCCTTGAGTTCCAGCTTGGGATTGAGTTCCTGCTTGATGCGCTGAATGGTGTCCAGGATTTCGGAAACGCCTTCCAGAGCAAAATATTCACACTGCAAAGGAACAAGAACCGTATCGGCCGCCACCAAGGCGTTCAACGTAAGAATATCGAGGGCGGGAGGACAATCGATCAGGATGTATTCGAACTGCTTCTTTAGCGGCTCCAAACCATTTCTCAGGCGCAGTTCCCGATCCTCTACGGCCACCAGCTCCACCGTAGCTCCGACCAGGTTCTTTTCCGACGGAACCAGAAAAAGGCGTTCCAATTCAGTGGGTTGAAGGAGTGTGTCGAAGGGCTCAAAAAGGGTCAGCCCATGATAAATACTGCGCCGGCTGGGATCGCGCCCGAAACCCAACCCGCTGGTGGCGTTGGCTTGAGGATCCGCATCCACCAACAGTGTGCGCGCTTCGGCGACGGCCAGACTGGCGGCCAGATTGATCGCCGTGGTGGTTTTTCCGACGCCCCCTTTTTGATTCGCGATGGCAATGACCTGGCACATAAAAGTTGGAGGTCAAATTATCACAAAAAGACATGCCGACGAAGCACAATCATTTTGTGGAATCCGTGGAGAGGACAGGTTTCACGTGAAACCTGGCGGTCCGCTTCACTCTCAGTGTTTCACGTGAAACATTTTACCGCCTTCAACACCACCCGTTGCTCCTGGAGCGCGCTCTCTGACAAACGCCACTGATTCGGCTTGAGAGCCCCGCCCCGCAACGTTTGGACGCGATCAGCGCTGGTTATAATGAACCAGCTGCCTCCAGGCTTCAGCAGGGCCGACCCTTTCTTCGCAACCCCCGGCGTCAGTCTTACCCCTCTCATGGTGGCCACATCAAACAATGTATCGGGCGGCTCATAGTCCTCTAAACAGCTCGATACCACATCGGCATCTCGACTGAAGCCCAAAGCCG
>JAQUPQ010000100.1 GCA_028716525.1 Terriglobia bacterium | reverse complement strand
TTTGCGACCGAGAAGCGGTCGGGAATTTCATCGGTCACATACAAATATGTTTTAAAACGCGACGAAGAGGCGCGCCTTCAGGAAGAAAAAGCTCAGGCCGCTCCCACGACGGCGGGCGCGCCGCGCAATTCGGAAGCTTCGCCTGCACCGCCGCAAGCCGAAAAGCCTTCCAAGGAAAAAGAGGAAAAGGAACTCGCTGATAAACTTCTGACGTGGGAACAAAAAGAAGAAAAAACCCAGACAGACCGCATCCCCGGCGTCCTGATGAAAATCGCCCTGGACAACACGCATCCGTTGGCGTTCGGGTATGAGAAGAATGTCGTCGTGGCCAACATGACGAGCCCCATTCTCGCTCTCACGGCCAAAGGCGACAATGTGGGTTATTATCCCAAGGATCATTACAAAATCAGCGGATTTATCACCGACGACAACCTTAAGAAGTTTGCGGATTCGGCCTACCTGGTTCGAGAGGACGTGGGACGTGGACATGTAATCCTCTATGGCGACGACCCCAATTTTCGATCGTTCTGGGAAGGCACTTCGCGGCTGTTTCTGAACAGCATTTTCTTCGGAGGAATCGACAATCCGGCTATTCGCTGAAGCTGGCCGCCGGGTGGCGTGGTGTTTCCGATAGCGCACTCACAATCCATTTTCTCCCGTCGCTGACCGCCATTACGGCACCCTCGCGGCGGGTTTCAAACCATTTCACCTGACGCTTCCTCAGCCTCTCCAAAATTTCGGGGCTGGGATGCCCAAAGGGATTTGAAGCTCCCACCGAGATCAGCGCGTAGAGTGGATGCGCGCGATCAAGAAAGTCTTCGCTGGTCGAGGTCTTGCTTCCATGATGAGCCAATTTCAGAAGAACGGCTTGAAACTTCAGATCGTCGAGCCGCAGCTCTCGCTCCCGCTCCGAGCGCGCATCTCCAGTCAACACGGCACTCGTGGTTCCAAAGGCTATGCCCATGACAAGGGAATCCGCATCATCGGGACTCAACGGAACACTTGATTCTCGGCCGGCTGAATAAACATGAATGCCGGCTGGACCCGCGGTCATGAAATCCCCGGAGCGCAGCACACGGACAGCAACCGAATGCCCCTCGGCTTCCTTGAGCAGTTCTTGTTGAAGATCGCTCCGGGTCCTCGATCCAATCCACAGCTCGCCGACGCGACAATTTCGCATGACCGCCATCAAACCGGAAATATGGTCGCTATGGGCATGTGTGGAAACAACTCCATCCAGAAATTTAATGCGCCGCCACCAAAGGTATCGCATGACCACATCTTCACCGATGTCCATTTTCTGTTCACGTGAGCTCTCAAGAAATCCCATGGTGGGCAATCCCCCGCCATCGATAAGCAGCCTTCGACCGTCCGGAAATTCGACCAAAAGACAATCGCCTTGACCCACATCCAGCATGGTAATGCGAAGGCCCGCAGTATTCTCTCTGGGCGGAAATGGGCAGGCTGCCACCAAGGCGATCAGAACCAATAGAGCACCGCTGCAAAAGAATATCCATCGCCGATTCCATCGGCAAAGTGAAACACCGAGCCCGACCAGCGCGAGGACATAGCCGAATTCAATTCCACCCGGCGGGACGGGAACGCGAAAGTTGAGTTGCCCAATCGATGCCATCCAATGGTTCAAAGTCACCAGATGGCGCATCGCAAAGTTGATGGCGGCCGCCAGAATGTCTGCGCATGTGGGACTGATAAAAGAGAGGCCGAGTTGAATGATCCCACACGGAACAAGAAGCCCCACCATCGGCACCGCTACCAAATTCATCAAGAGGGAAGAATATGAGATTCGATTAAAGTACGTGGCCATCAGAAGAGTAAAAGAAATCTGAATGGCGCCCGAGATGACAAGGAGCGAGCCGATTCGATTGATCAACTTCATGCCTTGGACAAGGATTATTCGAGTTAATTTTGTGGGCAGAAGACGGCCCATGGGGTATGTCCGGATTATCTCGACGCAATACCGCAAATGAACACGAAGGCTGGCTTGAGAAGGCTGCAACCGCGGGTCGTGGTGGATGTCCTCCAAACCTTCAAGGGCCCGTAGCCTGGGCAAGAACCACCGTTCCACCAGAGGCATTCCCAGCACGGCAATTGAAAGCACAGAGGCGAACGACATAATGAAACCCGGATCAAAGAGCTGGCCGGGTTGCCACCACAAGATCATCAAGGCGGCAATACCGATGGCATTGAGTGTGGACCGGCCTCTTTCCATCCCCAGAGCAATCAAGAGCACCGAAGCCATGACCACGGCACGAACGACTGGAATTCGTGCTTCGACCATCCAGGCGTAACATGCCAACAATCCAATCGTCAGACCCATGGCAATGAGCTTCGGGCAACATATCAATCGAAGGAGACGAAGCAGGAAGTACGCAACCACCCCCACATGCAAGCCCGCAATGACCAAGATATGGAAAATTCCAGTCGCCTGAAAATCCTGCTCCAGTTCACGGCCCAACAATTGCCGATTGCCCAGCAGCATGGCTTCCAGAATGGATCCCGTCGTCCTGCGGTCGGCATGGGTGAGATAGTCTGTCCGGATTCTTTCCAGCAGGCGATGCCTTAATCCTTCGATGGCTCGCTGGATGAAAGGCAGGTTGGATCCCCCCAAATTCTGAACGAGACTTATCGACTTCAGGGTACCCACGAGAAATATTCCCTCACGTTGAAGTTGCGCCGCATAATCAAAAGCTCCCGGGTTGCGAAAGTTTCGAGGCTCATGAAGCATCGCCATCACTTCAACAGCCTGTCCCGGCTTCAAGGGGCTTTTCTGCATTTCCTTCTGTCCCTCTCTTGTCGGCAGGGAGAGGCGCACGTCACCTTGGGTCTCATAGGTGTGTTTCGCGTTTTCAAGCCGATGGACCCGGATCCGAAGAAGAAATCCGTAAGGCGTCTCGATGGGATCTCGCACCACTTCGCCGGACATCCGGCACGGCAGGCTCAAATCCAGCTGCTGTTGTATTAACAACAGTTTCAAATGCCGTGCAGGAAAATCGGAGTCTCGAATCTTTTTGAATGCCGCGCCTTCGAAAGAAAACCATAGCGCCAGGACACACAGCAAAAGTATTTCTTTACGCTGCTGATAGCACAACAATGCCAGGACAGATAATGCGGTCATCGCGACCATCAATGTGCTGTTGCCCACGGAGAGAGAGTCGGCCAGGCCAATACCCGCACTCAGACTGAAAGAAACCCACAACATCGGCGCTTTCATTTGGAATCCGTTGTGAGAAGTAGTTGGGGGGAATCCAGTTTAGCAGGTTGCCGCCGCCAGGCAAGACCTTCCGTGTTTCTCGCCCTGTCCCGGCAAGAGGCTGAGCCTATTGATATCGGAGATGCACTACAGTTTCAAAATGGTAGGTTTGAGGGAAAAAATCCAGGAGAATCGTCCGTTCGATGTGATAACCGCCGTCCTTAAGAATCTTCAGATCCCGCACCATTGATGTCGGGTCGCAGGAAACATACACGCATTGTGAAATGCGCCGTCTCACCAGCGCCTCAAGAACTCTCTTATCAACGCCCTGCCGCGGCGGATCACACAGCACAAAATCTACTCCGGCCCAACGTTCCTCAGGCCATCGGGCTGCCGCCAGAACATCTGAGGCAAACACTTCCACATTGCGACACGTGTTCCGCTCAACGTTCAGAACTAAATCTCGCACCGCACTGGGATTCCCTTCCACTGCCAGCACGGTTTTGAATAGTTTCGAGGCAGCCACTGAAAACAGTCCGACACCGGCGTACAAATCCAGCATTGTTATTCCCTGGGCGCCTTCCACCGCAACCTCCACCAACCTCTCCAAAAGGGACCGGTTCACCTGAAAGAAAGAATTGCTGCCGACTCGAAACGTACCGAAGGAGGTCGAATAGTTGATGAACCCATGACTCAGTCGAATCTGGTCGTTCGAGACAAAATCAAACTCCGGTGGTTGTCCGACGAAGTCCAAGGCCACTTCCGATTCAGTACCATTGGCACGAATTTGAAATTCAGTGGCGTTCACGCCCGGCATCGCAAACTTCTCCTTTTCATTCCGAATACGATCCAAAACCTCGTTGAGTCTGTCCCCGAGCAAAGGGCATCGGTCCACCGGCCAGACACGATGCGATTGAGCGGCGTAGAATCCCACCTCGGCAGCTCCTCCCTGGCGTGCGATCTTGAATTGCGCTCGCGTCCGATAGCCCCAGGGTTCGCCTGCAATACATTCCACTTCCTCAAGCGAAATCTTTCCCAGGCGCCGAAACGTCTCGATCAACATTTCCTTCTTGAATTGCAATTGGTCGGACGAAGAAAGGGATTGAAGATGGCATCCTCCGCACTTCATAAAGTGCGGGCAGGGTGCATCCACACGCAACGGCGAGGCCTTCAGGATTTCCACCGTCCGGCCGTAGGCGACATGCTTCTTCTCGCGGTAAATCTC
>JAQUPQ010000099.1 GCA_028716525.1 Terriglobia bacterium | reverse complement strand
TGCGCGGCGCGCCCGCCGTCGTGGGAGCGGCCTGAGCTTTTTCTTCCTGAAGGCGCGCCTCTTCGTCGCGTTTTAAAACATATTTGTATGTGACCGATGAAATTCCCGACCGCTTCTCGGTCGCAAACACGGCGCCTCCCTTGATTCCTATCAGAGTGCCGCCCTCGCGCATCCAGTTCTTCAGTTTGTCCACGGTGTTTCGATCGATGGCCCGCGAATATCCTCGGCCGGTTCCTTGGTCATCCGGCAGGATGATAACGGTGTAATCGTGTATGTCGGCAGAGCGGAGTTGATCGATTTTTAAAGCCGTGAAGTCAATGCCGTAACGGTTGTCGAACAGATTCCAAATGGCTCCAAATTCGGTCGGCGAAACAGGCGATCCGGTCAACACCGCAATCTTGGGTTTTCGAATCGATCGCACAAAGTTCGATCCCAGGTCAATGCCCGATTCTGAGAGCATGGTGTCTTCGGCATACACGGTCACATGAAACTGTTTGGCATAGGTGGCCACTTGATCGTGGAGATTCGGTTTATTGCGATCCACGGGAACCACAATCGTCCCGCGTTCAAAACGGTGACCTTGGAGAGTAAAAGGTTTAAGCGCCACGGAGGTTTTTATGTCGGATTTCAGCAGTTGGGCCAATAAACGTGCGGCAGAGTTTGTTTCCCATTCGAACAGATAGGCGGTTTGAGCGCGTTTTTCGACGCCGCCTCCGGAAAATGAAATGGGAGAAACTGCTTCCACGGGCGTGGAGGTGTTTTGATCGGTGTAAAAAGCCTCGGTGCCGAAGGCCAAAGGCATCGACCAGGCCGTGATGTCGTAGAAGAACTTGACCGGGATGGTGGCTTCAGGCTCCAGAAGCGCCCGCACAAGTCGTCCCAACGGCTGCGCTACCGGAACGATAAATGTTCCTGCTGGAAATTTCTTTTGAGCCGCAGGTGATGCGAAGTAGTCGTGAACTCCATCCATGGTGAATTCTCGTGTCGTGCGGCTTACTTCGATGCCTTGCGAAAGGAGCAAATTGACGAGTTCAGCGATGCGCTCATTGTCGGGACCCGGCGGTATCAAGTAAGCGCGGACAGGTCCGTGCAGCCCCACATCAATTGCCTCTTTCTTCCCTTGATAGTAGTCCCGCAGCAGGGCTTCGCGATTGCGCGCCGTGGTGAGCAGTGTCGAAAATGACGACCCCACGTGATGGGCCACACGATCTTTCAGGGAAAGAAAAGTTTCATCGCGCCGCTTGACGTCCAAGCCCGCCGCCCCTCCTCCGGCCTGTTCGTACGTCATTCCGATGGCGCCATTAAAAGCCGGCCAAGAGTCGCCGTAAGCGGGGTAGAACAGGTCAAAGTCCTCGTGTGTGAAATATTGCCATCCATGGGCATCGAACGCCGCGGCATTTTCCTTTCCAAAAATCTTCAACCACTTCACCACCTGCGGTGAAATGTTTTCGTTAATGGGGAGGGCGTTGGGCGGAAAGTAATAGCTCGAATCGGTACCCATTTCGTGATAGTCGACATGAACCTGAGGGTTCCACTGTCGATACATCTTGATTCGAGCTTGCGTTTCCCGTTGTGTCTGCCAGGCCCAGTCGCGATTGAGGTCAAACAGATAATGATTCACACGGCCACCCGGCCAATCCTCATGATGCTCGGCGGCGTTGAGGTCGGTGCTCGGCATCTTGCCTTCGGTTTCTTCGTAAAAATTCACATAGCGCTCGCGTCCATCCGGATTGACGAGGGGATCAATAACGGCGACGGTATTTTCGATAATGAACTTGGTATCCACATCGTTGCCGGCAGCAAGTCGATAAGCCACCATCAAGGCGGCCTCGGCACTCGATGATTCATTGCCATGGACGTTGTAGCTGAGCCAGCAGACAGGCGGAGTGGTCTTCATCAGCGACTCGGCGGTGGCCGCATCGGTTTTTCGCGGATCGCTCAGGGCGACGATGTTCTCTCTGATTTTCTCGAGCCTTTTTAAGTTCTCGGGCGAGGAAATGAAGAGCAGATAGAGCGCGCGTCCCTCGTAGGTTTCCCCGTATTTTACCAACTGAACACGGTCGCTGGCGGCCGCCAGGGCCTTGTAGTATTGCTCCGCTAGATAAAAGTGCGTGAAGCGTTCTCCAATCTCATGTCCAATAACAGATTGTGGAGTTGGGATCTTGGGATTGAGAACTTCCTGGGCGACCAGGGGGGAAAGCAGGATGAACAGAAGTGGCACCGCAACGATGCACAAAAATGGGGCACGTCTCATGATGGAATAGGCCTCCCAATGTAGGATTGAGGAACAGATTGGCCGTCGGGGATATCGAGACCCTGCGGGGTATGTGAAGAACCCGAAGCTTCGATTGCGGGGTTATTTTACCGAAACCCTTTGGGCGACGACCTTGCGAGCATTCTCCGCCAACGCTTTGGCTTGGGGCATGAGCTCAATAGCTTTTTGAACCTGCTCATCGTTGTCCAGCGTAATGCGGTAGGCTTCAACTTGGCCGAACTGCGAGAGGAACAACTGATACTTGATGGTTTGTTGAATAAGTTTCAGATTGTGTTGGATATCCGGTTCCGTATATCGGACTTTTTCGGAATCCAGGAATTTTCGAAAATCGGCAATCACGTTTTCATCGACCACAAAATCCTTGCCGATTTTTTCATGCTCCGCCAGGTAGTGGCTGGTGAAATTGAAAAACACGTATTTCTGCAACAACAGGGTGACGAACGGACTGAGGGTGGGCGTCTCGACCTTGACATCGGGAGTGATTCCGCCGCCCCCATAAACCTCGCGGCCCCCATCCGTCAGCTTGATCATGGTGGGCTTCTCGGCGGGGTGCTTGGGCCCATAAAAATAATCAAAGAAGGATTGATGCGTGTAATCCCTCTGAATCAGGCGTCCACTGGGTGTATACCATTTGGCCACGGTCAACGCGAGGCCGGTGTGCCCGTCCAAGGGATAAACCGTCTGAACTAAGCCCTTGCCGAAGCTGATTTCACCGACGATGAGCCCACGATCGTGATCTTGAATGGCGCCCGCCACGATCTCCGCAGCGCTGGCGCTTCCCGAGTTGATAAGAACCACCAGCGGGTAGTTATGGTTTCCATTGCCATGTGGAGCTGTGAATCGTTGTTCGGCGTGAGATCGACCTTTTGTATAAACGATGAGTTGGCCCTTTTGCAGAAATGTATCCGCCACACCGACGCCCTCATTCAACAAGCCCCCGGGATTGTCGCGCAGGTCGAGAACAAGCCCTTTCAAAGTGTCCTGGCCGATGGCTTGGAGGCTCTCGGCCAACTCGCGATCGGTCGTCTCGTTGAAATTATTAATGCGAATGTAACCGATGTCGTTCTTCAGTCGGTAAGCAAAATCAATGCTGCGGCGAGGAATTTCATCGCGCGTGATGGTAAATTCCAGCGGAAGGGGCGAGCCTACCCGCTGAATGGTCACCTTGACGATGGTGCCTCGCGGGCCCTTCAGAAGATTGGCGACTTCTGCGACGGAGAGATTGTCGGTCGGCTTATCGTTGACTCGGGCGATGATATCGCCCGGCCGGATTCCCGCCCGGTACGCGGGTGATCCCACGAAGGGCGCAATGACCACGGTTTTTCCATTGCGGGTTGAAACGGTCATGCCGACGCCGTAATACTTGCCGGATTGCTCTTCCCGAAGTGCGCTGAAAGCTTTAGCATCAAAAAAGGTTGAGTGCGGATCCAGGGTACGCAACATGCCGTTAATGGCGCTGGTGACAGCAGCCTGCGGATCAACGGGTTCGGCATAGTTCTCTTGAATGATTCCCATGACCTGAGAGAATGTTTTAAGCGTCGAATCTGCATCTTCATTATGGCTGGCGGAGGTCGCCAGGGCATAGCGCCCCAGGGTTCCTCCCACCAGCGAGCATGCCACCAGAATCCACAAAACAGTCCAGGTTAAACGAGACGACTTCATTGAAGCTCTCTCCTTACATTCCTTGAAGCCAAAGTATATCACACGGTTGCCTGGACGGCTCGAATCGAGTCAGAAAACATCCGGCTGGAGAGGGCTAAGAACTCCGCGGGGCGAAGCCGAGAAGGGCGGATTCGGAATTCCAGAAATTGGATTTCAAGCGCCGGCCTTACATCCAGAGGTCTTGATGGGCATAGTAGTCGGGAGGATGGTCGGGATTCTTTTGTTTATGAGCAAGGTAGCATTTGAGGGCCGCGGCGTGATGTTTATCTGATGTTTTAAATTTATGGTGCGGCATTCGAATGAGGGCTTTCTCTACGGCCCACACGTTCCGTTCAGACAATCTCCAATTGCAGCGCGGCACCAGGCGGCGCAGGTCTGCCACACCGTATCCGGTGATTCGCGCTGTGGCATCGACGTAGGGCTCGACATAACTCCGTACCAGTTGTCGGATCGTTCGAAACACCGGGCGGCGTCCGTAAAGCCCCGGGTCGCGCGACTGAGCCACGGTTCCCCAGCCACTCTTCTCGTGAAA
>JAQUPQ010000098.1 GCA_028716525.1 Terriglobia bacterium | reverse complement strand
CTGGTGGTTTCAAGTTGTCCCGTCACGCCGCCGGCAGGCCAGGTTCCTCGCAGCAAGGAATCGCGCGTCGAGGTGATTGGAAATTCGCGTTTTGCCGCCAATCAGTTTTTCCCCCTGCAGCGTAATGGAGACTTGTTTTTGAATTCGGTGAGCTGGTTGGCGGAAGACGAAGATCTTGTGTCCATTCGGCCCAAGCAGGCCGAAAGCCGGCAAGTGGAATTGTCGGCTTCGACCGCCCGATTGCTGTCCTGGTTCATGATCATCGTGATGCCGGGCATCGCCCTTCTTTCTGGAGCCACGGTGTGGGCGCGGCGCAGGAAGCGCTGAGAAGTTCTGCAACCGGCGTCTCGCGGCTTGAAATACAGGTGCATCCCTCATGATCAAATGGCGGTCTCTCTTGATTTGGACGGCGGTTCTGGCGGTCCTCGCGGGGTTCGTGTATTTCTACGAGTTCAAAGGTGAGGCGGGGAGGAAATCCGCAGCCTCCAAAGCGACCCACCTGTTTGACGTCAAGGAGCCCGACATTTCTTCGGTGATGATTCAACGGAACGGCGAAAAGATTGAGGTGGGTCGACAGAACGGTCAATGGAAAATTGGTTCCCCGGTTGCAACGGAAGCCGATCAGCAGGCGTTGAATGACATGACTCAGAATCTGTCCGCGTCAATCGTCACACGCTACTTGTCCAATGCCGGAAACATCACACAATATGGATTGACGCCCCCCAAGATCCATATCGAATTTCGTGGAGCGCATGGGGAAACCTATACTCTGGACTTGGGCGAAAAAGACTACGCCGGAAATAATGTTTACGCTAAAGCGTCATCACATTCCGAGATACTTTTGTTGCCTTCCTATCTCTATTCTTCCTTTGACAAGTCGCTTCTTGACCTGCGGAACCGAAAACCGATTTCACTGGATACCGAAAAGGTTTCAAAGATTGAATTTGAGGATAAGACGCTTCATTTGGTGGCAGAAAAATCAGGAAGCGACTGGAGAATCCTCCAACCCGTCGGCACGGCGGGCGACTCCATGGGAATTTCATCATACCTGGGCGATGTCGCAGGCATGGAGGCGGCGGCGTTTGTGGATCACCCCGACGCAGATTTGAGCCACTATGGGCTCAAACCTGCCGCTGAATCGCTGACCATCACCACGGGAGAAGGGAAGACGGCGAACCGCCAGAAAGTGCTGCTGGGAACCAAGCAGGACGACCGTTATTACGCACAAATGGAGGGATCACCCGCTGTTTTTCAGTTGGCTTCAACTGTGGCGGAGAAACTTTCACCGACTCTGTTCAAGCTCCGCGATAAGAGAATCGTGACGATGAAATTGGATGATCTCAAGAAAGTGACCGTTCAAACGGGAGGGGCCACCTACGAGTTTGATAAATCCGGGTCCAAAGAATCCCGCTGGGTCGTGGCTCAGCCGAAGAACCTGGCCGGCAAAGACGCCCGGGAATGGAAATTCTGGTTCCCGCTGGAGAGTCTTTCTGCCGATGAGATTGTGGATCCCCCCGGGAGCCAATCTAAATCTCAACTGTTTGCGAACCCTGCGGTTCGTATTACTTTGACTGATCAGGCATCAAAAGAGATTGAGGTCCTTATGAGCAAGCCCGGGAAGGAAGGAGTGTGGGTAAAATCGTCGGGCGCGAATACCGTATTCCGCATTGGTCAGAAACAAGTAGAGGACTTTACTTCGGGTTTGAAAGACGTTGCCGATTGAGCTGCGGCCGGCGCCGGGCGGGTTTTCAATTGGAGGTGTTCTCGACTTCAGCTTCGATCAATTCTCCGTTATTCTCGGCGACCAGACGCCGATGGATGGTTTTGCTGGCGATGTTGAGCAACTGTGCTGCCCGCTGCTTGTTTCCCTGCGTAAACTCCAAGATTGAATGAATGACGCGGTTCTCGATGTCATCCATCGAAGTTCCCACGGGGAATGTCAGGGCCATGACTGGCGCCCGTTGAGACTCGATCTCGATGTGCGATTTGACTCCTGAAATTTCTTTGGGAAGCACAGCCGGAGTGATGACGTCAGTCTCCGCCAGTACGACCGCGCGCTCCACCACATTCTCGAGTTGACGCACATTCCCCGGCCAGTCGAAACCCGTGAGGCAATTCACGGCGGCCTCTGTGAACCCGCTCACCCGCTTGGAGTTTTTGGTTGCGTAGATTTTCAAGAAGTGGTTCGCGAGAACGGGAATCTCGTCGATGCGCTCGCGCAGAGGCGGAATTTTCAGGGCAATGACGTTGATGCGGTAATACAGATCCTCCCGGAAGCGCCGCTCTTTGACATCCAGTTCCAAGTTGTGATGAGTAGCGGCAATGATTCGAACATCGGCGATCAGAGTTTCAGTGCCCCCCAGACGTTCGTAGGTTCCATCCTGGAGCACCCGAAGCAATTTGACTTGGGTGGCCAAAGACATATCTCCGATTTCGTCCAAGAAAAGGGTGCCGCCGCGGGCGATGTCGAAGCGTCCCTCTTTGCGGGAAAAGGCCCCGGTAAAAGCTCCCTTTTCATAACCGAAGAGCTCGGCTTCCAACAAAGTTTCGGGCAGCGCGGCGCAGTTCACCTTGACGATGGGGCGGCCGGCGCGAGCACTGAGATAATGAATGGTCTCCGCGACGATTTCCTTTCCCGTACCGCTCTCCCCCTGGATAAACACCGTGGCCGAACTGGGCGCCACCTGCTGGATCATTTTCTTGAGCTGCAACATGGCCGGGGAGCTGCCCACCAACTTGCGATTGAGGGTTTGTTCGCTCAGTTGCTCCTTCAGCAGGCGGTTCTCTCTCTCGAGCTCAAATTTTTCGAGGGCTTTCTTGATGGTGTGAAGAATCTGCGCTTGCTTGAAGGGTTTGGGGAGAAAGTCGTAAGCGCCGTATTTCATGGCTTCCACGGCCGCTTCGATGGTGCCGTACGCGGTCACGAGTACCACTTCCACTTCCGGCCACTCCGATTTGATTTTCTTCAACAGCTCGACGCCGTTCCAATCGGGCAAAACCATGTCGACCACCGCCAGATCAATGCGCTCGTTTTGCAGGAAACGCAAAGCCTGGGCGCCATTCTCCGCCAGACGAACCTGATATTCCTCCTGGCGGAGCGTCCGTTGGAGCGATTCGCGTATGGTCTTTTCATCATCGATGATCAACAGGGTAGTTTCAGGATTGGGTTTTAGCATAACGCACCTGATTTCGATTCGTTGGACTGACGCCTTGGCACGCCGGATCGAAAACGGATCTAGGGCGTGCGACTGGCGCTGTTGGAGACACGGGTCAGTTCACTGAGGAGTGTGGTGAGCTCTTCAGCCGATTTTCCATAAAGGGCCTTGGCGGCATTCAGGTTGTGCACCCCTTTGGCCTTGTCGATGAATTCCATTCTGGCCCGGGCCTTGGCCAAACGATTCTTGTAGGCTGTAGAGGGCACCCCGCGACGCTCAATCGCCGTCAAGGCAATGCGGGCTTCTTCCGAAAGCAACAGTACTTTCTGGCGTTCTTCTTTCAATTCGCGAGTCCAAGTTTCCAAATCTTTGGGCCCTTGCGTGTCATGACATCCCTGGCATCGGCCGGGTGTCGATTTCAACGGTTCAGGCTGCGTGGGATCATGGCAGTCGATGCAGGCGACGGAGGAGGCCATGCCATCGGCCGCCGGCGGCACACCCAGGGAGGCCGGGAATTTTCCCCGGTAGAAAGAGGCCTGTCGTGAATGGCAGCGGGCGCAATCAATCTTCGTGCTGCTGTGGTGACAAGCGGCGCAATCCGAAGGTGCCGCCAAGGTCAATTGGGTGTGTCGGTTTTCCTGATGACAGGTATCACAGGTCAGTTGGGCTTTTTGAACGTGATAGGTGTGCGGGAAATCGGTTCCTTGAAAATCGTAGGGCTCTTTTCGAGGAATGAATCCGTGACACGATTCCGCGCAATAAGAAAACGGAGTTTTGGCAAACGCCGGCTGAATCTGTTTGGCTGTGGCGGTGGGGTCCTTGCTTCCCGACATCTGACCGAGAAGATTGGCGCTCGCTTGGACCACTTTGATGGCATATTCGATGTTGTGGACGGGATGGCCCTGCTCCAGAAATCGAGCGTTGAATTCCAGGTTGGAGGCCAGGGTGCGCGCCGGAGATTTGGCCGGGGTTTGGGCGGCCAGTCGATTTCCGACCTGGGCGAGGCGTTGGGCCTCGGCCACGAGTTGCCGTCCTTGTGATTTCCACCGCTCCACCATCGGAATGAATCGAGCGTCGTGGCAAGCGGCGCAGGCCTTTGGATCTGCAGCTTTATTGCCCTGGCCGAGAAACGACAGCCCGCCCTGAGTCGTGACCTGGGTGTGGCAGCCGGTGCAATTGATTTGAGCCGCAAACATCCGGCTGGGCGTAGAGGAGGCTTCCTTCGCGCCCACCCCCAAGTACATTTCTTTTGGACCGGCGTGCAGGTTGGCATGGCACGACTCGCAGGAGACATCCAACACCGAAAGCATCTTCACGTTTCCATGGCGGATGGGACTGTGACAATCCAGACAGCGGATTTGTTGCTCCATGGCATGCCGCGTGTGCAGCAGCTTCGTATCGGAAATAGATTCGACGCGAGAGACATGACACATGAAGCATTTATCCCGCGACACTTCTCCGTCGCCTTCGTGGACCGCCACGTGACAGCGATTACACTCCACACCGGAAGCGGCATACGACTTCATGTCGAAAATGAATCCCCCGTGATTGCTGGTTCCCGTCGGCGCGCCATGGCATGATCCGCACCAGGTCAGAGTCCCGCCCAGCGGCTGGCCTTTGAAATGGCAGAGGTAGCAAATGCGCGGGTCGACGGACACGTGTCCGGCTTCCTGGGAATCTCCGTGACAGGAAGCACAATGAAGTCGAATGCCTCGCCGATCCATTCCCAGATGAGGTTTATGGGGAAAGCTCACCGAAAGGAATTTCACGGGTTGATGGTTTGTCATGTCCCCATGACAATTCTTCGAGGCGCAGGCGTCGTCGGGAACGAAAGCCCGAGGTCGGGGATTGTAGGTTCCAGTTACATTCTTGACGAATTGAGCAAACATGGCCCGTCGTTGCGTGGGATGACATTGAACGCAGGCCACATTGCGATGCGTTGAAGCCTTCCATTGAGCGACGTAAGGTTGCATGTAATGGCAGTTTTCACAGAACGAAGACCTCCTCGCCATGACATCGACAAAGAACCAACCGGAAAGGAAAAGAAGGCCCATCACAGCCGCCCCCACCATTACATGAATGCGCCGTCGGG
>JAQUPQ010000097.1 GCA_028716525.1 Terriglobia bacterium | reverse complement strand
CTTGGTCATGCCAAATGTCGGGGAAGCGCATAAGGTGGGATTCCGGCGCCGCCGAAGGTTGGGCTTGGCCACAAACCACCGGCAACAATAAAAAGATCGAGAAGATAAGGGACAGAACAGTTTTCATGCAGATGTCTCCTTTGAGATCGTCCTGATGATGGTTGGTGATTAGGTCGGATCAACTACAGACAAGAAAGCAAAGCCTCAATTTGAAGTCCTTCTATTAGACGTAAGGGAAGCGCCGTTAGTTTCGAGGAAGGTCAAAAATTCGTTTCAAAACAAATTCCTCGCGATTTCAGCTCATTCATAAAAATCCGCGGCTGGAGCGAGGTTTCCTGCCGCAAAACTCCGAAGCGATTCCCGATGACATCGCCGCGTGTGAGCATTTGCGCCACGATGGAAATTGGGACTGCAGTTGTTCGCATCATCGCGGTTAAGTGCGTCTTGGGGTCGTAGTAATCAATCAATTGATAGCTGAGTTCCGACAGCTTTTCGGACGCTCTTGATCGATTGCGAAAGCTACCCAATTCTTTGTTCTTCCCGTTCAGGATTCCCCGTAAGGTGACTCGAATCAGGACGCAGTCCGGATGTCCACTGGGGAGTTTCTCCACCAATAATTTTTCCAAGACCTCGCGAGGTGCGATCTTGAGAACTCGTTGTTGCCATGTAGAAGCATTTTGGAATGAGATGGGCTCACCGGAAGTGAGGCCCAGGTCGATCATGGTTTTGAACTTCTCACAGTGGCCGGGATAACGGATGGTTTTGTAGTTTAACTCTCGCACTTTTCCCTTCAGAGTGAGCGGCAAAGTGGAGGCGCCGCCCGAGGTAAAAAAAGCCTCGAGTGTTCCGAAAGGAGCCGGGAATTCCAACTCCTCGAGGCCTGTCATGGATTCGATGAATGCAATCTTGCCCCCTCGAAGAACCCGCGCCGGTTCGACGTATTCGTTGATCAATCCACCCACCGAGAAAACCAGTTGATAATTCAACGGCGGCTCGGGTTTCAATGGCAAACCGCCCACGCGAATAAGGACCGAATCGACTTTCTTGAAATGGCTCAATCCATCGGCGACAACGAGGGAAACCATCCCGGGAGCAAGACCGCAATCGGGAACGATGCGGACTTGGCGCTTCCGGGCGGCGGCATTTAGAGTGAATTCGCGGTTGACTACCGTATCGTTGCCGCCGAGATCGCAGAAATGACATCCGGCTCGAACGGCGCATTGAGCGAGAGGATAGTTAAATTTGTAGGAAACGGCGCCAATGGTGGCGTCATAGCGGCGCATCAGCGATGTGACCTCTGAAAAACGCGCCACATCGAGTCGATGAGCGGATACATGCGGACGCCCCGCGAAATGTTGGGCATCCCGAAGTGCCTGAGCATTTTGGTCCGCCAGCCCAACATGTTGAACGCCCCGCGACCGGGCCAGATCATAGGCTGCGGCACGACCCATCCATCCGGCGCCCAGAACGAGAATTTTCACAACCCCTCCTTGGATTGTTTCGTTGGAAAGGCCGAGGAATTATAGCTTGGAATAGACGTCGTACATGGAGATACTTTATTGGAGCAACAAAATCCAAATTCCAAACTCCAAAAATCCAAACAAAACCCAAAGGCCAAATTCCAAAAAGTGATCGTTACAGCGGAAGTTCCTCCTCTGACACACCATTTTTTGGAATTTGATCCCCTGCGGGGGATTGGAATTTATTTGGATTTTGGAGTTTGGAATTTGGAATTTATCCCCGGATACCCCTTGGCGCCAGTGTGGCGCCAAAGCCTAGAGCAGCCGCAACGAATCATTATTGACATTTCACCATCTCCGGAATATCTTTTCGACCATCACGAGACGTTATAGGCACTCATTGATCCAAAGTGTTCCTTCCACAAGGTGCCGGTGATCGAAGCCCGGCAAGATAGCCTGATTCAGTTGGAGACAGATTCATCATCCCCATTTGCGAGCGCTCTCCGGTGTCTGGCATATGTTGCCGGAATTTGCTGACGTGAAATCACGCCTGAAAGAATTTTGAAGATCCGAAGCGATGAACTTTCCCAGGATTGCATGGTGTCGTTAAATTCCAAACCCTTCAAGGAGGAAGCGATATGAAGTCCAAGAATTTCTGGATTACGGTGATCGTGATCTTTCTGGTTTGTTTGGCTTACGAGTTCCTCGTGCATGGATACATTTTGAACAACCAATACTATAAGAACCTCACACCGTCGCTGTTTTTGTCGATGAACGGCGCGGAACGGCAGCTGGGCTGGCTCTTCAGAAGCGCCATTTTCATTGCCGAATTCATCGCCTCCTTCTTCTTCGTCCTCATTTACTCGCGGGGCGTGGAAGGGAAGGGCTGGCTGGGCGAGGGATTTCGATACGGCTTCCTGATTTGGGGCGTTGCCGTTTTGGCCCCCACCGTGGGGATGTACAGCTTTTCAAAATATCCCGGGAAGCTCCTGCTGTGGTGGATCGTGTATGGTCTGATCGAGATGGTGATCCTGGGATGGGTCTGTGCGGCGTTGTATAAGAAACCCGCCCAGTAGATGAATCCATGGGTTTCTTGCGGGCGAGGCAGGGCGGTCCAAATTTAGAATGACGATTGGGAATTGCGAATTAAGAATTAAGAATTAGGAATTGAGAATGACGAATTAAGAATCGAGAATTTGAATTTTGGAATTTGGAGTTTGTTTTACCCCGGGTCCCTTCACGCCAGGAGGGACCTTTTATTTTGGATGATAAATCCGGCACAACGATCCGCCAGCGCCATGATGGTGATCATGGGATTGACGCCCACCGAGGTCGGGAAGGACGATCCGTCACACACGAACAGGTTCTGGAAATCAAAGCTGCGGTTGAAACTGTCGGTTACGCCGAAGCGCGGATCGCTCGCCATGCGGCAGGAACCCTGGGGATGCGCAGAAAACAGCGTGAGACGATTGGGATCTGAAGGTGCGGCAAGAATTCCCTTGATTTCATCGGGTCGACGGAGGACCAGCGGCGGGTTGTGAGTGGTCATGACGGATTCAGCGCCGGCCGCAAAGAAGGCTTCGGCAATTCGGGCCATTCCCATCAGCCCGGCATGACGGTCCTTAGCGCTGAGTTGGTAGTCGATGACCACACGTCCCCAGCGATCTACACTGACCCTTCCATTGGAATCGTCTTTCACTTGGGCATAGGCCCCGGAGTAATGCGCATACTGCTTCATGAACTGGCGGTGTATCAATCCAAATGAAGGCGCCGCCGCGGCCACAATCGTGGGATGAGCAAAGATTCCTTCGAGTACGAAACCTTCGTTGCGGAACTGGTCTACGTAGATGGATTGTGGGATGCCCCGATAGGATTTCAGTTCCTCGTCAAATAAACCGAAGGACGCGAATAAAGGATGCAGGGCCAGTTGCCTGCCGACATAGCCGGAGGAGTTGGCAAGGCCGCTGTTCAACAAGAGCTGCGGCGTGTTGATGGCGCCGCCGGCAACGATGAACAACTTGGCATGGATCGTAAAGCGCCGGAGCGGCGCATTCCGTGGCCTCCAATTTGAAGGGTCAAATTCCTCGGGCATCGATCTGGCCCATCGGGGATGCTCATTCATGCTCCCGGTGATATGCGAAATTCGGCCCCGGCCCGCGCCCGCCGCATGAATGCGCTCCACTCGGAACTGAGGGTAAATACGCGCGCCAAGGTTCGAGGCTCGGGGAAGGTAGACGGTCATGGAATCACGTTTGGCGCCAAAGGTGCATCCCAACATGCAGCAACCGCATTGCGCGCAGTTCACGCGATTGTGATGAATTACGCCGTGGGACCACCCCAGTTTCTCGACGCCCTTCTGAAGCCTCTGATTGTTGGCATTAATCTGATCAGCGGGAATTGGCGCGACGTCGATTTCCTTCTCCACCCGTTCAAAGTGAGGTTCCATGGACCGCGCGTCAATGGAATCGATTCCTGCAGCCTCGCTCCAATTTGAAAGCACGGCTTCCGGTGTGCGGAAACAGATACAATCATTGACCACAGCAGTTCCGCCCACGCACTTGCCATGCAAGACGCTGATGGAAAGATCGCGGGTGGACCTTCCACCCCCCTCCTGATACAGCATCGGCATCATGTCGGCTTCACGCTCGTTGAAATCCTGGGTGGTGAAATTTCCGCCTTCCTCCAGAACGATCACGCTGAGGCCGGCTTCCGCGAGGTTTTTGGCCAACACACCGCCGGCAGGACCGCTGCCGATGATGCAGACGTCCGCTGAATCGGTGAAACTGTCCTTTACTTGAGTGGGGTCAAGATACATAAACGCTTCGCGTAAAATTCAAATTCCAGATTCCAAAGTCCAAATAAATTTCAAATACCAAATTTCAATGTTCAAACAAAACCCAAGGGTCAAAGCTCAAAAAGCTGAGGTGGATTGCCGTGAACAGAGAATCTTATCTGGATCTTGCACTTTCAAATATTGTTTCGATTCTAACTTCTGTAAACTGACGTCTCTTTGATCTTTGGAATTTGGTTTTTGGCATTTGTTTGGAATTTGGATTTTGAATTTTGGAATTTGTCTTATACCAGCGGTCCGTCATACCCGATGGCCTTCCAGGCGGCCTCCTGCGAGTAATACACCGCCATGGACAATTTCTTCAAAGCGACAAAACCGGTGCGCCGAAATTCCAAGCGGCTGGTGGCCCATGAATTGAGGATCTCATCCTGTTCGCCGGGCGACAGGGAACTGAAGCGTCCCCATTTGAAATCGAAAATCATGGGAGAAAACTCAAAAAGATCCAGCAATTGCGCGATCTGCGCGGCCACGGGCGGATCGATGGTGGTCAGAAACTGATCCAGCTTTCCCGCCACATTCAAAGACGATGCGGCCGGCAAGGCACCGTCGCTGGGGAGAAGGCGATCGCACAAACTCTGAAGCGTAGCCATCTGTGAAGAAGACAGAAGACGCCCGGCGGTATTGGTTGTGGTGGGTATGGCTCTGGCCGCCCCGCTGAGAGGGCTCGTCGCGAGCAGGTGCTTGGACACGCCCAGCCACACCACTCCCCAGGCGGTTCTTTTCAGGAAGAGGCGGCGGGATACTTTTGATGGAGGCATCGAAGACCGTGAAGGCGCATCCATGTGTTTCTCATCCTCTTCGGGGAAAAGGCGCGTTTTCAAAAAGGAACTCTCTCTCGCCGTCTGAGAAGTGCAAAGAGGGAATGGTACCGAAGAGTTCTTAAGCGCGTCAAGCAGCCGGGATGACATTCGTCAGCCGCCGACTCGTTCGAACGGCGGCGCCAGACCCGGGGCATTT
>JAQUPQ010000096.1 GCA_028716525.1 Terriglobia bacterium | reverse complement strand
GTCACCACTCCGCCCAGCGGAGCGCGGATGAAAAATCGCCCCGGCCCTGCCGAGTCCTTCTCAATCCAACGGGCTGAACCGTAAAGCTGGTTTTGTTTTTGTGAAGACTGTAACTCGTTCTCGGCGATTTGAAGATTCAAACGGGACTGCTGAACATCTTTCAGGGCCACCGCTTTGACTTTATAGAGCTGTTCGGCGCGGTCCAGATCGATCTTGGCTTGAGCCACGCGCTGCTTGGCTTCGGCGACGTGGGCCTCGGTGGCGACGCCTTGCAGACCGGCATCGAGATTTTCTACAACACCGAGAATTTCGCCGCGAGTGACGCTATCACCGATCCCGACTTGGTGCGCGCGGGAATCTGAAGCCAGGCGGCCGCCCACGGGCGTTTGCACATCGACCATGGAATTCGGCCGTGCCGCAATCTCACCGACCACGCTCACACGCGCCGGAAACGTCTGCACCGCGGCCCGCTCCACCCGAATCGGAAGACGCTGCAAACGTTCCGCGGGAATTTCAATGATCGCCTCGCCCGCAGCCGTCTGACGGACGGATCCGCCCGAGACCGCTCTTTGATTCGCTGCCTGCTCGGTCTTGGCCTCAGCTTCCATGGCGCTGCGGACTTTCTGCGTTACAAAATAAGCCGCGACAAGCAAAACAGCGGCCAGAACAACCCATGCAATAATTTTTCGAGAAGAGTTTGTGGATTTCATAGATTTGGTAGCCGCCCCGATCCACGCTTCGGTAGCCGGGATGCCTCGGTCTCTGAGGCATCCCGGGGTTCCAGTTGCGAACCAGTCGATTTAACAGCATGACCCGGGATGGGCAAAATGCGCCCATCCCGGCTACCAGTGCGTCATTTCACATCCGACAACCTTCCTCCCAGCGCCGCTTCCAGTTGGTCCAACGCGGTTTGCATTTCGAAAAGCGTATCGAGATATTGCGAATTCACTTGTTGATAGGTGCGTTGTTGTTCAATCACAGCTAGGATCGACTGCCCGCCCAATTCATAAGCCGACTGAATGGAATTCAAATTGTCCTTCAACTGCGGAAGGATTCCTTTCTCATACAGTTCGCGCAGGCGCATGGCGGAAATCCAATTGTTGTACGAAGACGCCACCTCCTGACGCACCGTCTCCTGAGTAAATGCAAACAGGTTTTCCGAAGCGCGCTGATCAGCGGCAGCGCTGGCAATGTTGCCTTGATTGCGGTTGAAGATCGGCAGCGGCACCGAAAACGAAAAACGCATCGAATTCCCCGTCTCATCAATGGAATCCAAAAGCCCTCGCGGTAAGAACGAATCTTCTTCAAAAACCGTGCGGTCGTGGCTGTATTCCACTCCCACGCTCACGTTGGGCTTGGCATTGGCTCGGGCGAGATTCGTATTTTGCGCCGCCACATCGCGCGCGCGTCCGGAGCTCGCCAAGTCAGGCCGGTGCTCCAAAGCAAAGGCAATCAGTTGGTCGACCGTCTTGTCCGTAGGTCGAGAGGATGAAAAATCGGAAACCACAGTAAAGTCGTTGTAGATGGATTCACCCATCAGATAATTCAGCCGCAGTCGGGCATTGCGGGCCTGATTCTCAGCGCTGCGCGACGCCTGCCGGGCGCGGCCCAGTTCCACCTTGGCAAGATTCAGCTCCACTTCCGGAATGTCTCCTGCCTTCACCCGCTGCTCATCCAGCTGGACCACGTGATCCGTGAGACCGGTCATCTCGTCGGCCAGCTTCTTTTGTTTCTCCGCCCGCAAAGTCTCGAAATACGCCTGGCGAACTTGATAGATCAACAGACGTTCGAAATTGTCGACATCGGCTTTGATTTTTTCGAGATTCGCTTGCGCCGCTTTGACGCGATACTTGCGCTTTCCCCAGGTTTCGAATTCCTGAGTTACCCCGACCCCATAACTGCCTTCCCCGCGATTCTCAAACAGCTTGTCGGTAGATCGGCTAAGGTCGAGTGTAGGGTTGGGAGGTTTCTTCGCTTGCAACACTTGTCCTTGAGCCACACCGATGGACTCCAACCGCGCTTTGAACTCCGCGTTATGGGCCAGAGCATTCTGAACGGCCACTTCCTCGGTCAAAGAGGGTCCGGGCGATTGGCTGAATACCGGCAAAGGCAAGAACACAAAGAAAAACGCAACGATCCCAATTTGCAGACGCCTCCAATTATGTTCAGCGCTGACTATCGATAGAAGAGGCCGCAGACAATTCATAAGAGATAGATGGGTGGGCGAGCTCACATGAAGAAATGTTCCAAGACTTCGATACCGTGATGGAACCAAAAGAAGAAATGGTGTTGAATCGCGAGGAACGACAATGCGGAAATCGCGCCTGCGGTCGCGGCAACAGAAAAAAGTGAAATGTGAAAAGGCGGATCTCCCCAATAGAACCCCTCCGCCAACAGCAGCAAACGGGAAATGCGTTCTTGAAGCCGCCAGGAAGAATTGAAATCGACCAATCCCAGCCCGGCCATCAAGAGGCGCGGGGAGGGCACCCGATGCGGCGTCAATCGCGCAATTTTCACCAGAGCACTGGCCAACTCCAACGGCGCCTGGGTCCGCTCCGCGGCTTCTTCATCGCAGGCCAGTTCCACTCCCTCTCGCCATCGGTCGACCAAACGGCGATACGTCGGTATAAAAAAGAAGAAATTCTTCAGCGCGTTCAAGCAAGCGGATTTCAGATTGTCATGATGCCGCCAGTGCGACTCTTCGTGAGCCAACGCGGCGCGCAATTCCGAAGACGACAACCGTTCAAACAGTTGATCGGCCAAAAAGAGCTTGGGTCGGCGAATTCCGAAAAGGCAGCACAGCGGCAGTTCATGCCGGATTCGATAGATAGGAAGTTTTGTGCCGGTATTTTCGGCGCACCAGGGTTGGGAGACCGCCAAGGCTCGATCTTGAAAACGCGACGCCATCCACCAAGAGGCGAATTGGCGAAGGCCGGCCACGCCGGCGCCTATCAGTCCCCACATTCCGATCAGGAAAATTTTTATGGAAACGTATTCCACCGGCTCGTGGGGCTCATACCAAAGCTGCACTGGAATTTGAAGCGCCAGAATCACCACTGAAGCCAGTACAAAGGGCGCCGCCGCCAACACGAATAACCAGCGCGACCACCGTCGGGCGCTCCAACGCGACCGGACCCGCGTCTGCAGCACGCGCTCTACACCCAATGCCAACGTGGAAAACACCACGTTCAGCAGGACGAAATCAATGACGGCGCTGATCAGAAAAAAATCGGCGTTCACAATCACTCCGCTTTAACGTAGAGACTTGCGCTTTTCCTGAACCAATTCTTCCAGCCGATCGAGCAGTTTTTGATCTTTTCGACCCACCGCCTCGACGAAGTGCGACAGCACCGGTTCCGCGACACGCTCCAGCAGGGCGTCCACCATGTCGCGCGCCAGCAGACCGCGAAATTCCTGACGGGAAAACCGGGGTGAATACAGAAACGTTCTTCCTTCCTTGATCCGTTGCAACAGGCCCTTTTTGAACAGCCGGTCGAGGGTGGTCATGACGGTAGTGTAGGCAATTTCCTTGGTTTTCAAGAAACGCTCAAAGACCTCGCGCACGCTTGCCGGCCTCGAGCGCGACCATAGGCAGTCCATGACCTCGCGCTCCAGCGGGCCGAGTTGCGATTCCAGGGTGTGGCGCAAGGGTTTGAAGCCTCGAAGCGTAAAATGATTTCGGTCCATATTCACCTCGATCGGAAATATTACTGAACGATAGTAGTGGTGTCAAGAAAAAAGGGGGTGGTTCTGTCGCCCCACGCGTGGGGCTTTCTCTATTACGTTAATCCTGTCCCGGCACTCACGTGCCGGGCTGAAAATCTATCGCCCTTTCGGGCTTGCGTTGTGATGGCCCTAAAGTTTCTGCGCTTCCCTTTGGACTTTGGAGTTGTATCCTTGGAGTTTGGAATTTACTCCGTGGTGTCCCCTTCTTAATTCAAATTCAACACCAGCAATTTCGGTTCGGTCATTTCCTCAATGGCGTAGCGGATGCCTTCGCGGCCGAAGCCGGAATCTTTCACCCCGCCGTAGGGCATATGATCGACGCGCCAGGTGGAAATGTCGTTGGCCATAACGCCGCCCACTTCCAGCTCGTGATACGCCCGGAAGATGGATTTGACATCGCGTGTGAACACGCCCGCTTGCAAACCATAGCGGGAATCGTTGACCGCATGCAGCGCGTCATCAAATGTTTCATAGGGCGAAACCGTGACGACCGGGGCAAAAATCTCCAGACAGTTGACCTTCATTTCCGGCAACGCGCCCGTCACGATGGTCGGTTCGAGCACCGCGCCGCTGCGGCCTCCGCCACACAGCAACTTGGCGCCGCCTTTTACGGCTTCGCATAACCAGGTTTCAGCCCGCTCCGCCTCCTGGAGGTGGATCATCGGGCCGACATCGGTGGATTCGTCCAAAGGATTTCCGACCTTCAACACTTTGGTCTTAGCCAACAAACGATTCAAAAAATCATCCTGCACTTTTCTCTGGACGAAAACCCGCTGTACCGAGATGCAGCTCTGCCCGGCATACAAAAATCCCCCGGCGACAATGCGCCCGGCGGCAAAATCAAGATCGGCATCGTCGTGCACGATGACACCCGCATTTCCGCCCAGCTCCAAGGCCACTTTTTTCTTTCCGGCTTTCGTCTTCAAGCCCCAGCCCACCGGCGGGCTTCCGGTAAACGTAATCATCTTGGTGCGATCATCCGCGATCAAATTCTCAGCCAGCGAGGCCGCGCACGGCAGAACGGACACCGCGCCTTCCGGAACGCCGCTTTCCGCAAGGACTGTGGCCAGATTCAAAGCCGACAGCGGGGTTTGCGAAGCCGGTTTCAACACCATGGAATTTCCGGAGGCCAACGCCGGCGCCAATTTGTGACTCACGAGATGCATGGGAAAATTGAAGGGTGTGATGGCCGCGATGGGGCCGATGGGAAATCGTTGCAGCAACCCGGTGCGATTCACCGCAATCTCCATCCAATCAAGCGGCAGGATTTCTCCCCCGATGCGCTTGGCCTCTTCGGCCGCCACTTCCCAAATGAAAATGGCGCGACTCATCTCGACGCGCGCCTGTTTCAGCGGCTTCCCTGCTTCTGCGGCCAGGGTTCGCGAGAAATCTTCGAAATGAGCTTTCAAGCCGGCCGCCGTTCGAGAGCAGATTTCAGAGCGCTTGTAGGAAGGCAACTTCTTCATAGCTTCGAAGCCCTCTTCCGCAGAGCTCAGGGCCTCATCGATCTCACCAGCGGAAGCCCGTCCGCAGGTTCCTACCACCTGATTGTCAAACGGCGCCCGCACCTCCAGCCCGTCGTGAACTTCCTTCCATCGACCCCCCAGAAAAAGCTTCTTAGAAAACATAGCCATGATCTCCAATGTCAGAATTTGAATTAAGGATAATCCAGCAGGTGGGGTGTTGTCACTTCACAGTAATTCACGAATTTCGAAAATTGTTCACCGCAGAGGCGCAGAGGACGCCGAGATCACGCTGAGGTCCAATGTCTGGATCAGAGAATAATGTTTTCACAGTACAC
>JAQUPQ010000095.1 GCA_028716525.1 Terriglobia bacterium | reverse complement strand
TGTTATAATCCGGTGTTTTCAGTGCCCTTGAACGGACGGACAGGCTATTCGGTCATGATGAAACGCGAGATACCCAAAGTCTACGACCCACGAAGCTGCGAGGAAAAATGGTATCCCTTTTGGGAATCCCGAGGGTATTTTGTGGCCGACGTGCATTCGGCCAAGCCCTCCTACGTCATGGTATTTCCTCCTCCCAATGTGACTGGTACGCTTCACATGGGGCACATGTTGGTGACCACACTGCACGACATCGTGGCGCGCTGGCGCCGCATGTCCGGTGACAACGTCTTGTGGCTTCCCGGGATGGACCACGCCGGCATTGCGACTCAGAATGTGGTCGAACGGAAGCTTCTTCAGGAAGAAAAGAAAACCCGACACGACTTGGGACGCGCCGAGTTTGAAAAACGGGTGTGGCAATGGAAAGCCGAAAGCGGCGGCATGATTCTCAAACAAATGCGCCGCCTGGGCGCTTCTTGCGACTGGACCCGCGAGCGATTCACTCTGGATGAGGGTTTGTCACGCGCCGTTCGAATCGCTTTTGTTCGGCTGTTTGAAGACGGATTGATTTATCGCGCCAAGCGGTTGATCAACTGGTGCCCGCGCTGCACCACCGCTTTGTCGGATCTGGAAGTGAAATACGAAGAACGCAGCGCTAAGCTGTGGACCATCCGTTACCCCTTGAAGGGTGTTGGCGGTGTGGTCAATTCTGAAGAATTCGTGACCATTGCAACCACCCGGCCGGAAACCATGTTGGGCGACACGGCCCTGGCTATCCATCCCTCGGATGAGCGCTATTTCTATCTCAAGGGACGTCACGCCATCCTGCCGTTGATCGAGCGCGAGCTCCCCATCGTGGAAGACGAACGGGTCGATCCGGCCTTTGGAACCGGCATTGTCAAGGTGACTCCGGCGCATGACCCCAACGACTTCGAAATCGGATTGAAAAACAATCTGCCGCAGATCTCCATTCTTGATGAGCATGCCCAGATCATTAATGCCGGGCTCTACAATGGATTGGATCGTTTTGCGGCCCGCAAGAAGATCCTGGAGGATTTGAGGGCGGCCGAACTGCTGGTAGACGAGAAAGATCATATTCACAACATCGGGAAATGTGACCGTTGTGCGACCGTGGTTGAGCCGTTGATTTCGACGCAATGGTTCATGCGGATGAGCGATCCTGATCCGGCCAAGAATTTGGCGGCGCCGGCTCTTAAGGCGGTCGAAGACGGGTACATCAAGTTCATTCCCCCGTCCAAGATCAATATCTATCGGGAATGGATGACCCACATTCAGGATTGGTGCATCTCCAGGCAACTATGGTGGGGGCATCGTATTCCCGTGTGGTATTGCGATGCCTGCGGCGAAGTGTTTTCCGCGGTTGACGATCCCACCGCCTGCCGCAAATGCCACAGCACAAAGCTGCGGCAGGATGCGGACGTGCTGGACACCTGGTTCTCCTCGCAATTGTGGCCGTTTTCGACGTTGGGCTGGCCCGAAGCCACCGAGGATCTGGAAAAGTTCTATCCCACCACAACCATGATCACGGCCGCCGACATCATCTTCTTTTGGGTGGCCCGAATGATCATGAGCGGGGTGCGCTTTCGGGGGCATGAACGATGGCGCCTCCAGAATCCTCCTCGACAAAATTATTTGGAGTGGACTCCGGAACAGTGGAAGCAAGCCGTTCCCTTCGGAACGGTGTATTTCAACGTTCTGGTGCGAGATGCCGAGGGTCAGAAGATGTCGAAGTCGAAGAACAATGTCATCGACCCCCTTCTTGTGACCGACCAATACGGCACCGACGCTGTTCGGTTCACGTTGGCGGCCATGGCGGCGCCGGGAAGCGATATCGCCCTATCAAAAGAGCGTATGGAGGGATATCGGGCGTTTGCGAACAAAATCTGGAACGCGGCCCGGTTTGTGTTCATGAACTTGCCGGGTGAGAACGAGAAATTCGATCCCGCTCGCGATCTTGAAACAGCCGGTTCCATCTTCGATCGATGGATTCGGTCGCGATGTGCGAGCATGGCGGAGGGCGTCAACCGCGCTCTGCAGGAATTTCGTTTTCACGAAGCGGCACATCTGGTGTACCAGTTCTTCTGGCATGAATTGTGCGACTGGTATCTGGAATTGATCAAACCGATACTCACGGATCCGACGGTTCCGTCGGAAGCGCGCTTGACCCAGTCGCGGCTGCTGGTTTCAATTTTCGATTACTCTTTGCGGGTGCTGCATCCCTTCATGCCCTTCATCACCGAGGAGCTGTGGCAACAACTGCCGGGAACGGAAGGGACGTTGTGTCTTGCGCCATTCCCCAGTTTCATGGAGGAGCGGTTTTCCGATCCTCAGGCAGTTGAGGCGGTGGAATTGTTACAAGGCGTGGTCGGCGGCATTCGAAGTCTTCGGGCGGAACACGGCATTGCGCCGTCTCACAAGATTCCCGTGCATGTCTTCCTCGCGTCCGTGGAACAAAAGGACGGTCTGCAACAGTTTGAATCCCAGGTGAAGATTTTGGCCGGCGTGGATGTGCTGGAGCTGTCGATCGGCGATGTGGCCCGGGTCAAGGGACTGAAGCACATTGAATCGGATTTCGCCGTGATGATTCCCTCGGCCGTTGTGGATCATCGGGAAAAGGGGATCGAGCGGCTCAACCGCGAGAAGGAGAAATTGGATAAAGACCTGGCCAACGTGAAACACAAATTGGGCGATCCGAAATTTGTGGAACGGGCGCCCGAGACGGTAGTGGCCGACTGGCGCTCTTTGGAGCAGGAGCTGACCAGGAAGCGCAGCCGCATTGTGGAGAACATCGAGGCCTATTTGGAAAACTGAATCGGGAATTCACCGGGTTCGGTTTCGTTCATTTCTCAAGAATCTCTTTTACTTTTCTACTGGCCATGGACGAAGTCACGGTTCGAAAGATCGATAAATTGCTCAACCTGCTGGCTGACCACGCCACCTTGGTGGTCTCGGGCGAGAAAATCGCGCGAGAACTGGGAGTGAGTCGCTCCTCCGTCTGGAATTGGATTGAAAAACTTCGGGCGTTGGGTTGCGAAATTGAAGGCGTTCAAACGACCGGCTATCGTCTGAAAAAGCTGCCCGATCTGCTTTCTCCGCAGTTGGTGCGGCGCGAGCTCGCCAACAGCAATTTCGGAAAGACCATCCACCATTTTTTTGAAATCGACTCCACCAACAAGTATGCAGTCAAGTTGGCCATGGAGGAAGCCGCCGAAGGCACTGTCATTCTGGCGGAGGAGCAGACCGCGGGATTGGGGCGCTTGGGTCGCGCCTGGTATTCCGAGCCGCTCAAGGGAATCTACTGTACTGTGATATTGCGGCCTTCACTTCCACCGGCCAAAGCGCCGTTGATAAATCTGGCTGCTGCCCTGGCGGTGCATGATGCCGTGCAGCGCATCAATCCCCTGAAGATGGATATTCGCTGGCCCAACGACCTGATCGCCGACGGTAAAAAGTTCTGCGGGATTCTGGCGGAAATGAATCAGGAGTTGGGGCGAATTCATTGGGTGACCCTGGGATTCGGCATTAATGTGAACCACACGAAGTTTCCGGCAGAGCTCGCCGAAATCGCAACTTCGCTTCGCCTCGTGACCGGGAAAAATTGGTCCCGTCTCGAGCTGACCGGGCAGATTTTGAAAGCCCTCGAGAGTTCTATTCGAAGCATGGAAAGAGACTCCGGTCGCGAAGTGATCCGTCGCTGGAGCGCGATATCGTCGTTTGCTGACCGGAAACCGGTGGTGATTACATTGGACGGCGCCTCCTACCGCGGCGTCACAGCGGGATTGGATGAAAACGGTTTTCTAAAGGTTCAGCGCGACGACGGCTCGCTTGAAACGGTTTATACAGGTTCGGTCCGGGAAGCCCACTGAAGACACTTCCAAAACGGAGATGTGAAATGTTGCTGGTCATAGATGTGGGGAACACCAATACGGTATTGGGTGTTTACGATGGGAAGACCCTCATCAATTCCTGGCGCTTGACCACCCGTCGAAGCGCCACCGTGGACGAATATGGGATTCTTAGCCGGAATCTGTTTTCACTGGCTAAGATTGATACCACAAGGATCGACGGCGTCATTATTGCCTCCGTGGTCCCCCCGTTGGATCCTATTCTCCGGCAAATGGCGCAGCAGTATTTTCATTTGGAGCCGATGGTGGTGGAGCCCGGCATCAAGACGGGTTTGGTGGTGAAATACGAGCCTCCACAGGATGTCGGGGCCGACCGCATCGTGTCCGGAGTGGCAGCGTATGAAAAGTATGGCGGCCCGGTGATCGTGGTGGACTTCGGGACGGCCACGACCTTCGATTGCATTTCAGAAAAAGGGGAGTATTGCGGAGGTGTGATCGCGCCGGGAATCGTGATTTCAGCGGAGGCGCTGTTCGAACGGGCTGCGCGCCTGCCTCGCGTCGACATCAAGATGCCGAAGAAAGTGATTGGGTCAAGCACCGTGGCCTCCATGCAATCGGGTTTATTCTACGGCTATGTGGGGCTGGTCGAGGGCATCCTGGAACGACTGAAAAAGGAACTCGGCGCTTCCGCAAAGGTGGTGGCGACCGGAGGCCAGGCCGCTTTGATTGCCCAGGGAACTTCCGCCATCGACGCCATTGAGCCCCAGTTGATCCTCGAAGGCTTGCGAATTATCTACGAACGGAACCAGTAACGGACGATGGGCCATTTGTCGTTGAATGGGTTCAAGAAACGCCGCTTCATGGAAAATTACTTCAATTACTTCACCGAAGTTGAAGAATACTTTCAGCAAAAACGCGGCAGTGGAATCTTGCTGTCAACTCTGGACTGGGCCTTGATCGATACGTGGCGGGAAGCGGGAATCCCGCTGGCGATCGTCTTTCGCGGCATCGACGCGACTTTTGAGAAATGGGAAAAGCGCCGCAGCAAGACGCGCCGCGTCAATGCGCTGGCTTATTGTGTGCAGGAAGTCCAGGCGGCCCTTGAAGAGCAATCGGAATCACGTGTGGGAGCGCCGACGGGGTCCCCGGGACGGCCGGATCAACAAGAGCTTTTTTCTAAAGAGGAGTTGGTCGCTTACTTTGACAGCGCCCGTTCCATTTTTTCCAATGTCATTCTTCAGCTTCAAAGCGCTTCACCTCAAAGTGCAGATGTTCGAGGTTCGGGATCCGAAGGGGGAATCCTCTTGCGGGATCCAAAAGCGTTGGCCCGAGACTTCGAACGAATTGACTCGAGCTTGGGCCAAATGGCCGAAGAGATCAAAGTAACCGCCGGGAATGTCGCGATCGATTTTGAACAGCTCGAGCGCCGGCTCGGAATCCTCGAGGAAAAACTTCTGGGAGCTATCAGGAATTCCCTGGAAGATCGGGTATTGGAGCAGTTGGAAACTGAATCGGAACGCGCTCTGGGCCCTTACAAACGGAACATGCGAGCCGAAATGATTTCAACTCTTCGCAAACAATTCATCCAGAAACGGCTGTTGGAAATGCTATCGCTTCCACGCCTCAGCCTGTTTCACCTGCAGGGAAATTGACCCAAGAACTTACCATCGAAAAGTTGGTGTACGGCGGCTACGGGCTGGCCTTTGCCGGTGACCACACCTATTTCATTTTAAATGCACTCCCTGGTGAACGAATTCGCGCGGAGATCTACCGCGAGAAAAAGCATGTCGCCTATGGCCGGACGGTGGAAATCCTGAAGGCCTCGCCGTTGCGTGTGGATGCGCCCTGCCCACATTTTATGAAGTGCGGAGGATGCCATCTTCAATCCCTTTCTTCGTCCGACCAATTGCAATTCAAGAAGGAAATGTTGATCGAGACGTTTCGCCGCCTGGGAAAGATTTCGCTGGAGGAAGTCGAATGTATTGCAGGCGAACCCTGGGGCTATCGGACGCGGGCGCAATTCAAGATCGCACGCGAGGGAGGAGCTGCCGAGGTGGGATTTTACGCCGCTCAATCGCATCGTGTCTGGCCGGTGGACCGATGTCCTTTGCTCGGGGACAGGCTCAACGAGGTGTTGGATCGTATTCGGAATGAAAAGGAGAAGTTTGCGATGCCGGGCGCGAACGCCACTGAATTTCAAATTCGTGCCAATGGCGCTGAATCGGAAGTGGCCCTGGACTTTGTCGGACAACCACCGGAGTTTGATTTTGTCTCGAACGAACAGATTCGACTGAGTCATGGGTTTATCAACTATTCTACCTCCTTCGGTACGTTTCGGGTCGGCAGCAATTCTTTTTTTCAGGTGAACCGGTCCCTTTTGGAGAGGTTGGTGGATGTTGCGGTGAAAGGCGCCCAGGGAATAACAATGCTGGATTTGTACGCCGGTGTCGGACTGTTTTCAGTGGCTGCCTCGAAAAAATTCAAAACCGTGCTGGCGGTAGAAGGGAATCCCAGTGCGGTGCGAGACTTAGTTCTGAACGTTGAACGGAACGGGTGTCGTAATGTGGAAGTGCTTGCCTCGGATGTTCTGGCGGTAGCGCAATGGTCTGAGGAACGTTGGTCCGACTTAGATTTTGTGCTGTGTGATCCGCCGCGGCA
>JAQUPQ010000094.1:3979-6696 GCA_028716525.1 Terriglobia bacterium | reverse complement strand
TACCCTGCGGCCACACGTTCAAAGAATTCCCTCGCTTCCAGCTCAAAGCGATTTTCATCTTGGGAAGCATTCGTATTGCGCACTTTGGCTCGTTGAATGGAAGTCTCAATATCGATTTCAATCAGAATAGTGTGATCGGGATGAAATCCGTCCAAGACCAAATCGTCCAGATTTTTCATGAATTCAATTCCGAGCTGGCGACCAAATCCCTGATAAGCCCAACTGGCGTCATGGAACCGGTCACAGAAAACCATTTTCCCCCGGTTCAGAGCCGGGCGAATCACCTGCTCCACATTCTGAATGCGCGAAGCGTAATAGAGCAGGACTTCACCGATGGGTGTGAGGTGGGTGGTTTTGGAATCCAGCAGGATGGATCGGATACCATCTCCGACCGGCGTGCTGCCGGGCTCGCGTGTGATCACAAAATCTACCCGCCGTTGCTTCAACCAATCAGCCAGCAGATTCAACTGAGTGGTTTTTCCGCACCCGTCAATTCCTTCGAATGTGATGAATATTCCTCTCAACATGGGCGGGAGTGTAGCAAAACCAGTCTATTCGGTCTATTCGGTCACTCCCCAATCTGGCATTGGGGCTGAAGTCCAGATAGGACCTATAGGACCGCTAGGACAAATGAGACCGGAAAGACAGGATGGACTGGATAGACCAGAAAGACTGAACAGACCGAATAGACCAAGTAGCCCGTCAGTCGATCCTGTAATGGCATCCCCGGGATTCCCGGCACTCGATGGCGGCAAGAAGGATGACCAAAGCCGTTTGAATACCGTGGCGCAACCCCACCAGCGCATCACTCAAGGCCGCTTTATCGTAAAAGCGTTCGATTTCCAGATGCAGCTCCCGGAGAATTTCGTGGGCCCGATCGAGCCGTTTGGTGCTGCGAACCAATCCCACATAATTCCACATGGTCTGCTGAATGGTCAGCCAGTCCTGGGCGATCAGTGCCGGATCGACCTGCTCTTTCTCAAGGATCCACGGCGCGATCTCAGGAAAATAGTTTTCTTCCGTGCTGGACGCCAATGTTTGCGCAGCCTGTTCTCCCGCGCGGGTTCCCCACACCAATCCCTCCAGCAAGGAGGTCGATGCCAAGCGATTGGCTCCGTGCACACCGGTACACGCCACTTCTCCGACGGCTCGAAGGCGGTGCACATTAGAGCGTCCAAACTCATCGACCGCCACGCCTCCACAACTGTAATGAGCCGCCGGCACCACGGGAATGGGCTCGCGAGTAATATCAATGTCCAATGATCGACACTTTTCATAAATTCCGGGGAAGCGATTGCGTATCCATTCGGAGTCTTTATGAGAAATGTCGAGCCAGGCGCAGGACTCTCCGGTCTCGATCATCCACTGATGAATTCCACGCGCCACCACGTCACGTGGCGCCAGCGATCCATCGGGATGAAAGCGTTTCATAAACTCCTGGCCTGCAGAGTCGACCAAACGCGCCCCTTCGCCGCGAAGCGATTCGGAAATCAGAAAACGGCCGGATGGATGGAATAGCGTGGTGGGATGGAACTGAACATACTGCATGTTAATGCATCGCGCCCCGGCGCGGTAGGCCATGGCGATGCCGTCGCCCCGGGCGCTTACGGGATTTGTGGTATGCAGAAACACACGACCCAATCCTCCCGTCGCGAGGATCGTTTCTTTGGCCACAACCGTCTCGACCGCCCCGCTCTCGTTCATTAAAACGTGCGCTCCGACACACAGGGGTGGACGATAGACGTCCTGAGGGTTGAGGGAATGGTGAGAAAGCGTCAGGAGATCCATGGCGGTTGTATTCGTCAAAAATCGGATGCGGGGATTCTTCTTGATGGCCTCGACAAAGGTATTTTCAATGGCTCGACCGGTCACATCCTTGTAGTGCAGAATTCGAGGAACGGAATGTGCGGCCTCCGCGGTGAGATGGAATTCGTCGGTGGTTTCATCAATCACATCGAACGGGACGCCGAGCTCATCGATCAATATTTCCTGCACACGGCGCGGGCCTTCTTCGCTCAAGATGCGCACGGCGGGCTCATAACAAAGACCCGCTCCCGCCTTGAGGATGTCTTTCATTAATTTTTCCGGGGCGTCATTGTCCCCGCGAAAAATAATTCCGCCCTGGGCATAGTAGGTGTTGCTTTCTTCCGGACGGACATTCTTGGTGAGCAGAAGGACGTTCACCCCCTGCTTCGCCGCCGCGTGCGCGGCCGCGCAACCCGCAATGCCACTTCCTATGATGAGAAGGTCGGTTTGGAGCATGAAAAGCAGCTTTCAGCCGTCAGCTATCAGCTATCAGTTTTCAGCTTTCAGCGAACAAATGTCAAGCCGGGAGGATCATTGTCTTGAGATACCCGGTCAGCATCTTCTTGATCTCGCAAACCATACTTGATAATTTCTTGAAAATCTCTTCCTTTAACATTCCGAGGTCGAAGGACAACAATAGCTGATACTCCAGTTCACTGGCAGATCCCAGAGCAATCCTCATAAATCGTCCGAGCTCCGCAGTTCCATCGCGTCCACATCCCTCCGCAATATTCGTGGGAATAGAGGCCACAGACCGCCTCATCTGACTGATCAATCCGTATAATTCTTCTTTAGGAAAGCTTCTTGTGGCCCGGTAGATTTCTAATGCCAACTCATGAGATTTCTCCCACACTTTCAATTTTCTGAAATCGCGCATGATATCCCTCGGTGGGGGTGGGTTGAAAGAAGCC
>JAQUPQ010000094.1:0-3879 GCA_028716525.1 Terriglobia bacterium | reverse complement strand
GCTGATAGCTGATCGCTGAAATCTGGCACCTGACACCTGATATCCGCCAAAGACCTGGCGGACCTTCGGCCTGACACCCGACACCTGTCCTCCATCTCCTGCTCGAAGGATCCTCGAAACCGCTTCCCGTACCCCGCCGCCTGAGGCAATATGGTTGTCCTTAATTAAAACTGCTTCGGACAGATTGAGGCGATGATTCACGCCCCCGCCGCAACGCACGGCATATTTTTCCCACTCCCGCAGGCCCGGCGTTGTCTTTCGAGTGTCTAGAACCTTGGCGGAAGTTCCCCGCACAGCTTCCACATAAGCGCGCGTTGCGGTGGCGATTCCGGAGAGATGCTGCAAGATATTCAGAGCTACTCGCTCGCCTGTCAGCAGGGCACGGGCTCTTCCTTCCACTTCAACAATCGACCTTCCCACCGTCACAAATTGCCCATCATGACAGTGAGCCTTCCATCTTAATTTCGGATCAAGAATGTGGAAGACCTCTTTTGCGAACTCGAGCCCGGCCACGACGCATGCCTGCTTGACAACAAATTCCCCTTCCGCTCGCTGGCTGAGAGGCACGATGGAATTGGTCGTGACATCCCCGGATCCCAAATCTTCCGACAGGTATGACCGAATGATCTTTCGAAGCTGGGCTCT
Organism: Terriglobia bacterium; assembly: GCA_028716525.1. Lineage (GTDB taxonomy): Bacteria > Acidobacteriota > Terriglobia > JAIQFV01 > JAIQFV01 > JAQUPQ01. Next base: position 3,234 of record JAQUPQ010000094.1, on the reverse strand, counting down.
GTTAACGGTGAATTTCATTTTGATGATTTTTGAATTACGCCAACAAGGGATATTTGAGATTTGGATATTTCGCGATTGCGCGAATTGAAAAGCATTTGAGATTTGGGGAATGCGCGAATTCGCGATTCGACAACATTTGTCTCTTTGAGAACGGCGTGATTTCGCGAATTACTGATACGTGATAATTTTTGACATAAGGTTTTCAATTCGCGCAATCGCGCAATCAGGAAATATTTGAATGTACGGACTTAAAAGACTGCCCCGCACAAAGCGCGCGGGGTCTTCGGTCCGCAAGTTACACGGATCTCGAGACAGACTGGAAAGACCAGGTGGATGAGATTGATTCGCTTTTCCTGACCCCTGACTCCTCACCTCTACCTTTCAGACTGAACAGACCGGAAGGACCGGATAGACTGGATAGACCGAACAGACCGTCCCTCAGCTCATCGCCAACATCCGTTCGATGGGTTGGAGCGCCCGGAACCGCAAGGCCTCTTCGATGATAATTTCCGGCGTGCGGTTCTTCATGGCTTCATACAGTTTTTCCATGGTGTTCAACTTCATGTGCGGGCACTCGTTGCAGGCGCAATTGCTGTCGGGAGGGGCGGGGATAAAAACCTTACCGGGGGCTTCTTTTTCCATTTGATGAATGATCCCGGGTTCGGTGGCAATGATGAATTCTTTCGCCGGGCTGGAAACGGCGAATTTCAAAATCGAAGTGGTCGAACCGATATGGTCGGCCATTTTCAAAATACTCTCTTCACATTCCGGATGCGCCAATACCAAGGCCCCGGGATGTTGCACTTTGAGCTGCATGATTTTCTTTTCTGAAAAAATGGCGTGAACCTGGCAACTCCCCGGCCAAAGAACCATCTCGCGGCCGGTCTTGCGAATCAAAAACCGCCCCAGATTTTGGTCCGGCGCAAAGATGATTCCCTGTTCAGCCGGTATCTGCCGGATGATCTTCTCGGCATTGGAGGAGGTGCAAATAATGTCGCTCAATGCTTTGACGGCCGCTGAACAGTTGATGTAACTGATGACGATGTGATTGGGATATTTTTTCTTAAAAAGTGCAAACAGATCGGCCGGGCAGCCCTCGGCCAGAGAGCAGCCGGCCTTGAGGTCAGGCAATAACACCTGCTTGCCGGGATTCAAAATCTTGGCCACCTCCGCCATGAAGTGAACCCCTGCAAATACAATGACTTCCGCGTTGGTCTTGGCTGCCTGCTGCGACAATTGCAAGCTGTCGCCTATGAAATCGGCGACATCCTGAATCTCTGATTCCTGGTAATAATGCGCCAAAATAACAGCGTTGAGCTGCTTCTTCAGCGCTCCAATTTCCTGCGCGTAATCCAGGTCCAGATCGAGCCCCGTAGTCATTTCCCAACACCTGCTTCCTTGCTACCCATGTCTATTTTACCACGGCATGAGGGACAGGGGACAGGGATCAGGGGCCAGGAAGAGCGAATCAATCTCATCGATTCGATCTTTTCAATCTGTTTACTCCTTGTGGCCATAAAGTTTGTGCAGAGCGGCGTGAAGCTGAGAGCTGATCGCTGAAAGCTGACGGCTGACTGCTGATAGCTATATGCAAAAAAAGCTCCGATTCCTCGGAGCTTACCGGACTGCTGATCCCTGACGCCAATCTATCTCACAGCAAAATGCCCTTCGCCTGACACCCGGCACCTGATACCTAGCACCCCCATTCCCTCACGATCCTCCCGTCATCGATTGTGCTTGTTTAAAAGCGATCTGTGGAGAGGCCGTCGCGGGCCGAGGTTGCTGTGCCACAAACCTCTCCATGGCATAGCCCAGTTCTTTCCACACCGTGCGACTCAAAAGTGAGATGGCTGAAACCGGATAATCGGCCTCACTCGAATGATAAAAAGTCACTCGCCCGACATGGCGTCCCTCAAGCTCCGTTCCAGGGCCACGACTTGTATCCACCGCACGGATTCCGCTGTCGCCAAATTCGAACCCGAACTCGACTTTGAAGTGGTCGGCAAGTTTGAACTGTTCTTGAGCGGTTTCCTGGTCCGCTCTGGTGGACGAAGCGGAGGGGGCGGTCGACCACCACTGAAACAGACAATGGTCCTCACCATCGGGGATCACAGTCCAGTTCGCCACCTTGGGGGCTTCCAGGCATTTGCCGATATGAGGCAACCGAAATTCAGCCCGGGAAAACTCCATCTCCGCCAAAGCGCCTGAAAGAGTGTTCAGCAATTCCGCAAAGTTTTTTGAGGCACGAATTCCATCCATCAGCCGTCCCACGGCCACACTACCCGCAATCAGCTTGCGCTGATTCTGGATGCCTCGGGCGAAATGGGAATTCAACTCCCGCAATTCCGGATAATGCAACTGTTGAATTGCAAACCACACGCACACTCCCAGGATGGCGAGGGCAAATCCGGTGCTTCCTCCCATCGGATTCAGGAACAACAGCGCGAACAAGCCAAACAGCCCGCACACTCCGTAAAGAAGGATAACAGCCTTTCGAGGACTGAACCCGCGTTCGATCAAGAGATGGTGGATATGGCGTCGATCTCCTTCGAACAGCGAGTGGCCGCTCAAAAAGCGGCGCAACATGACGACCACGGTATCCAGAACCGGCAGGCCAAACGCCACGAGCGGAACGGCAATCGCAAAAGCCGCCGTGCTTTTCTGGGACGACTCCAAGGAAAGCAGCGCCAGTAGAAATCCCAGCAACAAGCTGCCCGAGTCACCGAGAAAGATGGAGGCCGGATTGAAGTTGTACCGCAAGAATCCCAGTGTGGCGCCCGCCAAGGCGGCCAAAATAACGACCGTGGTCGTTTGATTGCCAACCACCGAAACCACCAAAAGCGAGATGGTGGCGAACAAGGCGGCGCCGGAGGACAGGCCGTCGATCCCATCAATCAGATTAAAGGCATTGGTGAGCCCGACAATCCACACCAAGGTCAGAGGAAGCGAAAGCAGGCCCCAGGAATGCAAGTTTCCGCCCCAGGCCCATCCCACCAGAATGCGATATCCCAAAAACCAACACAGGAGGCCCACCAATGTCTGAAGGGCAAACTTTTGCCAGACAGAAAGTGTGCGCACATCATCCCACAAGCCAATGAGAAGGACCAATCCCGCCAAGCCCATTTCCACCAGGACGCGGCGGTAATCACTTCGAAAATGCAACGCCGGGATAGTCGACAGCAACGTCACCAGCGCCAGCGCCACCAGCATCGATAAATAAAGCGCCACTCCCCC
>JAQUPQ010000093.1 GCA_028716525.1 Terriglobia bacterium | reverse complement strand
TGGCCGCCGCCCAGGAAGATCTTCAGAAAGCCCGGGAGGCCGCTCGCTTCGGCATCGACCGGCAAAACATGATGCTGATGGGACATGATGTCGTGCGAAAGGCGGTCGCGGCCCAGAAACTCGCGGAACAGCGGGCGTTTCAAGCGGCCTTGGATGCCGAGCGAAAAGCCCACGCCGAACAAACGGCCCAGCTTGAAAGTTCGATCAAGGAAGCTCAGTCGGATGCGGAGCGGGCTCGTCTGGAAGCGCAACAACGGCAACTCCAACTGAACATCGAAGAGCAGGCGCGTGACCGCGCCCAAAAGGAAGCAGCCGAAGCGGCGCAACGCGCAGCCGCCGCGGAAGCTCAGGCCCGACAAGCGGAGTTGCAAGCTCAACAACTCGCCGGCGAAAAGCAGCAGCTGGCCAACGAAAACCAACAATTAACCACAGCAAAAACTCAAGCCGAGCTGGCGGCCGAGCAGGCTCGGACCCAGTTGCAGCAGGCCCTGAGTCAAGTGGCTGAAACGCGGGAAACAACTCGGGGGTTAATCGTCAATCTGCCCGACATACTCTTCGATTTCAACAAGTCCTCCCTCCGACCCGAAGGACGCGAAGTGCTGAGCAAAATCGGGGGAATCTTGCTGGTGGCCAAGGACTATCGAATGAAATTGGAAGGTTACACCGACATCATTGGAAGTGATGCCTACAACTTGAAACTTTCGCAACAACGCGCCGACAGTGTGCAAGCTTACTTGATCAAAGTGGGAATCGCACCGGATCGGATGCAATCCGTGGGCTTCGGCAAAGCCAACCCGGTCGCCTCGAACACGACGGCGGCGGGGCGCCAGAAGAACCGCCGCGTGGAAATTTTGATTCCGAATGTTCAAACTCCGGCCTCCGGCGGGGACCCCGCTCGAAATCGATGAGTCGGTTCCTTACAATAAGAATGTTTTGCTTCAGCCGAAGGACGCTGCACCCCATGCTGCGTCCTTCGACGAAACCTCGACGCTCATTTCGAGCGAGTCTGGGAATGTTCAGCTTGGCGGCCTCTCTCGGCTGCGGATGGATTCTTTCGCCTGCCCGGATTCAACCCGCTCAAAGTTTGGACTCCGGCATGATCCGTGGGACTGTCCTCGATGACAATCGCCACCCGGTTGACGGCGCACGGGTCGGCGTCCTCGATGCCACCACCGGCGCGATGAAAGAGGCCCGGACCGACAGCAGAGGCCAGTTCGCCGTCATCAACCTTTCGAGAGTTCACCTCTATCGTGTCGTTGTCACCAAATTCGGATATTCACTGGCGCGGACCGAAGCGCTTTCGCCCGACGGTTCAGAAGTGACGTTGACCATCACGCCGGTGAAAGAGGTTGGTCCAAGAACCTCCACCGCCCCGCCACCCAAGAACTCCAGCCCCGAGCCCGTAGAACCCGTGGCGAGGTTCAAGGTGGACGTCAGCCTGGTGAGGCTCAACGTTTCGGTTAAGGACGCACAGGGAATGCCGGTGCTTCATCTCAATAAGGACAACTTCACTGTCGCCGACAACGGCGCGACTCAGCCCATTGTTCAATTCCATGAAGAGAACACGCCCGAGAGTGTTGTCCTGATGATGGACATCAGCAGCAGCATGGAAGGAACTCCCATCCAGCAGGCCAAGCGGGCGGCCATCGAGTTCGTCCGCAACAGCCCCGCGCAAAGTGAGCTGGCCATCGTCACCTTCAACGATGTCATCCGTGTGGCCCACGAGTTCACCAACGACCGCGCCGCACTCGAGGACACCATCGCCCATTTGGAGCCGCGAGGTGGAACGGCTCTCTTTGATGCCCTGCTGAAATCTCAAGAACTCTTTGCCCAAGCGCACACCTCACGGCATTTCATCGTTGTCTTCAGTGACGGCGAAGACACCGACAGTTCCCATCGCTTCAGCGACGTCCAAAGCATGGCTCAGTCGTCCGATGTGGTGATTGATGCCATTGGAGAATACAGCGGACCGGAACGACAGCTCTTCATGACGGGTAAGCAGTATTACAAAATGCCGGCGCTGGAGGAAAACTACAATCCCGTCTGGGTGCTGCGCCAATTCTCTCAGCTCACCGGCGGAGTCTCCTTCTTTCCCGCCCCCAGCGAATCGTTGGCTTCATTTTTTGTGCAAATCGCCGAGGATTTGCATCACCAATACGTGATTGCCTACGCTCCTCCTGAGCCTCGCGGCCAATCCGGATTTCATCGGATTGATGTGCATGTCATCGGTATACCGGGGGCAGAACAATTTCAAATCCGCACTCGTCAAGGGTATTCCATTCCGGCAGCCGGCCGCTGATAAGACATTTCAATCTGGAAATTGTTTTCCAGACCCGCAGACACACTTTGGCAAAAGAACCTCAGACAGCATTGATGGTGCTTTACGATGGAGGCTGCGAATTGTGCAGGTCCGCCGCCACAGGCGTGCGCCGGATGGACCGATCCGGCAGAATAGAATGGCTGGACCTTCATGATCCATCCGTGGCTTGTCGATTCCCGCAATTAAGCCGGGAAGAGGCCCTCCGCTCGATACACGCAGTAGATCACCATGGAAACGTTTTTGTGGGCACGGAGGCTTGGGCGCATGTCGGCCTGGCATTGCCGGGATGGAAATGGGTGGCGTGGCTATTGCTCGTTCCGGGAATCCGGGGCTTCTTCCAAATTGTCTACGGTTGGATCGCGCGTCACCGGCACGACTGGGGGCGCGGTCTTCGGGCCAAGGTTTTCTGCCAGGTTCATTCGCCTTCGCCTGATCGAGGCCGTGGAAAAGACAGACCAGGAAATTCCAAGTTCCAAAATCCAAATCACAAATAAGCTCCAAATCCCAAGCTCCAAAAATCTAACAGAGTTTGATGTGTCAATTAATTTCCAATCTTGCCCAGTAAAAAATTTGGAATTTGAAGATTGGAATTTATTTGGACTTTGGATTTTGGAACTTGGAATTTCCTGACCGGCTCCCTTCTTGACCTTAAGATGTCCGCGCTCACTCATTCCTGCAAATATTGACTCCATTGACCACCTTTGAGTAATATCACCGCGCGAATCAAATCCACAATCTAACCTTCCAACCTTACCCAAGGAGGAAAGATCATGAAATTCAGGATGTTTCTCGTTCTGGCAATGACCTTGATGCTGGCATCTGCGGTCATGGGGCAGACCAAGGTGAGCGGTGCGGAAAAATGCAATGTCCCGAATCCGAATTATTCCGTGAATGTGGGGGATCGGGCCGATCATTCCATCACGCTGATGCAGAACACGTGTGATTGGACAAAACCCATGGAGGTGGACGGAATTCAATCGAAGCAGGGGCACGACACCACGGTAGCAGAAATGACAAAGACCGCCATGCGTTTTCACGGGTTCCACGTCAGCACCATGGCCAATGGCGACAAATGCTTTGTCCGGTACCAGGGATCGGCACCGATGGTGAATGGCAAACCTGGAAATTCCTCAGGCACGTGGTCGTATGATGGTGGCACCGGAAAATTCCGAAGCATCAAGGGTAAAGGCAACTTCAAAGGAACTCCTGCCGAAGACGGTTCCGAAACAGTGGAGGTTGAAGGGGAATATACCCTTCCTGCAAGGAAATAGGGAGACAGGCGAGGTGGCTTGTGATCTCGCCATTGCGGATTAACGGCCACCCCGCCAAGCTCCATTTAAGACCCGCAGAGTCGGCTTCGACTCCCGTGATGAGCCGGAATCACAACAAGGCAGTCTTCACTGAGCTCTTTCTTCTGTTCTGGTTTTAGGCCGTTGGTTGGCTTGGAGTATTTTCTTCCGCAGGCGGATGGAGGCGGGAGTGATCTCGACGAGTTCATCGTCGTTGATGAACTCCAAGGCCTGCTCGAGTGACTGATCGTGGTAAGGAACCAGACGGATGGCTTCGTCGGCTGTGGACGCCCGCATGTTGGTTTGCTTCTTCTCTTTGGTCACGTTGACGTCGAGATCGGCGTCGCGGGAGTTTTCTCCGATGACCATCCCTTCATACACATCGATTCCCGGTTTGACGAACAACTCGCCCCGTTCCTGAAGATTGTACAGGGCATAACTGGTTGTTCGGCCGGCCCGGTCGGCCACTAATGCACCCGTCAGCCGGTTCGTAATCTCACCTTGCCAGTCGTCCCAGCGAAGAAACAAGGTGTTGAGCAAGCCCGTTCCTTTGGTGTCGGTCAAAAATTCGGAGCGGAAGCCGATCAATCCGCGCGAGGGAGATTCGAATTCCAGCCGCACCCGACCTGTGCCGTGGTTGACCATTTTGATCATCCGCCCTTTGCGGCGCCCCAAAGCTTCCGTCACCACACCGATAAACAATTCCGGACAGTCGATGACCACCAATTCCATGGGCTCCAGTTTCCTGCCGTTGACGGTTCGAGTGATGACTTCCGGTTTTGAGACCTGCATTTCATATCCTTCACGGCGCATCATCTCGATCAGAATGGCGAGTTGCAATTCCCCGCGACCGGAAACCTTGAAGCTGTCCCGGCTCTCGGTCTCTTCGACGCGGATGGCGACATTCCCCAAAACCTCTTTTTCCAAACGCTCTCGCACATGGCGCGAAGTTACGTAGCTGCCCTCGCGGCCCGAAAAGGGCGAGGTGTTGGCAGAAAAGACCATGGCGATGGTGGGCTCGTCGACGGTGATGGGAGGCAACGGCGCGGGATTCTCCGCATCGGCGACGGTTTCACCGATAAAAATTCCCTCAATCCCGGCCAACGCCACAATTTCCCCGGCGCTCGCTTCCTCGACCTGTTTGTGCTTCAAGCCCTCGAACGTGTAAAGCTGCGTGATCTTGGTTTTCTGGATGGAGCCGTCGAGCTTGCAGATGGACACGTTGTCGCCCACCGCCACACGACCGGAAAAGATGCGGCCAATGCCGATGCGGCCGACGTAATCGCTGTAGTCGAGGGTGGTGATCAGCACCTGGAGCTTATCGCGGAGAAGCGCCCGGGGGGCTGGAATGCTCTTCAGTACCTCCTCAAACAGCGGCCGCAGATCCTCGGATTGGTCCTGCAATTCCTTTTTTGCAATCCCGTCGCGGCTGATGGCATAGAGAATGGGAAAATCGATTTGTTGGTCACTGGCATCCAGGTCGATAAACAAATCATACAGCTCATTGACAACGGCCGCCGGCCGGGCATCAGAACGGTCGATCTTGTTGATGACGGCGATGACCGGCAGCTTTTGTTCCAGCGCCTTGCTGAGAACAAAACGCGTTTGAGGAAGGGGTCCTTCCGAGGCGTCGACCAGCAACATGACGCCGTCCACCATCTTCAACACCCGCTCCACCTCACCCCCGAAATCGGAATGGCCGGGTGTGTCGACAATGTTGATCTTCACGCCGCGATAAAAAACGGCGGTGTTCTTTGCCATGATGGTAATGCCGCGTTCGCGTTCCAAGTCGAGGCTATCCATGACGCGTTCTATCACGCGCTCATTGTCGCGGAAGATACCGCTCTGCTTCAGCATGGCATCCACCAGCGTGGTCTTGCCGTGATCGACGTGCGCCACGATGGCAATGTTTCGAATATCGTTTCGAATCTCAGAATCCATCAAAAACGCTCTCCTTTTTGCGGGCAGAACCCCTGTGTGGGCTTCCTACCACAAGACAAACCTCAAACCTTAACTTGAGATGACAAGTGCTGTCAAGCCGCGATGCCCTGGAGGACCGGCCGTTCCTGTGGTGTTGGATCGATTTCTTTTGTGATACAGGTTATCAAAATACGAAATGTTGCTCACCGCCGAGGCGCAGAGAGCGCGGAGTTCGCGCCGAGCCGCAACTGTCGAAGGCCCGGTTTTTGAAGTTGCTCCGGGATTTGTAATGGGCCACAATAAATCCCTACAGATTTCCCGCCGTACAGAGGACACCATGAAATCCATGGAAGGAATCACGGAAGCGCAGGCGCGTCAGCTGGTGTTGGATGAATTATTCGACCTAACGCTTTACAAGAACTTCCATAAGATCACCCATGGAAGTTTGAAAAAGGTGTTTGGAGATTTGATTCCTGTGGAAACGCGCCATTTCGCGTTCTGGCAGGAGTTCTTTGATATCAAGGTCGAGCGCTTGGACCTCCCCCGGCGCCTCAAGATGGCGATTCTGGTCGTAGCGTCGCGTCTCTTTGGCGAGACCGGAATTCATCTCATCCTGGAAGCCATCGAGGTTTATGGCGTCCGCAAATACTTGAACATTTGGAAAACCTATCGCGGAAAACCGGTGGGCGAAGCCGTCCGGGAAATCTTGCGTGACGAATTCGGTCACGAAGATACCATCGTCTCACGCGTCTCTGCGCGCCACATCAACCCCGAAAAAATTCGAAGCATCTTCCTGGGTTTAAACGACGGCTTGGTCGAGATCCTGGGTGCGGTGTCGGGATTTTTTGCGGCATTTCAGAACGCGTCGTCCGTTATCATCGCCTGGCTCACGGTCACCGTGGCGGGATCGATTTCCATGGCAGCCGGAGCTTATGCGGGAACGTCGTCAGAAGCGGAAGTGAGAAACACGGAGGACGGAAAACGGGAATTTCTTGGAGAGGCGGTGCAGCACGAGGGTAAAGAAAGCCCGCTTTCAGCGGCTGCCTATGTGGGCATCAGCTACTTCTTTGGGTCACTGATTCCGATTTTGCCGGTTCTTTTTGGGGCCAAGAGCATCATTCTTTCGGTGGTCTTATCTATAGCCATGATTGTCGTAGTTTCTGTCATT
>JAQUPQ010000092.1 GCA_028716525.1 Terriglobia bacterium | reverse complement strand
CATGTGCCCCATGTGAAGCGTACCGGTCACATTGGGAGGAGGAAATACCATGACATAGGAGGGCTTGGCCGAATGCACGTCGGCCACAAAATACCCTCGGGATTCCCAAAAGGGATACCATTTTTCCTCGCAGCTTCGAGGGTCGTAGACTTTGGGTATCTCGCGTTTCATCATGACCGAATAGCCTGTCCGTCCGTTCAAGGGCACTGAAAACACCGGATTATAACATGAATCAAATTCCCTCTTCCGAGTGCCAACACGAAGCACTCTTCAGCGGCGCCCTAACTGCCTTCACCTTCGAGTCTGGAGAAATTCGAGAGAAAATCGGAAATGGTCTGTACCATGTCGGGAATAACAAAAACTTAACCGCAAAGGTCGCAGAAGATTCGCAGAGGCCGCAAAACACCCAGGAGAATGATTTCCTGATGGGATTTGGTCATTCTCAGGGGGCTTCGCTGTTTATCTTTGTTAATTTTCTTGGGTGATTTTTTTCCGGACGAGGACTTCGGCGATTTGAGGAACGACTTCCCAGGCAATATCTTCAACCACTCGTGTCGACATGCGCTCCACCACGCGGCGCACGATGGCCTCCATGGCTTCATCCGTCAATTCCATTGAAGCCGACCCCGCGGGCCTTGTGTCCGCCTGAACTGAGGTTTCGTCGGCGTCAATGGCTGGAACTTTCCCGCCGAGCACTTCCTCCATGGTGGCGGGTCCACGGAGCGAATCCGCATTCCCGTTCGAAGCCTGGGATTCTGACGGCAAAGGGACCTGCCCTTTCACGTCTTTTCCTGCTTCAGCGGCGAGATTACGTCGGAAATCGGCAAACTCTTCTGTGATGGGCATGGAATGTCCCTCAGCAGAATCCACCAACTGTTGTGAATCCGAAGGTTCTTTCAATTCTTCAGCCGATGGAGCATATTCGGGGTATTCGGCTTCCGAACGAGCCTCAACGCCTCCGGCAGACCCTGGAGAGGGCGTGGACTGTGGCTGACCAAATGAAACAATCTCCTGAATGACGGGTGGCTCAGGCAGGATCGCACCAGGCTGCGGGTTGAACTCCGGGTGACTCAAGACAGGCTCATCAGGAACAGCAGACGCCGTTGATTGCCGCTCTACGCCCGATGTCGATTCGGAAGATTCGAGCAAATACTCCGTTTCGAGAGGTGATTCCGCCTCGGCTTTGGCCTCCAGAGCAGATTGGTAATCCTGATTTGGGGCGACCTCTTCGGGGCGCTCCTGGGTTCCTTCCACTGCAACAGTGGAAACAACCTGTTCTTTCGGCGTCCCCATGCCAGGAATGAATTTGTGAACGACTTCCAAAAGCATTTTGGAGGTGAAGGGTTTCTTCAGATGTCCATCGGCGCCCACGCGCGTGGCCTCCCGCTCATCAAAGGGCTCGAATGCCCCAACCAACAGAATGACAGGTACGGAGGACAAGCGCTTTTGCTGTTTGATAAATTCGCACACCTCGAAGCCCGTTTTTCCCGGCATGAAGATGTCGGCGAGCACCAAGTCGGGCGGTTCCTTCTCCAACTCCATCAAGGCGGCTTCCCCATTGTTGACGCACGTCAAAATCACCCGCTCGTGTTCAAAAGATTGGCGGGCGATTTCTCGAATCGTCGGGCTATCGTCAGCAAGGAGAATTCTAGAAGACATGCACCTTCCCTCCCAGCGTGAATCTGCGCCATTCCGTGTGGGGTGAACCTTGACCGACCCCTGTCCGCGGACAACTCAGAACGGGATCACCTTGCGCAGCAATCCCTTCTTCTTCTTGGAAGTCGACTGTTTTGATTTTTTGGAAGAAGTGGAGGAATCTTGAGTTGTCGTGTCGGAACTCACCGTCGATTGCTCGGAGGAACTCGGCGCCGCCGCCGCCGGAGGATTCGAGCTGCTGTCATTACTCGGGGGTGGATTTGTAACGGTCGTCGAAGGAACCGGTGTATTTCCCCCGGAACCGGATCCACTGGTGTGCACCGTTCCCACGGTTATATCCGCAGACACAGCGGGGCCGCCCCCGCCTTCCGAAGGTGTCTGTCGCGAGGCCGTCGTGGTGGTTTGCGGCTTCGCCGGCGGCATGGGCGAGGGCGTGGTTCTGGCCATCGTCACGTCCGGGCTCTTCTTGAACATTCCCCACATACGCCCCATCATTCCCTTGTGCACCCGATTGGCGTCTTCCTGTTGAGCAATGGCCAGGGCTTTGGAATCAGTCGCTGGAATGGGCAGATTCAAATCCGAGAGGCGTTCCTTGGATTTGTCGAAATATTCGCTGGTCGGGAAGTACTGGACAATCTTGGCGTAATCGGTGCCGGCGGCGCGATCGTTGTTGCTTCGCTCGTAGGATTGGCCCAACAAATACAGCGCCCGGTCCTGTCCGCTGTAGTCAGGATATTTTTCCAGCGTTTCCTGCAGGCGTGAAACCGCCGCCACGTAGGAACGTCGAATGAAATACTGTCGTCCTATCTCAAAATTTCCCTCCGCCAGCACCTCTTGGACTTCACGCAATTTCTGTTGCGCCTCCGGGGCATAAGGGCTCTTGGGATACGACGCCAGCATGATTTTGAACTCTTCCTCCGCATCTCGCGCCTGGGTACGATCCCGATCGGGTTTCTCCATGCGCTTGTAGTGCGTCATGGCCGCTTTCATTTGGGCTTCAGCCGCATCCGGGTCATTCGGAAAAAAGGTGATGAAGTCCTTGTATTCGGCCTTGGCCTGAACCAAACCTGCCGTTCCCCCCTGCTTGTAAAAAGAGTCTGCAATTTGAAGCTTCGCTTTAGCCAGATATTCGCTGTCCGGATAGGTGTTGATGAGGGTTTGGAGCGTCAAGCGTCCCACGTCGTAGTGTCCCTTTTCGATTTCCGCCACGCCTCGCTCGAAAAGAATCTTGTCCGGTTCGGTTTCCGTGGTCGGCGCCACCGCCACATTCTTCTTGTGGCCGAAAAAGAGGCAGCCCGAAAGAGGCACCAGCATCAATGCAATCGTTACACCCACTAGCCATCTATTCTTCATGCAGATTTCTTCTCCTTACTGGAATTACAGACTTCCCTGCCGCCCTGATGATATCAATAGCCTGCAGACGAACCCACTTCTTTTTCGCGTTCGAATTCGCGGGCAATACTCAACATTTCGCGTAACACCTCGGCGGGATCCGGCGCATGAAAAATGTGCGACCCCACCACGATCATTTCCGCCCCCGCGTCCAAAACCTCCCGGAGATTTTCGCGGTCGATGCCGCCGTCCACTTCAATGCGGCAATCCAACTCCGCCTCCTCGATCATTTCCTTCAGACGCGAAATCTTGTCGAGCGAATTATCGATGAACTTCTGCCCTCCAAATCCCGGATTCACCGACATGACAAGAACATGATCGACAATTTCCAAAACCTCTTCCACCATCGCCAGCGGCGTCGCCGGGTTCAAGACGACTCCGGCCTTGCGATTTTCTTCCTTGATGAATTGAATGGCCCGATCCACGTGCGGCGTGGATTCCACCTGCACCGAAATCAAGTCCGCCCCGGCATCAATGAAATGGCGCAAATAACGCTCCGGCTGGCTGATCATAAGATGCACATCCAAGGGCAAAGAGGTTGCCTTGTGAATGCACTGAATCACGGGGGGGCCGATCGTAATATTCGGGACGAAATGGCCGTCCATCACGTCCACGTGCAGCATGGTGGCGCCGGCCTCCTCGACCATCCGCATTTCCTCGGCCAGGTTGGCAAAATCTGCTGATAAAATGGAAGGCAAAATTTCAATCATGGGTTTGATGTTACACTAACCGTTCTATTTCGAAACTGTAAAATCGATGGTGGCGCCGGCGAGCACCCGGCTTCCCGCCGAGGGTTGCTGCGACAGCACGATGCCGCTGGAAACATCCGGATAACTCTGTGAAACCACCCGCCCCCGCTCAAATCCTTCGCGGACCACCAAGGCACTGGCCGTGTTCAAATCCATCCCGACCATATCGGGGACTAGGAATGCCCGGGTCGTCGGTCCGTCGGACAGAAGCACGTTCACCGTCGGATTGAGTACTTCCTTGGAATTGGCCGGCGGTTCTTGCGACGCGATATGATCTTTTTCAACCTGCGCGTCGTCAACTCGCGCCACCAACCCCAAGGCCAGGCCCCGGCGCACCAGATCGATCTGAGCAGCGCGCAAGGTGCCACCCACGAGATCCGGAATGGGGACCCGAAGCGGCCCCAGGCTGGTGATCACATTCACGCGGCTGCGTGTTTTCAACTCCGCGCCGACAGGAGGATCGACCGAAACCACCGCTCCCTCCGAGACATGGTCATTATAAACTCGTGTCTCAACTTTCAAAAGCAGTTTGCGCCCGGCCAAGGTCTGCTCCGCCTGGGAGAGGCTCATCCCGACAATAGCCGGAACGGTGACGATCTGACCCCGGATGGCAAATCGCATAGCCGTAATGGCGCTCAAGAATCCGGCGCTCAGCAAAATGAACAGCGTCAGAAATGTCTGCGAAAGGACTTTCAGCTTTTCTGCAAACATGAGAAATGCTATTCTGGAGTGGTTTCAGCGGATTGACTTGATATTTCGACTCCGCGAGCAAGTCTAACACAGCAAAATCGGCCTCACAAGCGCGATTCCCTGCGAACCTGCTTCATCCAAGAGACTCCCGATCATGACGAGAAGAAGTTTTTCAAAATCCCGCCTGTGCCATGTGAACAGCGGGAAGACCGTTGCTTTGAACCCCCTTGTCTTAGGGCTTCTGCTGCTGCTTTCTTTGATACCGCTCACCTATGCAGCCGACCCGACGACCCAAGAACGTTACCTCATTTTGGCCCGGCGATTTTCTCCGATCTATTACCAGGGAGTGGGTCCGACCCCGCGGGCGGATTACATCTGTGCCTTCAATTTTGACGGCGACTGGAAGGGTGACAACAATTGGAACCATTGCACCGATACTCAGTATCGCATGAAGGCCTATGTGTACTACTCGGTAGAAGAAACCACGACGCATTTCTTCATTCATTATGCCGCCTTTCATGCCCGCGATTACAAAGGCGGATCGTTATACGGACAGCTCCTCAACCTCGGGAAAGAGATGTATAAGAAATACAAAGACCAGATCGGTAACATCCCCGGTGTGGAAGAGGCTCAGCTCAGCCACGAGAACGACATGGAAGGCTGCCTGGTGATTGCTGAGAAAGAGGGTGAGGACCCTCGAAGCGCCCGCGTGGTCGGGGTCGAAACGCTGGCTCACGATCAGTTCACACCCTATTTTGTGAATCCGCGCCCCAATCTTTTCAATCGCGATGATACCCGCATCCGCGTGGAAGACGGAACTCATCCCTGGATTTTTGTGGAACCCAAAGGCCACGGACAGAAAAACTACACCGGCAAGGAAAAGCAGGTGGCAACCGAAAGCACTCATATTACTTATCGCTACACCGGACGCGCCGAAGAACCTTCGGGACGCGGCATTGAAGAAGTCGGCTACGATTTGATCCCGCTTTACAGCACGCTGTGGCAACACGCTCAAGTCACTCAACCGGACGACACCTACGGCGAAGTGTTCGATTACGGCGTCGTCAAAGCTCAGGCCTTTGATCCTGTTAAACACAAGGCCGAGGATTGGCAGCACGACATCGGAAAGGTGGGATCGTCTTTTCGAGGCGAGACGGAGGGTAAAGACAAAGCCCGTCCCCCCTGGGGTTGGTTCGATGTGTTCGACAAATCCATCCACCAGGGAGACTGGTTCTTCAATCCGGCTCCTCTGGTGAAGAAACACTATCAGTTCGACGACAAATTCTCTCTCGCCTACGTTTTTAATCCCTACTTGGGAATCACACCTTCTCTCTGGAAATAGTTTTGCTTGAAGGGTGGCCCGACATGAGAATTGTGTTCATGGGCACGCCGGAGTTTGCGGTTCCGGCACTCAAGAAAATCGTTGAGGCCAAACACCAGGTGGTCGGCGTCTTCACACAGCCCGAGCGCCCGGTAGGCCGCGAACAGCTTGTTACTCCCCCACCCGTCAAGCGCTGGGCCATTCAGCAGGGATTGAAGGCTTTCTCCCCGGAGAGCATAAAAAACCAAGAGACGCGTGAATTGCTGTCAGGGCTCGCCCCTGAAGTCATCATCGTGGTGGCCTTCGGAAGGATTCTTCCGCCTTGGATGTTGGAGTTGCCACCGTACGGCGCCATCAACGTTCATGCATCGCTGCTGCCCAAATACCGCGGCGCAGCGCCCATCCAATGGGCCATCGCCAACGGAGAAGCCGCCACCGGCGTCACCACCATGCAGATGGATGCGGGCTTGGATACGGGCGACATCCTGCTCCAGAAAACTCTGCCTGTTCTTCCTGAGGACACCTCCTCCACCCTCAATAAATCTTTGTCCAACCTGGGGGCTGACCTCCTGGTGCAAACCCTCGATGAGTTGAAAGCCTCAACATTGCATCGGCGAAAGCAGGATTCATCGCAAGCGTCGGTGGCGCCGATCCTTAAAAAGGAAGACGGCATCCTCGACTGGCGATGGCCCGCCGCCAAGATTCATAACCACGTTCGAGGATTCAATCCCTGGCCGGGCACCTACACCCACTACCAGGGAAGGATATTGAAGATTTTAAAAACAGATCTCGCCGAGGAAAGTACGATTCCGGCGGAAGGAAATTCCGTTCAGGCGGGAGTCTTATTTGTGGCAGGAAAACACACGGCCATCGCCAAGGCCGGCGATGCAAACTGGTTGGTGCTTCGAGAAGTTCAGCCCGAGGGCCGCAAAAAAATGAGCGGCTCCGATTTTGTCAATGGTTTCCGTATCGAAAACGGAGCCCGGTTGGGAT
>JAQUPQ010000091.1 GCA_028716525.1 Terriglobia bacterium | reverse complement strand
CTACATGGAGAGTTTTGAACGCGCTCGTGCGGAGCGACGTCATTTTGCTCACTCCGATTTCGCCGTCAAACCTTTGGACAAACGTGCCGGCGAACTTCCCGCCTTGAAACTCGATCACTTGCGCCACATGACGGACGAGACCGGCATGTTGCAACACGCTTTTTTCACGGTGCCCAACTATCGAGAGGGCTACACCACCGACGACAACGCCCGCGCTCTGATGGTGAGCACGCTGCTGGAAGCCCTGGGCAATGAAGAGACCTTGGAACTGGCCTCCTCCCGCTATCTGGCCTTTATCTGGTATGCCTTCAATGCGGAAACCGGGCGCTTCCGTAACTTTATGGATTATCGTCGCCACTGGCTGGAGGCGGGCGGTTCCGACGACAGTCACGGCCGCACATTGTGGGCGTTGGGGACGGTGTTGGGCCGGTCGAACACTCCGGCCTTGCAGGGTATGGCGGGACGGGTGTTTGAGCTGGCCTTGCCCGCTATTCTCAATACCACCAGTCCACGGGCCTGGGCCTTCGCGCTCATCGGCATCCACGAATACCTGCAGCGGTTTGCCGGCGACCGCAGAGCCAGCCAGGTCCGTGAGGAATTGTCGGAGCGGCTGCTCGCGTTGTATCAAAGCCACCGCTCGGATGAATGGCGTTGGTTTGAAGACAAGCTGACCTATTGCAATGCCGCCCTGCCTCATGCCTTGCTCCTGTGTGGCCAGTCGATGTCCAACTCCCTCATGGCCGACGCCGGACTGGAGTCGCTTCTTTGGCTGACCGAGGTGCAGCGCTCCGGTGCGGGGCATTTCGTTCCCATCGGATCCAACGGCTTTTATGAGCAAGGTGGTGCGCGGGCCCGGTTCGATCAACAGCCTGTGGAGGCGCAAGCGACGGTCTCCGCTTGCCTCGAAGCCTACCGGATTACGGTTGATAAGCGGTGGCGTAAAGAAGCCCGACGCGCCTTCGAATGGTTCCTCGGGCGCAATGACCTGAACCTTCCCCTCTACGATCCCACAACGGGTGGTTGCCGGGATGGTTTGCATCCCGACCGCCCAAACGAGAATCAGGGGGCGGAGTCCACGCTCGCCTTTCTTCAATCCTTGCTGGAGTTGCGCCTGGCTGAGAATGTTCTTCCTGCGGTGGTGACACAAACCTAATGACCCAACAAAACACTGAACTCTTCCGTCGTCATACAGGCAACCCCATCTTGACCGCTGCCGATTGGCCTTATCCCGTCCACAGTGTTTTCAACCCCGGCGCCACTTTACTTGCCGATGGAAATACTCTGTTGTTATGTCGTGTGGAGAACCGGACCGGACACTCCCACCTCTGTGCTGCGCGCTCCGCGAATGGCGTAGACGGCTGGGCCATTGACTCGCAACCCACCTTATCTGCGGACCCTGAAAACTATCCGGAGGAAATGTGGGGAATTGAAGACCCGCGTATCACTTATGTCCCCGAATTGGGTCAATATGCCGTCGTTTACACGGCCTACACCCGCGACGGTCCGGGAGTGGCTTTGGCGCTCACGAAAGATTTCCATCACTTTGAGCGCTATGGTTTGATTATGCAGCCGGAAGACAAAGATGCCGCGCTCCTGCCACGCCGGGTTGGCGGCCATTGGGCTTTGATCCATCGTCCCGTCAGCGCGCCCGGCGCGCACATGTGGATTTCCTATTCGTCGAACCTGCGACATTGGGGCAGTCACAAGATCATGTTGGAAGCCCGGCTGGGCGGGTGGTGGGATGCAAACCGGATTGGACTCTCGCCTCCACCCATCGAAACCCCGCAAGGTTGGCTGGTTGTCTATCACGGGGTACGGCAAAACGCAGCCGGCGCCATTTACCGGCTGGGGCTGGCGCTCTTTGATCTCGAAACGCCGGAGCGTTGTCTCATGCGCAGCAAGGAGTGGATCTTCGGCCCGGAAGAACCTTATGAGCAACGCGGGGACGTAGACAACGTCGTTTTTCCCTGTGGCTACACCCTGGCTTCTGACGGCGATACGATCCGCATTTATTATGGCGCCGCCGATACAAGCATTGCTTTGGCCACCGGGAGCGTTCGCTCCATGCTGGAATGGCTTGAACAGCACCGATAAAGAATTCCCGTTCCGTCCTGCCTATTCTTGGGAGCGCCCATTCTTGGGGGGATATTCTTGGGGGCCGTATCTCCGCATTTTGCAGTAAGAAGACATTGACCCTTCTGGGAGCGCGGGCAGCCCGCCCCGGCCTGCCGGACAAATCCTCGCGACAAGTTCTCTTGTCTTTACAAAACACAGGCGCATGGATAATCTAACGCCAGATCACGTCGCAGGCGCGTGTAGCTCAGTTGGATAGAGCAGCGGTTTCCTAAACCGGAGGTCGGCGGTTCGAGTCCGCCCACGCGCACCAACTCTCGAATTGGGCTCATAAGAATTTGCTTGGGTAAACGTTGGACTCGTGCGTTGAAAATAACGCGTGCTTTGGTAACCACGATCCCCCCGCGGGGGGATCGTGGGCTTTTCCCTGATTCCGCACGAAATCCCACGATCAACCCAAAAACGGTTGATCGTGGCTACCCAACCCTCACATTTCAATTCCACCCGGTGCGACAAGGGCCCGGGCCCGGTCGCGGTGAACCGCAAATGCACAATTCAAAATATCGTCACCGAATTTTCTGACGACCCGGACCGAAGAATGGGCCTGCGGGCATCCGGGGAGGCGTATGAAAAAAAATTCTTCTCCCTCTTGACATGATTTTTTCGCTGCCTTATATTTCAATTTCATAGCAAAATGAATTTATAAGTTGTTGCGAGCCATTCATAGGCAGCATCGATCAATCCAACACAGTCTGAGTTCGGAAGCGTTGGAGGTTCATACCACTAAACGAACCCGTTCGGACCGGAAGAGGATCGAAGTTTAGATCCGGTTTGAGCACATGCTGCAAATCGCAACTCGCAATTAATGGGCGGCGGTTTCGGAAGCCCGGCTGAAGTGCAGCCGAGGCTGGGCCGCATCCTTTATTGAAGCTGCCTCCGACTGCCGGCGCCCGAACGCAGTCTCGCACTCATACATTTGTAAGCAGATTGGTTGGGCTCGGCTGCGGCCGAGCAGAACGAAGGGTGCAATGGCAGATTCCACCGACGCGAGTCTGAACATCCCGGGAAGCCGCCCCGCGGCCCCACCGCCCGCCGTCGCCAAGCCGGCGTCGCCTCCCCCCAAGAAAACCAGCCGAAAGCCCGCCGGCGGCGAAGAGTCGGCTGAGAGCGAAAATTTTCGTCAGCGCCGGCGCATCGTGTGGACGTGCGTGGTGGGGTATCTGGGCGTCAGCTTCCTGATGTTTCTGCGCTTCTTCTTTCCCCGCACCCTGTTCGAACCCAGCACCATTTTTAAAATCGGCAGTCCTTCCGATTTCGCCATCGGCGTCGACACAAAATTTCAAAAAGCCTATCGGGTGGCGGTGGTGAAGGAGCCGGAACGGCTGTTTGTCATCTTTCTTAAATGTACCCATCTGGGATGTACGCCGGACTGGAAGCCGGCCGAGAACAAGTTCAAGTGCCCGTGCCATGGCAGCGGATACACCAGCGAAGGAATCAATTTTGAAGGTCCGGCGCCGCGCCCCATGGATCGCGCTCACCTGGAAGTCGATCCCGAAGGACAGATCGTGGTGAATACCGGTCAGCTGTATTCCTGGTACAAAGGCGAACCTTCGCATTTCAATGATGCCGGAGCTTTTATTCCGGTTTAGCCATTGAGGCTGCCGGCGAGAGTCCTTAACCGGGCTCGACGCCGGCGGCGCTTTTGAATTTTGGAGTTCGTGATGGCCGACGAAAAACAGAATGGCAAAGGCGGTTTAATCGGAGTCCTCGAAAAGGTCAAAGGGGACACCAAGGACCTTAAGAACCGGGCGCTCGACGAGATTCAAAGCTACAAAGACGTCGACAAGACGCAGTTGTACAAATCCGTCTTCCGCGTCAAGCACGACGAATCGCAGCGCAGCCGCGCTCTCGGCATTCTCACCAACGTCTTTTTGCATCTCCATCCCGCCAAAATCAATCGCGACGCGGTGCGCTACAGTTACACCTGGGGCATGGGGGGGATTTCGTTCTATCTCTTCGTCGTACTCACCTTCACGGGCGTTTTGCTGATGTTCTATTACCATCCCACCAAGGGTCAGGCCTATCGTGACATCATGTATTTGGAAGCCGACGTCCCTTTTGGAACGCTGCTGCGCAACATGCACCGCTGGGCCGCCCACCTCATGGTGATCACGGTGTGGTTGCACATGTTCCGCGTGTTTCTGACGGGATCCTACAAGAAGCCCAGGGAATTCAACTGGGTGGTGGGTGTGGTTTTAATGTTATTGACCCTGCTGCTCTCATTCACCGGATATCTGCTGCCGGATGACCAACTGGGTTTCTGGGCCGTCACGGTGGGGACGACCATGGCCATGAACACTCCGCTGCTCGGCTATGCGGGCCCGTTCGGCGCCCAACTCGGCATGAACCAATTTAACGACGTGCGGTTTGCGCTTCTGGGCGGATCGATCGTCGACGCCAATGCACTGCTGCGATCCTACATCTGGCATTGCATTGGAATTCCGATTCTGATTTCCATTTTCATGGCGGTGCATTTCTGGCGGGTGCGAAAGGACGGCGGCATCTCGGGTCCTTCCCCGGTGATGTTGGAGTCGGAAATCAAAGAATTGAAGCGAGGCGCCGTGGTGGCACCCATGAAGTCCGGAGGTCGATGATGGACTGGCATCAAATTTGGGATATCGTCTCTACCCCCGACAACATTCCGATCGTGGCATTGTTTTTCCTGGTGCCGTTTTACACCTGGTATGCCTTCCGTCAAGGCCGCGCCAACGATCGTTTGATCGCTCAATTGGAAGCCGATCCGGAGGCGGCGAAGACGCATCATCGCAAAACGCTGCCGTTCAAAGAAGGATGGACGCGCGAGGTTCACGTGTGGCCTTATTTGCTCCGCATTGAATTTCTCGCCGCCATCATCGTGACCGTCATTTTGATGGTGTGGTCGATCACGTTGAATGCCCCGCTGGAGGAACCGGCCAATCCCAACCTCACCATGAATCCCGCCAAAGCCCCCTGGTACTTCCTGGGATTGCAGGAAATGCTGGTGTACTTCGATCCCTGGATGGCGGGCGTGGTGCTGCCCTCGTTGATCCTGGTCGGACTCGCGGCCATTCCTTTCATGGACGAAAATCCCCTGGGGAGCGGCTATTACACGCTGAAGCAACGCAAGTGGTCCATCACGGCGTTTTGTTTTGGATTCATGGTGTTGTGGCTGGCCATGATTTTCATCGGGACGTTTATTCGCGGACCCGGGTGGATGTGGTTCTGGCCGGGCCAGACTTGGGACCACAGCCGCGTGATTTTTGAGGTGAATCGTGATTTGCCCGACTTGTTCCACATCACGAGCGCCTGGGGCAAGGGGATTTTCGGCGCCGTGGTGGTGGCCGCTTACTATGGAATCGCCGGCTGGTTGTTGCACAAAGTCATCGCCCGGAAGGGATTCAATCAGAGAATCTACAAACGCATGAGTATGTTGCAGTATCTGATCATGCAATTTTTCCTGATCACCATGCTGTTGCTGCCGCTGAAGATGATCATCCGGCACGCTTTTCGAATCAAGTACATTTGGATCACTCCATGGTTCAACATTTGATGTCACACGAATGCGCAGAGGAGGGCTGCGGTGCCTGACGAAACACCTACATCACCGCCGGAAGAACAGGACCCGGTGGTTTCGTCTTCCATGAGCGTGGCCTATCTGGTTGCGTCGGTGCTGTTGATCCTGTCGCTTTTCTGGGCTCTTTACAACGAAGTGTATGGGCTGCGTCCCTGGAAGGAGTATCAGAAACGTTTCGTCAAGGCCTACACGGCGTATCTGAAGAAGCTCAAGCCGCGGGAGCGGGATGCGGAAGCGGCCGTCAGGAATTCCGAGGCCTATCAACAGCTGGATCGGGCTTACAAGGCCGCCGAAAATGGCGCGCTTCCACGGGTCAAAGAACTCGATCACCAGGCCGCTTTAATCGATGCCCGATCCGCCGCCCTGACCGACATCTTTCAGACCGCCCGCAGCGAAGTGGCGGCGAAGATTTACGAGATTGAACACTCCTCAGGCGGCTCCAAGAAATCCAACCAAAAAGATTTGGAAGAAATTGAAAAAGGCCCCTTTGAAGTGGAACTCCCTCGCCTCGATGATTCGGGCAAGACCGACCGCCTGAGTTTCACCTTCGACCAGCTCACGGCGGAGTTTGACCGGCTGAAGGAATTGAAGACGCAGATCACGGGGCAACGCCTCGACGTCCTCAAGGAAGCCACCGATTTGCGTCACAAGCGCGACCAGTATCTGGATGATCAGATGGTCGGCTTGACGGAGCAACAGGTCAATTCACTGCTCAATAAAATGCAGAACTTCACGGTCGAAATCAAACAGATCAACGTGTCCCAGTACGGCATCGTGGATCGCTGCGAATCGTGTCACGTGGGGATTCGCGAACCGGTGATGCTCAAAGCTTCCGACATGGGCGGGGAAGAGGCCTTCACCAGTCATCCCGACAAGGAACTTCTGAAGATTCACGACCCGGATCGATTCGGATGTTCGCCCTGCCACGGCGGAAACGGACGTGCCACCACCAGCGTCGAAAAGGGGCACGGAAGATATGAGCACTGGTTGTGGCCGCTCTATGCCAAGAAAGACACGGAAGCGGGTTGCGTGCAGTGCCATGCCAGCGACCTCCTCCTTCAGGGCGCCAACACCTTGAATTATGGCCGCGAAATGTTTTGGGAACGGGGATGTAATGGCTGTCATCGCTACGAAGGCTACGACCGCGAACCGGAGCAGCTCATTACGGCCCATCAGAACATTCGCTCCCTGGAACAGGAGAAAAAAGACGATCAGAAACGGGTGTTGGAATTGAATCAGGAGGCCGACAATGCCCCCACCAACGATGAAGCGCGTGCGTTGCTGGCCAAGGCGGAAGCGACACGCCAAGGCGTCAGCCTGATCGACGCCAAGATGGAACAGCTCGACATGGAATCCAAGAACCTCCTGCGCGAAGAGAAAAAATTTGGGCCGAACTTGAAAGATATCCGGCTGAAGCTGAGAAAAGAATGGATCCCCATCTGGCTGGAAAAACCCAGTGCTTTCCGGCCGACCACCAAGATGCCGGACTTCCGGCTTGACGACC
>JAQUPQ010000090.1:5300-7598 GCA_028716525.1 Terriglobia bacterium | reverse complement strand
GATTCTTCCGAAGCGCCGCTGATGATCAGAGGGGTGCGGGCCTCGTCGATCAGGATGGAGTCCACCTCGTCGACGATGGCATAGTTATACAGAATGCGATTGCCCGATTTTTGGTGAATGCCCTGTTCCTCCGTCGGCAGCATCCGGTGCGCACAATCGCGGAGGTCGAATTTCATGTTGTCGCGAAGATAGTCAAAGCCAAACTCGTTGTTGGTGCCGTAGGTCACGTCGCTGAAGTAGGCCACGCGGCGTTCATCGTCGTCCAGGTCGTGCTGAATAACGCCCACCGACAAGCCCAGGAAATTATAGATTTTCCCCATCCACTCGCTGTCGCGGCGGGCCAGATAATCATTGACGGTGACGACATGCACGCCTTTTCCGGTCAGGGCGTTGAGGTAGACGGGCAGGGTGGCGACCAGCGTCTTGCCTTCACCGGTTTTCATCTCCGAGATCTTGCCCTCGTGCAGCACGATGCCGCCGATGAGTTGCACATCGAAATGGCGCATATTGAGGACGCGGCGACCCGTTTCGCGGCATACGGCAAAGGATTCGAACAACACGTCGTCCAAGGCCGCGCCTTGACGGAGTTTTTCCTTGAACTCGGCGGTTTTTTGGCGGAGTTGATCGTCGGTGAATTTTTGGATGTGGGGTTCGAGATCGTTGATGGCCGCGACCATGGGCTGAATGCGTTTCAACTCGCGGTCATTGCGGCTGCCAAAGATCTTCTTCAGAACATTGTCGATGCCCATTCAGCAACTTTCGTCACAGGAGTCACAATCGTTCATTCTAAGAGGCGGTCTACGGTCCGTCAAGGCCCAAGGCCCTCGAATCAAGCGTTTTGGCCCCGCTTGGCGAAAAGGTCCAGCCATGGCTTGAAATTTGGATTAGGGATGTTGGACGATGGAATTTGGATTCTGCTTGAAATTTGGGATTTGATTTAAAAAGTGGTCCCGCATGCGGGCTCGAACCCACGACCTCATGAGGATCAGTTATGCTAGATTGAAGAATCAGCGGGTTAGGCGGACTGCGATTAAACGCGATGAAATCCGAAAAGCATTAATGCCTATGCGAGTGCAGTGAACATGGCGTCTTTTTTGATCGGAAATGGTATCGTCAAATAGTGGTCTTGGTAGACCCGGCGAGCGTTTTTCTCGCCGGGAAACCGAGCGTGGGAGATGAGGCTATCCGATTGGCCTCAGACTTAATGGAGACCGATCAATTGGTGAACCTACGTCCCCGCCGAACAAAACATTCGGCGGGTCTACCCAAGCTGAAATTCGTCGCTATATTTTATTGTCCTTAAAGAACCTCGTTCTTGGGTGTTAAGTGCTGATTTTGGTCATTACACGGCTACTACGCGACGCGCCCGGGCGGGCTTAGTGGATGGACTTCTCGCTCGATTTTGCTGAGGTTTTCATCTTCCGCCCGGTCGAGATCATAGCGCACTTGAAGGTTCAGCCAGAAGTCCGGCGTGGTGCTGAAGTAGCGAGAAAGGCGCAGGGCGGTGTCCGGCGTGATCGCACGGCGCTCATGAACAATCTCAGCAATGCGAGTGACGGGCACGCGCAGCTCCAGCGCCAGCCGGTTGAGGCTCAGATGGAGAGGCTCCAGGAAATCTTCCCGCAGAATTTCTCCGGGATGCACCGGCTTAATACGTTTCGTCATTCTTTACCCCCTAATGGTAATCCACAATTTCCACTTCATAGGCATCGCCATCCCGCCACACAAAGCAAATGCGCCACTGGTTGTTGATCCGAATACTGTGTTGCCCTTTCCGCTCTCCCCGCAGCGCTTCGAGGCGGTTTCCGGGAGGGGCCGCCAAGTCCTGAAGCTGGCGAGCCGCGTCGAGTTGGCGAAGCTTTCGCAGAGCGGGCCGCTCGATGCTCTTGAATCTTCCGCTGTGTTCACGGTTGTGAAGACGTTCCGTATCCGTCGAGCGGAAAGATTTAATCACTGGGGCATGGTATAACGTGCGGCGTTAAACGTCAAGCGGTATATTGTGCTTCCCGTTCATCATTCCAACTCCACATACTTCCCGGCGGAAGCGCACAGCCTGCTGTGCTCATTCATGCTCGAATTACACCTTATGCACTACAAACGAAGCCATAAGTATAGGAGTCTTGGGAGATAGACTTGGTGGTCCCGCATGCGGGTTCGAACCCACAACCTCTCCGACCGGGTCGGAGCGCTCTCTCCCTGGCAAGAATTAGATCCCGCTTGGAATTTGGATCCTGCTTGGAATTTGGATCCTGCTTGGAATTTAGATCCAACTTGGAATTTAGATCCAACTTGGAATTT
>JAQUPQ010000090.1:0-5200 GCA_028716525.1 Terriglobia bacterium | reverse complement strand
CTTGGAATTTAGATCCAACTTGGAATTTAGATCCAACTTGGAATTTGGATTCTACTTGGAATTTGGATTTTGGAGTTTGGAATTTGATTTAAATGGTGGACCTGATGGGGTTCGAACCCACGACCTCATGACTGCCAGTCATGCGCTCTCCCAAACTGAGCTACAGGCCCACGGCTTCAAAATGCCACGAGATATTACTCGAAGCCCTTTTCTTTCGCAACGTCAATCACTCGCTCGGCCACGACCTCTCCGACACCGTCGGAGCGCTCTCCCAAACTGAGCTACAGGCCCACAGCTTCAAAATGCGACGAGATATTACTCGAACCCCTCTTCTTTTGCAACCTCACCCATGCGCTTTACCAGTCGTCTCTTTGCAACTATTCCCGCCGGGTCAAGATCCATTGTTCAACATAGTGGTGGCTCTTCAGCTTCTTCAGATATCGTTCTCGAGCGGTTGCCTCAGAGCGATTTTGAAACGACTCCACATGAACCAGCTCAAAGGGAATTCGATGCCGAGTTGCGGGCTGATAACCGGCGTTGTGTTGCCGAATTCTCTTTTCTACATCCTGCGTCGATCCAATGTAAAAACGATTATCCTTGAGACTCCGAAGAATGTATACGAAATACATAAAGGGAAAAAATCAGGGGGGAAATTCGGCCACGACCTCTCCGACACCGTCGGAGCGCTCTCCCAATCTGAGCTACAGGCCCACGGCTTCAAAATGCCACGAGATATTACTCGAAGCCCTTTTCTTTCGCAACGTCAATCACTCGCTCGGCCACGACCTCTCCGACACCGTCGGAGCGCTCTCCCAAACTGAGCTACAGGCCCACAGCTTCAAAATGCCACGAGATATTACTCGAAGCCCTTTTCTTTCACAACGTCAATCACTCGCTCGGCCACGACCTCTCCGACACCGTCGGAGCGCTCTCCCAAACTGAGCTACAGGCCCACGGCTTCAAAATGCCACGAGATATTACTCGAAGCCTCTTTCTTTTGCAACCTCAGACACGCTGCGCCACGACCTCTCCGACACCGTCAGAGCGCTCTGCCAAGCAGAGCTACAGGCCCACGGCTCGAGAATGTGACAAGTCACACCTCGGAGACTTTTCCTTTCGCAACATCAGTTCCTTGCTGTTCCCATTACAGAGGATGACAGAATAGAGTGACACCTCGAGTGCCGCGATGCAGAAACCGCACCGCGGCTACCCAAGCCACGGCGGATCGAAAAAACTTACTGTCTGTCACTATATTTTCTCTTCGTCAATAGGCGCAACCCACTACCGCCGATTGTAATCGGCCAAGCCGCGGTAAAATTTTCCGCAGAGTTGTTCCGGCAAGATCATTCTTGAGTTGTATCAGCCTCTAGCTTTTCTGCTTGCCCAGCACATCTCTTACCTTACGGGCCAGGGAATCGGGTGAAAAAGGCTTCTGAATGAAATCAGCGCTGACCCCCAACTCTCCCTGTCGAACGATCGCATCGCCAGTGTAGCCGGACATATAAAGGAATTTTGCCTTCGGAAGGAGAGGCACCAGGCGCTCCGCCAATTCCCGTCCGCTTATCCCCGGCATTACCATGTCCGTGAGCACGAGATCCACAGGTTCCTTGTGAGACTTTGCGAGTGCCAGTGCTTTCTCGCCGTTTTCGGCTTCCAACACTCGGTAGCCTTTGGAGTGGAGGATCTGCAGAGTCAAATTACGGACGGCCGGCTCGTCTTCAACCAGCAGGATGGTTTCATTGCCTCCGAGCGCCGGCTCCAATACCTTAGTTGACGGGAGCCCGTGCGAAGAGGCTTCGACTCTGGGAAAATAGATCTTGAAGGTCGTTCCTCTTCCCAGTTCGCTATAGACGAAAATTTCTCCTCCGCTCTGTTTGACGATCCCGTAAACCGTGGCGAGGCCCAATCCCGTCCCTTTCGTCGGCTCCTTGGTGGTGAAAAACGGCTCGAAAATGTGGGGCTTGACTTGGTCGGGGATGCCGACGCCGGTGTCGCTGACGACGAGCATGACCACCGGCCCGGGTTTCATGTTCATGTGCGTCGAGACATAGGATTCGTCCACATACGAGTTGGCCGTCTCAAGGGTCAGCCGGCCTCCGTGAGGCATGGCATCGCGGGAATTCACGGCGAGATTCATGATGACCTGCTCGATCTGCCCCGGGTCAGCTTTTATGTTGCCCACATTCTTCTCGCAGACGGCCACGAGTTCAATATTTTCTCCGATCAGGCGCCGGAGAAGATTATCCATCTCCGCGACGAGGTAGTTTAAGTCAATGACGCGCGGTTCCAAAACCTGCTTCCGGCTGAAGGCGAGAAGTTGCCGGGTCAGCTGCGCCGCCCTCTCACCCGATTGCAGAATTTCTGAAACCGGTTTGCGAATGGCCTCGTCGGTTTCCACCTTGTCCAGGATGATTTGCCCGTTACCTAGAATGACCGTAAGCAGGTTGTTGAAGTCATGCGCGACGCCGCCTGCCAATCGTCCCACGGCCTCCATCTTTTGGGACAGGATGAGCTGTACTTCCAGGTTTCTCCGTTTCGTAATGTCTTCCGCAATTCCGACAAACCGCACTAATTTTCCCCCATCGTCTTTCGCCGGGAAACCGCGGTCTAGAATCCAACGGGTCGTTTTGTCGGGTCTTATGATTTGGTATTCAGCTTGATAAGGAATCCCCGCGTGTACTTTTTCAATGTAATTTTCCTCCACCCGGGCGCGATCGGAGGGATGAATCGCGTCGAGCCAGGACATGGGATTGGCTCTCAGGCTTTCGCACGTCCGGCCCCAGACCTCTTCGTAGGCGGGGCTGACATAGACAACAGATTTTCCGTCCTGCCCCATAATGTAAAAAACTTCCCCGATATTCTCGGCGAGTTGGCGGAATCGTACTTCGCTCTCACGCAGGGATTCCGCAGCTTTTTTCTGCTCGGTGATGTCCCTGAAGACGTGAACGCAGCCCCGGATCTTTCCGTCGCTGCCTTTCAAAGGAGCAGCGGTGGTTGCGAAATATTTGTCGAGCCACGGCTCATAAATATCACCTCGGGCCGGCTCGCCGGTGCGAAGAGCATCCTGGTGAGGACAATCTTCACGAGCTTCTGTCATATTGTGCAACACTTCATAGCAGTGCTTTCCGATGATTTTTCCGGGCTCCAGCCCCGTCACAATGGAGACGGCACGGTTGGCTTGAACAATCCGGCAGTCGTCCCCGATCACCACGATGGGGTCCGGAACCGAATCGAAAGTGAGTTCCCAAATTTCTCTGGCGGTTTGGGCCACTTCTTGGGCCTTGAGGCGTTCCCCCGCTTTGATTTGAAGGCGGGCAGAGTGCGTCTGAATTTCTTCATTGAGTGCTTTCTGTTCGGTGATGTCGCGGGCAGCAGCGATGACCCCGAGGAGCTTCCCGGCCGCATCCTTGAAAGTTGAAGCATTGTAGGAAACGGCGGTTACCCGCTTGTCCTTTGCCTGGGCAGTCAGCTCATAATTGGTCACCTTGCCTTCACGAAGGACCAGACGAATGCCATCTTCCGCCCGCCCCGGATCGGTGAAATAATTTTTGAACGGGGTGTTGATCAAATCCACGCGGGAATACCCCGTCAACAATTCCATTTGCTGATTGACGTCGGTAATAATTCCCAAGGGATCAATCGTCATCAAGGCGTCAATGTTCGACTCGATGAGCGACCGCGCACAGAATTGGGTGGCCTTCAATTCTTCCGTCAGCCGGATTTCATCCGAGATATCTTTGGAAATGAGCAGGAATCCGATAGGCTTTCCGTTGGCATTGCGCCGCGGGGTAATAACAACCCGGGCGGTAAATTCCTCCCCGTTTTTCCGCCGCCGCTGGATGGTCCCTTCCCACTTGCCGTCGTGCAAGGCCGCGTCCATGATCTCCTGGGGTTTGCCGGTGGCGATGTCCTCGGGCGTATGCAGAATTTGTGAATTGGCTTTTCCGACAACCTCTTCCGGCTCGTACCCGTACATTCGGTGGGCGCCTTCATTCCAAAGAACTATGTTTCCCTTCAGATCTTTGCCGATAACCGAGTATTCCGTGGAGGATTCCAGAATGCCCAACACGAATTCCAGGGCATGTTGATCATCCCCCAAAAGCGACCTGTCAAATAGTTTTGAGGCCACACCAATCCCTTCGTTTTGCAGACATCTCTTCCAACATTTCGTGCATATCGTGATACAACACTCCTGCCCTCTCGCGAAGAAGCGATCCTCCTCCGAAGGAGACAGTTTCTAAGAAGCAGGAAAGAAAACTTTCCCACCGCTGAACCGAATATGAGTATGAACTACGAGGTGCTAGTAATTGTCTCCGCGAAAAGAAGTTACTGAGAGTGAGAGTGTGTTGAGATGAGCTTTTGAGTAAGAGTATGTGATTCTTGACCCGCCCCCATTCTTCCCCACATTAGGTCAAATAGTACTCCTCATTAGAATCTGAAAGCAAGGTAATCTTTGAATGGTCCAAATGTTTCTACGGGGCTTCGCTTTCAAATTGCCGAGCGGCCGAGCTAACTTGAGGATTTACAGATGATGACAGAATATGGCGGCACCTCGAGGCCCGCGATACAGGGACCGTACCGCGGCTACCCAAGCCATCGCGCTTCGAGGCGAGTTACCGTATGTCAATATATTTTCTCTTCGACGATTGGTGAGTTGTTTGTGAAGAGGTGAGCTTCGAGCCGCATCTTACTTGTTTGAACAGGCAATTAGATTCTACAACCCATAGTCAAACAAAGACCGTACCATTCTGACTTTCGCCCGCACGGCAAGAGTTCTTGTTAGGAGTGTGATTTGAATTCTTGACCTGACAGGGATCGCTCCCCTCGCTTCTCCGACACCGTCGGAGCGCACTCCCAAGCTGAGCTTACAGGCCCACGACTTCAAAATGCCACGAGATATTACTTGTAGCCTTCTCCTCATGCGACATTAATGTCCCGCTGATCCGGATCAAGGCATGATGACAGATCTTTTTACTTCGAAATCAATTTCTCCTCGAGATCAACTGATCCGTGACTTTCAAATGCCCGAATTTCTGCATAATCACCCTTAGTGACCGTTCCTGACTTTATCTCGCGACATCGAGCGGTAATCCGTCGTCGCCAAAATAAAAAAGGTCGTAGTACTGTGGAGTCGCCGCCGTGCTGAGCAAAATGATCTGCGTCCGGTACCCGCCTCCGTCCGCAATCTGTGGGAACAACA
>JAQUPQ010000089.1 GCA_028716525.1 Terriglobia bacterium | reverse complement strand
CATCGGCGTGATGATGTTGATACAACGCCAGCAGCCGCCCGGCCAATTCCTCGCGGACCTGGCCGGCGCGCCGGTCGCCCGCAAAGCGCTGAAGATATTCGTGAATGCCGATGAGCGCGAAGGCCCAGGCACGCGGGCTGGTCGTGGTGAGGATGGCGGGCAGCGCCTGCTCGAAAACGCGGCCGGCCATGCTCTGCAGGGCGGGTGCATTCGACCGGCCCAGAACCGTCCCCAGTGCCCACAACGAGCGGCCATGGCTGTCATCGGAACCACCGTCCTCCCAATGGCGCTGATAATCCATGAAATTGCGGAAGCGCCCGGTTTCCGGATTGAAGGCATACCAGATGAAGGCGAGATAGCGCGAAGCGAGTTCGAACGCCTCGCTGTTGCCCAGTGCTTCCAAGAGTGCGCTGACCATCAGGGCACTGGCGTTGTCGTCGGTCGTGTAGCCTTCGCGATAGTTGGGCACGGTGAATATGGCGTGCTGCAACATGCCGGTCTCGTCCGTCATGTGACGAAGATGGTCGAGTTTCAGGGGGGGCAGTTCGCCGAGGTGTCTATCGAGCGCTTTGGCGGGAAAGCCGGGCGGGACGAAATGCCGGCGTTCGGCCCGCGCGCGGTCGAAACTCTCCATATAGCGGCGCGCCACCTGCGGCCAAACCATCGCCCGCCCAAATACATAGGCCCGCTTACGCATGGCGTGACGCTTGGCCTCATTATCTAACAGGTCGATCACCTGGTCGGCCAATGCCGAAGGATCGCGGAACGGCACCAGCGCTCCCCGCTCTTCTGCCAGCATTTCTTCTGCATACCAATACGGCGTTGAAATGACCGCCTTGCCTGCCCCGATCGTATAAGCGAGTGTGCCCGATACAATCTGGGCCGCGTCGAGATACGGCGTGATGTAGATGTCGGCCGCACTGATGAATTGGACGAGCTCCTCCAAACTGACAAAGCGGTTATAGAAGATCACTTGCCCTTCGACACCTTTTTCCTGGGCCAACCATTCGAGAGACAGGCGGTAGGTTTCGCCTTCACTCCGCACAACGTGGGGGTGAGTCGCACCGAGGATGATGTAAACCACGTTGGGGTGTCGAGCCAGAATTGCGGGCAGAGCGGCGATAACATTTTCGATTCCTTTGTTGGCCGAAAGCAGTCCAAAGCTGAGCAAAACAATTTTGCCTTCGACTCCAAAAAGGTCTTTGTGAAAACTGGGGTCTTCAAAGGCCACATCCGGGATACCGTGAGGAATCAGGTCTATTTTCTTAGAGGGCACACCATAGACCTCGTGCAAAAACTCCGCACCGCGCTCACTCATAACGACCAACCGACCCGACAATGCCGCGACTTCCTCCAACACCCGCCTCTGATCGGGGTCGGGCTCGCGGAGAATCGTATGCAGGGTCGTGACAATGGGCATGCGCAATTCACGCAAGAGCGCCAGAATGTGGCTGCCCGCGCGTCCGCCATAAATGCCATACTCATGTTGCAGGGAGACAAGATCAACGTTGTTGATATTCAGGAAATCAGCGGCACGGTAATAGGAATCAATGTCTTTCTCGGTGAGTTCAAACCGAACGCGAGGCGGATAGGCGTAACCAGCTTCCGTATCATTCACCGGCAGGGCAATGCAGGTCGTTTGATTATATTGGGCGGCGATGGCCTCACACAAATCGCTTGTAAATGTGGCGATGCCGCACTGGCGCGGCAAATAGTTGCCGATGAAGCCAATGCGGTTGATGCTCGAAGCGCTTGAACTGTACGACATGTCGAATATCTCTTTTCCGGCAACCCGCTTCCTGTTGAGTGGCCTCTGCACCCGCGACCACAAAAAGGCGGTTACTCCAGCGTCCGCCTCTGCCCAGCCCAAAAAAGATTGGGACCACGTGTTTTCTGTGTGGAAGGTGAACCGGCGATGATTACATCGCGAATCATTATACCAGACGGTGAGGGGTTATCCCGAATCATGCGGCGCAATCGGGATTTTGAACAGAAGACCCCCCTTCAAACTAACACGAGATTGAGATCAGGTTTGAGATCCGCCTGAGATCGGGTCAGACCCAGTTGAGTCACTTTAGAATGAACCGTCAGTCGGGGGCTTTACTCGAGACGCTCAGGTTATTCAAACCCTTTTCCATTTCGGCGTGCACGACCGAGGATCAAATTCCAAAGGCCCGCTGAACAGCCAGATATTATGTACCAACCTCGGAGGTGCAGTGCGGACAACGGGTGGCTTTGACCGGGATAGCGGTCGCGCAATAACGGCATTCCTTCATGGCAACCTCCGCAGGCGCGGCAACCTTCTGTCGATGCATCGCGTTCAGCCCTCGAACCAGAAGGAAGACCGCAAAGGCCACAATGAGGAAGCTGATGACGGCATTCACCAAAAGGCCGTAGTTGATGGTCACGGCGCCGGCGGCTTTGGCATCCGCCAGAGCGGCATAGGGTCCGGGCCGACTTCCCGCTCTCAAGACGGCAAAAACATTGGAGGTATCGACGCCTCCCAACAGAAGACCGATCGGCGGCATGAGCACATCGTCCACAAAACTTTTAACGATGGTTCCGAAAGCGCCTCCCACCACAATTCCTACAGCCATGTCGATGACGTTCCCGCGTGTAGCAAACTCCTTGAAGTCTTTGAACATTTGTTGTGTCTCCTTAATTTATCCCGGTTGTGTTGGCATTGACCAAGGCGACTGTCAGGGACATCGAAAACCACACACCCAAAATGCGGGACAACGATCAGCGCGTCACCCGTCCAGTGCGCTGTTGGATCTTGCGCCGGGCGGGGCAAGCGTAGGTTAGGCCGTTCGTAATTCAGCGATCGCCGAAGAGATTACATCCTCTGCCACTCCACAACGACGCAAGCTCTTGACCAAGTCTTTGAGCTTCGGTCGGCTTTCGATTTTTTCCAAATCACGCCTCAAGCCCTGGCCGATGTAGGCCCGAACCAGTGGTTGGTAGCCGGAAAATCCGAGAAGCGGGGCGACGCGCTTGAGCTCCCTGATAACATCTTCCGGCATCCGAATGGTTATGCTGGTCATGGGTCGATCCTTGCGCAGCCGGGCCCTCAATTCACTGTTCTTCATAGCTTCTTCTTTCCTTTAAAGTGATGCGTCGAGCAGAGATCAGCCGAACAGACTTTGAGCGAAAGACATATATGACTTTCAGGAGTCTCCAATCGCCGGTAATCCCGATCGCTGTCTCACGTCTCTCTCCGCTAACAATCTCCGTTTCTATCAAACGAACGAAGGGATCAAAGAAAACCTCACAAGCGGTCTGGAACGCAATCCCATGCTTGCGCAAGTTGGATTGCGCCTTCTTGCGATCCCAAACAAAATTGATCCCGCTCAAACGATATGCAACATCCATGAGTGATTATGAGGGAACGTATGTACAAAGTCAATACGGTTTAGATCGGCCTAACGGCCGTCGCGTCACCTGTCCGGAGCGCTTTTGGCTTTTGCGCCAGGCGCGTGCACGCGTGGGTTAGATTTCATTTCATGGCGAAACTGAATGCTGATTACTGAGCATATTCTCGAACTTTCGGCATTTCTTCTCTTAAGTCATGCGCCGTGATTCGAACTTCACGCAATGCTTCAGCGCCGTTTCCATGATATTTATGCTTTGAAGTAAATTTTCGTCTTCTTCTAAATTTTCCTCCTGCAACCGAATAAATCTCAACCTCGTATGGGTGTAAAGAATAATGAGCGCCTGAATCCCAGAGGAATGTCCATGCCACTATTCCATAACCAAACTGTGAATTCAAATTGCCAACAAAAATACCCCCTTGAACTGAAATCTCAATTTCCTTTGGAATCAACTTTGCCAATTTGCCATTTGATTCGCCGATAAGCATAGCGGAAAAACCACTATCTGATCCACCTGGCGTTACTGTTATGGCGAGAATCAAGGGGCCCGTATTCTTGTTTCCGGGCAACTCAAGAAAACGGATAAATGGTCGGAGATCCTCAGGATCGTCCTTGATAATCTTTCGGTCAGAATCAATCATGCTATATCGCAGAAGAAGTTCAGCGGTTTTTTGGTTTGAAATTGTCAGTGAAGGATACGCATCAAATTCTTCTAGAGCACAGACAATGACTTTTCCTACTGTCGGAAATTCAATCGTTTTGGATTCGACACAAATTGGTTGTGCTTGAGCGTTTCCCCCTAACATACCACAAGATAAGAACGAGACGACAATTAGCAGTGTATTTAGTAGATTGTTTGTCTTCTGTTTATGATTTCTCATTGACTTTGGACCCAAAATGGCCCCAGGTGTTTCCTTTTCGTTTTTGAATCCATACTCGCTGTTTTGAAATCTAACTAAGGATTAAGCTGCTTTAGCCTTTAAGCCAGTCAGAAACAAACCCGGCCCCTGCGGCGGCCCAATTCAGCCGACTGAAAATGCATTTTCAAACAAACAACCCGTTCGACCCCACCAATTGACAGCATGGAAGCTTGGTAGCGATGCCAAGTCCCCCTAGGGGGACGCAGGCAGCGGCTTTTGCGTACCATCGCAATAGAGAAACGCCTCGTCCCGCCTCGCAGCGGGCGAGCTACCACCCAACAGTGTCGTGAAGGATCTGTTACCTTTAAAGCAGGAAAGACCATAAAGCCGTCCATCCGGCGGGGGGAAGGTTGAAACTCAATGCCAGGACGGAGTACGCGAGGACTATACGCTGCGTGAAAAAGTGAGTCAACACGCCACGGTTGGGTCTTCACAACTATAGCTGTGAGCGGCGTCGACTGAACAATCGCGCTCAGGCTCACCACGATCGAGAACCCAACTCAAGGAAGCCAAGGCGTTTCTCTCCGCCCGGTCCGTCTATTTCGACTGGAAGAACAGCTGGAGTTTTTGGTAAGTGATCTCGAGGGACTCCGGCAGCAGGCGTGTCCGCTGCAAGCGCTAGTTGGGCGGCACGGACTGGTTGCGAGGGTTGCGCGGCGAACGGTGCCGCCTGTCCGGCAGGAACCGCCTCGTTGGCCACGCGGTGTCTGAATTAATGCAGGAACTGACCGCAGCAGCAGGCGCCACTCGAAGCAGCTCGCAGAGCCACGCGGGCTGCCCGACGCCGAATTCGGCGAACGAAGCGAGTCGATCACTGCGGCAAGAAGGGCCGATGGAGCACAAGCACCACAGCGACCCGCCCCGCGAGGAAGATTAGAAGGGCGACCGCGAACTGAGCCCAGCCCGCAACGGAGAGGCCGGCGTGTTTCTTGAGCAGCGTCGCCGTTAGAGGACAGGCAGCAATGCCCGAGAACATCGCGAACCATCCGTTGGTGACTGGGAGCGGCCCTTCGTGAATGAGGAGCATGAGGCCGCCAACGCCCGAGAGAAGCGCCCACGCCCAGCCCGCGAGCCAGACGAGTGCGACGCCGATCATCTTCATTTTGCCTTCGCCCAGTGACGCCCAGCAGCCAGCGAGCCAGACGAGTGCGAAGCCGATCAGTTTCATTTTGTTTTGGCCCAGTGACGCCTAACGACCCGCATCAGCGGGAGCCGATACTCTCAGCGATCTGCTGCATGCCGTTGTTAGATTGTGGCGTTTATGCCTTCACGATAAACAGATGACTCTGCGCAAGGTGCATCTCAGCGAACTTCGATTTCCTAACCGGTGCAGACCCAAACTGACGGTGGGTTATGTCCGCCGTGCCAAGCTCATCTATCAACTCCTTCACAAAACCCACCATGCCGTAATCATGACTATGATATTGCATCTTGAGTACTGATGCTTTACACAACGACAAAATGCTTCTGCCCAGCGGCATTCGCCCAAAGCGGCTCTGACGTAGTCGTGCCAGCACACGCGTTATCCTATAGAGTGACGGGCTTAGTTTTCTCCGGCGAGGTGAATAACTAACCCCGTCTACCCACTCGTCCCAATATCCGGTTCCCCAGTCCTCGATAACATATATGCCGCCGCGCTTGAGGTGATTGTCAAACAGATGCCAAAAGCTGGCGCGGGCGAGGACGCCGATGTGCGCGCAGTCATCAATAATGATGTCGAAACCATCAGGAGCGGTTTCGCAGGCGATACGGTCAAGCAAAACGGTATCCTGTTGCATTCCCTGATAGGTACGTATCCTGCCGGTGTGGTCGGCGAGTGCCACCGGCTCAATATCCAGCCCGACAATCAGCCCTCGCGAGAAAAAATCCCTCCACAGCAGGAGCGACCCACCCGCTTTAATACCAAGTTCAAGCAACTTGATGTCTAAACTGCGTAAATTACCAAAGTACTGCTCGTAGTTACGCAGGTAGTGGGTGTGGACAGCCTTATCGGTATCATACCGGCCAGCGATTTCAGCGAGGTCATTCTCCATAAGTGCCAGGAAGATCGGAAAGACTTCAATTGAGCAATCTAGCAAGGATTAACCTGTATTGGACTGCTACGAGCTCAAAATAAACGCGGCGGATTTTGCAGTCTAATCAGGCTTGATGGTTCTCCACTTCTGCTTCACAATATGCCCAGTGTTAATGAATTGCCAGAGAAAACAACTCAATAACAGAATGGGGTCAGGCCTTTTCATTTTTCATTTGGTGGTTGATCGGAGAAGGAATGGCGTGAGCGACAATCGCACCATGGATTTTCCCTTACATAGAAGTTTTCCCTCAGAGAACTGATTGGCGGCTGGGGGCCACCCGGCCATTTCGAAAACGATGGGACCGTGATTTGATCTTGTGCGGCGCCATTACAAACGCGAGCACTAAATTGAAAAATGAAAAGACTCGACCCCTTTCTTTCCTGCCCCATCGCTTCGGGCAGGGGGCAGATCCTCTTCGACGGAAGGCTTAACGATCCATTCATAAGCAGCCATTTTCTCTCAGTTGCTGCTTCAGATCCTCAAAAGCGATGGGCTATTCCTGACGCCACAAAAAAAAGAATAAGGTGTAACCCATCCCCCCGGACTTTCTTGTCGCCGAAGTCCCCGACCGTTCAGGATATGCTTACTTCGCTTTCTTGGGTGTTTGCTGCGCGGGTGTCGCTCCGCCCCCCGCTGGTGCAGTGGCGCGCGTAACCACTCCGGCGATCTTCCCTCCACTTTTAGTAATCTCAATCTCAACCGATGCAGGTTCCGCTCCAAGCTCCACGGATACATTCACCACCTGAACACCATTCAGCATGCTTATGCCCGGACGGCGTATGTTCGAGTGGCTGGTGTTGACCAACGTTTTCGTCTGCGGCGGATTGACAGACAGTATGTATTGTCCCGCTTCCAAGTTGTCGAAGACAAACCTGCCACCATTGTCAGTCCTGGCTTGGATGGCTTTCCCGCTAGGATGCCTCTTCACGACAATATCGATCCCGGGGATCGGGTCATTGGATGCTGTTGCGCTGCCTACCATCAGGCAGAGAAAAACAGCCGCCATGATCGCGCTTCTTGCTGCTGCGAGTGTGATTTTCATTGGACTCCTTTGGTTTGTTTGTTGTTTTGGTTTCTGACATCCGCGCTTCTTCGGGACAGCGTGAAAGTCGTCTAACGGTGATCATCTGGATCCGATAAGAGGCCCAGCCGCCCCCACAGAAAATCCCCGGTAAAGTGTTCTGTAGAACCGGGCTCCGGGCGGGCGCGAGGAAAAGTCGAAATCATGTTCCCCGAGGTGTGGATCTCGGCCCAGCTCTTCTATTTGGACTGGAAGAACGGCTGGAGTTTTTGGTATGTGATTTCGAGGGATTCCGGAAGCAGGCGTGTT
>JAQUPQ010000088.1 GCA_028716525.1 Terriglobia bacterium | reverse complement strand
ACGGCCTTGGAACACATCTCCTTTGTCATGAAAGGCGGCGCTGTGATCAAGAACAAAACACAATAGAAGTTACATCCACTGCCGATGAAGACTCAAAGATTCTGCTTCCGATGTAAAATGAGCGAACATTGAACAGCCGGAAAAATGGTTTGGCGAAAAATGACTTGGTCTACAAGGTTCCTTCACGTTTAGTGGTAAGGTGATTGCAGACTGCGCGAACACGTAAGGGTATTCCTTTATTAAATTCCACAAGTTGCGGGTCACTATGCGAACTCGAAAATCCTGGCAAGAAAAACTGGCTGATGACAAAGACCTGCCCAAGGTAGTGAAAATGACCGGCGGGATGCGAACGCGTTGGGGACACGGCACCGTCGCCATTCCGGCGCCGCGCGAAGTGGATGCCCTGATGAAAAAGGTCCCGAAGGGGAGGTTGACCACCATCAACGAAATTCGATCAGCGGTGGCTCGCAAGCACAAAGCCACCATCGGCTGCCCCATCACCTGCGGGATTTTTGCCTGGATCTCGGCACACGCCGCTGAAGAAGCGCGTGCTGCCGGCAAATCGCGAATCACGCCCTACTGGCGAACCTTGAAAACCGGCGGGGCGTTGAACGAAAAGTATCCCGGCGGAGTGGTTGTTCTGCGCAAAAAACTTGAAGCGGAAGGCCACCGCGTTATCCGGCGAGGCCGGCGATGCGTTGTAGAAAATTTTGAGAAGAAACTGATTCACCTGCGCGTGGTGTAAGGACTGCGATCCGCGCGGGTGTGGATTCAAACGATCAAGGAGAAACCCATGAAACGCTGGATTGTCGGGGTGGTTGTGCTGACCGTTGCCCTGTTGACTTCTATTTATTCGGCGCAATCTCCTTCGCCCCCCACCTACGAGGTGTATGCCATCCGCTACGCGATTCTGCCCGACTTCCCTGTGGCCGGCCTGGTAGCCGGGGCCGACAAAAATCGCAAGCTCGACATTGCCATGATGGTGTGGCTGTTGAAAGGACCCAACGGCCGCAATGTGCTGGTCGATTCGGGCTTTTATCGCGACCGGTTTTTTAAACATTCGAACCCGAAGAATTACATCAAGCCGAGCGAGGCGGTGGCCAAAGCCGGAGTGAAACCCGAGGACGTCACCGACGTGGTCATCACGCACATGCATTGGGATCACGTTGACGGCGCCGACCTCTTTCCCAAAGCCACGGTGTGGATTCAAAAGGAGGAATACCGCTATTACACGGGGGAAGCGTGGCAGCCGGGAGGAAC
This sequence comes from Terriglobia bacterium, assembly GCA_028716525.1. GTDB lineage: Bacteria > Acidobacteriota > Terriglobia > JAIQFV01 > JAIQFV01 > JAQUPQ01. The sequence continues at coordinate 6,795 of JAQUPQ010000088.1, read as the reverse complement.
GCACGGCGGCATCTACCCTGATGATGTGCTGATGATGGTAAAACTGAACGTGGATGGCCGCGTGCGACTGGTCGACGGCGACAACCAGGAATTTATTCCGGGAATCACGGCCTACACCGGAGGAAAGCACACTTTCGCCTCTCAATTCTTGGGCGTCCACACCCAGGAAGGAACGGTGGTCGTCGCTTCCGACAACATGTACCTCTACGAAAACCTGGAGCACCATGTCGCGATTGCCCAGTCGCTGGATCCGGCCTCCAATCTCAAAGCCATCGAGCGCATGGCGAGATTGGCGTCGAATGCGCGCCTGATTGTGCCCGGCCATGATCCTCAGGTTTTTGAACGCTTTCAAACTCCCGGAAACGGAGTTGCAAAAATCCAATAACATCTCCTGAGTTGAAAGACTATGATGACTGATCAATCAGACTTTCTCGCCGTGACAATCAATGAATTTCGGAAGCTGAAAACGCTGGCAGAAAAAGCCCTCGCGCAGGTGGACGACGCCCGGTTCTTCACCACGCTCGACCCGGAATCGAACAGCCTGGCTCTCATTGTCAAACACATCGCCGGCAACATGCGCTCGCGTTGGACCGGCTTTCTTACATCGGACGGCGAAAAACCCGATCGGCATCGGGATTCAGAATTCCTTCACGAAGGCGAATCGCGCGCCGACATTATGGCGATGTGGGAAAATGGCTGGAAACTTCTCTTTGAGGCCTTGACACCTCTTAAACCCGCAGATCTCAGCCGAACGGTGATGATTCGCGACGAACCGCACTCCGTCTTGAAAGCCATTCAACGGCAACTGGGTCATTATTGCATGCACGTGGGCCAGATCGTTTTTCTGGCAAAACATTTGACTGCGGACCATTGGAAGAGTCTGAGCGTGCCGCGTGGACAATCGGAGCAAGTCAACCTCAGAATGATGAAGAGGAGTGAATCAAATAAATAAGTCTTGGTAGCCACGATCCCCCAAACTGCCGGGGGATCGTGGCTACCAAAACCAGCGAGTTCTTCAGCAATTCATAACAAGGGCCCGCGATCGCCCCGCAGTTTGGGGGATCGGGGACATCTATAGTCTATCCGCATCCTCACACATGCTTTGGACCAACCCGGGAGGATAAATGAACTCATTCCAACCAAAACAAACTTCCACCACATGGCGTCTTGTTTTTGTCCCCGCCCTGATCAGCCTCGCCGTAACGCTCTTACGACTCACCGGAGAACTTCGGCACTGGTCGCCCCGATGGTTCACCTCGGAGACCATGGGGTTTCTTCCCAGCGGAGTAACTTGGGTTGTTGGAATCACGTGGCTCGCATTGCCGTTTGGAGTTTACTTTGCCTGGAAGCGGGTTCATGAAAACGCGGGACCGGCATCGGCGGGGCGAGCTGTCGCCTGGGCATTTGTGGGACTGGCTTTAATGCTGATCTTTCGCTTTGTCCCCTGGCCAAAAATCGGATTTCCCAAGGTGCTGCTCCTGATCTGGCTCTTCATGTTGATCCCCGCTGTCATCCAATACTTCGGCTGGCCTCAACTCTTTAAGACACTACTGGCCTACGGTTTTGCCGCCCGTATCCCGGTGGTTGTGGTCATGTTTCTGGCCATGCGCGGGCATTGGGGAACCCACTATGATTATGTGGGAATGCCGAGTCAATTTCAGATGACCTTTTGGCTCGGCTTTTTTTGGCTGGCTTTCTTTCCGCAACTGATTTTCTGGATAAGCTTCACGATTTTGGCGGGGTCATTGGCCGGCAGCATCACGGCTTTGATCGTCAAGAAACCTCAACCGGCATCCAGCGCTCAGCCCTCCTGACGCTCTTGCTGAAATATTGTTGCCTAACGAAGAGAACGATACTTTCTTATTGACGAAGATAAAACAGGGTGACAGACAGTGACTCCGCTCGACGCGATATGGCTCGGGTAGCCGCGGTGCGCTTTCCGCACCGCGGGCCTGGAGGCGTCACCATATTCTGTCATCATCTGTAGAATCGATAAAACTATGCCAACCCGCTTTTCAAAACAGTTTCTGATCTCGATCTTTGTTTTATTCTTTGGAGTAGTTCCCACCATGAGCCAAACTCAAAGCAAGAAACCGGCCGATGTGTTCCCAACGCTGACCGCCTCCGAAGCTTCGCACTTTGCCCAATTGGCGTTGAAGTGTGTCACGCGCGAATTTCCCAACAAACTCGACCACGTGATGAACGACGCGGACGACGTGAAAACCCCGCAAACGCTTCACCCTGCTTTTTATGGCTGCTACGACTGGCACTCCACCGTGCACGGTCACTGGATGCTGGTGCGGCTGCTAAAACTATTTCCCACCCTTCCTGAATCTGCGCCGATTCGGGTGGCGCTGAACAAAAATCTGACGGCCGAGAATCTTCAAAATGAGAAAGCTTATCTCGGCCAGCCCAGCCGACAATCGTTTGAGCGCACCTATGGCTGGGCCTGGCTGTTGAAGTTGTCGGAAGAATTGCGCGGCTGGAAAGATGCCGACGGCGAACGCTGGGCAAAGAATCTTCAACCCCTGGCTGATGCCTTCGTGGCACGCTATGCGGATTTTCTGCCGAAGCAGAACTACCCCATTCGCACCGGTGTTCATCCCAACACGGCCTTCGGGCTCTCCTTCGCCTGGGATTACGCCAACTTCACCAAGGATGCCCGGCTAGCAGCCATTGTGGGAAAGCAAAGCACGGCCTATTACGGGGAAGATAAGAATTATCCGGCGGCCTGGGAGCCGGGTGGTGAAGATTTTTTCTCGCCGGCCTTGATGGAGGCCGATTTAATGCGCCGCGTCATGAAACCGGCAGAATTTCGCCGTTGGTTTCATCAATTTCTTCCAGACCTCGGAAAGGGGGAGCCGAAGTCCCTGCTCACGCCCGCCGTGGTTTTGGATCGCAGCGACCCGAAGCTGGTGCATCTGGATGGACTGAATCTCAGTCGCGCCTGGTGCATGCGCCACATCGCGCTGGCGCTCGCCCCCTCCGATCCGGCGCGGGCGGTTTTGCTTCGTGCTGCCGATCAACATGCACGCGAAGGTTTGGCCCATGTCGCCAGCGGTGATTACGTTGGAGAACATTGGCTAGCCACGTTCGCCGTGTACATGCTGACGGAACGGTGACCGGCCTGTTCGGATTGTCGGGCCTTTCGAGTCCTGCGTAATCTGCGGACCGAACACGCCGTCGATCCCGCTCTTGGGGATCGTGGGCACTTGTTATGAATTGACGAAAAACTCGTTGGTTTTGGTAGCCACGATTCCGTTTTGTGGAATCGTGGGTTCTATCAGGAACGGTGGACGCTCTCTCGTTTGGTAGCCACGATCCCCCGCGGTTTGGGGGATCGTGGGCTCTGTCACAAATTGAAAGAAATTCCTCAAACCTTGCGGGGAATCGGTACCTCTCTCGTTAATCGAAAATGGCGCCCGCTCACTTCCTTACAGCTACGATATCAAACACCAGCCCCACCACATTATTCACTTTGACTGTACCGCCGGCGATGGAGACAGGTTTTATGCCGTAATCGGTTTGTTTCAACGTGGGTTCTCCGCGCGCTTCGATTTGATTTGCGTCAATCCTGACCCAAGCTGGAACCACGATGTGGCGCGTCATTCCGTGCAAGGTGAGATCCCCTTCAATGTCAACTTTATATCCTCCTGCGTTGCTCTTCTCAGCAGCGACCTTTTTGCTGGTGAACCTGATTTCGGGGTACTTCGACACTTCCAACACCGAATCTCTCATGGTGCTCTCAATCTCATGCCGATCTTTCGGGCTGACCTCCGTGTCAGCAAGGGTGAGCGATTTGGCTTGAATGAGGATTTGGATATGCGCCGACTGGGGGGACAAGTCAGAAAGCTGCACCTCTCCGGTGAAATTGCGAACGGCTACGGTGTGGTTATGGCCCAACATTTTTAGAAACCCTGCCGAGGTGACTTTGATCTCAAAACGACTCCGGGCCGCATCCACACGATAACTCGTTGACGCGGCCTTGTTCGGATTCGCCTCCGGTTGACGGACGGACCCGGCCCAGCTCGCGTTCGCAAGCATAAAAACGCCGATCGAAAGCACGGCCTGCCAGAGGATCTGTGCCAGACGGCTACCACGACGCAATTTTTCTCTCATCATGTTTCTCCCATCTCGACGGACCCCTAGGATCAGGCTCCGCACCCACAGTCGTCGTCAACATTACTACACTCGGCACCGCAGAAAGGTAACTGTTTTCCTTGCAGAGTTGGCCACAAACTCTCCCGATCAACCGGGTCTCTGAACGGACGAGGGGCCGGAAGAAGGCAGCCGCAGCATGGGTCTTGTGCCGCACGTCTTTTGGAGAGGACGACAGGAGGAACCCGCCCCGGATATAATTTGTAAATTGTTTTCTCTCCCCTTGACAGCTTAGGAGAGATGGATATACTTTCCTAAGCGCTTTAGGAGGGAACATGACGGATCAAGCGCAAATTCTTCCCGGCACTCTGGATCTTCTTATACTGAAAGCGGTTTCTCTGGGCCCGCTTCACGGTTACGGCATTCTGCTGCGCATCGAACAAATTTCCCGCGGCGCGCTGCTCATCGAGCAGGGCGCTTTGTATCCCGCATTGTATCGCTTGGTGCGCCAGGGATTGCTCAAGGCCAAGTGGGGAGCCTCGGACAATAATCGTCGCGCCAAGTTTTATGAGCTGAACGCCTCGGGCCGCAAACGCCTGCGCGAAGAAGAAGACGGCTGGAATCGCCTGGTGACGGCGATTGCCGCTGCACTTAGCGCTTAACGGGAGGACGAATGAGTTGGTTCACCTCGATTCGCACTTTCGCGTCTGCCCTGTTTCAACATACGCGCATTGACCGTGAAATGGAGGAAGAACTCCGGCTCCACATCCAACATCGCGCGGACGACCTCGAGCGCACGGGCCTGCCGCGGTCCGAGGCGGAGCGGCGCGCGCGCATCGAATTCGGCGGCGTGGAAAAAGTCAAAGAAGAATGTCGTGAAACCAGCCCCACACGATTCCTTGAAATCCTCGTTCAGGATATTCGCTATGCCATCCGGATGCTGAGAAAAGCGCCCGGCTTCACAGCAATTGCCGTTCTGACCCTCGCCTTGGGCATTGGCGCGAACACGGCCATCTTCAGCGTGATTAATGCCGTCCTGCTCCGGCCGCTGCCTTACAAGAATCCGGATCAATTGTTCTTCTTACCCGAATCGAATCCCAAGCAAGGAAGAGACGTCTTTGGCATGTCGTGGCCCCTATTCGTCGCCCTTCACGATCACAGCCCCGTGTTTAGCGACATCGCCGGCTCGGCCATCCACGCCCTGACGCTCACAGGTCGTGGAGATCCCTCGGAAGTCAGGACCGTCGTGGTGACGCCGGACTTCTTTTCAGTTCTGGGGATAACGCCGATGCTGGGACGCACCTTTATCCCCGACGATAACATGCCCGGCAGCGAGCCCACGGTCATCCTGAGCGAAATGTTGTGGCGAAATAAATATGGGGCCGATTCAAGAATACTCGGCAGCACCATTACACTTGACCAACGCGCCTTCACCGTCATTGGCGTCATGCCGCTCTACTTTCGTTCCCCGTTCTTGAACCAAGGCGAACAAGTGTGGATACCCTTGATCCACGATCCGTTGTTCAGCGGTTGGATCACGCACCCGCAGGAGGAGCATTGGTTGCCGGTGATTGCCCGGTTGAGGTCCGGAATTTCTCTCGCTCGGGCGCATGCGGAGGTGGACACGACCAGCGCCCGATTAGTCCCGACCTATCCGACAGAAAAAGGATGGCAGGTTCAGTTCCGGCCTCTGCGACAAGTGTTGGTGGGAGCCGCTAGATCACCCTTGCTGGTTCTATTGTGCGCGGTGGGACTGGTGCTTCTCATCGCGTGCGCCAATATTGCCAATTTACTCTTGTCCCGCGCCACCTCCCGGTTAAAAGAAATCGCGATTCGAATGGCGTTAGGTGCTTCACGGCGACGCATCACTCGGCAGTGGTTCACGGAGAGCGTTATCTTGGGAATGCTGGGGGGAGCCGCAGGACTCCTTCTGGCGTATTGGGGCGTATCGGCACTCGCTTCACACCTTCCTGTGGATGTGCCGCAGATTCACCGACTGCGGGTGGATGCCGCCGTGCTGGGATTCACGTTTGTTGTATCGCTGGCCGCCAGCCTGGTTTTTGGCGTGGCACCCGTACTTTTCGCCGTCCGGTGTGATCCACAGAAAGATTTAGTGGAAGGGGCTCGGGCGGGACAAGCCCGAGGTTCCCAGCGCGCGCGCCACGGCTTGGCCGCTGCGGAGGTGGCACTGGCCATGTTGTTGCTTGTGGCTGCGGGATTGTTGATACGAAGCTTCTCCAAGCTTCTTTCGGTGAACCCGGGATTCAACACGGAGCACATTGTAAAGGCCGAGGTCTCTCTTCCTCAATTTCAATACTCCACGCCGCAGCAGTGGACAGCTTTCGCGGACGATCTCTTGGCGCGGTTACGGTCCGAGCCCGGATTGGAGGATTCAGCCATCGGAATTCCATTGCCGATTTTGGATCCCTCCGTCTTGCTGCCTTTCGTCATTGTCGGCAATCCACCGCTGCCCCCCGGACAGCTGATTAGGGCAGACTACACTGCCGTCAGCCCTCGCTATTTTTCCGTAATGGGAATCTCATTGCTTCGCGGCCGCCTCTTCAGTTCCCAGGACTCAGAAATGGCTCCACCGGTGGCCTTGATCAGTGAAGCGCTGGCCAGGCAGCATTTTCCCCATGAAAATCCGTTGGGCCGTAAACTTATATTCGGGTTTCCACCTCGCAGCAATGTCTCCCG
>JAQUPQ010000087.1 GCA_028716525.1 Terriglobia bacterium | reverse complement strand
TTGGGCCGCGCGATACATAGAACGCGCGACAAAGCGGGCGTTCGGTCCTCGGTTCGCCATCCAGCGGTTCGACGTGCCTCTGACATCGGACACGTTGTTGCTTCCCGAGCCCTTGATTGCCTTGCTGTACATGGACGCGGGCGGGGCGGAAGTGGACCTCACGACCTTGGAGGTCTACAACCGGCATCTCCGTGGCGGCGAGATGTGCGATCTGGCCGCGCCGCAAATCAAGATTTCAGACGACCTCGATTCTGACGTCTTCTACCGCCTGTGGTACGGTACGTGCAACTTCGAAAAGGGTTCGCAGGCCGCGACCATCTACGGGATTTGGGGCTACACCGAACCGGCGCGCGGTGCTATCGGTGGCGAAACGAGCGACGGCAGCCAGGTGCCGCTCGACTACGGCGTGGTGCCGCCGCTCATCAATTGGGCGTGCCGGGCGTTGGTGCTGCAACACCTCTTCCCGATGTACACAGCCGACGACTTGGCGGCGCGGTCCAACCAGATTACGTCGCTGCGAACGCGCGACCAATCGGTCACCTACTCCGACACGGCCGCTGCGGCAAGCTCGGGTTGGGCTGGTAGTGACGCTGTCTTCGAAGTGTTGTCTGGGTATGGAAAGCACATAGCGTTTGGGAGCCCGTAGGAGGTCCACATGCCAGAAGCAAAAGAGCCGGAAGTCGTTGAGACGAGCGTGGACAACCTACTCGTCAAGGCGTCAAAACTGAAAAAGGCTGGGCTCCCGACGGCAGCGGTCGTTCTCATCGCCGCGATGGGGTTCCCTGGATTTTGGGAGTATTTCGACAACACGGATGAAGAGGCCAAGGTCAAGGCGGAAGTTGCGTATCAGCTTTTGAAGGCGCAGTCAGAAGCGCAGATGAAGCAACTCGCGTACTACCGCGCTGAGATGAACGACCTCCGCTCCGTCGTCAACTCCATGCTGCTACAGCGTCCGGTGGTAGGCGGAACACCGAGAAGCCTTCCCGAAGTCATTTCAGCGCCGAGCCCTTTGCGGTTGCCGGAGAGTTTGGAGAATGTAGAAGACACGGCCGTCGGGCAAGCAGCAATGGCGAGCGCAGGACTAGACGACAACACGATGTGAGAACGCAACGTGGGAAACCTGATAATCCCATTTCTGGCTGACATCCGGCGCGTGTGGACGGGCGCGATGGCAGCGGCGAGCGTGGCGAGTGGCACGGTCGAGACGTGGGATTTCTCTGCGGCGGCGTCTACGACATTGACAATCGCGGTCAACGGCGCACCGGTTCAGACGGTCACGATTTTGAGGACTGGATTCGCTGTACCTACGGCGGCAACGGCCGCAGAGGTCGCGGCTCAAATCGACGCGGGGCTATCGGGCGGCGGGTCATACGCCTTGACGTCTGGCGCGGTGGCAATCGAGGCGGACCCGGCTACACCATCTTCCCGCGTCCAGGTGACCGGAGGAACGGCGAACGCCATCCTGGCTTTCCCCACATCTCTGGAAACCCAAGCGGGCTACAACGACCTCCTGGGCGGCGTCCGAGCGGTGGCGGATTCTACGCAAACGGGAATCCAGGGACGTCGCGAGCACGCGGTGGTTACCGTCAGATGCCAGGTGGACCGCTCCCGATGGGGTGAGCAAGACATGTCGGCTGGCGGCGTCAACGAAGTCGCCGAAATCGTGCTCACGCTGGATATGCGAGAACTCGAACGGCGCGGCCTCACGCGGTCGGACGGGGCACCTCGGTTCAGTCGAGGCGACCGCTTGGAGCGTATCCGCACGATTCGCAACGTATCCGTTGAGGCGTTCCCCGACCCGCAAGGCGTGCGAGTCGAGAAGGTCGAACGCGCGGGGCACGGGCTGTCGTTGACGAACCCACGGCCGAACCTCGTATACCTGCATTGCACGCGGGACAGGGTGGCGCGGTAATGTTCAGTATCCACATGGGGCAGTCCGGCCTGCGCGAGATGGAAGTCGCGGCGCAACGCATGTCGGGTGGAATCGCGCGAGCTATCGACGACGCAGTTGAGACGGAAGCCAATCTTCTACAACAGACCATCGTGGACGGCCTCGAAAATCAAGCTCCGGGAGGGCGAACGATTCTCCCGCTGTCGCCGATGACTCTGGTGATGCGCAGGCTCCCGAGCTACGGGAATCGAAAGCAGACGAACAGCACCAAGGCGTTGATAGCGGGTCGCGAGTTGCTGAACGGCGTGAAGTCTAAACGGTACAAGGCCATGTGGTACACGGTCGGCGTACACCGCGAAGAGCGCAACACGGCGGGAATGTCCCTCGAATACCTGGCAACCATTCATGAGGAAGGTACGCGAGCCTACAAAATCACGGTCACGCCGAGGATGCACGCATTCTCCATCTTCCTCGTTAGTCAGGGGATTCTAAAGGCACCGTGGCCGGTGGGCAAGGTGATAACGCGCAAGATCCCGGCGCGTCCGTTCCTCGCGCCGTCCTACATGGAATGGTCGCAGGAAGCGCCCGATAGATTCCAGCGCAGCATCGATGAATTCGCGCGGGACGCACAGAAGAGGTCGGCGTAATGGCCGTCCCCACCCTCACCACTGTCGCGCCGTCTTCTGGCCCAACGATGGGACGCAATCAGATTGCGTTGACGGGGACGAACTTCCGCGTGGCTCCTGTGCCGCCGCCAGTCGCCTATACGAGCACGGACGAACAACAGACGGTGGCAGTATGGGTCAACGGAGTTCGGTGCTCCGAGGCGTTCGCTTCGAGTACAACAACGGCAGTTGCCGAAGTGCCGGAGTGGCGCGGGTTGCACAGTACGCTGACTCCGTGCGCCGTTGACGTCACGATTGCGAATCTGAGCGACCTCGGTGTGGTCATTACCGGGGAGACCGTAACGCTGACCAACGGGTATGCCTACGGCCGTCCTTCTATGGTCAATTCCACCCCGTTACAGCGTGTAATGGAAGAGACAATTGCGCTATTCAGGCGGCACGTTCTGCCGAACACCGGCTGGATAAAGTCTCGCGACTACGACGAATCTACGTCTGACCACTTGGATTCAACGCAGCGCGCGACGTTACCGATGATTCAGTTGGTCGGGCCGACTCTCGCCGAAGCAAAGGATTGGGGCAACGTCACGCCGACGGAAGAGTTGAACACGGGCTCGACAACCGCGTGGCATCGGCATCAACGCCAGAAGACGGTTCACCTCGTTTGGCAACTGGACGGATACACGAGCGACCGCAGCGACAACGAGGCCATCAATCTGGCCAACGCCGTGTCGGATTTCTTCACTATCATCAAGTGGGTAAGAATCCCGGCGGACCCGACGTTGCCAAATGGGACGCAATGGAATCACGAGATGGAGATGACCGCTCCACCGGCGTTCGACGTTGCACCCCAAGGTGACGGGCTACGGCATTTCCGGGTTGAATTCGAGGTGCGCGGCGTTGACATGGGCGCGCAGGATTTGCCGGTCACGGAGACCGGTTGGACGGCATTCGACCCCGACGGGCCGACTGTCACGACGGATGGACTGTAACGGCGCGACCCTTCCCGATTTGCGGGGTGGCGTGCTACCTTTTAAATGCGACGCGGGAACCGCGTAGGAGGCTGCTACAATGGCTAAAACCGGGCGTGCAAGAATCGATACCGTCTTCAAGCAGGGCACTCGCAACGTCGCGGGTGTTCCGACTTCCATTTGTGGCGTCGTCGGCGTCTTCGAGCGCGGGCCGTTCACGCGAACGCCGGTCACTTCGCCGGAGGAGTTCCGGCGCTACTTCGGTGATTCGTTTTCGAACACATACGCAATTCCGCAGTGCATCAAGGATTTCTTCCAGTTGGGCGGCGGGAAGGGTATGCAGTTGGACGTTCAGCGGACGTGCCACTACACGAACCCGGCGGACGCTACCACTCTGACCGCCGTCAAGGCGGCCGTCACTCTGCCGACCGACACCATTGCGGCTACAGCGGCCATCGTGACGAGCACGGGAGCGGAGCCCTACACGACCATCATCAACGGCGATGACCTCGACATCGACATCGGCGCTGGCGCGGTCACCGTGACTCTTGATGCATCGGCCGCGTTCGTCGATTCGAACCCCGGCGGCGGTTGGCCTGTGCCCGATGTCGACACCAAGACAATCACCGTAAAAATCGACGGCGGTGCCGTTCAGACTGTGACGTTTGCCGGTGCTACGACCACGGCAGCACAGGTTGCGGCGCAGATGAACGCGCAACTTATCAACTGCCATGTCGTAGAGTCTGGCGGTCAGGTGCGCGTCATCTCTGACAAGGAAGGACTCGCGAGTTGGGTCGAAATCACAGGAGGCACTGCCAACGGTGATTTGGATTTCCCAATCGCTCCGGTTCAAGGCACGTCTGTTGCTGGCATCGACGACATTTCGTCCGTGACGAACGCGGAACTCAAGGACGCTATCGAAGCGACGGCTGGCCTTGTCGGCGCTGTTGTCGTGACTGACCTCGGCGCGACGTTCCAGATTGCTACCGTAGCGACCGGCGCGGGCGCGAGCATCCAGGTCACTGGCGGCACGGCTCGGCTCAAGGTGTCGCTGGACAACATCCTTCACAACGGTTCGGCTGCGGCGGCGCTCAACACGGTTACCCTCACCGGGAAGTACGAGGGCACCTACGCTCACAACTACGTTCCAGTCGTTACCGCAGCGTCGAACGGAAGCACGTCCTACTGGAACCTTGCGTTCTACAAGTCGGGCGTCGCGCAGGAGACGTTCACGAACCTGTCGAGCGACCCGACAAACGCTCGCTTTGTCAACACGGTCATCAACGCGGCGGGCACGGGCTCCGAGTTGTTCACGGCCGCCGACCTTGGCTTGGTGGCGCTCGGCTACACGGCGGCCCAGGCGAGACCGCAGCGCATCACGCACGCGGCTCCGGCTGGCGGCAACGACGGTCTTGCGGCGCTCGCGGATGCGGACTTCATCGGCGACCCGGCGGGACACACGGGGCTGTACGGGCTCGATACGCAGCCCGACCTTCGGATGTTCACCATCCCCGGTCGCGCGAGTGCGGGCATCCACGCGGCCATCAACGCCTATGCGCTGTACCGCGACTACACGTGCTACGGGTTGCACCCGACGCCGACTCTGGTTCAGGTCGGTACGGCGGACCTCATGGTCACGTGGGCGACTGCCAACACGTTCGGCACCACGGAGTTTGCGGCGGGTCCGGCTTGGCCGCGCGTCGCCATCGCCAATCCGAACACGACCGTATTCGGCACGGACCCGACCATCTACGTGGACCCGGTGATGTTCAAGATGGCCAAGTTCTGCTACGTGGACGCGAACCACCCGGACAACACGTTCACGAGCGCGGCGGGCATCAATCAGGATGCCGGGACCATGACGAACGTCATCGGCCTGGAAGCTCCCGACACCGAGTTGACTCCCGGCTTGCGCGACCGCCTCGCGGACGTCAACGTGGACCACATCAACAAGGACGTGGACACGCCGTACTACTTCGACGGTGGCGACAACTGCAAGACGACCGGCGACTGGCCGCGACAGTGGCACAGCCGCGCGGCGATTCTGGTCAAAGAGACCATCAAGAAGAACTGGGCTTGGGTCAAGCACTCCAAGAATACGACTTCGATGCGGCAATCGGCAGGGCGACAGGCGAATCAGTACCTCCGCACGACGCCGTCCGAAGCCTACGAAATCAGCACCGGAGCGGAAGACCCGGCAATCCCGGCTGGCGAGCCGCTGCGCTACTGCGATACGAGCGACGCGCTGAACCCAATTGAGGTGCGGCGCGCTGGGGAGTTCCACGCGACCGTGGGGCTCGGGTTCTGTGACGATGCCAAGTGGACGACCATCACCATCACTCGCACGACCGTGGCGAGCGCGAGTTAAGGAGTAGCCAATGGCTGACCCGAAATCGTTTTTCGATCCGTTCAACTGGCGTCTCGAAGGTGGCGGTGGTGAGGTCATCGGCTGGGCTTGGGAGGCCGGGCCTTTCAAACTGACCACGGCGACTACGGAAATCCCGGCGGGCGCGGGCGAGCTTCGCGACGTTCCTGCTACCACGAAGATGGCGCAGATCGTCGTGACGGCTCCGCTGTCGACGAACCTGTCGCTGTACAACCGCTTCAAGGCGCAGCACGACGCAAGCACGGGCAAGGGAGTTTCCGAGCCCGACGTCTACGAGGACATCGATTTCGTTCAGATCGACCGCGACGGCGACGAGTTGGAGCGCATCCGCGTGTACGACTGCGTTGCCATCGACTACGAGATGGACAACTTCAACAAGAAGTCGAACGACAAGCGCACCGAAAAGCTGACGCTGGCCGGGCGTAGGTTCGAGCGCATTCAGGCGTGATGACTGACCGTCCTTCTCCGAGGGGATCGAAGAGGACAGGAGGGACAATCAAATGACTCCGCAAACCTTTCCGTTCAAGGTGGCTCTCGACAATGGCGACACCGTGTTGTCGGTAACGATGCGACGTCCGACCATCGATGACCAATTGACGTTTCGAGCGGCAATGGTCAACGGCTTCGGCAAGGCCATCACTGGCATTCTGACGACGTGCACGGTGTCTGTGGAAGACCCCGGCGTCTGGCTGGCGAAGGCGGACGCAGAGGGCAAGGAGCCGCCTTGCAGCATCGATTGGGAGCGCGTGACGTCCGGCCTCCGCATGTGGGCGATGCTCACCCTGAAAATCAAGGGCAAGGAAGACGGGCACCTGATACCCGTGGACTTGGTTTGCCCCATGTGCAAGCGCGACGAAAACGAGTTCTCGGACAAGGTGGACGCGCGGCCCATCGAAGAGGGTGGCGAGTTGCTGTGGTTCGAGCCCGACGACGGCTCGGCTGTCATCGATTCCATCATCTCGGGCACTCCGATGTCTGCCGAAATCGGGGGAATACCCATCAAGCTTAAGCCGCAAAGCGGGACGATAGAATTGAAACTTCAAGCCGCGTCCGAGGCGTTGCACAAGTCGCGCCGCAACGGCGTGGAAGTCAACGAGGCGTCCATCCAAAATGACGTGGCGTTACGCGGGCGAGCGTTGCAACTCGCGGCCGTGGAAACCGACCCGCCGGTTCATCCGAACGACCTCGGACGCTGGGTCAAGTCGTTGCCGGAAGACCTGTACGACGAGCTTGAAGCGGCAATCGAGGCGAGCGATTGGGGTGTCGAGTTGTCGTTCATGAAGAAGTGCCCGCGCGGCCACGCTGTAGCGGGTGAAGTCCCTTTCGAATACCTGTTCGGGCGGCCGAACGCGGCCATGAAGTCGCTGCGAGACAGGCAGCGGGAGAGGGCGAAAGCGAAGATGATTCGCCCTGCGTCACCGGAATGATGATACCGACGACACACGGCAGCGCAGAACGCCGCGCCGTTGTCGTCGCATGTGGGCCTCTGTTTGAGATTCTCAGCGAGTCGCTAGAGCGCAAGGTACGCTTTCGGCTGTCGTATCGGTCAGGCATCTCCGGCGGCATCATGGACTACGACAAGACCGGCGCGTTGCCAGTTGGTGAGGCCCTGGCCTTGTGCGAGATGACGAGCGAGCGTGAGGTCGACGACTTCCAGGCGCTCAAGAATTGCGTGCGGATGGGCATGTGGGGCAAGGACGATTAGACCATGCGGACCATCTTCGACGTCATAGCGGTGGACATGGCCTCGAAGCCGCTGCTTAAGATTACGCAGTCGTTGCGGAAGCTCGCCAACCAAGCGTATCTGTCGGGCGTATCGCTGAAAGACTTGGGAGCGGGTTCGGCCGCGTCGTTCGCGAAGATGTCTGCGGCTTCCGGGTCGGTTCAGTCGGCGAACGCGGCGATGCGCCAAGCCGTCCTCGGAGCGAAGCAGGCGGCGGCCGAGACAAACAGGATGGCCACTCGCGGTGTGGCGGCGCTCGAAAAGGGAGCTGTTGCACAGTCGGCAGTTGTTCGAAAAACTGCGGCGCGTGTTGGTCTCGGCGGATCGGGTAGACAGAAAGATTTTGAAACCATGGCCGTCGGTGGATTGATGACCATGACGGGTGGCGGAATCATAGGTGGTTTGCGCGAGGCTGAAAAACTAGCTGGACAGTTTGCCTATCAAATTGCCGGTCTGGGAGCAGTATCGGGAGCAACCGCGCAAGAACTCAAGGCGATGGAGACCTCCGCGAAGAAAGCAGGTATCGCGACACAGTACACTCCGACGGAGGCAGCGCAAGCGTTGCAAACGCTGGCGCAAGCCGGGTTC
>JAQUPQ010000086.1 GCA_028716525.1 Terriglobia bacterium | reverse complement strand
CGCTGAGGTTGACGCCTTCAGCACTCTGCCCGGGCACATGCTTTGCAATTTCCATTAGAACTAGCTGCGCCCCGGCGTAGGCCAAGACTAGCACGAACAAAAACAATATTAATCGGATCAGGGCCACACGTCCGATGGTGCGAAATACGTTTCGCTTCTTCTGCATGCTTGCTCCGAAAACAGGTGTCGGGTGTCCCCGGCCCGTTCCCGGAGCGAAGCGCCGGGGCGGGCAGGTGCCGGGTAGAGTCTTTTGCTCAGAAAACATCCGGAAGATTCTCTGCGCCGTCTCGGCGACCTCAGCGTCTCCGCGGTGAACGGTCGTCCAAAGACCGAATCATTTGTTTTCATGCTCCTGAGTGCGACTGCGCCCAATAGCGACTGCTCCGAAAACATGAGAGGATTCTATCGCTGACGGGGCTGGGCGATAAGATCCTACACCATACCCCACGCGTGAGCGTGGGGTAACCTGGCCCGACGATAGAAGCCCGCCTTGGCGGGCGAAAGAGGGAGAGCGTCATCCTCGCGGACCATCCAAAAACAAGAACGGCTGCGACCCGCCAAGGGGATCGCAGCCATTTATGTTCTCTGTCTGATGGTGTTCAGCTAACGGCGTCCATGCCTGAAGTTTCCGCCGCCTCGATTGCCGCGGAAGGAACCCTCAAAGCGCTCGCCGCGAAAGCCGCCCCCAAACGACCTGCCTCGAGGACCAAAATCCCGGCGCTCGAAGGAGCCGCGACCTCTGAAACCGCGTCCATCGAAGCGATCAAAGTCAAAACGTCCGCGAAAACCGCGGTGCCATGGACCCGCTCCGATGAAGGCACCATCCACAAAATACTGCGGGCCGTAATAGCCGTACGGGGCACATCCGTAAGGATAATAGGGAAAGTATCCGTACGGGCAGACCGGCGGTGGTCCTGCATAATAATAGCCCGGGTAGTAGGAGGGTCCGACCACCACTCCAAAAGAAAAGTGACCGCCGTAGATAGCCGCCGGAAATATTAAAAGCCCTGCCAAAACCAAATATTTTAGGTAACGCATCTTTCCACCCCCTAAAAAACTCACTTATCATCGACCACGAATCTCACAGCACTTCAACGACATTCAAACTCACCTGCGATATGAGAGCAACTTCTGCTTCTAGAGATGGGAAAATCAGGAAAAACGTTGTATGGGTCATGGCACATCGGACGGCACCGCCGCCTGATCTATCAATTCGTCGAGCGCTTTCCATGAAGCCGCCGGTAGCCCGGCTTGATGATGTCGTAAATGAGGCGACATCGAGGTTCGTAGGGAATGAAGGCGCTCTTCATGGAATTAATGGTGATCTTTTCCAGGTCACTCAAATTCAGCTTGAAATATTTGACGGCGTGCTGAAACTCCTGCGTCATCGAGGTGTGACTCATCAAACGGTTGTCGGTATTCAGGGTCACACGGAATTTTCCGCGGAAATAGGCGCCAAAGGGATGCTCCTGAATCGACGGAACCGCGCCGGTGTGGACATTGCTGGACAAGCACAACTCCAGCGGGATACGTTTGTCCAATACGTACTGCGCCAGACTTCCCAGCTTGACGTTCTTTCCGTTCGTCACCGCCATGTCTTCAATCAATCGCGTGGCATGGCCGATGCGATGGGCTCCGCACCACTGAATGGCCTGCCAGATGGATTCTTTGCCGAAGGCCTCTCCTGCATGAATGGTGATGCTGAAGTTTTCGCGCTGTACAAAATGAAACGCGTCGATATGTTTCTTGGGCGGATAGCCCCCTTCTTCGCCCGCCAGATCAAATCCCACCACCCCACGCTCTCGAAAATTAACCGCCAGCTCGGCCATTTCCAATGAAAGATTTTTGTCGCGCATGGCACAGAGGATCAAACCATAGGCCACGCCAAAATCTTTCCTGCCTTTTTCCAGCCCGTCGAGCACCGAGCGAACAATGTCTTCCCAATGCAAACCCAGGGAGGTGTGAAAGACCGGCGCAAAGCGCGTTTCAACGTAAACAACCCCGTCCTTCTTCATGTCTTCCATCATCTCGTAGGCCACGCGCTTTAGAGCGGCCTCGGTCTGCATCACGGCGATGGTGTGCTTGAATCCTTCCAAATAGCGTGACAAGCTCCCGCGGTTGGCGCCTTGAAAAAACCACTCCGCCAATTGTTCCGGGTTGGAGGTCGGCAGTCCCGTGTAGCCCTCCTGTTTTGCCAGCTCGATAATTGTTTGTGGGCGCAACCCGCCATCCAGGTGATCGTGAAGAAGCACCTTGGGCGCCGCTCGCAACAATTTCTCACTGAGTTCCATTCCTTCCTCTTTCCTATGAAGATGGCCCTGAAAACTAAAAAGCCAACCGCAGAGAAGACGCTGAGGACGCAAAGTAAAACTTCATGGTCTTATTTTGCGATCTTTGTGCCTCCTCTGCGGCCTTTGTGGTTATTACTTCAAAACAGAATATTCTGAAAATTCGAAAACGAAAATCTCTCCTTACTTAACCGGAGCCAGCTCACCTACCTTCTGTAGCTCTGCTATGCGCTTTTTCTCAGCCCGAGCCAGAAAATACACGGCCACGAGAATAAAAAACACGGATGCCCAATCCTGAAGTGTAGGAAAAGCTGCATGGAAAACAAAGAACATAAGCAGCGTGGCCGCCGTGCCCGCGAGCAGCGAAGTGAGCCGATTCACGAGTCCCGCAAATGTGGCGGTCCGGCCTTTGAACATGAAGATAAAGACCGAGAAAAATGCCAGCACGCCATAGGGAATTCCTGAAAGAATCGAGTTGAGGTCGGGATGGAGCACCGCACTGTGAAATTGCTGGAGTGGAGTTGAGGTCCATCCGAAAGCCGGCGAACCGTAGAAAAAGAAAAGCACCATCAACACCATGGCCACGCACGCGGCGATCTGCTCGATGGCGAAAAATCCCTTATTATCAAGCGGCACGCCTTTGCCGCGGGTATTTTTGAAATAGTTCATGATGTAGATGCGGATCATGTAGGCCGAAACATACAAGCCCATGATCGTCATCGCCTGGGCCGAGTGCAGAAAATCAAAGCTGCCTTTGGCCGCGCCCGGCCGCAATCCCACCCAATGCGCCGCCGGTATGCCGTGGCCTTCCAGATAAGTCACCAGCGGCAGCAAGACGATGTTGGTCGCCACGGCCAGCAGCGCGAACACCACCGCCCAATTCTCTTCGGCGTACACTCGTTTCTTCAGAATCCCTTGTCGGATTTGAACTTCATCGATCGCCCGACTGATGACGATGATGCTTCCTCGCATGATGACCATGGCCACCATGACCGAAATCGGAAGTGTGTACATGAGCGTCGTGGTGGGAATGACGACCGCCGTGCAAATTCCCGAGGGGATGATGTAAGCCACTTCGGAAGGGACGTTGAAAGGCCCCCACTTCACCAGGCGGTTCGATTTCAGCTTGAACCAGCCCAAGGCAAACACGACCAGCAGCGCAATGCCGCTTCCGCCCAGAGTGTTGTTGAACAAGTACGAAATTTCCGGCATGTGCAGCGGATAACCGCCCGTAAAAATTTTCGCGAACATGCCGTTGAGGACATAAAGACTAAAATAGGCAGTGCATAATTGAAGCAACCGATCGGTGCTTCCTGGTGCCGTCTTCCACATGTCGCCTCCTGGTTGCGGATTCTACCACGCTTTCACTGCGGCATTTGACGAATGCCCTGCAATTTCAGGGGAGACCGCGCCGGCAAAAAGAACATTTACCGGCCCTACCTTATCATTTTTCTCAATGAATCATTGGGGCGTAACTCGGATCACCCACACTTGCTCCGGCGAAAAGGTTCGTTGAAACCGAAGCGCCCCGGATTCATATCGCGAAGAAATCGGCTGTCCTGTCTCCAAATCCACTGTGCGATACGCACCTGCGGGCATTTCGACTGCAATGTCTGCCTCCACCTTCTCTTCGGCGTGATTGAAGACGACAACGACCTTTTCTACACCGGACTCCAAAATACGCACTTCCAGCGTGGAGCTCTCGGGAGAACTAGTCACTTCTATGGGCCGATGAATTCCCGCCCAAGTCATCAATCCGTTGAAGAATTTGGAAAGGCCGGCATCACGCTTGGATTCATACTGCGATCCCAGAAACGTACCGACCAAAATAATTTTCCCTTTCCCGAATGTCGACGCTACTATCGCCGGCTCGCCGTTCTTGAAGCGCGCGATAACGCGAGCATGAGGCGAAGTGGGCTTCAACGATTCCTCAAAGATCATGCCCCTCAGCCGATCGCCGGGTTGCAGCAAAGGAACACTTTCATCCCGGGCGGCGATTTGAATTTCGACCTCTCCGTTGGCGCTCTCGGTGACGGCTTCCTCGCGGCATCCCGTCACTTCATCGAGCCCGAAGCCGGGTATGATTTCTCGGGCGTGACCTCGCTCGTCGTTCCAGCCGAGCCGGGCTTCCGCCATCAAAGTTCCACCGTTGCGAACAAATTCCACCAGCCCCTTTCCCGATGCTTGCGGGAGCATCAGCGGATACGGCAGATAGATGAGTTTGTAGCGCCCCGCCTTCCCTTCTGCGATCTCGTTGATATGGACAAAATCTACCGGCACGTTTGAGGGCATCAAGGCCCGGTAGATCCCCAGCATGGAATTCCGTTCGATGCCGGAAAACTCGCTTTGGGCGCCGGGCGTTGGGAGTGGCTGTCGGCCTCCCACCATGTAGGCCAGCGGGTTGTAAACAATTGCCACCTCGGCAGGCAGTGCTCGAGCTTTTAACAAGAGCGCTTGATGATCGTTCACAACTCGCGCCACAGCGCCGGCCGCACGGGCTCGATCCGTCAAGCTTCCATCCAACCGAATCAATCCATACCCTCCGGATTCATAACCGGCACTCATGGGATAGAACGCATACACGTTGACGCCTTTGGCGCCGCGGGCCAGGGCATTCCACATCCACTGCCGCTCATCGGCTGCGGTCACTGTGGCGCCGACGCGAAGCGCGATGGTGCCGAACCCCGCCTGCAATTCACCAATATAAAAACCGTTTTGTTGCCGCTCGCAGGCCGAGCGCGAGAAATCGAGTAACGCCCCACGCCAGGCCGGGTCACGGCCGACGGGTGAAGAATGCTTGGGATAAAACGAGGTGCCCCAATAATCAACCTGCCGGGCCATCAACCAATCATCGGGATTCCCGTCGCCGCCCACGGGAGTGGTAATGAGCGAAGGGTTGGCCGCGTGGCTGACGGCAATTTTGTCGGGAATCACGCTCTTTACGGTTTCGTAGCGGGCGCGCAAATCTTCTGCCAGCTTGTCGACGATGAACATTCTCCAATCAATGAAATCCGTGTAGGAAAGAATGGTGCTGAGGCGATTGGGCTCCACTTCGTTCCAAGTCGTGAAATGTCGATACCACGCCCCATTCAAAGCCTCCAACGTGCCGTATTTTCGCTTCAGCCAGTCGCGGTAGCGCGCCACCGAGTAGGGGCAAAAACAAAACTCCGGGCTGCGCAAATAGGTGGGCCAGGCCCAGTTGATGATGTGCGGTTCACTCCACAAATCCCAGCCCATGAATGCCGGCTGATCCTTAACTCGCTCAGCCAACGCCGTGAAGAAACCCAGCATGGCTTTTCGCACGCCGGGATGATCGAAGCAATATCCCGGCGCAGCCTCGGAGGGCATCACGGCTCCGCTGATGTCCACAAAATGTGAGTCCGGAAATTTCTTTCCGACCCAATCCGGCGCCGAATCGGCATAGATCTGGATGTAGACCTTCAAACCCACTTGATGGGCCAGGTCGAGGAGCTGATCGATGTTTTCAAAATTGAACCGGCCCTCGGAGCTTTCAAGTGTGGCCCAATCGACCCAGGTCTTAACGGAATTGAATCCCAAACTTTTGATTTTCTCGAGATCGGCGCGCCAGGCCTCGCGGTGCGCC
The DNA here is from genome assembly GCA_028716525.1 of Terriglobia bacterium. GTDB lineage: Bacteria > Acidobacteriota > Terriglobia > JAIQFV01 > JAIQFV01 > JAQUPQ01. Next base: position 2,332 of record JAQUPQ010000086.1, on the reverse strand, counting down.
TTCACTTCCGTGTCCAACATGGGGGCTCGAACTTTGCCGCCGCCGTACCACACGGCCATGGGCAGGAAATCCTCGGTCTGACGATCTGTCTTCGGAGAATCGGACGATTTCGTTGGAGGGGATAAAACGAGTATTGAAATTATGATGATGGCCGCGACGGCAAAACGTTTCATACGTTGCCTCCGAAAACGGAGTGATCGGAACAAGTGAGAAGATATTATCAGAAGGAGGAGGCAGGAGCTATCAGCTGTCGGCAATCGGCTTCAAGCTAAAAGCCATAAGCCTAAAGCTCTCAGCGAGCGAATCGCAGGATCAAAATTTATGGTCCCGTGATTTCGAACGGGATGGCGGGAAGTGTGCCGAGGGGTAAGCGCCTTCGCACATTGGGATTGGGAGCATTGGCAGGAGGCACGCGTTCACCGGAGATGGCCACAATCAGGTTTCCACGCAGTCCCGGCTTCAATTTGCTTCTATCGGCCCGCAACATGAATTGTGCACCGGCTTGCGCCACGGAGAGATCGCTCAGCGTGACGCCTTCAGGCGAATCGTTCAATTCGAATTGCAGCTTTTCAAAAGTAGCGTAGCCCGGTGGAATGGCCACGCGCACTGGCGCCGATCCCCCGGCGGGGATTTTTATGGGCGCTGCGGAGAGGAGACGCGACGAGACACGGGTTCCCCCGCGACGTCCTACGCTGACGCGCAAATTGTCGGTTGCGACGAGATGGCGGTAGGCAAACGCCTGCATCATGTCTTCCGCCGGCTGGGCCACGTGTGTGATGGTTCGGCCCTGAATTGAGGCGCGGCCTTCAAAATGGAGATCGAGTTGAGATCCGATCGCCGTTGGAGGCACGGTGAGCGTAAATCGCACCTGATCCTGTCCGGCCGGCACGACTCCTCCGTTCAAGGCAAATCCCGAAGGTGCATCTTTGAGCGCCAGCTCAATGTCTCCAACAAGACCGTCGCGCCGGACGGCCGTCACTGTCACAGGGACGGTCGCGCCGCCGCTCGTATTAATGCTCGACGGAGAAATCATCAGATCAAAATCCGGCCGGGGCTCACTCAATCGCAGACGATAAGCATACTCCTGACCGCCTTTGTGCTGAATGTCGCCGATCCGAATGAAATAGGTTCCGGCCTTGGGGAGCGTCGCCATCAAAAAGGAATCCGCATGGTGGGTCTCAAGTCCCGCCGCCTTATCCTCAAAATCGTCGTTGAACGCCAAGCGTCGTCCGGTGGCGTCGGTCAATTCCAGCTCCGAGTCGAGCGGCGACTCCAAGCGTCGGGCGCGAACTTCAGCCACAAGGGCTTCACCGCGCCGGCCTTTAAATTTGAATACATCCCACTCCCCGGGTTGATCGATGCGGCCATTGATGATCACTGGAAGCTTCACCAATTGTGCGCTCTTCAGTGTGTTGTTCGAACCTTTCTCGAATACTTCCGGCAGTGTGTCGATGGCAAAGGGCAAGCGATTGGATTCCTGCTGCGGTGTCAACACATCAATCATGAAAGTGCCGCTATTTTTTTTCCTGCCGTCGAAATTCAGCTTTGTGGAAGGCAAGTTCCAGCCCGTCAGTTCGACATTCATCGATTTTCCTGCTCGACCGCCCAATGGAAAAACGCCGGTCAGGAATGGAATTTCGCCCATGGTGATGCGGTAGACGAAATCTTCGCGCCCGCGATACAGTGCGTCTTTAATCTCCAACACGTAGTCGCCGTCTGAGGGAACTTCGTAGTACAACACGGGGTCGGGATGAAATCGATAGTCGTCGTTGTAGCCCACCTCGTGGCCGTGGGCATCGTAAAGCGTGAGGGCGGCTTGAAACCATCCCGGAACCGCGTCCGCAAGATACGGCATCAGATCACGCGCGTTGACCGCAAACACCAGATGCTGGCCCTGGTGTGCTGAAAACCGGTATCGGTCCACATCGCCCGGCAGGTACTGAGGCGGCAAGCGGCCCGGAAATCGGACGCGATCAATATCACCGGGGATCAAACGCCCATTCACGACGGCGGGCAACACGACAGGAAGTTCCATATCCACCGGGCTCTTCTTCACGTCCTTTTCAAGAAATTCCGGCAACTGACCTACGCAAAAAATCAGCGGGTTGCTTAATCCCAGTGCCGTGGTGAGTCGCAACTGGCGGGGACCCGGCTCGGCGTTTGGTGCAATTGAAATTTCGAGTGTTACATGTTCCGAAAGAACCGGCGCGGATATACGTTGTACCGAGTCGCCGATTTTCTGGCGCAGTTCCAGCAGTTCCTTCACCACCGCCGGATCGCGTGGTTGTTTTTGTAGCGCCTGCATTCTCTCGCGAAGAGCCGTGAGGGCTTG
>JAQUPQ010000085.1 GCA_028716525.1 Terriglobia bacterium | reverse complement strand
CCCCGCATTAACGCGGGAGCAAGATACCTGATTCGACTACGATCATCGTATCAGAGACTCAGCCCGCGAAAAGACGAGGTTCTTTGCCGTGGGCGGCAACGATTACTCCCTTGCCGCGATCTCAGTTGCGTGGTCTTGCGCGGTTTTGTTGGCGACCTCCTGCGCAGGTGTACTATCACCCTTTGACTTCTGGGCAATCGGGAGTAGGATTCAAGGCAAATACTCGTTCGGCGAGGCAAGAGTTATGAATAAGCCGATGAACGATCCAAAAGGCTCTCTTTGGCGGAAATGGGACCTGCATTTGCACGGTCCTGGCACGAAGAAGAACGACCAATATAAAACTAACGCCGGGGATGTTCTGGATGCATTTTGCGATCGACTCGAGGCGTCGGATGTTGCTGCTTTTGGAATCACGGATTATTTTTCCGCAGATTCTTATTTCGCTTTCATCAAGCGCTTCAATGAACGGCATCCCCACTCCACGAAGATTTTCTTTCCGAACGTTGAGTTGTGCACGAATGACGTTGTAAACGCTGCAAGTGAAGAAGTGAATCTTCATATTATCTTTAACCCATTCGTGCCGAATTATGAAAGTGCCATCAAGAAATTTCTCCAACAGCTTGATACCAATAAGACCGGGTCTGGTAATAAGAAAATCAAGGCGTCAGAGCTCAAGATGGCGGACGACTTTCAATCCGCAACAACTACCAGAGATCAAATCGTCAAAGCTATTAATGAGGTGTTCGGCCCGACTATCGAGCGAACTGAACATTTGCTTATTTTTACGGCGGTAAACAACGACGGAATTCGTGCGGCGCGCGGCAAGAAGAGAAAAGCCCTCATCGCTGACGAATTAGATAAATTTAGCGATGGCTTCTTCGGCAACTCCGGCAACACGCAGTATTTTCTGAATTCGCGGCGTTTGGAGGATGGGCTAATCACGGATCCGAAGCCGGTCATTTCAGGCTCCGATGCTCACTCCTTTAACGAACTCGACAACTGGCTTGGAAGAGTAGTTCTGAAAGACGGCAAACCAGTAAAGGAATCGACCTGGATCAAAAGCGACGTCACTTTTGAAGGGTTAAAACAGATTCTATTCGAACCCTCTGACAGGGTTTTTATCGGAGAGGAGCCAGAGATTGAAACACGTGTTCGAGACAACAGGCGCCGATATATTTCATCGCTTGAAATTGACCAGGCTGACGGATATGACGGGCGATATGGGACATGGTTCAAGAGCGAGAAAATCACATTAGGTAAGGAATTGATTGCCATTATCGGCAATAAGGGCAATGGAAAGAGTGCTGTCACAGATATCATGGGGCTGCTAGGGAATAGTCACAACCAAAAATATGATCGAGAGGGCAAAAAAGAGGAGCTCTTCTCTTTTCTGAATAGGGAAAAATTTCTCAAGGCGAACTGCGCTTCGAATTTCACTGCGCAGCTGCACTGGTATGCGGGCGCACCCGATAAGGTACGGCTGGATGCAGACACTGACACCGATGTGCCAGAAAGAGTCGAATATCTTCCGCAGAAATATCTCGAAAAGATTTGCGCGAACATAGAAGATGACGAATTTAGGCACAAGTTGAATGAAGTTATTTTCGAGTACGTAAGAGAGGGAGACCGTTATAAGCAGAGGACGCTGGATGACCTTATCCATTATCTCACCAACCAGACTGCAGCTGATATTGAGACCGCAAAGTCACACCTGCACGAAGTGAATGAAGCGATTGTGGCTTTGGAGAGACGGTTGGTCCCCGATTACCAGAAGGACGTTGAGGACAAACTCCGCCTGAAGCAGGCCGATCTGAACGCGCACGTAGATGCAAAGCCAAAGGAGGTACCGGCTCCTGTGCAGGGCGGAGAAGCGGTTGCAAAGGATGCTGCGAGAATCAAAGAAATTGACGAAAAGACTGCTGAATTGCAGAAGATAATACGCGATTATCAACAGGAGTCGGGGACCCTGTCTCGCAGTGCCGAGGATCTGAAGCAGGCACGACAAGCAATTGATCGCCAAGTTGCCGCGGTTACCAACCTCAAAGTTAAATATGACGCACTGTTGGCGACCGAAGGATTGCATTTCGACGACATCGTTTCCGTAAAGACATCCTACGACAAACTGGATGCGGTTATTGAACAGAAACGTTCGAGGATTCACGAACTCACAGAGCTATCGAATACGGAGACCGATATTACTGCCTTGGGCCTGTCGGAAATGGAGGAGCAAAAGGCAAAGGAGAAAAGTCTTGCCTGCCAACTAGCTGCACTTCAAAGGAGCAGAAAAGAAATCACCGACAGTTTGGATAAACCAAACCGTGAATACCAGGCATACTTGGCGGCGTTAGCGCAATGGCAAGTGCGCCAGCAGGAACTAGAAGGCGACCCCCAGAACCCGGGCACTGATACACTCAATTGGCTCAAACAGGAGCTCGAAACGATAACAACAAGGCTTCCTGCGGAACTGCAGGCAAAGAAAATCGAACGAAACGAGGGAAGTGCAACCATTTTCGCCAAGAAGAAAAGTCTCGTAGCGTTCTACGACGAAGTGAAGCGATCGATCGATGAGCAGATCGGGAAATACGGCGCCGATCTCCATGATTATCACATCTCGATCGAAGCAAGTCTGAAATTTGATCAAGTATTCTATGATGAATTCTTTCGTTATCTGAATCAGCAGGTCAAAGGGAGTTTTCATGGAACGGATGATGGTCGAGGTCTTTTGAAGCAGTTGACCGGGGTTATCTCTAATTGGGAAAACGTGGACGAAGTCTTTGAGTTTCTTGAATCAGTCGACGCCCATCTTCATGAAGACAAGCGGCCTGGCCAGGGCGAAGATACTGCGCGAGATATATTCAAACAGCTACGGCAAAAGAAAGACCCAGTTGGTCTGTATGACTTCCTTTATGGATTTGATTATCTTGAGACAAAATACGATCTGAAGATTGATGGCAAAGATCTGAGAGAGCTGTCACCTGGTGAACGTGGCGGTCTTTTATTGATCTTTTATTTGATGCTCGACCGTCGAGATATTCCTCTCGTGATTGATCAGCCGGAAGACAACCTAGACAACAAGAGTGTGTATGAAATACTTGTTACGTTCCTGAAAAAGGCCAAGAAGCGCCGCCAAATAATAATCGTTACTCACAATCCGAATCTGGCGGTGGTCGCAGACGCAGAGCAGATTATCCATGTCACGATCGACAAGACAAAAAGTCTCAACGATTTTGCTTTTGAGTCGGGAGCGATTGAAAATCCGCGGATCAATAAGGCCGTCGTGGACATTCTTGAGGGGACTTTGCCTGCCTTTGATAACAGGCGGCTGAAATACCGAAGACAGACTTAGGCGGACTGAGGTGTTCGATTCCCCTCGGACCCCATGAGCATTTGCCGCCTGCGGTACACTGGGCAAACACAAAAGAACACTGAGAAATCCTGCTTTTCGTCTGATGCCGGCGCGAAAATGATTGCTTTCATAGTTCTAATAACGTCCAATTATCCCATTTTCCCTCTTGCGCTTTCTTTCCTTCTCCCTCGTAGACCATCCATTGTCCGGTGAAGCGGCGAGGATCTGTGTTCGCTACGATACCGCCGAACACTTTGCGGCCCTTTTTTCTCAATTGAGCTACGTAATCTCGCAGACCATCTGATTTCGCAGAAAAATCGGCCAAGTGAATGCCGTGCGGGTCAAACAGACGGATACTCCCGTTTTTCATTATTACCACAAAATCAACATAAAATGGCGACCAGTCATCACCCTCCTGATACGGCACGGCAAAGAAAGTCGCATCGCGATCGCCATTTTTAAACCACCACAAAACTCCATTTCGCGGTCTCTCTAAGAAATCAATAAACGCTTTTTCCGATTGCCAGCGTTCATCGGAGTAGAACGGCCCCATGACGGATTTTTTCGTATCCGTTTCACTATACCCATCACTGAAAGCAAGCCTCTCCGGCACTTCCCACACATCTCCCACGATTTCTCTCTCTCGTTTCTCAGTCGCCGCAATATAGGCACGCTTGGCACTATCTATCACCGCCTCAATATGCGGCCGGTTACTTTCGCTCAAAACAATGTTTATTATTTCTCGGAAGTGGTCTGCCCTCGTCATTTCAAGCTGTTTACCAAAAAATTGATAGATTGACTCCTTCAGACGGCCCACAGACCTATCCTCTGGATGAAACGGGGAAAGGTTTTTGCGCGCGAAATAATCAAATAATCTCTGAAGGTCCATATCGCTTGCCCTATCAATCCGCACATCTGCTCGTATGTGCCCACCCGCGACAGTATCAATGTTTTCTGTTTTCCAATCTGAGATAAACGCGGGCTGAACACGCTGATCCTTTGTCTTAATTTTCTTACCCAATTCGTATGTATGCGCCTCCTCAAGAAACAGATGCGTAAATAGGGGATTTAAGCGTGTCTGCTCGCGGTGCCGTCTGCGGTGAACCGAGGGCAGACCAAGCGGCTTGTATGCCGTGATCCTCTTGCTCGTATGTATCACCACATACCCGCGCCCGATGTCTTCTTTGATTTCAATATCGGCAATGTTCGTGTAGACATAGGCAAAATTGAGTATATCGTTGTCATAATACCCGCGCTCTGGCTCCGATACTCGCATAATCCGGCCGAGGGTTTGGATAGAAAACACGGGGCTATGCCATTCACGAAATAGCACAAGTATATGAGCTCGCGGACAATCCCACCCGAGCGCAATGGCTTGCTTGAATATCAAAACATCCACTTCACTATCGTTTCGGGTGAGGTTCTCCAGGTTCTCCTTATTTTCGGAAAGATAGATTGCGAGCTTGCCATTCTGGATGCTGATACCATGCTTGTCCTTGAGGGTTCGCACAATCATCATCTGGCGATCTTCGTCAGCTTGGCCGTGCCGGTCCGGCAATTGGATGAGAAGGAGCGGATTTACAGCAACGCCCTCGGCCTTATACGCTCGGTATAGGTCATCTCGTTTTTTCAATGCCTCTCTCAAGACGAATTCATCCATACTTCCGGCCAACTCGCTTTTGATGGTATCAGTGCGGCCATGACGCACTATGCTCTTGAAATCCTCGTTGAGTATTACCGCCTTTTTTATCATTTCCTCTGCTTTCACATCACCAATATCAACGCCCACCATCTTGTCAGGATTTTGCATCACTGGCGTTGCAGATACTTCAATCGTGAGATTTGGAGAGATGGAGGAAATGAGGCCTTGAGATGTTTCCGCTTGCGCGTGGAAATGGCTCTCATCAATAATCAGTACGATAGCCCGCCCTGCTTCGCGCGTGCGCTCGATAATGCTTGAGAGATTGTTGTCTTGTTCGTTTTCGCGGATGTAAACGTTGTTTTCTTGGCGGATGCTTTCCCAGTTAAAAAACAAGATTTCATTTTCGCCTATCTGCCGATCGTCCAAATCCTCGAAAAACGAGCACTCCATGGCCCGAGTTGTTTCAAAGTACAGCTCAAGCTTTTCCTTGCTTTGTTCGTGAAGCTGGCGAGGCGCGGTCCAAATGAAAGCGCAGGGCGGATGATCTGGGTCATCTGCGAACCGCATTAGAAACTCCGCCATTGTTATTGTCTTACCAGAGCCGGTCGGAGCTTTGAATAGGAGCTTTTTGTTGCCTGTTTGCCGTAAAAGCCGTTCTGCATCCTGCAACAACTCGCGGGCCGCAGTATCTTGGTATTTTGTCAATTGGAAAGCCATATTTATGATTTGAATAAACGTCGGTACACCCGCAAAATTGCTTCGGGTATCGGTGCGACAGTAATTTTCTGCTTCATATCCTCAAACTCGTCCTCAAAAGTGTCATCACCAAGCGAGAAGATATACACGCTCCACGCGCCGCCAATTTTGGCAATCTCTTTCTTGAGCGCGGGGATAGCATCTTCGTCAAAAACAATACCGGTGTGCTGTTTTGAATTCTTGAAAATCTTTACGGTTCCTGCTTCTTTTACCAGCTCAAAAGTCTCCTCGCGCATACAGAGCATTTCCGTTGCCTGCTTGGTCAATGCTTCTTTGTTCTTATCATTCGGCTCTGCCCCAACAAACGCCGTGCGGAAGTATATGAGATTGCTCGGTATTCCCGTAATGTCCCGATAGTCTTTATGCCCATCAATGACTGCTTTTATTCTCGGATAGCACACATCTGTTGCGATGTTGTTTTCATTGTTGGTGCAGAGAATAAACTGCCGTTCTCCGCCATCGCTACCATTCAATTTATTCAACACGAACACTGCGTGGCCCGTAGTACCGGAACCGGCAAAATAATCAAGCACAATAGCGTTTTTCCTGGCGCTGATTATAGGAGCAAGGCAATCGTAGGTATTCCAGAGCGATTTCGGAAAATCAAAGCTCGTTTTTGGGACCAACGCGTGAACCAATTTTGTGCCCCACTCGTTAGCATCATGACGACTATCTTGCCAAACGGTTCTTACTGTCCCAAAGTCTTTTCCGATTTCAATTTCGTAGCCGGTTTCAGTCTGTTTGGCTCGCAATAGATGGGCCACTGTTTCGACACTCTGTCTTGCATATCGCCACTTTCGCTCTATGCCACGCCGGTCAACCGGGAAAACAAAAGAAAGGGGTCCCTTCCGCACAGTTTGCTTTTTAGGGTGAAAATTGGACGGCGCAACATCTCCAAAATCAACAATCTTGCCGCCCTTCACAACAACGGGATAAAAACAGTTCTTTGCATCTGTTCGCAGAGAGCCACCGCCATTATCCCTTAAGTTCCGCCAATCTATATCGTCAGTTTCAATCTTCCTTTGCCTGATTACTTTCAAACCATTTCTAAACACAAAGAAAGCATACTCGTGCGTATATGAGAAGTTTTTACCTTGAATACCTCGTGGATTATGAACGATTGTAATGCAATGTATCTCGTAGTCTGGGAACAGTTCCTCAAGAAGGGTGCCAAGGTGTGCCTGTTCGTTGTCATCAATCGTACAGATAAGCACCCCATCTCGCTTGAGCAGCTTCTTTGCCAATGCGAGGCGGGTATTCATCATTGAAAGCCATTTGCTGTGCCGGTAACCATCATTGATGTCCACGAAATCGTTGTTGTACTTCCAATCCTTCGCACCGGTGTTATACGGCGGGTCAATGTAGATAACATCAATCTTGCCTTTGTGGGTGTAATTGAGGACCGAGAGGGCGTGGTAATTGTCGCCCTCAATCAGAATGTTCACGGGACCATTTTTGCCTTTCGTAATCGCCTTATTCTTCACTTCCTTGAGCACGGGCAACTCTGTTTTGCATAGTTCAACAACATCTTCCGGTTTATCCTCCCAGACAAGGCCGTATTTCTTGCGCTTGCGGAGCCACTTTACCTCCTCAGCGAGTTGCTCTTTTGTCCATTTGCTGTAATCCTTATTAGTCATGGTGTTTATTTTACTTTTGATTGTTTCAAAAACCTCTCGAATTCGGTGCGGCTAATTCTAAACTCTTTGCCGATCTTATACGCCTTGATCCGTTTCGCTCCGATGTAACGATAGATGGTCATGATATTCATCGAAAGCACATCGGCAAGCTCACGCGCAGTGTAAAATGGCTTTTGAGTTTTCATAATAGTTGCTGTAGATTTTTATGATATTGTTTCACCTGACCATTCCAATTGTCCGGATAAAGATACGCTTGGCTCTTGCTGACTTCTATCGGAAAAATCCTCATCGTTGATCGTTTGTGTTGTTTATTGTTTCTCCCGGGTGTTTTCAGCCATCTCTTATCGGCTTCTTTTATAAGGGGGCAAACTACCTTGCTTGGGATAATCCAAAAATCCGGCTCTACGACAAATCCTTTTAGTTTCACAAACGCGTAGTAAGAATCATCTGACGCTCCCTGTTCATCCTTTTGAGATAGTGGAAAATCTCTTGCTTTTTCATTCTGCGTTGTCTTCACTGATATTTTTATCAGTTGTCCTTTGGAACCCAAGGCTAAAATGTCATATTTCTCTGCTCTCCCAAGGGTAATTGTTACCGTGAAGTTAAGCGCGGATAGCCTTGCGGCGATGTAGTATTCCCCGGCGTTGCAAACATTTTGTTTCTGTATTCTCTCCTTTGGCATAACGTTCATATTACTTTACTTTTGTTTACACAGCAAGGCGGCCGTCCGAAGCGGCTCATAAACCTTGGGCCCTCGGTAATCTAGTCGAACCAGTCTCGAGGGCCAGCTTGTCCAAGGGCGCGGTTGTTTCACACGAACTTAGTTAGAGATCTCCATGCAAAGTGCTCAAGGATTGCGCAACCGGATGCCCGCACAAGAAAAAAGCCAGAGCTTATTGTAGCTGCTGGCTTGGAACCTGTTCAGATATGAACGAGGGTTTCGCCGATTCCTTTCTTGTCCCCCATACACACTGGCAGGAAGTCACACCACGAGCACCATTTGCCGGGCCGCTTGTAGAAGTGGCCGAGCGCGATCTCGCG
>JAQUPQ010000084.1 GCA_028716525.1 Terriglobia bacterium | reverse complement strand
CCGCGCTGGCCGACGACCTTCTGCAGGAAACTTTTTTCCGTTTTTTGCGGACGTCTCTGCCTCCGATGACGCTCCCGCAGCAACGTTCGTACCTTTTCAAGATTTCGACGCGGCTCATTCAGGATCATTGGCGTCATACCAAGCGCGAAACATTTTGGTTTGCGGCGGATAGTTCGGCGGACCCGGCCTCATCCGATCCGGCGCCGGCGCATTTGCAGCGGCGAGAGATGGCTCAACATTTCCTGGGATTGACGCCCCAAGAGCGAACGCTGCTCTGGCTGGCCTACGTGGAGGGATCGCAGCACAACGAGATCGCCGAAACGCTGGGGCTGAAATCAAAAAGCATTCGCGTTCTTCTTTTTCGGGCGCGCCGCAAATTGGCAACCTTGATCCGCGGATCTGAAGGGAAACGAGGTGGGTTATGAAGATGAATCTGTGCCCCCAGGAGGAACGAGTCCTGCAAGCCTGCAGCACCGGGGAATGGCCGGAGCCCCTGCGCACGCACGCTGCCACGTGCCCCGAGTGCGCCGAAATGGTGAGGACCTACCAATGGATGCAGGAACAGGCTTACCAAGACATCCCCCACAACCTCCCCGATCCCGGAATGATTTGGTGGAAAGCCCAGTTGATGCAGAGAGAAATTCTGGAACAGAAGGCCATCCGGCCGGTTCAAACTTTTCAACGCGCTTCGGTGGTCGTTACTCTGCTGGCCGTGTTTCTGATTGGATTGTGGCGGTGGCCACACCTGGAAAAATGGTTAGGCGCTTGGACTCCCGGCTTGGAGCGGTCGTGGTGGACGCTCACCAATCTGTCACCGGTCTTCACAACGCTAATGCTGATCAGCGTGGGATTGATCGCGGTTTCAGTCGTGCTGACCTTCTTCGCGGTGCTTTCCGAAGATTAATTGAGGCAGGAAAACTCGTTTGCATGGGGTGCCGGGATGCCCGATGTTTGGGCATCCCGGAAATTGCACATCATCAAACCCACCAACGATACTTTCGAATCGCACTAAGTCCGGGATCCCGCAGGGCGGGATCCCGGCTACCGGTGCGTCGGCTACAGTCCGGGATAAAACAAAGAACGTCTTATCCCGGTTACCAAATCCGGCGTTTACACGCCGATGATGCCGACGAGCTCTTTCACTGCGGCGGCGCTCTTTTTCAAGGCCGCGTCTTCTTCCGGCGTCAATTTGATTTGAAGAATTTCTTCCACGCCGTTGGCACCCAACTTCACCGGCACGCCCACATACAAGCCGTTGATGCCGTATTCCCCTTCCAACAAGGCGGCGCATGGCAGGATCTTCTTCTTGTCATAGAAAATCGCCTCAATCATCTCGACGACTGCCGCGCTCGGGGCGTAATAAGCGCTCCCCGATTTGAGCAGCGACACAATCTCGGCTCCCCCGCCTTGCGTGCGTTTTACAATGGCATCGATTTTTTCCTTGGGCAGCAGTTCGGTGATCGGAACGCCGGACACCGTGGAATAACGGGGCAGCGGCACCATGGTGTCGCCGTGTCCTCCGAGAACGAAGCAGGAAATATTCTCGACGCTCACTTTCAATTCCAGAGCGATGAAGGCCGCCATGCGGGCGCTGTCGAGAATGCCGGCCATGCCCATGACGCGATTCTTGGGAAAACCGGAGACTTTGAAAGCCGTCTGCACCATGGCATCCAAAGGATTCGACACCACAATCAACATGGCCTGGGGTGAGTATTTCGCCACTTGCTCGGTCACCCCTTTGACGATTCCAAAGTTGGTTTTCAAGAGGTCGTCACGGCTCATTCCCGGTTTGCGCGCCAGACCGGCCGTGATCACCACCATGTCGGAATTGGCTGTGTCCTTGTAATCGTTGGTCCCGATGATATTGCAGTCGTAGCTTTCCACGGGTCCGGACTCCAGCAAGTCCAAACCCTTCCCCTGTTGAATGCCTTCCAAAATGTCGATCAACACCACGTCAGCGAGCCGTTTGTCGACAATGCGTTGAGCGGTGGTTGCACCCACATTGCCGGCTCCAACAACCGTAATCTTCTTTCTCATAATGGCCTCCAAGCTATTAGAATTCCTCGTTTGAATTAAGAAAGATCAATAGTTCCCGATTTAATGCGCGGACATTTAAAACCTACAACAAAAACCCGGGGTCAATCCCCTGAATGATACTGCGAAATCAACGGAAGAGCAGCAGGCCTGCTTACATGTTGTCGATGATAGCCGTTGCAAACTCGCTGGTCTTGAGTTTTGCGGCTCCGGTCATCAAGCGCTCCAAATCGTAAGTTACCTTCTTCTGTTGGATGGTCTTCGCAAAGGCGCTCTCAATCAGGGCGCCCGCCTCATTCCATCCCATATGCTCGAACATCATCACACCCGACAAAATGAGGGACCCGGGATTGATGGCGTCCTTGTCGGCATATTTTGGAGCGGTGCCGTGGGTCGCTTCGAAGACGGCGTAATCGTCGCCGATATTGGCGCCGGGGGCGATGCCCAATCCTCCCACCTGCGCGGCACAGGCGTCGGAGAGATAATCGCCGTTCAGATTCGGCGTCGCCACCACCTGATACTCATTGGCCCGAGTCAGCACCTGCTGGAACATGGAATCGGCGATGCGGTCGTTGATGACGATCTTTCCCGCCGGAGCCTGGCCGTTATGATTCTTGGTGACCTCATCCTCGGAAATCGTCACATCCCCGAATTCCTCTTTGGCCAGCTCGTAACCCCAGGAGCGGAACGCCCCTTCTGTGAATTTCATGATGTTGCCCTTGTGAACCAGTGTGACCACACTCTTCTTATGGTCGATGGCATGCCGAATGGCGCGGCGGACCAGGTTCTTTGACCCGGTGATGGACATCGGCTTGATTCCGATTCCGGAATCCGGACGAATCTTTTTGTTCATTTCCTTCAACAGAAAATCGATCACCTTTTTGGCTTCAGGCGTCCCCTGCTGCCATTCGATCCCGGCGTAAACATCTTCGGTGTTTTCGCGGAAAATAATCAGATTCATTTTTTCGGGCGCCTTCACCGGCGAAGGAACTCCGGCATAGTACTTCACCGGGCGAACGCAGGCATACAGATCCAACACCTGGCGCAGCGTCACATTCAGGCTGCGAATGCCTCCGCCGATGGGCGTCGTCAGCGGCCCTTTGATTGCCACATGGAAGTGTTTAATGGCCTCCAAGGTGTCGTTGGGAAGCCATTCTTTGAACTGATTAAAAGCCTTCTCGCCGGCAAAAATTTCGTACCAGGTAATTTGACGTTTGCCGCCAAAGGCTTTCTTGACGGCGGCATCAAACACCCGCACCGACGCTTTCCAAATGTCCCGCCCCGTTCCGTCTCCCTCAATGAAGGGAATGATAGGATGGTCGGGAACGTTGAGTTTTCCCGCTTGGATCGTTATGGTTTCTCCGGAAGCAGGCACCGGAATTCCGTTGAATGATGGCATGGACTTTCTCCTCGTTAAAATGACAATTTAAAAAATATGAACTTTCCGCCCCCCGATATCTGAGATTCTTCCGATCTTTTTCCGTTCCTCCACCCGCTACAGCTTTCGATTAAATTAGGTCTCGGGCTTGAAAATCTGACCTTTCGAGGATCGGATTCAAAATTGAGGGCGCGCTCAAGAATTGAGTCGTGCGGCAGGGTTGGAGGTACTTCTTATCTGCTCCGGTAAAACCCCTAAAACCAGGCGCCTGATGATAGTCCGACCCTCAAATAGTGTCAAACAAATCAAGTGGAATTGAGCCCAAGAAGAGCAATGTCTTGCAAAAAATTCAGGGAAATTCTCATCGAAATATTGCGCGCTGGACGGTCTTTTGTCAGTACCGGGCAAGACCTCCGACCGGTCGTGCATTCAATTCACTTGATTCTAATGACCCTAGCAGCACACGCCCGCCTTAAAACGCTCAAGCGCCGGTTGGCATCAGAGATGCAAATGAAAAATCAAGGGCAGAGCAGTTCTTGCCGAAGCGCCTCGAATCTTCATTGGAGCGCTTTCAAGGAGAACGAACATGTGGGCGGTAGCGCTGGGGCTTGTGGTTATCCTCTGTGTGGTGGTTCTTGCCAGTTTGCTTTTAACCCGTTTCATCATTGCTGGGTTCTTTAAATGGATGGAAAAGACCACTCGGTAGGACTGCAATTCGCCCTGGGGTGATGCTGGAGCTCTCGTGTACGGCGCGAACATCGCCGCGCTCGGCTCGACGCAGGATAGTACGGGTTCCGTTGAATTCCTCTCGACCGTATCCAGGCAGTTCGGTATAGTGGGCGTGCCCACGATTGCTGTTCAGGATGGAATGGATAAGACCTTGAACGCTTACCGCATTTACATCCGGTTGTTTTACCTCGTGGTATTTTCGTGCCTCGGTCTCCCTTTTGCCTCTTCACAACCCTCAAGCGACATCCCGGAAATCATTCGCCGTGCCGCCCACAACCAGGATCAATCCATGGCGGTGCGCGATCACACCCGTTATCGTCAACAACTAACGGTCCAGCGTTTTGACATGAAGACCGTGGCCTCCAATTCCGCCTCAGAGATCCCTCCGGGACAAAAATTGGGTGAGCGCAGCACGGTGGTGACCGTGGAACCTTCTCTGACGCCTGACGAGAAGGGACGTTACGAAGTCCTGGTCCGCGTGGTTTCCGACACCGACGACCAAGGTCGTCCCAAGGCTCAGGTAGATCCCAAAGCCCAACCCGGCTTGCTCGTAGAAGTGCTTTGGGACGAAGTCTTCTTCCCGCTCCAGGAAGAAAAACTGCCGTTCTTGAAATTCGAGTCGATCACTTCGGCCGATCCCAATGTCGTCCAGTTCCATTTTGAGCCGAAAGGGAAAACCAGCAGCATCATTCTGGCCTCGGGAACTGTCACTCTCGACCGCAAAACCTCGACGATTGAGCGGCTCCACATCGAATCGCTCCAAAACCTCCAAAGCTTGAATAAGCTTTTGGGAAGAATCGAGAGCCTCTCGGCCGATGTGGAATTCAAGTTATTCCGGGGAATTTGGAGCCTGCCGAATTCTGCGAGCGGCCGGGGCGTTTCCCGTCTTCCTCATCTGGATGGCCTCTTCACCTTTCAGTTCGAGGAATCGGGTTACGAGCCTGTGATGAAGATTCCCGATCCGGAGTCCACGCCGTGATCTTATGCGGTTCTTGAAGTAACCCACCGCCCCTTTTCGGCGTCTTCAAAGGTTTAATCCCGTCTTGCGGGATCACCACGTCAGTATTTCTGATTTTCAAATCCTAATTTGAGGCATAACCCATGATTCGACGAATCGTGTTATTGCTGTTCATGGCGTCGCTTCTGGCGCTACCCGTAATTTTTTTGGCCCAGGACTCTCCAGCCCTGGACCTCGATAAAAAGATGATCGCATTTGAGAAGGACCATTCCGAGGTCATGCAAAACCTCGAATACCTGACCGACATGATCGGGCCGCGGCTCACGGGCTCCGACCGGTTAAAGAAGGCCAATGACTGGACGCTCAAACGATTCGAAGAATACGGTTGCACCGACGGACATCTCGAGAATTGGAGCTTCGGCCTGGGTTGGGAACGCATCAGCGCCACCGGACGTATCGTGGAACCCAACGGTCTCCCCTTGACCATTGCCTCCTACGGATGGGCGCCAAGCACCAATGGGACGGTCACAGGAAAGTTGGTGTACGTCAACATTCAGAAGGAAGAGGATTTTGACAAGTATCGTGGCCAATTGCGCGGCAAGTTTATAATCCAGCGCCCACCCGCGGATCTCTCACGCCCATTTGGCGGCCCGCCCGATCAACAACAAGAACGCCGGCGGAACGCCGCGGGTCGGCCGGGGACTCCGCCGGCCGGACCCGGACAGCCTCCAACGGCCGATGGGCAACCCGCCCCGTCTCGGCCGAATTTCGAGCAGATGCGCCAGCTACGCGAAAAAATTACGCAGTTCTTCAAGGACGAAGGGGTGTTGGTGGTCATTGTGGATTCGGCCAAAGAGCACTCCCTGCTGAACATGACCGGCTTGGGGGGACGCGATCCCAAAACAGCGGTTCTTCCTTCGGTGTTTACGACCCATGAAAATTATACGATGTTGTGGCGGCTCTTGGAGAAAAAGCAGAAGGTCGTCCTGGAAATGAACATCCAGAACCGCTTCACCGCTCAGCCTTTGGACGCTTACAACACGGTTGCGGAGATTCGCGGGACCGAAAAACCGGACGAGGTGGTGATTGTCGGAGGCCATCTGGATTCCTGGGATTTGGGAACGGGTACAACGGATAACGGCACAGGTTCTATGGCGGCCCTTGAAGCGGCCCACATTTTGAATGCCGTCGGCGCCAAGCCCAGGCGCACCATCCGATTTGTCCTGTTCACGGGCGAAGAGGAAGGTTTGCTGGGTTCCAAGGCGTATGCCGAAGCTCACAAAGCGGAAGCCGATAAAATCTCAGCGGTTCTCATCATGGATACGGGTACCGGCCATTTCAATGGAATTTCGATGCAGGGACGCGAGGACCTGCGCCCTGTGATGGCGTCGGTGCTGGCCCCGCTCAATGATTTGGGCGTGCGCGATATCAACCTACGCAACCAAGGCGGCACTGATCACCTTTCCTTTTTGCCGCTGGGTGTTCCGGGATTTGCGTTTTATCAGGATCCCGCTGAATACGGAAAAACGCACCACTCGCAATCCGACACCTTCGACAAAGCCAAGTCGGATGATCTGATTCAGGCCTCTACATCATTGGCCGTGGCGGCCTTCAACATCGCTGAGTTGCCGACTCTTATGACGCACAAGATGTCCCCGGCTGCACCGGCTCAGCCCAACGCACCACGAGCGGGCAACCCGCAGTGAGACCCCTGTGCGGGAGAGGCCGCAGGTTGGAATGATCTAACAGGTTTCTTGAAAAACGCGGACCATTCCGCGTTGGCGCTCCGATCATCGGGGCGCCTTTTTTGTGTCTGGAAAGCCTCGCAACCCACCCCACTCACAAAAAAACCGGAGGCGGACATCGTCCGCTTCCGGTCAATCAAATTTCCTGATTTCAAGCCTTCATTGCACCCGATACTTGGTGCACGGAGATACGCCGGGTTCTTCTTCACATTCCGCTTCCTTGGCCGCCGGGACCTCCTCCTGGATTTGAGGCGCCGGAGTTTCTTCCACGTTGGCCATCTCGGCGTGGATAACCGCGCCTTCATGCAACTTGAGAAACACCAAACGGTTGGAGTTGGCTCGATAATCCACTTGAATACAATCCCCCAGCGAGATCTGATGAGTCGCCGCCAGATTTGCCAGCGGGAGCACAATGTGGCGTTCGATGGCTCGCTTGAGCGGTCGGGCCCCATATTGGGGATCCGTTCCGTTTTCCAGCAAAAATTCGCGCGCCGCGCCGCTGCAATGAAATACAAACTTCCGTTCCGTGGCCGAATTCAGGATGCGCTGTTGAACTCTCTCCAATTCCAGATCCAAAATCCGATCCAAATCTTCAGGCCTCAACGGGCGGAACACAATCACCTTGTCGATGCGGTTCATGAACTCCGGCGAAAACTTGCGCTTGGCCGAATCCAGGGCGGTTCGATAAACCGTCAAACCGGTTTCGTCCGAGTCGTATTTCTTTTGGGCCGAGGCGAAACCCAGACCGGTGCCCATCATCATGCGGTTGATTTCTCCACCGCCCAGGTTCGACGTCATAATGATGATGCAGTGAGAAAAATCGACGCGCCGGTTATCGCCCAAGGTCAAAGTGGCCTTGTCGAGAACACCCAGCATGAGTTTCCACAATGAATCGCTGGCTTTTTCGATTTCGTCGAACAGCAGCAACGTCATCTTGACCCGATCGCTGTGAAACTGGTCGATCGCCTCTTGCGTCAAGGCGGGTTGCGTCTCGCGGTGACCCAGGTATCCCGGGGGCGATCCCACCAGCTTGGCAATCTCATGGCTGTGTTGGAACTCCCCGCAATCGATTTTGATGAAAGAGCGGTCGCTGCCGTACAGAACCTCGGCCGTGGCTTCAACCAGGCGAGTTTTGCCGGAGCCCGTGGGGCCCAGGAACAGGAGATTGCCGATAGGCCGGCCCGGGGTTGTCAAACCCGATTCGTAGAGCTGGAACAGGCTGGACATGCGATGCACAGCGCGCTCCTGGCCGACAATACGGTGTTGGAGCTTATCTTCAAAATCCCGAACGAGCTCGCTTCTCAGCTCGGGATCCAATTCCGCATATCTTAGATCTTGATGGGGTTTGCTCATGGTTGATGCCTCCCTGCTCCTCGGTCCGACTTTCCTTCGTTCCGATACACCGCCTCTCTGTGGTCTTGGCTGCTGTTCAGTTTTCAAGGTCCGGCTTCTGAGGGCCGACCCCCTGGATCGGTTCCGTTTTTCACTGAATTAGATGCGGGTTGGAAACAAAGGATTACTCCTGCGCCTAAAAGATAATCTCAACCGGCTGGCAACCTATTTCATAAAGCGGTGACGGGATGCAGCCTGCAACTCTCCTCGCGCTTGCTCGAGTGAAGGCTGGTCACACCGGCAGCTTCATGTCGAAAGCC
>JAQUPQ010000083.1 GCA_028716525.1 Terriglobia bacterium | reverse complement strand
AGGGTTTGTTGTTTCACTCGGATGTTTTACGGCATCAATGGCTATACGATCATACGGGTATATAAGTTATATCATAATCTCATTTCTGCCATAGAGCTGGTATTCTGTCAAGGGTCTTTTGCGCCTCAGCGAACGCCTGGAAATCCTCGCGCTTGAAGCCCGAACAAGGAGGACCTCCTGACAGACTGAAAGTTTCGAAGAGACGAGCCGCCTTGGGATTCCGCTCTTTTCTCCCCTTCTCAAAGCGAAATCAGGCCAAAAATGATGGACCCAATCGGGACCTCCGGAGAGAGCAGGCAAGCCGAAGTGAAAAATGAAAGCGAAGCCGGCTGCGCTCGTCATCAGATGGAGTCCAGAATTCAATTGAAAACGAGCGAAAATTTTAGGAAGCGAAAGGAAAAAATCCGCAGAAATTGATACCAGAGTAGAGCTATGTGTTGACGAGATGAAGGCCCGTCAACCTGAAAGTGAACGGAAGGCGGTCTAGCCTCCGCTCTTCACGGGTGTGAAGGAGAGGTTTGTTTTTTGCGATCAGGTTTCGCCGGGCAGTTCTGCTCAACGGCTTTTTGCGAGGACGGGTAGTGACTCATTTTGGATTCAAGCGCAGCTGGACAAGAGCCTTTATTGCACCCGAAACCATGAAAATGAGAGGATCTGGTAGCCACGATCCCCCGACGGGGATCGTGGGGTTTTCCCTTACCCTGCACAAGAGCCCACGATCAACCAAAAGACGGTTGATCGTGGCTACCAAAGCGCTACCCGGGCGATAGATTGTCCCCGGCATAAAGAACTGCCGGCGCTTCCAAGAGCCGTTTTGAGTTCCACGGGCTATGCCCGTGGGTGAATGGCGCGGCGCCGATACGATATACTGAGTGAGTGCAGACACGCTTATCGGGGCATGGAGCTTACCGAACTGAGTATCACATTGTATGGATACCGAAGTATCGGCGTCGCATCCTGAATCCTGGGGTTGCGAATTTTGTGAAGAAACTTTTTCCGAAGATACTGGAGCAGATGCCAGGCTGCGAGATAGTGGAGCTGAATGTTCAAGTGGAGCACATCCATATGGTCATGATCATCCCACCGAAGTATGCAGTCAGCGAGGTGATAGGGCGGATGAAACAGTGGACTGCAAGTCAACTGAGGAAAAAGTTTCCGTTTCTGGGGCAAGTCTATTGGCGAGAAGCGGTGATCTGGTCGCCGGGCTATTTTGTATCCACAGTAGGAATAGATGAAGCGAAGATCATGAAGTATGTAAAGTGGCAGCAACGCCAGGATTCAGGTCAAGCGAAGCTTGACCTGTAAAGTGCCACGGGCTTTGCCCGTGGGTATCTACAGCTATTTTCGAGGCAGTTCCTGATGCCCCGACGGATCGGGGCACCCAAGGGCATGAAAATGAACTCAGGCACTTGAAGCGACAGTTCTCTGGTCCCTGCAAGGGACCCCTTCAATAGCCCAGGGTTGTCCGCCGGCTTTTTGGCGGACTACCCTGGGTCTGCCGGACAAATAAGATCGCCTAGCCCCGGCAGGGGCGACAGAAACCTATTTTCGAGGCAGCGAAGGGTAAGAAGGTGCAGAGAGCGGCAAGGACTAAGAATCCCCTCTCTGCATACTTGGTGCGCACTTCGCGACCTTTGCGGTTCAACACCTTTGGGATTTTTCGTGAATCTGAAAATGAGTCACTACCTCGGGACGGGTGGTGGGCTAGACCTTTGTTGGTAATTTCAGATTTCATTTGACAGACGGAAATTTACCTCTTGGCGTTTGTAGCTTTTGCCGCTTTTTGATAATCGCCCCGAAGAGCGTCGGCGACGTTTTGCGCCCGGAATTTAACAGTATCGCTTACGCTTTTGAAAGTTCTCTTGGGTTGGAAGTCGCCAGCCCAGAGTATCTCTCCGTTCGCCGATTTTAGTTGCACCGTTGCCCTCGCAATCGATGTGTCGGCGTAAACTCTCACCGTCAGAATTCCCGTCAAAATAGCATCGGCGTTCTGTGCTTGGTCAACCACAATGAATCCCTTTTTGGAAAGCTCTTGGGCCAGTAGCATTCGGAATCTCGCGGCCTCATCGGTTGTTCCCATTTCTCCGACATAAACCTTGTGAACAGACTGAAGCTTGGCGGGATTCAAGTCGCGCTTTTCTGATGCCACCACCGGCGCGGATACGATCAGTAGCAACGCAACAATAAACAAAGTGAAAAAGGCTGCTCGCATGGTGTCCTCCTTGGTTTTGCCGAATGCTATCACAAACCACTCCCGCGACGACTGCGCCGATTCGCCCCGGGTCACGGCTCGCCTTCCTCTTTCCGTCTTGAGAAGATTCGAATTGCTGCCATTAATCGCGCTATTCGCCTACGGCATTTGTCTAACTCTTCGCGGGCGTCATGTATGGCAGAATCACCTTATATCTTGTTAAATTTACTACCATTTAATATGTGTTCATAATTTGTGTTCTTATGTGTGATTTTCATGTTGACAAACCCTCTCCGTGTATGCTATCTTGAGCACGCCATGACAAAGGAAACTTACCAAGAAGCACTCAAGCAGGCAGAAAAAGAACTTTCTGATTTGAATATCAAGCTTTCGAATTTGATCAAGAATAAGAATGCCATTGATAGAAGGATTGCAAAAGTTAGCGGAACTATCGCGGGCTTGAAAAGTCTCATCGACGAAGATGACACCGACATCCAAAATCTTGGTTTGACGGATGCCTGCCGTGATGTTTTGCGCTCTGTCTATCATTCTTTGACTGTTAAAGAAGTGTGCGAGCGACTTCAGGAAGAAGGGTTCGACACAGCAAAGTACGTACGACCCGATTCCGCCGTTGCGACGATTATGCAGAGATTGCACGAAAGAGGAGAGGCCAAGAGGACTACCGACGCAGGTGAACTGAGATACGAATGGAATAGAAGCCCCACAGCTCCCCCTGGTATGCATCGCGTAAGCAGCAGTGTGACCATGAACCACGAGTCTCTGCAAGCCGTCGTTCGCCCGGAGAATGTTTTGGCCGAGATCATAGCCGAGGAGTCCAAGAAGAAGTGAGCTAGAAAAAGAAGAGGCCAAAGCGTGTTGAGACGCCTTGGCCCTCGAAGTCACATAGATCGTTTCGGACGAATCATGTTCACCGTTTTCACGGCACGTGGCTTCATTTCTATTATACCACGCCCACCGCCAACCACAAAAAAGGTCTGGAAAAGCCGCCATTGCTACGCCCTAGCCAAGCGGCTTTCCAGGCTCCCATTAAATCCGTAAGACCCCGCCGTACAGCGTCAACTGCACGGCGGGCTTGAATCACCCAAGCGGAGTTGACCCGCTCAAGTGAATGCAACTTTTCATTTTGGGTTCCTCCTCCTCTCACTCAAACACCTCAACTCCACCGAGGAGATACAATGTGAATAGGCTACACCAGAGGACGTTATAGCTTGACAGTGTTTCAGGCCGACCTTATAGTGGGGGTTTTGTTAGCCCGCACCCATTTGTGTTAGGAGCAGGTTCGATGCCCAAGAGAACATTTCAGCCCAATCGTAGGCGGCGAGCGAAGACGCACGGCTTCCGATCCCGCATGTCCACCCGTGCCGGCCGTCTGGTTTTAAAACGCCGGCGCGCCAAGGGCCGCAAGCGGTTGATTCCCTAGCCGAGCATCATGACGGTGACAGAAAACGAGGAGTGCTTTCCCAAGCGAATTCGGTTATTGCGGCGCAGCGAGTTTCAACGCGTTTACAAGAATGGACGCCGGGCACGGGCCGATCACTTCACGGTCTTTTTCGATCACAATCAACTTCCCTACAGCCGATTTGGAATTACGGTGTCGCGAAAATTAGGATCCGCCGTGACCCGCAATCGCTTGCGCAGAATTTTCAGGGAAGCAATTCGAAAGAGCCGCACATCCGCGGTCAACGGGCTTGATTTTGTGTTCAATCCCCATGCGGAAGCGGTGAAGATCCAATCCACCGAGCTCCTGAAAGAGCTGGCGGCGGTCTATTTTCGGTTGAAAGAGAAAAACCATGCGGCACGTCCTGCTGACCATCATTAAGTTCTACCAAAGGTTTTTATCCCCGTGGCTGCTGCCGTCGTGCCGCTTTTATCCGTCCTGCTCAGCGTACGCTGCGGAAGCGATCGACAAGCATGGAGCGGCGCGAGGAAGCTGGTTGTCGATCTGGCGCCTGCTGCGGTGTCATCCTTTCACGGCCGGGGGATTTGATCCCGTCCGATAAGTAAAGATTTTTCGCCGATTGGTTTCTATGGAAAAGAGATTTTTGCTGGCTTTCTTGCTTTCACTCGCCGTGCTGGTGATGACGCAGATCTTCGTCGAGAAGAAGATGAAGCCGCCCTCCACGACCCCGCCGGTTACGGCCACACCCGCTCCGGCCAGCCCGGCTCCAACCCCGATGGCGGCCTCAAAATCGGAGGCTGCAGCCAGCCCCTCTCCGGCCCTTGAAAATATCAAGGGTGCGAATGAGCACGACATTGTTTTGGAAAATACCCGAGCCCGGATCGTGTTGACCAATCGGGGCGGCGTGGTCAAGAGCTGGCTCTTGAAAGATTACAAAGACTCCAACCATGCGCCCTTGGACCTGGTGGCCGGCCTGGATCCTCAAACACAACGGGCTTCCCTGCCCTTGCAACTCAACTTCCCCGATGATTCAGCGCTGGAAGGACAGGTTCAATCGGCCTTGTTTGCAGATTCCCTTGAGCGCGGTCCGGGCGGCGAGACCCGACTGACGCTGCGTTATGCCTCCGGGAATGTGTCCATCGAAAAAGACCTGACTGTGGATCCCCAGTCCTACATCAACAGGTTGGAAGTTCGGGTTACCCGGGGCGGCATGGAAATGCCGTTCCTGGTGGCTTGGCCATCGAAGTTCGGCGACAACGCCTTGGACATTCACACCGATCTGCGCCAGATCGTCACGGCGGTTCCCGGGAAAATCGATCGCACTTCCCTGGCCAAGGTGAAAGGGACTCCGGAGACCAGCGGGGGCTTTCGATTTGCCGGAATAGAAGACCGTTACTTCGCGGCAGTTTTTCTTCCTGAGAATTCGACCGTTTCTCGGGTGCGCTACACCACGGAGGCGGGTTTCTTTTCCATCCCCACAGGACCCACCCGATTGTTTGTGGGACCGAAAGAAGTCAGCCTGCTTCGACAGGTCGATCCACAATTGGAAGCGGTGGTCGATTTTGGGTGGTTTGGGATTATTGGAAAACCCCTGTTCATGGCCCTCAAATGGATTTACGTTTATTGCAAGAACTACGGCGGGGCCATCATCCTATTGACCCTGGTGATCAACATGGCGCTCTTTCCCCTGCGATGGAAGAGCATGGTGTCGGCTCAGAAGATGCAGAAAATCCAGCCGCGCATCAAGGCCATTCAAGAGAAATACAAGAAGTACAAAGTGAACGATCCCAAGCGCCAGGAAATGAATCAGGAAATGATGGGCCTGTATAAAGAGCATGGAGTGAATCCTTTGGGGGGATGTCTACCGCTCGTACTACAAATGCCGATTTTGGTGGCGTTCTATAACGTCCTGAATTCAGCCATCGATTTGCGGCAGGTGGGCTTTCTGTGGATTCCCGATCTTTCGCAGCATGATCGGACCTTCGTGCTCGTCATCATCATGGTCATCACCCAGTTTATCTCGCAGAAGCTCACGCCGGCTCCTTCGACGGATCCCACGCAGGCCAAGATGTTCCTGATTATGCCGTTGGTGTTTGGGGTGATGTTCGCCAAAGTAGCCAGCGGGTTGGTGTTGTACTGGCTGACCGGCAATCTCATCGGAATCATTCAGCAATTATTTCTAAATCGCTACAGCGCGGCGCACCCCGCTGTGGCGAGGAAAGATCTCAAGGGAAAGTGAACATGGCTATGACTGAATCGGATTTGGAGGCAGGCGAGCTCGAGCAATTTCAATCCCGCGTGCTCAGCTTTACCGGGTTCTTGTTCCAGTCCATGGGCTTCAAAATCAGCACGGAGTTCGTGGAGTTGGAGGGCATGTACTTTCTCAACCTGACCGGCCCGGACACCGGCGAGTTGACAGCCAACCGGGACGAACTGCTGCAGGCCGTGGAGTATGTGTTGAACAAGATGTTTCAGGCGGGAGTGTCACGGGTGGGAATGATCAACTGCGACGTTTCCGGCCGAAAGCAAACCCGCATGGCGGAGCTGCGGCTGATTGCCCGTACCGCCGCTGAAAAAGTCCGTGAATCCAAAGTTCCATACAAGTTCAGCCCCATGGATTCCCGCGAACGCCGCATCATTCACCTTTCCTTGGCCGACGATTCGGCGATCCGAACGGAGAGCGAAGGGGAAGGTGAGTATCGCAAAGTGGTTATTTATCCTGCCGAGTGATATCCGCGCCCATGGCGCCAAGATTCCTGTTCGATTCCTGTTCAACAGGTTTCTTCCCTGCCCGCCGCTCTGATAGAATTTCAAAATGATTCTCAGCGACACCATCGTCGCCCTGTCAACACCGCCCGGCCGCGGCGGCATCGGCATTGTCCGCCTGAGCGGACCGGAGGCGCTTTCCCTGGCGCGACAAATGCTCCGCTCTGGCGCGGACGGAGCGGGCGGAAACGGTATGCCCGAGTTTGAGCCCCGGCACGCCACCCTCACTCAGCTCGTTCACTTGCCGACCGGAAACTTGATGGACCACTGCGTGCTGACGTTTTTTGAGAAACCGCATTCTTACACCGGAGAAGATGTGGTGGAACTTTCCTGCCACGGAGCACCGGTGGTTCTGGAAGAGGTGGTCCGCCAGGCTACTGAACTGGGGGCCCGCCTGGCCGAGCCCGGGGAATTCACGCTGCGCGCGTTTTTCAATGGTCGTGTGGATTTGATCCAAGCGGAAGCGGTTCGCGATTTGATTGAAGCCAAGACTTTGTTTCAAGCCCAGGTCGCCATCCAACAAGCCCACGGGTCCTTGTCGAAAATCCTGGCGCCCACCAAAGAAAAATTGGTGCATCTGATCGCCGAACTGGAAGCGGGAATTGATTTTGCAGAGGATGACGTTTCTTTCCTGGAGCACGCCGAAATTCTTAAACGCGTCAACGCCATCCAGGCGGAGCTCGAACCGCTGATTCGAAGTTACTCCGCCGGCCGGGTGATCAAGGAAGGACTCTCCTTGGCGATTGTGGGGCGACCCAACGTAGGGAAGTCCAGTTTGTTTAATCGCCTGCTGGCGACGGAACGGGCCATCGTCACCGCCCTTCCGGGCACCACCCGTGACACCATTTCAGAGCCAGCCCAGATTCACGGGCTTCCCATCCACCTGGTGGACACGGCCGGTATTCGACTTACTACTAATATAGTAGAAAAAGAAGGTGTGACGCGCGCCTATGCGGCGCTGGCCGAAAGCGATCTGGTTTTGGTGGTCTTGGATGGCTCGACTGGCTTGGAAGCTGAAGACGCATCACTCTTGGAACAGGTGTCTGATCTGGGCCATATCGTTGTCCTCAACAAGTCGGACTTGCCGCGCCGGGTGGAGCCGAGTGAATTACCGAATCAGAATTCCAAGACTCTGGAAGTTTCTGCGAAGACCGGAGAAGGCATCGAGCTTCTGCGGGACGTCATTTTTGAGGCTGCCACCGGGGCCCAAAGCCGGGAGCTCGTGGCCCATTCTTTGATCACCAACCTGCGCCAGGAGCAACTTTTGAAGGAATGCCAGGCGGGACTGCAGGCGGCAGTCGCTTCAATAGATGCCGCTCAGCCGCATGAACTGATTTTATTGGATTTATATAGAACATTGAAGGCCTTCGACAGCCTTACCGGCGCCACTACGGTCGATGATGTTCTTGGAACCATTTTTTCGAAATTCTGCGTGGGAAAATGAATTTGAAGGGCACAGCACAGCGAATGAAGTTGAGATCACTTTGCTTTTCCTGGAGTTCGTAATAAAATCGCCGCTTGAAAGCTCATCAACATCTCTGCGACTGGGAAGGTCGTCCACTTGGATTTTAGACCCGATGAAAAATTTGATGTCGTGGTGATCGGCGCCGGCCATGCCGGCTGCGAAGCGGCTGCTGCGGCTGCCAAGATGGGGATGAAGACCGCCCTGTTGACCATGAATCTGGATCTCATCGCGCAGATGTCGTGCAATCCGGCGATCGGAGGCATCGCCAAGGGCCATCTGGTTCGGGAGATTGATGCCTTGGGTGGACTCATGGGAGAGGTGATTGACCGCACGGGGATCCAGTTCCGGTTGTTGAATACCAGCCGCGGGCCGGCCGTGTGGTCTCCACGAGCGCAGGCCGACAAACAAAAGTACCGCGTTGAGATGCGCCGGGTGTTGGAGCAGCAGCCGAACTTGACCATCAAGCAGGCCGAGGTCGTGGATCTGATCCTGGAGCACCAGGGACGCGCCCTTCGAGCTTCCGAGCTGGAGTTGACAGAAATTCCAGGAAAAGCCCACAGTGATGGCAAGATCGATATCCGCGATTATCAAGCGCTGCGTCAGCAGGTTCTTCCCAAGGATCAGATCTTGATCCGGGGTGTGGAGTTGATGGATACCCGCCTCATCGAAGCGGGGACGGTTGTCATCACAACGGGAACCTTCTTGAACGGCCAGGTTCACATCGGAGAGCGCCAGTATGCCGCCGGAAGAAGCGGGGAGCCGCCCTCCTGTCTTTTGGCTGAGGCTGTAAGGCGTATAGGATTTCGAACGGGGCGGCTCAAGACCGGAACGCCTCCGCGGCTGGACGGTCGAACGATTGATTTTCCCGCCTTGCGGCGCCAGCCGGGGGACGAAAAACCGACGCCTTTTTCTTTTCGCACCGAAAAGCTTTCTCTGCGACAAGTCGATTGTCATATTGCATTTACAACGGAAGAAACACATCGCATTATCCGGGAAAACT
>JAQUPQ010000082.1 GCA_028716525.1 Terriglobia bacterium | reverse complement strand
CGATCGAGGTCCCTTCTGGGCGCTGGTCACCGGCATGGACTGCACCACACTCCAGTTGTGTGCAATCGTCAACGGATAGCTCTGTCCGCTGCTGACTTCTAAACTCAGCTGCCGCTTCCCGTTGGCATCCGCTGCTCCCAATCCCCAGTGCGCCACTCCGCTCAACTCCTGCTCGGCCGCACCCCTTACTTGTGGCGCTGACAGCTCGATCCCTTTCCCCTGCCCATCCAGAAACTGTATCGATCCCCCTTCTACCACCACTTGCGCTACCCCTTCCGTCGTCACTTCCCACGTGTACACCCGCGGCGAGTTCTCATTCTCCACCTTCATCATCCCTTCACTCGTCGTCGCCGTCGCATACTGCCCGACGTCCGTCCCCGCAAATGCCCCGCGGTAGTTCACCACCCCTTCTTCCAACTCCCCGCTTACTCCCGCTCCGTTGGTCGGCCGCAGCGTCACTCCCACTCCCCCGCTGTGCACACTCATTCCATCCGAATACGTGGCTGCAAAAAAGCTCCCCACGCCTGTTACCCATACCAACCCGCTATTGCTTTGCACCCACTGCCCGTCACTGCCCGAGCCCCCGGTTCCCGATCCTCCGCGTCCCACCGTCCCGCCTCGAATGCCCTTCTGCGATGCTTCTGCAGTTCCCGTTCCATACCCCCACACCTGCCGCCCCTCCAGCGTCTGACTCGTCGTCATCAACGCCGCCTTGGCGCTCATCGCTTCGGCCGCCGCTGTCCCACTGGCGGCTCCGCTTATCACCGCCCGCGTCCCGTCCTGCGGGCCGCGCACTGCCACCGGGCTCTGTCCCCATACCATCATCGTCATCGCCATCAGCAGCAATATCCCCGCTGCCCACATCCCTATCCTGCCCCCGTCATTCCCTCTCTTCATATCCTCTCCCCTTTTCATGGTGTTGGAACTTGGTTGTTTATTCGTTGACGCAACAGAAATTCAAATCAAACTTGCACACTTCACCCGAGCCACTCGCTGATGATGCAAGTCTTATGAAGAATCGTTTCCCGTCATCTGCAACCCGCTCATTCCCACGCTCAACAGTGGTCCACACGGCTAGGATGAGTATGATAAAGGCAGAGTTCTAAAGGGCATTCGCCCGGCCCAAAATATTCCCCTCTCCGGATGAACGAATCCTAATCAAGTCTCCGGTGCAAGTCAAGAGCATTCAAGGCGAGAGAAGAACTGGGGCTTTGTTGATTCCTCAGGAGCTGATTTGAGAAAGGGCATAAAGATCCCGCCCCGACTTCGTCGGGGCGGGATTAAATCCCTGCTCACTAACCGCATGAAGGAACTGGTGGAAGCGGGCCAGGACAAGTACACGAAGGATTCGGTGTCGGAGCGTACACCGAAGCCGGCTTCCCAAAGAAGGGCGGACTGAATGGAGACACCACACTGAACAGTCCTGTCCCATTGCACTGAATATTTGCTTGGAACAAGAAATTCGGCTCCCGATCCGAAAAATTGCCGCTGCAGCCCCCGGGAGGTGTTACCTGTCCGGCAAACGACAGTCCGTCACTGCATCGCGTCATCTCATATCCCCCCACCGCGGGATTGAATTGGACATCAGCCAGACCATTCACATCCCTGAAGCACATCGTGAAAATGCTCGGAGACCATGTAATGTTAGAAAACGCAAAACCGGTGGGATCGCCGCTTGAAATCTGAACTGAAGCAATGCGCGGCACACAGTCCACAATTCCCAAAAACGCGGCGCCACCATTCCCTAGAATTGGCAAGGTGAAGCTTCCCAAAAGATTGCCAAACCCGTCAAAAGCTTTCATCGTGACATTCTGGAAGCTGAATTGATCCGGCTCCGCCTTCACCGCCACCGCCTGCTGCAACGTAAAGAAATTGAGTGTCACGATCTGGCCTGCTCCCCCATTTGCAAACAACACATGGATTCCTGCAGTTTGAGGATTCCATGTTGTCCAGCCGCTCCCAACCGTCCGGACTTGATAAGTTCCCGTTGAAGAAATGGCTCCCCCGCCGAAATTGGTAGGAGTAGAAAGGTCAGCGTCTCCTGAAAAATCGTACGTCGAGGCGCCGGTAATGATCGCATTGGTGTGAATCCCCGCCGCGCACGAGTTCCAGGATGGAAACGTCAGTGAGATCTCAGGTCGAGCTCCCTTGTCTATACAGCCTGAGAATGAATGAGATTTGGCTGAACTTGCCGGTGCTGACTGCACCGCACTCCAGTTGTGTGCAATCGTCAACGGATAGCTCTGTCCGCTGCTGACTTCTAAACTCAGCTGCCGCTTCCCGTTGGCATCCGCTGCTCCCAATCCCCAGTGCGCCACTCCGCTCAACTCCTGCTCGGCCGCACCCCTTACTTGTGGCGCTGACAGCTCGATCCCTTTCCCCTGCCCATCCAGAAACTGTATCGATCCCCCTTCTACCACCACTTGCGCTACCCCTTCCGTCGTCACTTCCCACGTGTACACCCGCGGCGAGTTCTCATTCTCCACCTTCATCATCCCTTCACTCGTCGTCGCCGTCGCATACTGCCCGACGTCCGTCCCCGCAAATGCCCCGCGGTAGTTCACCACCCCTTCTTCCAACTCCCCGCTTACTCCCGCTCCGTTGGTCGGCCGCAGCGTCACTCCCACTCCCCCGCTGTGCACACTCATTCCATCCGAATACGTGGCTGCAAAAAAGCTCCCCACGCCTGTTACCCATACCAACCCGCTATTGCTTTGCACCCACTGCCCGTCACTGCCCGAGCCCCCGGTTCCCGATCCTCCGCGTCCCACCGTCCCGCCTCGAATGCCCTTCTGCGATGCTTCTGCAGTTCCCGTTCCATACCCCCACACCTGCCGCCCCTCCAGCGTCTGACTCGTCGTCATCAACGCCGCCTTGGCGCTCATCGCTTCGGCCGCCGCTGTCCCACTGGCGGCTCCGCTTATCACCGCCCGCGTCCCGTCCTGCGGGCCGCGCACCGCCACCGGGCTCTGTCCCCATACCATCATCGTCATCGCCATCAGCAGCAATATCCCCGCTGCCCACATCCCTATCCTGCCCCCGTCATTCCCTCTCTTCATATCCTCTCCCCTTTTTCAGTTAGATTTGGAGTGCATTTGTTTGATCGGCTATTTCAACAAAGAATCAATACAGGCTGGAATACACAACGCGAACTGCTTACAGCTTGCGTAGGTATAAGAGTGGGTCAACTATGAGGTTTGCAAGCTATGTCATCTCTCAACGTACAGTATGAAATGTAAAACCCAGGAACCTACGAAATGTGTGTTGGTTTGTCGTGGCCAAACGCCTTGCGGTGCATCCCCCCAGCTGAATGCGTTGACCTTATTCCAGTCATGACAAGAAGTCAAGGGCATTGATCCACAATGTCACATAAATATTCAATACGCCGAAATCGTTTGGCCACCAAAAAAAAACACGCGTCCGTAGAGGTCTTGGGCTGCACTAGAATTTCAGTTTCTGATTAAGGTAGAAGGTGGGAGGGTCCATCAAAAAGAAAAGGGACAGACATCGCGCTGTGGCAATCGGTGCCGCAGGTGCGGTGTCTGTCCCAGATCAAAGATCAAGGCAATGCGATTAACGACAAATTGCTGGATGTCTCATTCACAACCAAAGCCAGGTTCGCTGCCTCAGCAACAGCCACGCCGGCGGGATAAGTTCCACCCGTATTTAGCGTCGCGATGACTTGTTGCGTCGCTAGATCGATCACAGAAATCGTGAAATCCGAGTTATTCGAAACAATAGCCCGGTTGCGGAGCGCATCCACGGCAACGTACATGGGTCGGATCCCTACATGGACCGTCCCCACCACTGCTTGAGAATTAATATCCACAAGCGAGACGGTATTGTCGGCGTTATTGGCCACCACGGCGATTCCCGTATTCTGGTTTACAGCCACACCTTCGGGATGGCTCCCCACCACGACATAACCTGCGCTATGGCCCGCAAGAAGATCCACAAACACCACGATGCCATCCTGAAAATCGGTCATGACCGCGATGTCCTTGGAACTCGAAGGATTGTACACGGCCACGTCAAAAGGCGTGTTCACAGGAAACGCAAAGATCTCCAGGGGGTTCGTGAGGCTGGTGATGGCCATACTTTGCAGGGAATCGATCACGATGGCGTTGTTTCCCTGAATATCATAAGCCACGTTATACGGACTGCCCGACAAAGGCGACACATCGATATTCGACGCCACGGTCTGCGTATCCAGATTGAGCACCGTAACAACATGTTGATGCGCGGACAGCGAAGCAAAATTACACACTACCCCTTGACGCGTATTCGGATTTACAGCCACGCCGATCGGATTCTCTGACACCAGGGCAGTGCTTGTCACTGTGGCGCTTCCCACATCCACAAAGCTGACGGACCCATTCCGGTCCTGGCTATTCGATACAAGGGCCTGGTTCCGCACGGGGTCGTACGCTACGCGGACCGGAAATGACGCTTCCGCCTGCCCCATATGGACCAAACGCAGGGCCGCGATGGCAACGATTGTGAAATTAACCGATCCGCTGGTATGACCACCCACGGTCACCGTCACCGGTCCGGTCGTTGCACCGGACGGCACTCCCACCACCAATTGCGTCGTGGACGCCGTGAAGACCGGTGCCACAGTAGAAGTTCCGTTGAAGTGGACAATGTTGTTCGAAGCTGTCGTTCCATCAAAATTTGTCCCTACGATTGTCACAGCCGACCCGGGGCTCCCTGAAGTCGGATTAATGGAAGTAATCGTCGGTGGATTACCGCCACCGCCGCCCCCACCGCCGCCCCCACCTCCGCCGCCACCGCCACCCGATGTCACAGTAAATGGAAGCGGGTTGGATGGTGTATCCGGACTGAAGAGGCTTCCGCCGGGATTGTGGAAAGTTACTTGCAGCGTTCCGGCATGAGCCAAGAAATCGGCGGTCATCAAAAACGTCGCCTGTGTCGAACTGATAACATCAAAGGTACCTACCGGCGTTGAACCCACTCGAATAAATGCGCCGGCCGCTTTACTCGCAAAATCATGCCCCGTAATGATAATGGTGGTTGGAGAAGATCCCGCAGGAAGAGTCGATGGACTCAGGCTGGTTATAGTCGGCGTCGGGAACCCGGCATCGACCGTAAACGTCTTATTCGCACCCGCGCTCCCGTTCACGCTAACCACTACCGGCACATCCACAGAAGCGGTGGTCGCCAAACCTGCAGGCACTGTAACCAGCAAGGTTGTTCCAGTGGCAGAGATAATTGACGCGGCTACGCCGCCAAATGTAACGGTCGGGGGATTCGATCCTCCCGTCCCGAAGTTGGCGCCCGTGATCGTGACCGTTGTAAATTGCGGGCCGTGAGTCGGCGATAAGGTTGTAATGGAAGGCGCCAGCCCTGCCGAGGCGAACAGGGGAATAGAAGTCAATTGTCCATGGTCGACACGCAGGAACGTGGCAATCACCCCGGTGTTACTACCGATAGCGATAGTTCCGACTCCGTTCACGCCGCCAAACTGACTGAACTGATCGATGAAATTGGCAAAATGATGGAGCGGTGCCAGCGTTATCTGTTGTGTCGCGCCCGAAACTCCATTGGGCCCATTAATCTGCAAAGTGAGCGTTGCGGGGTCTGTGGGCGAGGGATTGGCCAATGAAACGCCCGTATTGACCACGCTGGATTTCTCGAAAATCCCGCCAAAGTTATTGGACAGATTCGAATTTGGAGTTCCCACCTGGGCCAGAATGTTTCCGCTGCTGTCCAACTGTTGGAAGAAGGCATTCCCGTTCAGGGAACCATTCCCGGTGACTGAGACCCATCCGGACGCCACAGTCGACAAGTTCCCGTTGGTGGTAAGCACCCGCAATCCCCGCGCGGGAACGATCAGGATATACACACCCGGAGAAGTCGGGGTCAAAACCGTCCCGGTCACTCCATCTTTCAAGCCCACATCAAAAGGAGTACCGTCATCACGAAACAAATTGATGGTGACAGTGGAATCCTGATTGGAGCCATTGAAAAGCTGAAGTGTAGTTTGAAATGCCGGTCCAGCCCCTCCATGCGCAATGTCGGCAAAATAAAGCGTTGTACTCGACCCAGACTGCGCGATTAATAATCCCGGAATAATGAGTATCATCAAAACCATACTCAATGCCTTGAGGACGTTCGCATGGGTGCTGTATCTTCGCATACTTAACATGATTTAGATCCTTTCACATCAATACGCAGGTACACGAATGATGCTGTTTCAAATTGGTATTCCTGGCCCTGAACCCTGCTCCAACTCTTCTTTCAAATAAAGGGGGAAGCTGCTAAAAACCGATGGCCCGCTCGAATCCACTTGAACAAATTATCTACTTGTACTTGCGCCCTGAGAGATGTCCTTCCCCCAAACTTCCAAACTCTAACAAACCCATCATTGTCGCGGAGTGATCTCGGCCACAAATCGGAGTTTTATCGCCTGGCCCCAATCGGTATCCACTTCCACGGTGGTGTCAACTTTCTGCGGTTTCGATACGTCCGCTAACTCCGCAACAATCTTGCCTTGTGATCCCTTCTCAAAGAATGTTCCATTCGAATGTGCGGTCAAACAAACACTCTCCAAGGTAGCATCCAAACATCCGCCGACCACGCGAGTCAGCCGAACCGTTTTAGGTCCATGATTTTCAAATTCGTATTCCCAATGCAGGGGCGTCCCCAAAGGGACCTTTCCAAAATCATGTACCGTCTCTCGGAACGCGAGTTCTCCTCCGTAGGTCTGAGGGGGAGGCGGAGGCTGAGGATACTTGTAGACCTTCCCCCCGGGGGCAAACAGCCCGGGTTTTTCGCCCTGCTGATACTTGAGGTACCAGTTGCCTTGGGTGTACACCCACTCATTTTCAGTCGGCCAATCAATGGGATGGCCAAAGAGTGCCACCACACGTCGCACATTGGTCACAACAATCGCGGCTTTAAGATCCTTGGAGAACTGAATGGACATTAGAGAGAAATTGTTCACTTGAAAACGGGTAATCACGGAGAATGCCGGGCGGTCTTCCCTCCGCACCAGCGCCGTCAATGCCTCCGAGTCGCCATTCTGCCATGACGTCCAGAATTTCGTCACACGGGTTTTCAAGGCGGACTCTGCCGCATCTTCATGTGTTGAAGCCGCAGCCGCCTTCTGTGCGACCAAAGGAGAACTCAATAGGATCAACAGAATCAACACCCTGCCGAGGTGCCGCAAAACCGGGTCTTTTTCCACTTTCATCACTGTCCAGAATAGCTGTTTATGACAACTTACACAAGGTCGAAGTCAAGATATAAAGGCTCGGAGGCGCCCATGATTCCTGGAAAAAAAAGAGAGGGATAGCCTCTGGCTACCCCTCCCTTTCAAAACATACCCATTTACGTCTTAACACATCCGTCTTAACGACCGCTCTTCTCCGACAGTGACTCGCCGCTGAGTGTCGGTCCGGCGTTGAACCCGTTCGGGACGGCAAAACGTCCGCCCGAAATGAACGGATCCGGAATCACCAGACAATCATACCCGTGCGAGAAGGTGGAGAAGTTCTTGTCGGCCACGATGATTTCCGCGTGCGCAAACTGGAAGTCGCACTGGATAATCGCGTAACCTTGGAACCCCGTCCCGACTCCTGCTGTCGTCGACAGATTGAAGATCGCATCCGTTCCCGCCGTCACCACCGGCGTCGTAAACGTCGGTGTGGTCGAGGGATTGGCGGCAATCGTTCCGCCTGTTCCAAACAGATAGAGTCGGCAGGCACCCTGTTGCGGATTGGCGCCTAGCGCCAAGCTGGCCCCGTTCGAGGGGAACCAAATATCCCG
Organism: Terriglobia bacterium; assembly: GCA_028716525.1. Lineage (GTDB taxonomy): Bacteria > Acidobacteriota > Terriglobia > JAIQFV01 > JAIQFV01 > JAQUPQ01. Next base: position 1,170 of record JAQUPQ010000082.1, on the reverse strand, counting down.
GCTGGTGTTGGCGATTGCAATGCCGGTGTCATACGCTCCACCCGCTACCGCCGCTCCACTCGCTGTCGACAAGAACTTGCACAGCAGGTTGGTCACGCAATTGACCAATGACCCGATCGGCAGGAACGTTGCTCCTGTCAGCGAGCTCCCGCTCGGAATCTGGAAGAACGTGAAGTTCAGAATTCCGCTCGAAGTGTTCGGTCCCAGATCCACACCCGCCACCCAGGTCGTGTTCGGTGGTACCGGTGTGATAATCGCCGTCGTCGCCGTGAACGAGAACGGAATACTGGCCGTTCCGTTCGGAGGCGTCAACAGCGGATTGGGCGGCACTCCTGTCATCGTGTAAACAAAGGCCTTCGTTTGAGTACCCGATACAGACGTGAAACTGCATCCGCTCGGGCTGGTGCAAACCAGCGTCCCGCCATCGGTCGTCCCGACGGAAGACGCACCCGTCACCGTTACTCCAATCGGTACCGGGTTGGCACTGTTGCCAATCTGTACCACCACCTGAACCGAGGCTGTCGTAAACACAACCGACCCTGAATTCACTGTACCTATGCAGGTTGCGGTCGCACAAGTCGTGAGACTGCCGCTCGGAGTGCGTGTGAAATGGGTCGCTCCACCGGGATCATTTTCCTGCGTCAGCGTGGTCCACGCCTGCGGGAAGAACTCCGACACGTTGACCACCCCTGTCTGGGTTCCCAGCAAGCAGGCCAACAACGAATTCGCCGGGGTCACATTCCACGTCATCTCGGTCAACGCGGTCGCCACCGGGAAGTTGTTCACGTTGTCGATCTGGAAAGCGTTGGGCGGTGATGCAAAAACCGTCGCCACCACCTGTCCCGCGCCTCCAAACAACGCCGTCAACGGAGGTTGTGAGCCGATCAATCCATCTCCAATGTTCAGGCGAATGCCCAGCACGCGGATAATCTCTCCAGGCAGAATCGTCGTCGAAGAGATGGCCGTGGAAATGGCATTGCCCTGCGGCAACAACGCTGCTGCGCCAATGGTGATGTGTGAAGTATTGCCGACAGGCTCCACTTCGCTCTCAATATAAGCGCTGCGTTGGTTTTGGTTCGTGTTGCTGGCCGTCAAGAACGCGCCACCGCTGCTGTTGGTGATGCCCGCGTTATTGTTGTACACGACCACAAACGATGAATTCGGAGGGAA
>JAQUPQ010000081.1 GCA_028716525.1 Terriglobia bacterium | reverse complement strand
CATGTCATTCAACGCCTGCTGATCGGCTTCCGTTGCAACCGGGGAACCAATTTTCCATTGACCGTTCTGTCGACCCGCCTCAATCTTTTCGCCGTTCCGTTGAATCGTCATGGAAGAAATGTCGGGTTCCTTGACGTCAAACAGGTGGGTCGCTTTGGAGGCTGCGGATTCCCTCCCCGCCTCACCTTTGAACTCGTAGAAATACACGAACCCTGCGAGGACCGCCAGAACCGCCGTCCAAATCAAGAGAGAGCGCCATTTGATCATGAGGGATGCACCTGTATTTCAAGCCGCGAGACGCCGGTTGCAGAACTTCTCATCGCCTCCTGCGCCGCGCCCACACCGTGGCTCCAGAAAGAAGGGCGATGGCCGGCATCACGATGATCATGAACCAGGACAGCAATCGGGCGGTCGAAGCCGACAATTCCACTTGCCGGCTTTCGGCCTGCTTGGGTCGAATGGACACAAGATCTTCGTCTTCCGCCAACCAGCTCACCGAATTCAAAAACAAGTCTCCATTACGCTGCAGGGGAAAAAACTGATTGGCGGCAAAACGCGAATTTCCAATCACCTCGACGCGCGATTCCTTGCTGCGAGGAACCTGGCCTGCCGGCGGCGTGACGGGACAACTTGAAACCACCGCCAGTGAAAGCGGCCCCTCGATGTCTTTTCCCTTGTCGTATCGCAAGGGCCGCTCTTTCAAATCTATTTCTCCCCAACTGTTGGCCGAGGTTTTCAAGAGTGAAGAAGCAGAAAAATCGGATTTCGTATCCGCAACGCGAACCGATCGCGCCAGCGGAAAAATGGTCATGGTGTGTCCGAAATCCTTCACGATGGGTTGATTCTCATAATCCACCACGATGGGCGCCGCGGGGCCCAATCCCAGGATCTGTCCGATGCCGCTGGCATCGACGGCCGCATCGTCATCCACTTGAATTTTCCATTTGGCATAATCGGCCTCAAATCCCGAACTTATTTCAGGATCAACCAGGAGAAACAGTTTTCCTCCCAGATTGACGTAGCTTTCGACGGCATTGACCTCGGGTTGAAGAAAGGCGTAATGGGGTCCTGCAATCACCAACACACTGCAATCATCCGGAACGGTTTTGGACTGAACCAGATTGAGCGTCTTCACTTCATATCCCTGGTTTTCCAGCCCCTGCTTGGCTCGCGAGAAGCCTGAGGCGCCGGTCCCCGCCAAGCTCGCCTCCCCATGGCCTTCCGTAAAATAAATGGCCTTTTGCTTTTGGCGGGTGAGTTTCACAAGGGCGTTCGTCAAATCCTCTTCCGTGGCGGAATTCACCAGTTGTTTTTGGCCGGAATTCTGAGCCGCCACCACCACGATCGTCGGGATGGATGTCACGCCGAACTGTTTGGCCTCTTCCAAATTCTTCTCGGCATCCACAAAACGGTACTTGAGATGAGAGGAACGCTCCAGATATTCATGAATCAGGTCGCGCGTATCGCTGGATTCCTTTTGGTCAAAATAAACCAGTTCAAAATCGGTGTGGAGGTCCTTGAGAAACTTCGCGGTCTGCTCCGACAAGCTGAACAGTTTGTTGGTGGTCAAATCCACACGCTTGTGATGACGTGCCCCAAGATAATTGAGCAAACCCAGAATGGCGGCAAAAACAATCACGGTCACCAGGGTGTTTACACCGTACTGGGTGGAGCGGAGCATCCAGCCCTTTTGAAGGTCCCGAAAATGAAAAATGGCATAGAGTATCAACAGCACGATCCCCACACCCAGTGCCGTCCGCACCTTCCAATCGAACACGGAATGGGCGCTGTACAGAACAGTTCCTAAAGCGACCGCCAGGATTCCCAACCCGCCACCCCAGCGGCTCAAGCGTTTCAAACCCGTCTCTTCCATGTCTTACTGCCTCCACCTCAGCGATTCGAGCGAGCGCAACGTCAACAACAGGGAAAACGCCATGAAGCTCAGATAGAAAATGAGGTGCGTGGTATCAAAAATGCCTTTTGAAAAATCTTCAAAATGATTTAACACCGAAAGATAGCCGAGCACCTCCCCCAGCTTGCTTTCACCTGAGCGGGACGAGATATCCAGAACCCAGAGAATCAGAAACACTCCAAAGGTGCTGACTGAGGCGATGATCTGATTTTCAGTCAGTGAGGAAATGAAAGAGCCCAGCGCCAGCAAGGCGCCACCCAACAGCAGGATGCCAAAAAACGAATTGAACACCGGGCCCCAGGGAAAATGCGGCTGACTGTAGACTTGCATGATTTCAAAATAGAGCAGGGTGGGAAGCAGCATGGACACAAAAAACGCCAGAGCGGCCAGAAATTTTCCCAACACAATCTGAACACTGGTCAGGGGCGAAGTCATCAAAAGCTCCAAAGTGCCCTGCTTCTTTTCCTCGGCAAACAAGCCCATGGTGATCATGGGGAGCATAAACAACAAGATGGTGGAAAGGATGCCAAAAAAATTCCGGGCCACTTGCGAGGGAACATCCACCCCGGGAGGCAGGCCTCCAAACTGCTGCGATTGCATCGCCTCCATCATTGAGTTTTCAACGATGAGGCGAAGAATGTTGTAAAAAAAATATCCCATCACCAGCAGAAAAATCGTGAGCACAGCGTAAGCAATGGGAGACACAAAATAATTTTCATACTGCCGGCGCGCAATCGCCCAAATGTTCTTCATGGCTTCTCCTGTCCGCCAGCCGCCTGGCCTTCCACCGCTTCTTCCGAGGTCGTCAGCTCCAAGAATATTTCTTCCAAACTCATGGAGGCGGGACGCAACGACCAGAGTTGCCCGCCCAGGTCCATGATCACTCGAGCCACGGCGTTTCGAGCCGATCGATCTTCGCCCACCTCAACGGTTAATTCGTAACCCTGGGGCGAGGATAAGGGTTTGCTGGATACCGCATGAACACCCGGCAACGATCGAATTCCTGCAGTAATAGGCTCCAAGGCACCGCTCATTTCGATGATCAGGCGGTCTCCACCACGCAGCTGCTGCGTCAGATTTTCCGGGGTGTCTTCCACCACGATCTTTCCTCTATCGATGATCACCACACGTTGACAGGTCATCGAAACCTCCGGAAGGATGTGCGTCGAAAGAACCACGGTGTGCGTGCCCGCCAGGCTCTTGATGAGATCCCGAACCTCTATGATTTGCTTGGGATCGAGCCCCACGGTGGGCTCATCGAGAATCAGAACTTTGGGGTCGTGAATCAACGCCTGCGCCAATCCCACTCGCTGCCGATAACCTTTGGAGAGATGTTTGATCAAACGCCGGCTGTAATCTTCTTCTTCGGAAGAGTTGTTGACCAGGCGGCAGCGCTTCATGACGTCCTCGACCTTGGCCGCCCGGTCCCCCACCGGAATACCCTTGATTCGCCCCACAAAATGCAAATAACCCTCCACGGTCATTTCACCATACAGCGGCGGATTTTCGGGAAGGTATCCAATGCGGCGGCGGGCCTCGAGCGATTGTTCGAGGATGTCGAGACCGTCAATACGCGCTGTCCCGGAAGTGGGGGGGATATACCCGGTCAAAATCCGCATGGTGGTCGTTTTTCCGGCGGCATTGGGCCCGAGAAAACCGAGAATCTCACCATCTTTTACGTCAAAACAAATGTCGTGGACGGCTTCCTTTACTCCATAGCGTTTCGAAATATGACTGACCTCGATCACCGCAAACTCCTCCCTTGGTGTTCTCGCCCCAATATTCTTCTCGGCTGATGCTTTTTAATTGTCTGATCTTTTCGATCAGGGGTTAGCCGGAGGAAGAGACTTTCACCATTCCTTGAGGCCTTCATGCAGTCGATTTCTCGACCGGGGGTGATTCATTCATCTCGAAAACCTGTCGATTCACACCTGCAAATGCGCTTGCATAATTTACCAAACTTCAAGGCTAAATCTCAAGACGCTTACTACGACTCGATCACAAAACAGGCGGACTTTCTCAAATAAGACATTTTGTCTGGAGCGGTTTCAGGCTTCTGTTATCAACCGACAAAATGTCTGCCACCCCAAATCACCCAACAGATGCCTGGCTGCAAAAGAAAATTTAAGCTCTGCGATTTCACTACATAGAAGGGCCCGGCATATTCTGTTTCCATTTGGCCGACGGCATGCAGCTAAACAAAGTGTGCAGAGGATCGAGGTTGAATCGAGGTGTTTATGTCAAACCAAACCACGATTAAAAATTTCTGGATGATCCTCCTGGCGGGAATCGGGTTGATCGTCATTGTGATGATGATCGCCAATGCGGCGCTCGATGTGGATGTGGCCGGCGATTCCGACGGCACGGCCGAAATAACCGCAGGCGCATTGACCTCCTCAAACCCGCCGGCCACGACTCCTTGGTATGAACGCGCAGGTCGCTGGGTGATTGGCTTCGTTCTTACAGCCATCCTGAGCGGGAGAATGATTCTTTTGGTGGGCGTGCTGCTGTTCTACGGCTTCATCATTTCATACATCGCGCCCAACGCCTGGGCAAAAATCAAATCTCGGATGCGGCGGCACGCGGCGCCCGCGGCCACCGAAGTGTCATCCAAAATCAAACCTCGATGAAGCATTGCAACGAATACGAAAGGATTGCGGAAAGGAAGCCCTCATGGTCGCCATTTTTGTAGTTCTCACCATCATCGTTTTCTTGCTGATTGATTACGCGGTGCAACGCTTTCAGGCCCGGAGCGCGGCGGCTCAACCGCCTCAAGGAACGCCGGAGCAAAGCCAGCCGACCATTTTGCTGTCGCCGGATTCCATCGTCGTGCCCTCGACCCTGTTGTTCCATCGGGGACATACCTGGCTCAAATTCATGACCTCCATGCAGGCCCGCGCAGGACTCGACGACTTTGCCCAGAAAGTATTCGGACAAATTGAGGGCCTACAATTTCCGCGGGTCGGAGAACACATCAGTCAAGGTCATCCGCTGTTCCAGGTTCGGATCGGAAAACACAAACTTTTTCTTCCGGCTCCCATCTCCGGCGTGGTCACCCGCCTCAATCCCGATCTGGCAGCCCATCCGGAGATCATCCACTCCAGCCCCTTTGATGCGGGATGGGTGTGTGAAATCACGCCGTCCGAGACCGCACAAGGCATGGAGGAATTGCTTTCGGGACCCGACGCCGTGCAATGGGAATTGCATGAGATGAACAAACTGCAGCGCTTCCTGGCCGGGCGGCAGGCGGCTTTGCCCAAGGTCTCTCAGCGCGAACTCTTACTTAGTCGCTCTTGGACCTCCGATTGTGCCCGCCACGAAATGAATGAATTCTCGAAATCATTCCTGGGAGTGGACAGGGATCGCGCCGAACTCCTCACGGAGGTTTCATAACATGTCCAAAGGTCTGCTCATCGACATCACCAAATGCATCGGGTGCCGTTCCTGTGAAACCGCCTGCAAGACCCAGAACGGATTGCCCGAAACGACGGACACCGATCTTACGGCTTCCACTTATACGCGTGTGATGGAGGTGGGAAATCACTTCGTCCGCAAGATGTGTCATCACTGCGTCAATCCCACGTGCGTGTCGGTTTGCCCGGTGGGAGCCATGAAAAAGACCGCCTCGGGTCCGGTGGTCTACGATCAAGACATGTGCATCGGATGCCGCTATTGCATGGCGGCCTGCCCTTTTCAGATTCCCCGCTACGAGTGGAACAGCGCCTTCCCCCGCGTTCGGAAATGCATCATGTGCAAAGACCGCGTGGCCGGCGGACTGCCCACCGCCTGTGCTGAAGCCTGCCCCACCGGCGCCACCTCCTTTGGTGAGCGCGACGATTTGATCCGCGAAGCTCGAGAACGCATCCGGAAGGAGCCGGACAAATACGTCAACCAGATTTACGGGTTCAATGAAGTCGGCGGCACCGGCGTGATGTTCATTTCTGATGTGCCCTTTGAAAAGCTCGGGTTCCGAGTGGACCTCTTGAAAGAACCCCTGCCGGAGCTGACCTGGAACGTGTTGGAGAAGATCCCCAAGGTGGTCGGTGTGGGTTCCACACTGCTGTTTGGAATCTGGTGGATCACCAATCGCCGCGAAGAAGTAAAACGCGCTGAGGCGGAAGAGAACGAGAAAAAGAACGACCACTGATGGAACGGACACGACGCTGGTCGCCATTGAAGATCACGGGTCATTTCGGAAAGGAAAACCATATGAAATTCCGCGGATTCAGCCTTCCCAAGATCACTTTCTGGAGAGTGATGGTGGCTCTGTTTCTGATCCTGGGAGCTTATGCCCTCTTTGTCCGCTACACCCAAGGACTCGGACCGGCCAGCCACATGACCGATTTGTTCCCTTGGGGATTGTGGATCGGGTTTGACATCTTGTGTGGCGTGGGACTGGCAGCCGGAGGCTTCACGGTCTGTGCGGTCGTCTATATTTTCCATATCGAACGCTTCCGCCCCATCATCCGACCCACGGTTCTGACGGCTTTTCTCGGATATTCCCTGGTCATTGTGGCGCTCATGGTCGATCTGGGACGTCCTTACCGAATCTGGCACGCCTTGGTCTTTTGGAATCCGCATTCCGTGATGTTCGAGGTGGCCTGGTGCGTGATGCTTTACACCACCGTTTTGTCTCTCGAATTTGCGCCCATCATTTTCGAAAAGTTCGGGATGAAACGTTCCATGAAAATCATGCATTCCATTAGCATTCCGGTGGTCATTCTCGGGGTGATCCTGTCGACGCTGCACCAGTCTTCACTCGGATCGTTGTACTTGATCATGCCCAGCAAGCTCCATCCCCTCTGGTACACACCCATCCTGCCGGTGCTCTTCTTTATCTCGGCGGTAGCCGTGGGACTGTGCATGACCATCTTTGAATCGTATTTGAGCCACCGAGCCTTTCGACAGGAGCTGGAAAGCGATCTCCTCGCGGATATCGGAAAAATCGCAGCCGTTGTCTTGGCAGTCCTCCTGGTGGTGAGGTTACAAGATATTTATACCCGGGGGGCGGTGCATTTCCTTTTCGAACGCACCCAGGAAGCTGCTCTGTACTGGCTGGAATTGCTGCTGGGCATTGTTGCTCCCATGATTTTGTTCTTCTTCAAAAAGATTCGACAGAATCGCTTGGGGCTTTTTGTGGGAGCCCTCATGGTGGTCTTGGGATTCGTCATGAACCGCTTGAATGTCTCCATCACTGGGATGTTGCGCGGTTCTCAGACCAGCTATTTCCCGAGTTTCCTTGAAATCATGGTCACGGTGATGATCGTCGCATTGGGATTCGTGATTTTCTCGCAGGCGGTCCGATTCTTTCCAATCTTTGCCCCGTCCCAGGAGCGGTCCCAGGCGGCCTTTGAACCGGGATCACTTAAACAGCCTGCCCTCGGACCTTTGACAAGTCACGCCCGATCTCGAGATTAGGGCATTCCATCTTGGCCAAGCTCCTGTGAGTTGCGCGCGGTCATCTTTTTCCTCGTTGGGTGATCGCTCCAACCTCCAACCTGCCCTCTGCATGGAGAGGAGCTTGGCCATCTCCTTTTGTGGCGAAGTCTTATTACTCCAGCAAATTTTTCAACCCAATCGGGAAGCCTTTTCCAAAATAACGTCTTCAGCGATACCTCGAAACACTCCGTTGCAACAGTTGCATGCAACAACTCATGGATTTCCAATGAATACTTCACGGAATATTCTTTATAGTGGAGTTAACTTGTTTAGATTTCATACTGTTACGTTATTTAAGAAACCTGCGTTTGATGCGGGAGTTTGGTTTCTTATTTGCTTTAAAGATGCAGGGTTAGAGGGTGCTAGTGTGCACTCGGTCTTGAGCGAAGTTGGATGCAGAGGGTTTCTTCGGCCTATAAACAAGAGTTGATTGCAGTTCTCATATCCTTAAGAAAATAATAAACTCGCCGAAGACCCCGCCTCCACTGAGGATTTTCAAGACTCATCAAGACCTGACCCGAATTCCGGGAAATTGAATCCCATTCAAGTCGTATGGACACATCCGACTTGATTCATACAACGGGTAAGTTAGACTCAGGAACTTATGGGAAACGAAAACGAAGAGCAGGATCAACCGGTCACATCTAGATTTCAAAAGCTCTGGCTGGGTATTCTTCAGTTTATTCTCACCATCGGAAGCCACTGGCTGAGTTTGTTGGGAGCGGTGATATGCACGGTCACTTCCGTGTTCATTATCATCATGCTGTTGCTCGATGCCATCGGGTATTTCCACAACCCGTATGCCGGCATCATCGCCTTCGTAGTTCTGCCTTCAATATTCGCAGCGGGCTTGGTGATTATTCCGGTGGGCTTGTTTTTGGCTCGGAAGAAACGGTTGGCGGAAGGTGGCTCGGCGCTCGGGACGGGGCGTTTCCCCCGTCTCGATTTTAACAAGACCCGGATTCGGCATACGATCTTCGTCTTCGGGTTGGTCACCTTGGCCAACATCCTGATTCTTTCCGTGGTCAGCTACAAAGGCGTCCAGGAGATGGACACGCAGCAATTCTGCGGTCAGACCTGTCACACTGTCATGACGCCCGAATTCACGGCCTACAAAAACTCGCCGCACTCGCGAGTGGAGTGTGTGGAATGCCACATCGGACCGGGCGCTTCGTGGTTCGTAAAATCCAAACTTTCTGGCTCCTATCAGGTCTATGCAGTTCTGTTCAAAAAGTATCCGCGGCCCATTCCGACGCCCATTGAAAATCTGCGGCCGTCACGCGAAACCTGCGAGGAATGTCATTGGCCCGAGAAGTTCATCGGCAACCGCATTATCAACAAGACCAAATTCTCGGAGGATGAGAAGAACACCCCGCTCAAGACGATTTTGGTCATGAAAGTGGGTGGCGGGGAGCTGAAGAGCGGCAACGCCGGCGGCATTCATTGGTGGCACATGTACAGTCAAAACAAGATCAATTACATTCCCGCCGATGCCCAACGCCAAGTCATTCCCTGGGTCCAGCTCACCGACCCCAACGGAAATGTGACGACCTTCGTTTCCACCGACTCCAAGGTCACGGCCGAGCAGTTGTCAAAGACCCCCATGCGTCTGATGGATTGCATTGATTGCCACAACCGTCCCACGCACAT
>JAQUPQ010000080.1 GCA_028716525.1 Terriglobia bacterium | reverse complement strand
GCGGCCAGCGCCATGGCGGCTTACGCGGCCAAAGCCGGCATGGAGGCATTCATTTTCATGCCGAAAGATGTTCCGCGGGCGAATTACATCGAATGTAAATCCTTCGGGGCGCAGGTCACTTTGGTCGACGGGCTCATCAGTGATTGCGGGCGCATCGTGGGGGAGCGTAAAGAGAAGGAAGGGTGGTTTGATGTCTCCACGTTGAAGGAGCCGTATCGCATCGAAGGAAAGAAGACGATGGGATACGAGCTGGCGGAACAATTGGATTGGAAGCTCCCCGATTGGATTTTTTATCCCACTGGAGGCGGCACCGGTTTGATCGGGATGTGGAAGGCGTTTGATGAAATGGAAGCCATGGGCTGGATTGGGTCGAAGCGACCCAAGATGGTGACGGTTCAAGCCAGCGGGTGCGCCCCCATCGTGAAGGCCTTTCATGACGGCGCATCGAAGGCCACGCCATGGCAGAACGCTCACACCATCGCCGCCGGATTGCGTGTGCCGGGAGCCATCGGGGACTTCATCATGCTGGACATCTTACGAAAGAGCGGCGGCAATGCCGTGATGATTGACGATGAGGAGTTAAAGGAGGCCGTCTCCGAGATCGGGAAATTTACCGGCATTTTCTGTGCTCCGGAAGGCGCCGCCTGCTGGCCCGCCGTCAAGAAGCTTCAACGGGAAGGACTGATTAAGCCTCAGGACGAAGTGGTGATGTTTAATACCGGTTCGGGTTTGAAGTATCTTGAGGTCCTCTAGACCCTTATCAAAAACAATGGCACGCCTCGGCCGATGAAAGGCTCGAATGCCTACAGAGCGCCTTTACTATGAGGATTCTTTTCTATGTTCGTTTGAGGCCTCCGTGGTTTCAATGAATCCCGTGGGATCGGTATATCACGTCCGGCTGGATCGGACGGCGTTTTATCCCACCGGAGGAGGACAACCCCACGACACCGGAGTAATCGATGCGATCCGAGTAGTGGATGTCGTCGAACAGGAAGACAGTGGGGAGGTGGTTCATGTGACCGAGGGCCCGGTTTCCTCGAATCAAGTTCACGGCGAAATCGATTGGCCTCGACGTCAAGATCACATGCAGCAACATTCCGGCCAGCACCTACTTTCAGCGGCTTTCGTCCATCTGTGCGATGCACCGACGGTGGGTTTTCACTTGGGAATGGAAACATCCACGATTGATCTGAAAACAGATCGTCTCATTCCCGACCTGCTGGAATCCGTCATTCATGCCGCCAATGCGGTGGTCTTCGAGGACCGGCCCGTGAAGATATTGAATGTCACGCGTGAAGAGGCCGCCGCCAGGCATTTGCGCAAAGAATCCGGGCGTGAGGGCATTCTCCGTCTCATCGAAGTGCCCGATTTTGATTGCACACCGTGTGGAGGAACTCACGTCACGCGCACGGGCCAGGTGGGCCTGATTCTTCCGCGCAAGGTGGAGCGTTATAAACAGGGCTGGCGGGTGGAATTTGTGTGTGGCGAGCGTGCTTCGAAGTGGGCCACAAAAGACTTTGAGGCGCTCTCGCGGGTTTCTAAACTTCTCTCGTCGCCGTTTGACCCCATTCCGGAGTTGATTAAGAAACAGCTGGAAGAAAATAAGACTCTACGCCGAGAACGACTGAAGCTTCTCGATGATGTGGCATTTTTTCGTTCCCAAGAGCTTTTCAGAGAATCCAAAGTTGTAGGTCGGCTTCATCTTCTGTGTCGAGCCATTGAAGACCAAGACATGGAGTGGGCCAAGCTCCTGGCCCGACATTTTGCGAGCCAATCTAATGCTGTCGGCGTCCTTGTCATTCCGGGCGATAAGTGCCAGGTCATTATTTCAACCTCCGCTGATTCCGGAGTCGACGCCAACCAGCTTCTCAAAACATGCGCCCAAAAGTTTCCCCTACGCGGCGGAGGATCGAAAAATATGGCTCAGGGTTTGATGGAGGACAAGAACGCGATTCGGAATTTATTCGAGTTTGTTGAGCAGGAATGTTCATCCAAATAGAAATCGGGTCCGAAATAAGAGGCCGATTGGGTAGCACCGCCCTTTTTTGAGGGCGGCGGAAATCTGTTTTGGAAGTAAATTGAAATGAGCTCCAGAAAAATACTTTTTGTATTCACCGGCGGGACGATTTCGATGAAATTTGATCCCGAGGTCGGCGCCGCGGTACCAGCCTATTCAGGCCGCGATATTCTCGCCATGATTCCGGATTTTTCCGCGGTGGGGGAATATGATCTGATCGATTTTGCCCGTCTCCCCGGACCGCACATGACGCCTGAGAAGATGTTTGAACTATCAAAATTGCTGAGCCGCGAACTGGGTCGTGAAGAAATTGTCGGCGCGGTGGTGACGCATGGAACCGATGCGCTCGAGGAGACGGCGTATTTTCTGGATCTCACGGTGGATTCATCAAAACCCATAGCCGTCATCGGAGCCATGCGGCACAGCGGAGAAATCGGCTGGGATGGGGCGCATAATCTTATTTCGGCGGCGCGTGTTGTTTTTGACACGGAAGGCATGGACCGCGGCGTGATGGTGGTGATGAATGATGAGATCTTTACCGCCCGCGAGGTCACGAAGACCCACACCGAAGCATACGATGCCTTCAAATCTCCGGAGTTCGGTCCCATTGGGCTGGTCGACAAGGACCGCATCATGTGGGTACGGGGAAAGTTCTGGCGCAAAATCATACGTACCGAGCGCCTGGAAACGCGCGTGGACATGTTCAAGATGTATGCCGGTTTCGATGCCCGACTGATTGATTACGCTATTGACACCGGGGCTCAAGGGTTGGTGATCGAAGCCATGGGACGTGGAAACATTCCCCCTTCGGCATTTACTGCCGTCCGGCGCGCCCTTCAAAAACCGCTTCCGGTGGTAATTTGCTCGCGATCCATACGCGGCCGGGTCTTGGATACCTACGGCTATGAAGGCGCCGGCAAGCAATCACGTCAACTGGGCGCTATCTTCGGCGGGTCGTTGTCGGGACAAAAAGCAAGAATCAAATTGATACTGGCGCTCGGCATGACGCGATCCATCGAGGAAATTCGCAAGATTTTTGAAGAAGGCGTGTATCAATAAGAAACTTTCGAGAATTCCATGAATAAATCCAGGCTGGAATCGTTCGAAGAAATTGTCCAATCGTCGCCGACGGATTCCTTTGCACACTATGCCTTGGCATTGGAGTACGAGAAAGTCGGGCGGGCTGACGAGGCCATCAATACTTTTCGAAAACTCCTGGGTTTCAATCCCGATTACGTTCCCGCCTATCAGATGTGCGGGCAGCTTTTGATGAGGTTGGAACGCTTTGAAGAAGCGCGCCGTATTTTGTCGCAAGGCTTGGAGAAAGCGCAGCAGACCGACAATGCCAAGGCCCGCGATGAGATACAGGGCTTATTGGAGGAACTGGCAAAGTTGGGATGACACTCCCTTCCTTGAGTAAATCATCGGATTAAGGATCACCTCTGTGGATTCGGAAGCCGCACAAACACCTGCCCATCTCTTGGTGCAGGAGCATGGCCTGAAACGCCAGCTGACGGAGCGCCAACTGACCATGATCGCGATCGGGGGCGCCATCGGTACGGGTCTGTTCCTGGGGAGTGGTGTGGCGATTCAAATTGCCGGTCCGGGCGTTTTGTTTACCTACGGCCTGGGCGCCATCATTGCCTTGATTGTGACATTGGCACTTTCGGAAATGGCTGTGCTGAGACCTTTGGCGGGCTCCTTTGGAGTCCATGCCGATGAGTTTTTGCATCCCTGGGCTGGATTTTCAGTGCGTTATTCCTACTGGTTGGCCCAAGTCATTGCCATTGGAAGTGAAGTAGTCGCGGCGGCGATTTATTGCCAGTATTGGTTCCCCCACGTGCCGCAATGGATATGGATTGTGGTTTTTTCCGGGACCATGGTGTATGTGAATTCCCGCACAGTGGCGCGTTTCGGCGAATTTGAATATTGGTTTGCCATGATTAAAGTGGTGGTCATCGTGGCATTTCTGGTGGTGGGATTGGGATTGATTTTCAGCGGGAATCGAACCGTGGGATTGACGTTCAAAGAGTTGGCCGACCGTTCCAAGCTTTTGCCGCACGGTTGGTCGGGCGTGTGGCTCGCGTCGAGCCTTGTGATGTTCAGTTTTTTGGGTGTCGAGATTGTTGCCGTGACCTCGGGCGAGGCTCAGGATCCCGGGACTGTCATTCCCAAAGCCATGAAGGGAACATTGGCGCGCTTGGTGCTTTTCTATCTCGGCGCCATCTTCATTTTGGTGATGGTTGTTCCGCACGCCATCATCGGAATCCGCGAGAGCCCGTTTGTCACGGTGTTTCGAGCCGTGAGAGTTCCGTTTGCGGCGGCCCTTATGAATTTTGTGGTGTTGACGGCGGCGCTTTCTTCGATGAACACGAATTTGTATCTCACCTCCCGCATGTTGTTTTCATTGTCCCGCAGTGGTTTCGCTCCGCGATTCCTGGGCATCGTCAGTCCCACCGGCGCCCCCAGAAATGCTTTGTTGGCGTCTACCGGAGGGCTCGCCGCGGCTATCTTCATGGCGCGATTTTTCCCGGCGAGGGCGTATCTATCGATGGTGGGCGTGGCGCTGTTTGGCGGCGTTTTTGCCTGGATGGTCATTCTGGCCACCCATTTTGCCTTTCGTCGGAGAATGCCCCGCTCGACGATTGCTTCACTGCCGCTGCGTTTGCCGTTGGCGCCATGGACCACCGGGCTGGCGCTCCTGCTGTTGATTGCCATAACAATTTCCAGCGCCTGGACCGTCGATATGCGGCCCATGGCCGCCAGCGCCATTCCCTGGTTAGTTGCTGTAACGGTTTTTTATTGGCTGTGGAAGAGGTTTTGGAAGAGGGGTTGAAATCATTTGGACGGGCAGCGCTCGCCCCGATGGATCGGGACGAGGGATACCGGTGCATAGAATTTGGTGTTTGGGGTACCGCCGCCCTTTTTTGAGGGCGGCGGTGGGTGGCAGACGGGAAATTACTGTATCAGGCAAGATTCGCCGGCGTAAAGAACAGCCGGCGCTACCCATGAAAAAGGTAAAATTTGCCAAAGCTCCTGAAAACAGATACACTAGTGCTACGCATGCCCGAACGGCCTATGATTGTTGCGGATCGTCTGAACCTGTCATCGATTTTAACCAGCACATCCGAGTTATTGAGAGGCCAAACGTCATCGAGGTGAGCCATGGCAAATAAGAAGGCCAAGAAAGCCCGCAAGGGCGCCTCCCATGGAAAACATGCCCGCCCCACACGCGGCGGGTCCGGGCGCACCATTACTCGCATGAAGGTCATTAGCGACAAACCCGGCTGGATGAAGATTCAAGGTGTGCAGTTGGTGTTCACAACGAAGAATCCGCCCGTCATCGCCAGTTTTTATCGTGATACCTTGGGGTTTGTGGAAGCTGCGGCCAAACGTCCCGGCATGGCCTTGAAGCCGGGATTTTCGCGAGCAGGCGAAGTCTTGGGAGGCATTCAAATTCAACCCACTCGCGACACGGGAGTGGATTTTCAGGATTATAGCCTGGCCTATCACCAGATCACTCAGATGGGCGGACGCCCGCCCGAAGAGCCGCTTTACGGGCAGATTTTTCTGATCGTTGATGACGCCAATAAAATCTATGAACGCCTTTCCAAAAAAGGCGTGCAGTTCTTCGGCCCACCGCGCGAAATGCCCTCCGGACATTTGGTCGCAGAATGCGCTGACCCGGAAGGGCGCCGCATCATTTTTGCAGAAATCCTAAAGAAAAGAAGATAAGAGTTGGATTCAGCCTGCTCGACACTGGGGTGATTTGAAGAAATAACCTGGTGGACCGCATGGGGCTCGAACCCACGACCTCATCGTTGCGAACGATGCGCTCTCCCAGCTGAGCTAGCGGCCCACGATTGAAACGCGGGCTTGATAATAATGGATGAGTTCCAGATTTTCAAGAACACGTTCCCTCAGAGTTACGAGCGCCGGTTATTAGCCAGTCAATCAACTTTCGACTCTTTTGAGCCTTAAGGTATCTTTCCCGCCGTCGCGCCCTCTTGGGTTCCACATAAGATTCAGTGTAAACCAGTTGAAACGGTCGCCTGTATCGCGTCGCCGCCTGTTGCCCCGCATTGTGCTCCCCCAGGCGCCGCATCACGTCACCAGTGGACCCAATGTAGTACTTTCCATCCTTGAAACTCCGAAGGACACACACGAAATACACGCGGAATTCCCAATTCCGGGGGAAACATCTCTTCGCCATGAGCCACGACCTCTCCGATACCATCGGAGCGCTCTCCCAGCTGAGCTAGCGGCCCACGACTGAAACGCGGGCTTGATAATAATGGATGAGTTCCAGATTTTCAAGAACACGTTCCTCCTGGGCTACGACCCTCGGGACAGGACAGCTCTGGAAGCACCGGCGGTTCTTTACGCCGGCGGATTTTGCTATTTGTTTCGAATTTTGGATCGCACCCACGCCAGTTTTTCCTTGAGGGTCTTCTCCAGCCCAAATTCGGTGGGCTGGTAGTACACCCGCTCCTTCAGATTTTCCGGGAGGCATTGCATGTCGGTGATACGGTCCTCATAGTTGTGGGCATACTGATAGTCTTTTCCATACCCAAGGTCCTTCATCAGGCGGGTGGGGGCGTTTCGAATCTGCAAGGGGACGGGCTCGGCGATTGTCTCGGTGGCGTCGCGCTGGGCCGCGTCATAGGCTTCATAAAGGGCATTCGACTTGGGAGCCAAAGAGAGGTAGACGACGGCTTCCGCCAGAGCCAGTTTGCCTTCCGGCATGCCGATAAAATCAACAGCGCGCATGGCATCGATGGCCACGCTGAGAGCCCGCGGATCGGCCAAGCCAATATCCTCCGAGGCCATGCGGACCACACGGCGCGCCACATACAACGGATCTTCCCCGGCCTCCAGCATTCGAGCCAGCCAGTAGAGCGCGGCATCGGCGTCGCTGTTGCGGACCGATTTGTGCAGCGCCGAAATGATGTTGTAGTGTTCCTCGCCGGTTTTGTCATACAGCAGCGTTTTTTTCTGAAGAACGGCTTCGATGTCCTTCTCCGAAATTTGTTTGGCGCCGTTCGCATCCGGTTTCATTCCCGCCACGGCCGCTTCCAAAATGTTGTAGGCCATGCGGGCGTCGCCGTTTGAATACACTGCCATGCGCTCCAGGACGGCTTCGGGAATTTCGATGGTTTCGTTGCCCAAGCCGCGCTCTTTGTCCGCGAGGGCGCGTTTCAAAAGCGTTATGATTTCAGCGGCGTTTAAGGCGTTCAGCACGTAGACACGCGATCGGGACAGCAGCGGCGAGATCACCTCGAAGGAGGGGTTTTCAGTGGTCGCGCCGATGAGAATGATGTTTCCTCGTTCGACGTGGGGCAGGAAGGCATCCTGTTGGGCTTTGTTAAAGCGATGGATTTCATCGATAAAAACAATGGTCCTTGAGCCGTACTGCCGCGCCTGTTCCGCCTTCGTCATGACCTCTTTGATCTCTTTGATTCCCGAGAGCACGGCGCTGAAAGTCAGGAACGTGGAATGCGTCATGCGGGCGATGATGGAGGCCAGAGTGGTTTTGCCGACACCCGGCGGCCCCCAAAAAATCAGAGAGGTAAGCTGGTCGGTTTCGATTTGAACCCGGAGCGGCTTTCCCGGCCCGATCAAATGGTTCTGTCCCAGGAACTCGTCAAGCGAGCGCGGGCGCATACGATCCGCCAGGGGGCGGGAAAAATCCACGCGATTATCGTTGGCTGAAAGGTTCGCATCCGCGTTTTGAAAGAGATTCATCATGTGTTTCCGGCGAACATCGTCTGGCCTGGACGAAGAAATTCGCAATGAATTTACTACACACCGCCTCTCTCGTGATAGCCGAAATTGCAAGGAATAGATGGCAGCGCTTTAGCCTTTGCTTTTGAGAGAATCGAAAAAATTCAATCGTTTTTGAGAGCTTCTAAACCCAATATGCGGAGTAGACGGGCTTCCGAGAAATTTCATCTTCCTTTAACGTCAGATTTATGATCATTATTGTGAAACCGTTCCGTGCGGAATAACATGAGTGTGAGTTTGTGTCGGGTGATCCGGAATAATCTCGGTATTGGTCTATGGATGTTCAAGCGTATTTGAATCGGATTAACTTTCACGGGCGGCTTGCACCGAATATTGAAACACTGCGGCCATTGCAAAGGTCACACTTGCTGACCGTTCCTTTCGAAAATTTGAGTATTCATGCGCATGAGCCGATCCGACTGGAGGAAGAAGCTCTTTTTGAAAAAATTGTGCGGCGCCGCCGCGGTGGTTTTTGTTATGAGCTGAATGGATTGTTTGCCGCCCTGCTGAGAAATCTTAAATTTGATGTCTCCATGCTTTCGGCCAGCACCATCAATTCCGAGGGGCAATTCGGAGCGGAGTTTGACCATATGACATTGCTGGTTCAACTCGAGGAGCGTTGGTTGGTGGACGTCGGATTTGGGGACTCCTTCATGGAACCCTTGTTACTAGATGATCGAGCGGCCCAGGTTCGGGCGGGGCGTACCTATCGCCTGCAGACGGATAAGGAGGATCGGCTGATCCTGGAACGTCTTGAGGAGGACAGACGCTGGAGCCCGCAATATCGCTTCCGTCTTGTGGCTCATACGATGGATGAATACCAGGAGATGTGCCGTTACCATCAAACCTCTCCGAAATCCATGTTCACTCAGCGACGCATTTGTTCCCGGGCGACTCCGGATGGCCGTGTGACGCTCAGCCAAATGCGGCTGATCATCACACGAAACGGCGAACGGCATGAGCGGGAGTTGGCGGGCGAAAAGGAGTATGCTCAGGCCTTGCAGGAACACTTCGGCCTGGTCATGCAACGTTAGTGCAAGGCGTTGTTAAACCCGGTAGTTCATCAGAAGGAGAGGAGGCTGAACATGCCATTTTGGACAAGTGTTCTCACCGCGAGTGGTCATCAATGTTCCAATTGCAATGCACTCATTCACGAAAGCACATTCCAAGAAAAGAAAGGTCTCTGCGGATTATGTGCCTCCAACGAAACCGTGGCCGCCAAGCGCCGAACGACGAAGTATGAAGATGCGGTCTGTGCCGGATGCGGAATCACGGAACAAGATCGATTTCGCCAGCTTGAAAAATCCGAGAAAGAAGGGGCATTCATCTACATGAAAGATTGGCCCGTAGTCTTGTACTGCGATCATTGTCACAAATATTTTTGCGGGGCCTGTCAAATTGATTTGGGCATGAATGCCGGTTGTCCGATCTGCAGAAAAGACCTGGAGAGTTAGGGTTTCTTATTGACGAAGATAAAATATAGCGACAGACAGTGGCTCCTTTTGACGCGCCATTGCTTGGGTAGCCGCAGTGCGGTTTCTGCACCGCGGGTCCCGAGGCGTCACCATACTCTGTCATCATCTGGTGAATCAGCCCCTTGGATTTTTTGATTTAACCGCCTTTATCGTCGGGAAGTCGATTTGCTGCAGAAAAAGAAATTGAATCGGGGCAACAGATTCTTCTGGGCGATGAAAAATAACGGGCGGCAAGCACGTCTGGCGTCACT
>JAQUPQ010000079.1 GCA_028716525.1 Terriglobia bacterium | reverse complement strand
GAGAACGAGAAAAGAGTGATGACCCTGATCCCATTCAAGTCCATGTATCGCTTGACTCCCTTTAGCTCCTGTCCCCAATCGATATTAGAATCATCCAGCCAATAAATCCCCTTGGAGGGCCCTCCCACAAACTCATTGAAATAAGAAAGCGAATAAGGAAAAGCCAATAGGGATGATACGATGTGCCATCCCAACATTCCCCACACGCACCCCTGAAGCGCCCTCTTTTGAACCGCTCTCAGGATCCCGCTCGAAAAGACCATCATCGAGGGAAATATCGGAAGCACATACCTCACGCCCAGAGGGTCGGCGAGGGCGGATACAGCCACAAACATAACGATGGAAGGCACCACCAGGAACATCGATGACCACCATTCCTTTTTCAAATTCTTGAAAAGAAAAATGAAGCGGGCGAAGATCAAAAGAAGAAATGGAGAGGTCGCCTTAACGAGAAACGCCACCAGAAAATAATTCCACCACCCTCCCCGCTTGAAATCTCCATGCAGGAAGGATTCATAGAAAGGGTTGTGATTGGCATTGACCTGCAGTGCTCCGCGCAAGTAAAGCATGGGATTAAGGGAACCCACGAATGAGAGCTGGATGACCACGAACGCCAGGCCCGAGAAAATCAGGACCCGCTTCAGCTTGGGGCGATCAAAGTGGAACAACTCCCTCCAAAAACCCCGAGGAATTGCCGCATTCCAATCGAACGATGCTGGACGGCCGCGCCGATCACGAGATCTCCTACCTTTGGATTTGGAAGAGTCCTTTTTTCGCTCCTGGGGGAGCGGGAGGGAGGGCCGACTATAGATCCACAAAAAAAATATGCCCACAGGGAATAGAAAGACGGCGGAATACTTTGATGCCATGGCCGCCCCCATGCATAGACCTGCAAAACACAGATCCCGAGTCCTGGTATCTCTCAAGAACCGCCACAGATAATAAAAGGAAATTGTCAGGAAGGCGGTGACCCCCATGTCGGTGGTTACGAAGTGGGAGTGCGCAATGACATTGGGACTGAACGCATACAGCCCCAAAGCCAATAAACCAGCCGCGTTCCCATAGAGTTGCTGCGCCCAACGAAAAATGAAAAAACCCAAGCAGGCGGTCAGCAGCACGATGGGCAGCCGTCCCCAAAAAAGGTATTGATCGGCGCGGGGTGGATCACCGTAGAGAAACCGAAATCCGAACACGGATTGCGAAACCACCGAAGGCTGCTGCCAGTTGGGATCGGAGAAATCCACGCGGGGGCGGGGCCGCAAAAACAACAGCGGCAGAGCACAAAGATCCTTCAATAGAGGAGGATGCTCCGGATTCAAGCGGAAATCTCGTTTTACGAGATACGTATACCCGGCGGGGAGATGCACCACTTCATCACTGGAACAGGACTGACGCCGCATTTCATAAATATTCTCAGCGAGGAAGACAGCAATCAAAACGGCGACGAAAATCCATATCTTATAATTAGCCTTGACAGGGGATCCCCCCCACGATTCGTTAGGATCCGAAGGTGCCCTTGTTACATCTTTCATGGAAGGATACAAAACCGAGAAGAGATAAATCCCCTCGGGGACCGCATGGTTGGCACACCCTTGTCCACTCGAGGGGAAGACTCACAGGATATGCATTCATTTAACAATTCTAAGCTACCAAATAATTCTGTCTCATGCATCACATTTTAGGGAAAATACGATATCCCCCGATTGGATGCGCTCAGACAAGGCTCAAGAGGCCGCATAGCGTTCCAAGAACCTTTTCCAACCAAACCTTGGGCTTATTCGGACCGATCGAATGAATCAGCCTGTTTGGCCGCCGCCTCGTCCGGCAAGCGCCACAGCGACAGTGTTCGGCTGGATTTGGAGAAGGGGTAGGACACGACGGTGAACAGGAGGACAATCGTCATGGTGACCACGTAGCTCACTACAGAGAGGTGGCGCTTCCCCGACCAGGCGGCAATGAAGAGGAACCCGAGCGCCACACCAAGGGCAATCAGCATTTCTTCCCCAAATCCCCGTGTCCAAACGAACATCGAAAAGGCAAGAATGGATCCCAGTATCAGAAAGGGGGCCAACAGGATCTGCGCTGCACGAAAGAGAAAAATTCGACGCGCAATCGTTGGCATTTGGTGCTCCAGTGAAAGGAACCGAAAGATCTCAACCAGATAGTTGTGGGTCTTTCGACGCTTGTGCCGCAGTAGGTTGGAGAAGCTCTTGGGACAACGTCTTTCAATAACTTGACAGCTAGCATAACGAACGTGTTTTCCTTGGGCGAAGGCCGCAAACGCCATGTGAACATCATCAGCAAAGACCCCAGCTGGAAAGGCGTCGATCAAATCACGGCGGAAGATATAACAAGGGGCCGTCACGATGGAAGCAAAACCTCGGTCGCTTTCCAACAGCCGCAAACCATCCCCAATCTCCCAGTGGGTTTGATCCAATACATTCGAATTCGCCGGGTGCACAGGCGTCCCTACGACAAAAACATCAGGATCGGCCTCCGCCTCACGGATCATCTTCTTAAGCGTCTCATCGCCCAATTCCGCATCGGCATCAGAAATCAGAACCCATTTTCCAGAACCCCGTTCAAGCGCGGCATTCAATTGGGCGACCTTGTTTCCCCAACCCAAATTCATTATCACAAAGCGCTTGTCGTCCCCGGCCGCCTCAAGTGCGGCCCTCGGTGTTCCGTCCGAGGAATCTCCGTCGACAATCCAGAAGCGAATGCTGCCCTCAGGGTAATCAAGCTGCTTGAGGTTCGTGATTTTTTCTCGAATAAGGCCGATTTCGTTCCGAACGGCAACGAGGACGTCGACTCTGGGCCATTGAAACGAGAAGGTGGTACCCTGCGGCCGTGGACACAATCGCCATCTTCGCAACCAAAAGGGGTAGGCAGGCACCAGAGCAAACCACAACAAGAAGAACAGGATGGAAAGAATCAGAAGGGTCATTTTTGCGGATGAATCGACATTTCGGATCTTGCAACGCGAGAAATCCCACCGCTTGGATTTACTTCAACCACCCTTCAAATGGGTGGTTCTACGCACTAAATTAGGTTCTTTTCCGCCTGGGGAACCGCATTGAAAAACAAGGGACCACTTTGCTCTAATCGATTACACACAACGGCGCGTAGTCTAACACAACCTCGCAATGGTGAATCTGTAAACTTCTAACGTGGATTTGCCCACCGAGCGATCACCTGAGGAGGCATCGCCCCCTTCGCCCTGATAGACCAATTCTATGGTCGTAGTTGACGGGAGGCGTGGCCTCCGATACCTTAACGGAGTCGCGGGCCAATTGTTCCTCATCAACTGGAAGCAAGACGGCCGACTTCTCCGCTTATCATCAAGATACACTTATCGCAACCTTGAGAATTCACCATCGAACATGAAACATAAAACTCCAAAAGGCCGGAAGAGCCGAAAAAAAACGGTCGATTCAAGGCCTTCATGGCCTATCCGTTACTGGCCCGAATTGTTGATTGTTGTGGCGGGACTCCTGTGCGACTTCAATAGTTGGGGCCACAAATTTGTACTGGATGACACGTCCTACATCGTCAACAACCTGAGCCTGCAGAGCCCAAGCCACTTTCTCAAACTCTTTGTCTCACCTCTAGTCACTGAAATTGGCTCCACTGCCAATGGATTGTACCGGCCTCTGACGGCATTCACCTTCGCCCTCAATTATCAAGTCACTGGCTTGAGCCCGGATGGCTTTCATTTCATCAACCGGATCCTGCACATTTTCGTTTGCCTGACCGTATTCTGGGTCCTGAGAAGAATGTTCGGGTCTTCGAGCCACGTCCCTCATTTCACTGCTCTCTTATTTGCAGTGCATCCGATTCAAAGCGAGGCCGTCACCTACCTTACAGGACGAAGCGACACCCTCGCCATGTTGTTGATGATGTGGGCCTGGCTGACCTTTCTGCGGGCGCGAGCGACCCAACGCAAGGGTGCCGTCATGGCCTCCGTTGTCTTCTATTTTCTGGCCATGCTGTCCAAAGAGAGTGCCGTGCCGTGGATTTCCATCGCGCTGCTGACAGAACTTGTGTTTCTCTCCGACTTCTCGATATGGCGTGCGGACGGACAATCTGTATTCCGGCGCCTCTTCTTGTTTCTTCGCCAAGTCTCATGGCCTGTGTACATCGGGTACGTTCTTGCCCTTGGGAGCTACCTTTCCTTACGATTCGCGGCCCTGAAGAATATTTCCGGTGTGCCGCCTCAGTTCATTGACAATCCCCTCATTCATCAGTCGATCGTCGTTCGCATACTGACCGCAATGAAAGTGCTTTTCTTGTCCGGTTCTCAGATTTTCTGGCCGGCGCACTTTTCAGCAGATTATTCGTTCAACCAAATTCCTCTCATCAGCCGGTGGACGAGCCCCGCGGGAGTGACGATTCTTCTTCTGATGTGCGGCGTGATGGCCCTCCTCATCTGGACTGCCCTTCGCGCGTTGCGGGTCTTCTTCGGAATAGCCTACTTTTTGCTCACCTATTCAGTCGTCAGCAACCTGTTCATCATCATCGGGACAATTCGCGCGGATCGAGTCCTCTACATGCCTTCGCTGGGAATTCTGCTGATAGGGGCTCTGGGAATCGACCGAATTGAACACCAGCCGTCTCTCGTTGTGGCCAAACATTATGTGTGGACCGGCTTTTCTGTCCTGTTGCTTCTGCTGGGCATCCGAACGGCAGTCCGGAATGCGGACTGGAGAGATGCGTTCTCCCTCGCTTCGTCGACGGTCCGACAGTCGCCCAACAGTGCCAAGGCGCATGAAGAACTCGGCACCGCCTATTTCGATCGCAAGGACTTTGTTGGGGCCTTGGAAGAATTTCGAATTGGGGAAAAGATCTTCCCTGAAAGCCCGCAGCTGATGAATGATATCGGGGGCACGTTGCTCAACCAAGGGAAAGTCGCCGAGGCCATTCCTTATCTGCGAAGAGCTGCGGACGGGCTCCCCAATATTCCCTCCATTCGTTACAATCTGATGGTTGCGCTTACAAAACAGGGTGATTTTCAGGAAGCTCAAAAACAATACGCATTGATTCTCGAATATTACGACGATCTGATTCGACAACAACCCGATAATCCCTATCATCACTTCAATAAGGGTAATGCACTCTTTTTCGGAGGGCGCAATCAGGAGGCACAACAGGAATTTGAGCGAACGCTCCAATTGGACCCCAGTTTTACACCGGCTCAAAAGAGTGTTGAGCTCATCCAACGCAGAATGCAAGGGCGCTGAGTTTTCTCGCTCTGAACCCAAACCGCCTTCCTCGATCGGGGATTGACCTCCGGCAAACGGAAACCTCTGTTGACGACACCTCAGGACTCAGTTACTTTAACGGCCTCGCGGCAATATTTTTTGGCTATGAAGTTCGTCACGATTCATGAATCCTTTGAAGGATTAAAAACTCCCCGCGCGGAGACGTCCAGCCCTACACTATGAAATCCAAACCGTCGAAGAAGACAAAGGACAAGAAGAAATCTGTTGAGGAAAAGAAGTCCTTCGCCGCCCGGTTCTGGCCCGAAATCATAATTGCCCTTGTGGCCGCGCTGTGTGATTTCAACAGCTGGGGTCATCGCTTTGTCATGGACGACCTCAGCAGAATCCTCGGCAACGGTCTTCTGCGCACTCCTCAGTTCGTCTTCAGGATGTTTGAGGCGCCTTACGATACTGCCAAGACCCTCTATCGCCCCTTCACCTCCTTCACATTCGCCATCAACTGGTGGCTGGGTGGACCCAACCCCGATGGTTTCCATGCAGCCAATCGGCTCATCCACATCCTCGTCTGCTTGGGTATTTTCTGGGTGATTCGCCGGCTATTCCAAAATTCATTGGTCTTAGCGCTCGTAACGAGCTTGCTGTACGCTGTCCATCCCGTTCAAACCGAGGCCATCACATACATCAACGGTCGATCCGATGCACTGGCAATGCTCTTCCTGGTGTTCACGTGGCTCTTCTTTCTTCGGGCTCGAAAGTCAAACCCATTCTCATGGCGTTCATACAGCCTGTCGCTTGTATCCTTTTTTCTTGGCCTGCTCTCAAAGGAGAGCACGGTGACCTGGGTGGGTGTGCTCTTCCTGACGGAATTTGTATTTTTCGCGGAACGCAACATTAAACGATTTTGGGAGATTGTTCGCGGCCAATTCGGCCGCGTCTACGCCGGGTACGGTGTGGTTTTGGGAATTTATTTAGGCCTCCGATTTGCGATTCTCCACAACGTGTCACACGTCACGGTGACGTATTTGGATAATCCGCTGGCGCATGTTTCATTGCCCGTCCGGCTATTGACGGGTCTAAAAATAATGTTTCAATCCGCGGGGCTGATCGTATGGCCTATCCATCTGTCGGCCGATTATTCTTTCAATCAAATTGCTCTGGTCCAATCCTGGCGGAGCGTACCTGCGATTGTCACCATCCTGTTGACACTGGGGCTTTGCGGAGTACTCGTGTGGACCTTTCGACGGGCCCCGGACGTTTTTTTCGGGCTCGGCTACTTCCTTCTGACCTATTCCATCATCAGCAACATCATTGTGCCCATTGGAACCATCCGGGCCGACCGGCTGCTTTACATGCCGGCTCTGGGAATCTGCTTTATGGCGGCTTGCATATTTGAACGGCTTGAACAACGGTTGGAAGGGGCCCAATTGAGGAAGTGGCCCAAACTGGCACTGGCCGTCATCCTTGTTCTCATGCTGATCAGGGTAATTTCCCGGAATTCCATGTGGCGGAATGAATTCACACTCTATTCTCAGACGGTGCGCGACGCGCCACACAGTGCCAAGGCCCATCATAACCTGGGTGTGCAGTACGCCGCCCGGAAGGAGTTCGATAAGGCCTTCCGGGAATATCAGCAGGCCATGCAGATCAAGCCGGACTATCCCGATTTGCTGAATAGCCTGGGATCCTTGATGTTTCAACAGGGAAAGCGAAAGGAAGCCATCGACGATCTTCAACGGGCGGTCGAATTGGCGCCGGAGAATCCCAACATTCGAAACAACTATGGATTAATGCTGCGTGCTGAGGGTCACTTGGTAGAGGCCATTGCCCAGTACGATTGGATCATCGTCCATGATCCCGATAATTCCGACGCTCACTTCAACAAGGCCAATGCTCTTCATGCGCAGGGCCGAACGCAGGATGCGATCAATGAGTATTATCGAACGCTTCAGCTCGATCCCACCAACATGGCGGCCCGATCGAATCTCAATATACTAATTCGGCAATCGGGCGGCACAGTCATGGCACCACCGCAATGAGCCAATCCAAACAACGGGTAGCCTTCGGAAGCATGAATCCAATTGCGACCTTATTCCAATTCTCCTATGATTCGTCCGCTCCATCAGGTCCGGCCTTTCGTACCTGATTTGCCAGCCGCGATCAAATGGCGAACAAACCGCTAGAAATCTGATTGTATGAAGCCATCACGACCCCTTAAATCTGCAAAGAAGAAAATCGGCCGGGATACCTCCCCCCATTTCCTTTGGTTGAGCCCCTATGAATGGCTCATTGTCCTCGCCGCCCTGCTGTGTGATATCAACAGTTGGGGGCACCAATTCTTGCTGGACGATATCCCCTACATTGTGCAAAACAGTGTACTCGAGAGCCCCAAGCTGATTCTTAAAATCTTTGCAAGTCCATTTCTTCTGGATGCCGCTCGCTACGGTTTCATGGCCATGTATCGCCCCCTGACGGCGCTTACTTTCGCAGTGAACGTCTGGCTCGGGGATTTTAAGCCCGACGGTTTTCACCTCGTCAACCGAGTCCTCCATGTCCTCATTTGCTTGATCATCTACAGAATAGTGATTCGGCTTATTCCCGAGCGCCGATCCGTTGCCGTCATCGCAAGTCTGCTTTTTGCAGTGCATCCTGTCCAAACAGAGGCGGTGACTTACATAACCGGTCGTGCCGATGTCCTCGCAATGCTCTTCTTTCTGGTGGCATGGCTGAGCTTTCTTCGCCTGCGTTCAAGGAATCAATTCTCCGGGAAGGAATTTGCGCTGTCTTTGCTCTGTTACCTCTTGTCGCTCCTTTCCAAGGAAGACGCCATCACCTGGCTGGGAGTCATTCTGCTCACCGAGTGGGTTTACCACGCAAAAGGAAAGTGGGGTTGCTTTGTCGAGCAGCTGCGGCAGCACTACCAGATTTATGGAGGCTACGTAGGTACGACCCTCTTGTTTCTGGTCGTCCGATCGTGGGTCCTGAAAGGGTCAATAACCGGTTCGATTCCATTCATTCTAAATCCGCTGGCTCAAGCCTCCATAAAAGCCCGCCTACTGACAGGACTTAAAATTATGTGGGAATACATCGGTCAATTCTTCTGGCCGGCGCATTTTCTCCCGGACTATTCGTACAATCAAATTCCGCTGGTCACATCGTGGATCAGTCCAACAACCCTCTTGGTGATCGCCTTAAGTCTCCTTCTGATCCTGGTCGTTTTCTGGTTCTATCAACGGTGTCTCGATGTCTTTTTTGGTTTAGGATTTTTTTGCATCACCTATTCGGTCGTCAGCAATATTTTTATTCCCATCGGAACCATTCGAGCCGATCGCTTGCTCTACATGCCGGCGTTCGGTTGGTGCCTTGTGGTCGCTGTCTTATATTCGGCGCTTTGGACAAAACTGCAAACCCGGCAAAGCAAATCTATTTTAGCCGTGACGCTTGCCGTCATTGTGGCACTGCTCGCCGGTCGAACTATCGATCGCAACCGCGATTGGCAGTCTCCGGAAACTCTTTATCTCCAGGCCTTCACACCGATGCCGAACAGCTCCAAATTGTTGAATTCGATCGGGACTCAGCTTCTACAACAGGGGAGATCTCAAGACGCCATTGCCTGCTTCCAGAAGGCCCTGGCCATTGGATACTTCGAACCGAAGATGGTTCAATCAAATCTCGGTGCGGCGTTGAAGGCTTCAGGGGATTGGGGCGGTGCGCTTGAACAGTATGATTCCATAATCTCAAAAGATCCGACCTATGCGGCCGCCTATTTCAACAGAGGAAATCTGTATTTGGCTGAGAAGAAATATGCAGAAGCGGTGGCGGATTACAAGAAGGCTTTGGTGTACGATCCACAATTGGTTCCCGCTGAAATCAATCTGAAGGCTGCGTTGGAGCGGCTATCAGAAAACAATCCCACCAAGAAACCTTAGTGCGTTTTTGACACAGCAGATAAAAAAATCCCGCCCTGGTATGACCAGAGCGGGACAAAACTTCCAAGCTTTAGATGATTGGCGGAAGCGTACCCGGGCAATTGCATGCAGGGTTGGCAATCGGTGCATACACCGAAACCGGCTTCCCAAAGAACGGCGGACTGAACGGAGAAATAATACTGAACAGCCCCGTACCGTTGCATTGGATGCTGGCCTGGAACAGGAAATTCGGCTCCCGATCCGTGAAAAGGCCTGAACATCCGCCGGGGGGAGTTGTCTGTCCTGCGAACGAGAGACCATCACTGCACCGCGTTATCTCAAAGCCCCCCACGCCGGGATTGTACTGAACGTCACCATTGCCCTTTATGTCCTGGAAGCATGATGTGAAAATACTCCCTGACCAAGTTACATTGCTGAAGGCAAAACCACTGGAGTCGCCGGTTGAAGCGATTTGGACGGAGGCAATGCGCGGAGCGCAATTCACAATTCCGATGAACGCCGCGCCACCAAAGCCATTGATCGATTCCGTATAAGTCCCCAGCGGAATGCCGAATTCATCAAAAGCGGTTATAGTAATGTTATGGAAGTTAAATGCGTTTGGCTCCGCTTTCACAGCTACCGCCTGCTGCAAAGCCGTGAAAGTCAGCGTAATAGGATACGATCCAAATGTACGCAACAAGTGAATCCCGGAGGTCTGGGGGTTCCATGTCAACCAATCGGTCCCCACAATCACCGTCGAATAAGCCCCACTCGAAGAAATAGTTCCACCCGCGAAAGTGGTAGGAACTGATGTGTCCGCGTCTCCCGAAAAATCTTCCGTGGAAGCACCCGTAATAATTGCATTGGTGTGAATGCCGGCACCGCAGGCATACCACGAAGGGAACGTGATTAAAATGTTCGATCGAGGTCCCTTCTGGGCGCTGGTCACCGGCATGGACTGCACCACACTCCAGTTGTGTGCAATCGTCAACGGATAGCTCTGTCCGCTGCTGACTTCTAAACTCAGCTGCCGCTTCCCGTTGGCA
>JAQUPQ010000078.1:7729-10206 GCA_028716525.1 Terriglobia bacterium | reverse complement strand
AATCTCCAATTGCAGCGCGGCACCAGGCGGCGCAGGTCTGCCACACCGTATCCGGTGATTCGCGCCGTGGCATCGACGTAGGGCTCGACATAACTACGCACCAGTTGTCGGATCGTTCGAAACACCGGGCGGCGTCCATAAAGCCCCGGGTCGCGCGACTGAGCCACCGTTCCCCAGCCACTCTTCTCGTGAAATAGAAACAACACGTGATCCAGATTGTCTTTGGACTCCAGATCCAGCAGCAGCGGGGGAAAGCCGTGCTGTTCCAGGATGGTTGCGGCTAAAAGCGCCCCTTCAAGGCAATGGGCCGAGCCGTGGCGCACAACCTGTCTTAGAGTTCGCAAGGTTTCGCCTCGTTTCTCCCAGTTGTAGGGAAGCTTGTGGAGAAATTCCTGGACTCTTTGAGGAGTTCGATGAGTCTGAATGATTTTCCACTCGGCGGCCGTGAAATCAGTCCGTGTAGGGATTCTCAAAGGCTGAATGGTTTGCGTCCCTTTGCGATGCAATGGATCCTCCAAGGTGCCACTCGTTTGAGAAAACAGGGTGCATCCGGTCTCGCCTTGACGGCCGGCTCCGAGAGCCTGGGATGCTTACCTCAAAAAGCGCTTTGGCTCGTGCCGTGATAATAAATTCTGTGAAAAACAACACTCGATTTCGTTTGCAGGATATTGACTGAAATATTGAGGGAAATCAATGGTACCCGCGGCATGGAACAGCCCTGGTACATCGTATCCCCCCTGTGGAGTTGAAGTGTTTGAGTGAGAGGAGGAGGGAAGAGATGACGGCCTTGCTGGCGGGAGAACAAGGGCGGGGCAGGAAATCTATAATGCGCCAAGGCCCAGAGGGCCGGCAGAAGCGTACCCGCAAATGCCCCTTCCCGCTTCCTTGAATCGGCGGCGATGAATTCCGTTGCAAAGTTGGTTTGAATATCACTCGACACTCTGGCGGCCCTATCGGGCCTTGGATCTTCGCGGAAAATTGCTACCCCGCCCTTGCTCCGCACACGACGCGGAGCATCGGGCGGGGCTAAATTCTATTGGCCCTACGGGCCTTCCGGCCGATCGGCTGACCGGGAGTGAAGACGGCGCTTGTAACAATGTGTGAACTTTTTCTCTTTACTCTTTTTCCGTGCATTCGGGGGGTAGGGTCTGTAGAATGACTGCATTATTCCTGGCTTCAAGGGTGTTCTATCTCAAAGGGCTGGGATACCTGTGGGCTTTGATGCTTTCGTACGGAAGTTCCTGCGTGTATCTTTGCGAGCATCAGGACAACCATATCGCGGATTTAATTGAGGAGGACTTTTCATGAGTCAGCGCGCGACTCGTTTCACTACTGACGCCGACAACTCCAATACTTTGATTGGACATCCCAATCCCTCAGCGCCGTCCGATGGGGGAAAGCTGATTGTTCTGACAGCTCCTTTGACGGAGACGATCGATCACGCCGGTTATTTTATTCAAATGGGGATGGCGTCGATGCCCCAATGGATGGAATTTGTTCTGAATAAGAAATATCCCAAATGGCGTGAAGTGGAACACAATGAGGACGGATCGGCGCGTTACATGCCGGCGGGTGTGCGCGTTTTGGAGAAATCGCTGCTTAGAGAGTTTCGTCGCGAGGATGTGGTGGCCTGTTATCCCGATGATTTGTGGAAGTTCATCGGCCCGAAAACACGGGTGGTTGGTGTCTCAACCCACAATCCGCTGGGAGTGACGTTTGCGGCGGGCGTGTATACATCGATTTTCGGATCGTCCAAAGAACCCATCAATTCGCATTATGCCAAAGAGATGTTCCACCAGATTCATTCCAATCCCCATCGCGCCAACTTCAAGGTGATTGTGGGCGGCTCCGGCGGTTGGCAGATTACTCAGACCAACACTTATGCCGAGTTGGGCATCGATTGTGTGGTGGAAGGACGGAGTGAATCCGCCGACTCGATGGCCCTGTTCCACCGGGCCATTGCGGGGGAAGAGTTGCCGCAAAGAGTGGATGTCATGCATCCCACAAACCGTGATGACATCTTGTTCCCTGACCATCGCACCACGTTTGGAGTTGTGGAGATGACGACCGGCTGCGGGCGACGCTGCCAGTTCTGCGTCCCGGATTTGAATCCTCAGATCGATATGCCCAAGGATAAAATTCTTGCCGCGACCCGGGCCAACGTCCGGGAAGGCAATAAACAGATTTCTCTCGCCACTGAGGATATGTTCATTTGGGGGCAGGTGCACACCAGCACGCCCTTCTTCTTTCCCAACCGCGAGGCCTTGGTGGATCTGTACTCGGAGATTGTCAACACGCCCGGCGTCGAACATCACGTGTTGAGCCACTGCACCATCACGCCGGCGGCCGTGGATCCACTGTTAATCCAAAAACTTTCCGAGATTCTTCTCCCGAAGAGTCCCATTCATCTGCCGCGACTGAGCAGCCATCCGCAGAAGAAAGCCCTCACACCGCTGATTGGCTTGGAAACCGGATCG
>JAQUPQ010000078.1:0-7629 GCA_028716525.1 Terriglobia bacterium | reverse complement strand
AATTTGCCCTCGGAGCTTCGATAGAAGAGAGTACTAGTTCAAAACATTTGCCGGGCGTTGTGCCGGATGTAATTTCGAAAACGTAGTTCCTCGCCTTGCCACCCATCTTCCCCTTGATTCATACATGTGCTGCTCACACCATGTCGAGACGCTCGCAATGAGCCTTGCGGGGACGTTTGTCCCTGTTCTCAGGCGCAAGCTGATCGATGCCGGCGGGTTCAAAATATGGGCGCCTGCGGGAATTGAGTGCGTAGGAAACTGGTAGTCGGATAAACTTTTCGTTTTTCGAACAAGGGAAGCGACAAGATATAAGACACTGAACTATACGGTCCTGACTCAATTCTAGGCGCTTTCGGCTTCGGTATGCTTGGCCGGCAGAGAATCAGGAGGTTGCTGAAGAGCTGAATATCCAGGGAGGCGATGGGCCATTTTGGAGTACGGCGCCATCGGCGCCGTTTTGGATAGGTCGCAAGATGTCCAATTCTTGGGTCTTAACTTCACTCCGCATCCAAAGCGGCGTCGCGTCCGCCACCGGCGGACTTGCCTCCGCACTCCAAGATCTGTTTTTCAGCAGCCTGTTAGTGCAGTAGTGGGTGCTCCGGAGTTAGCCCTGCTTGGGTGCAAGCCCGATTTATCGTGCAGGATAATCGTAGCCTAAGGCGCAAGCCTCAGGGGTCGGCGGGCTCAAAGAACAGTTAAGCCCCTGGAGGGGGCGACAGAGAGTTGTCCAGAATTCATTTTTGAATTCTCGGTCGGTTCTACGGAATTGCTCCGGGGTTGAAGGGTGGCTGAATTTCGTTGAGTGCTGCGATCCTCACCCGCACGGGTTGGCGAAGACCCCGAAATATCGCTTGGCCCATCCCTTCTCTATCGCCCCCTCAAGGGGGGCTTATATCTGCTTCGGTGATGCGTCCATACCTGAGGCTTACGCCCCAGGCTACGGTCATCCCGTCCGCACAAGGCGGACTGGTTTTAAGGGAACGGCTGGATGCGGACAATTGTGCCTTCTAAACCGCGCACACAATTTCGGGAAGCGCTCGATCTTTACACACACTAAATGCGAAAGCGTCAAAAGTTGTTGCAAGTGTGGGCCCACTGGCGATGCCCCCGAAAGTTTTGTCAGCCTAATTCTCTATTGCCAACAGGCATGTCTGCGAGTAGGATGTGTGCTGTAGAGTGTTTGGGCCAAGCAAGGAAGAGCAACGCTTCGTGGAGGCCGAAGCGGGGTTCTTCATTTCCTAAAGATTATTTGCGGACTGCGTGAGTTCCCTCTAAATGCTCGTGTGAACAATCCCACCACCTTCGTGTAAGGGACCTCATGAACAGTTCCCTTTTCCTCCAGTAACGATCGTTTTCTAAGGAAGACTATATCTGCTCTTCACACCACAGCTAGAGTCCTTATCGCCCGCAGAGCACTCTGATCACTTGTGCCATGGCGGTGTGACAGCGGATAAGAAGGTTACCCATGCATCCCCGCCAAGTCCTTAGCTTTTGTAAGTTGGTCTTGTCTCTGATTATTGCTCTTCTTTTCTTCACCGGGCATGCTAGCGGGATATCGAACAGCGAGCGAACCGCGCTGATGGATCTTTACACTAGCACCAACGGCGCGAGCTGGACCCACAATACCGGCTGGGGTGGCGCGGCGGGGACGGAGTGTAGCTGGTACGGAGTGACCTGCGATGCCGGCCAGACGACAGTTCAACGACTGAGCTTGGATTCCAACAACCTCGCGGGACCGTTGCCCACAACAGTGAGCAATCTCACTAACCTTCAATACCTCAGTCTGATTGGCAACCTGCTGACGAGTTCGATCCCCACGCAGCTTGGCAATCTTGTAAATCTCCAATACATAAACCTATTCAACAACCAACTCACAGGATCGATTCCTGCTGAGCTTGGGAACCTCAAGAACTTACAGTTTTTGAGCTTGGGTCCCAACCGTCTGACTGGCTCGATCCCCACTACGCTTGGTAACCTTCCGAATCTGCAGACCCTTGGCCTGCTCTCCAATCAGCTTTCTGGCGTGATCCCGGCTGAGCTCGGCAACCTCACGAACTTGCAGATCCTTAACCTGTCCAGCAACCAACTCACGGGTTCGATCCCGGCGCAGTTTGGCAACCTTGCGAACCTGGAAGCGCTTGACCTGGAGTACAACCAACTCTCGGGCTCGATCCCGACGCAACTTGGCAACCTCACGAACCTGCGACAGCTCTATCTTTTCGGCAACCAGCTCACAGGCTCCATCCCCACCCAACTTGGCAGCCTTGCAAGCCTGCAAGAGCTCGCCCTAGACACTAACCAACTCTCAGGTTCAATCCCGGCCGAGCTTGGCAGCCTTACGAAACTGAATAGCCTCGGCCTAAATTACAACCAGCTCTCGGGCTCGATCCCAACCCAACTCGGCAACCTTACGAATTTGCAGTACCTCAATCTAAACTCCAATCAGTTGGGCGGTGTGGTGCCGAGCAGCATCGCCAACTTGACTAATCTGCGTGCTGGATACAGCGACTTCCGATGGAATAGCCTTTACAGCACGGACTCAACTGTTGTGACGTTCCTCAACAGCAAGCAAAAGGATGGCAACTGGCAGAGCACCCAGACTGTGCCCGTCACGGGTCTTGCCGCCGGCTCGCCAACCGTAGTTTCCATTACGCTCAGCTGGACGCCTATCACCTATACTGGCGATACCGGCGGATACGAAGTGTTCTATTCCACCACGTCTGGTGGCCCTTATACGTTCTCCGGCATGACCGCCAACAAATCCGCCACAGCTTGGACCGTAACCGGGCTGAACCCCGCGACCAACTACTACTTCATCGTCAAGAGCGTGACCAACCCCAATCCGAACAACCTGAACACTGTGGTCAGCGATCCGACCTCCGAGGCCTTCGCCTTCACCTTGGTCGCACCACCGGTGATCGGGAAGGTGTTTGGTGCAGCCTCGATGCCGTTCAATGGATCAACGACCTTGAGTTTCACGATTCAGAATATCAACACAACGACGGCGCTTACGGGGATCAGTTTCAGTGATACGTTTCCGTCCGGAATGGTAGTGGCGGCGCCGACTGGAGTCACGAACAATTGCGGCGGAACAGTCACGGCAACAGCGGGTTCGGGCAGCATCAGCTTAAGTGGTGGGACACTGGCTGCGAGTGCCGCATGTACCGTCTTAGTGAACGTGACGGGGACTTCTTCCGGGGTGAAGAACAACACGACCGGAGCTGTGACTTCAACCGACAGCGGGACGGGCAACACGGCATCAGCAAGCGTGACCGTGCTCGAGCAGGCAGATCTCTCGATCACGAAGGGGGCCTGGGTAACGACGGGGCTGGCGGGGTCGAACGTTTCCTATACCGTCGTGGTCACGAACCTCGGGCCAACGACCGCCACCGGAGTGTCCTGGGTCGATTCCTTGCCTTCGGGTGAGACGTATGTGTCCGTCACCAATCCGGCGGGTTGGGTGTGCGGTGTTACGGCGGGAGTAGTGCAGTGTACCAAGGCTGCAGCGATGGCCGTGAATGAAGCCGCTACTTTCATACTCACGGTGACGCTGAACTGCGGGCAGGCGGACAAGACAGTGATCAACAACACGGCGACCGTCACTTTCCCCGGAACAGACCCCGTGTCTGCGAACAACACGGCGATGGCTGTGGTGACAGTCTCAAATCCCAAACCAACACTGGTTCCGTCGAGTGCGCTATACCACTCGCGCGGCGGGACGGGATCAGTGACGGTAGGGTCGACGAGCTCGTGCCCGTGGAATGCGGTGAGTAACACGGCGTTTTTGACGATTACCTCAGGCCCCAGTGGAACCGGAGCGGGGCCGGTCAATTACACGGTGGATAAGAACCCGGGCAACACCACTCTCACCGGAACGCTCACGATTGCGGGACAGACGTTTACGGTGACCGAGATCGCGGCGAATTTAGATAACTCGCAGACCGGGCTCAATGTGCCCGGGGATGGAGTGGCGAACTCCTCGACGCCGGGTGCGGCCCAGAATGTGGCCATCGGCTACGCCCAGGGTCAGTCGGAGTTGTCCAAGACGGGAGCGCACGATGCCGCACTGGCACTGGTCTACGGGACGGCGGTGTTCAGTTTAAGACAGGACAATGCCGTGGTGGGTGAAACAGGAGTGCCAGCGGCGGTGCCAACGACGGTCGCCCGGCTGTTTATAGACTATCGGCCCAACCTGCAGGCGAAGAGCCGGGAGCTGGATGCGGGGTTGATCTCGATCAACACCGGAGTGGCGGTCGTCAATCCCGGTGGGGTGACGGCGAATCTGGTGTTCACACTGCGGGATGGGGCAGGAGTAACACTGGCTACCGGCCACGCACCACTTGGGGCTGCCAATCATCGGGCGTTGTTTATCGATCAGTTGAGTCAGTGGGCGACGGATTTTGCGTTCCCCTCGAACTTTGGGACGGCCACGCAGTTTGGGACGTTGACCATTACAAGCGATCAGGCGGTGGCGGTCGTGGCCTTGCGGTCGACGTTCAACCAACGGGCGGAAACGTTGCTGACGACCACGCCGACGGCGGATCTGACGAAAGCGCCGGAGAGCGGTGCGTTGGACTTTCCGCAAGTGGCCGATGGTGGCGCTTTCAGGACGACCATCATTTTAATGAACACGACGGCCAGCTTGGAGACCGGCAAGATCAATCTGTATAAGAACGATGGGACGGCTCTGGCAGTGCATCGGGTAGGAGACGCCGCCGGAAGTGCAGCGACGTTCAATTACAGCATTGCAGCCGGGGGAGTATATCGGCTGGAGACCGACGGGGCGCCCACAACAATCAACGTGGGTTCGGCGCAGGTGGTGCCGGACAGTGGGACGACGTCACCGGTGGGAGCAGGGGTGTTTCGGTTCACGCCGACTGACAGTGCGGCGGGTTCGCAGGTTGTGGTGACGGAGTCGGGGGTGCCGGCGGCCAGCCCGACGACACATGCCTTGGTGTACGTGGATCAATCCAACGGGCATCTGACGGGATTGGCGATGGCGGCGCCGACCTCGACGCCGGTGCATGTGAGCTTGCGAGCATTGCAATCGGATGGCGTGACGGTAGTGGGATCCGGGAGTTCGGATCTTACAGGCAACGGGCATGACGCACGGTTTGCCCAGGAATATATCACGGGACTGCCGGCGGGATTCACGGGAGTGCTCGAGATCACGGCGCCGACGCCGGTGGCGGTGTTGACGTTGCGAGGGCTTGTGAACAGCCGCGGGGAGATGCTGCTGACCACCTTCCCGGTAGCGGATTTTAATCAACCGGCGCCGGGGTTGTTGTTCCCGCAGATTGCCGACGGGGGAGGGTTCCTGACCCAGATCATCTTGCTCAATATGGGGGCGAGCCTGCAGTACGTCGAAATCCTCTACTCCGATGACAACGGCCTACCCTTGGATGTCGCCAAGTAAGCGGAGATTGCAGATGCGTACGTGTCTATTTGTAAACCTGCTTTCGTTTGTAATCCTCGCCGGCATACCCATCCTCATTACCCGCCAAGTTGAAGCGGCAGGATCCGCAAATCCGAACGGCACAAATGAGATTCTGCAATTCACTTCCGGCGGGCATGGTCTCGGCCTTGACGCAAAAGGTATGTATGTGTCGAGCGATACACAACGTGCAGCGTCGTTATCACATGTCACCTATCCAAACCTCTGGGATGGAGTAACGCTGACCTACGACGCGCCCCGTGGCGCAGCCCTTCGCAGCTCTTATCGAATTGATCCATACGCCAGCCCCGAGAAAACTCGTTTGCGCTATGACGCTCCTGTCTCATTCGAGAGTGATGACTCGCTGCACATCTTTTTCCAAACTGGCGAGATGAATGAAAGCGTGCCGCAAGCATGTCAAGAGCGAGATGGGAAACGAGCTCCCACCGAGATTGCATTCCCGCAATACGGAAAGGACGAGATCGGTTTTGTGGTCGGCGAATACGACCAAAGCAAACCTCTCTTCATCGATCCAACGCTCACCTGGAATACATTTCTTGGTGGCAGCGGGACTGATGTGGCGTCCGGAGTGGCGCTGGATGGAACTGGAAACGTTTATGTGGCGGGCCACAGCAATGCGAGCTGGGGCTCACCCGTCCACCCATACAGCAGCGGCTATGACGTCTTTGTAGCAAAACTCAATTCCAGCGGGAACTTGATCTGGAACACCTTTCTTGGCGGCAGCGGGGGCGACTATGACTCCGCAGTGGCGGTGGATGGGAACGGGAATGTCTACGTGACAGGACAGAGCAATGCGAGCTGGGGTTCACCCGTCCGCGCATACACTGGCGGCTATGACGCCTTTGCTGCAAAACTGGATTCCAGCGGAAATCTAATCTGGAACACATTTCTCGGCAGCAGCGGAAACGACGTCGGCAACGCAGTGGCGGTAGATCGGAGCGGAAATGTCTATGTGGCGGGCCAGACCGAAGCGAGCTGGGGTTCGCCCGTCCGTGCCTACAACGCTCGCCTTGACGCCTTTGCTGCGAAACTGGACTCCAGTGGAAACCTGATCTGGAACACATTTCTCGGCAGCAGCACAGACGACTACGCCCTCGGAGTGGTGGTGGATGGGAGCGGAAATGTCTATATGACAGGCGAGAGCCTCGCGAGCTGGGGTTCACCCCTCCGCGCGTTCAGCGGGTTTGACGCGTTTGTTGCGAAACTGGACTCCAGCGGAAACCTGATCTGGAACACATTTCTGGGTAGCAGCGCGGACGACGGTGGAAGAGCAGTGACGGTGGATGGGAGCGGAAATGTCTACGTGGTGGGCCAGAGCTTTGCGAGCTGGGGTTTACCTTTACGCCTCCACAGTAGTGAGTATGATGCCTTTGCTGCCAAACTGGACTCCAGCGGGAATTTGATCTGGAACACATTTTTGGGCGGCAGCGGGAACGACGTCGGCTACGCGATGGCGGTGGATGGGAGCGGAAATGTTTACGTGGCAGGCGCCAGCGATGCGAGCTGGGGCTCGCCCGTCCGCCCTTACAGCAGCGGCTATGACGGGTTCGGCAACATCGCCAATGACGCCTTTGCAGCGAGACTGGACTCTAGCGGGAACTTGATCTGGAACACGTTTCTCGGCAGCAGCGCGCAGGACATTGGGCTCGCGGTGGCGGTGGATGGGAGCGGAAATCTCTATGTAGCGGGCTACAGCTTTGCGAGCTGGGGCTCACCCGTCCACTCCTTCAGCGGCGGCAGCGATGATGCCTTTGTCGCCAAGGTCCCCAACTTGGTCGTCGCGCCAACAGTGCTCAACGTGCCGGGGGATGGAGCGGGCAGTTTCTCAACGCTGGGTTCATCTGCGAACACGAAAGCCGGCTACGCCCAGGTGCAATCCGGCACGTCGAAGACAGGCGCGTATGATGCATCTCTCACACAAGTCTACGGCACTGCGGTGTTTAGTTATACCCAAGGCGGTAACGTGGTTACTGAAGTTGGAGTTCCCGCATCCGTTCCCACCACCCAGGGCCGGATCTTTATTGATTACCGCACCGGGGTTGCGGCAAAGTCCAACCCGCTCGACACCGGCACGATCAACATTGACACGGGCATGGCGCTGGTCAACCGCGGTACTGCCACGGCGAATATTACCTTTACGCTTCACGATCGCACCGGGGATGCACCGATTACCG
>JAQUPQ010000077.1 GCA_028716525.1 Terriglobia bacterium | reverse complement strand
AGGTAGACCATACCCTGCTCCCGGTCATGATCGTGCATGAGGTCTCCCGACAGTCCATCGGCCGGCCCTGGGTCACCTTTGCCATCGACGTGTTCAGCCGGGTAATCCTGGGCATGTACCTGACCCTGGACGCCCCGTCCGCCATGTCCGCCGGTATGTGCATCTCCCACGCCGTCCTGGGCAAGGAGAAATGGCTGGCCGGCTTGGACCTGAAAACCGTCGAGTGGCCGTGCTGGGGCGTGATGGGTTCCCTGCACATGGACAATGCGCGGGAATTCCGGGGCAATATGCTCAAGGCCGCGTGCGACGAATACAACATTGACCTCCTCCTGCGTCCAGTCAAGACGCCCCATTACGGCGCACACATCGAACGCCTGATGGGCACAGTCTCCGAGCGCCTGAAACACCTGCCGGGCGCCACGTTCTCGGGGCCGGAGGAGAAGGGCGAATACGACTCCGAAGGCAAGGCCACCATGTCTCATGCCGAACTGGAGAAATGGCTGGTGCTGTTCGTAGCCTGGTACCACAAGCACTTGCATTCCGGGATCGGCACCACCCCCTTGCAGAGATGGCGGGAGGGGCTGTTGGGCACCAAGTCCCGGCCTGGTCGCGGACTCCCCGCGCGCCGACTCGACGAAGAGAAGGTGCGCATCGACTTCATGCCTTTCGAGGAACGGACGGTCCAGGACTACGGCGTGGTGATCGACGACATCCACTATTTCCACGACGTGCTGCGCCCCTGGGTGAATATGCCTGACCCGGAGCACCCCAAGCGGAAGATGTCGTTCCGCTTCCGCCGCGATCCCAGGGACGTGAGCCGGCTCTACTTCCTCGACCCCATCGGGAAACGCTACGTGGCCATCCCGTACAGGGATCTTGGCCTGCCGCCGGCCAGCATCTGGGAGCTTCGGGCGGCGAAGAAGATCGCCCGCGACGAGGGCAGGACGTCCTCCGACGAGCGTGGCCTGTTCGCCATCATCAACCAGCAACGCGCCATCGAGGACGATTCTGCGGAAAAAACCAAAGCCGCGCGCCGTAGCCAGCAGAAGCGCCTCGACCACGAGAAGGCCCGGAAACGCAAGGCCATCGACCTGCCAGGCGTCTCCGCGCCCAACCCGACCGGGCCGGCACCGAAGATCGGCAACTACGACCCGGCCGATGTTCAGCCCTACGAGGACGAGTACTGAGCATGGCGGACCGTTTTCCCCATCTTTCGAAGAAGGCCGCCGAGCAGGCCGTGCTCTCGGCCGAGGAGCGGATCGAGATCATCCGCCTGGGTTCCTGGATTCCCTACCAGCGGG
This sequence comes from Terriglobia bacterium, assembly GCA_028716525.1. GTDB lineage: Bacteria > Acidobacteriota > Terriglobia > JAIQFV01 > JAIQFV01 > JAQUPQ01. The sequence continues at coordinate 9,494 of JAQUPQ010000077.1, read as the reverse complement.
CAGAGGAAATCCTGGCGCGCATGGAGGATCTTCTTGCACATCCGAAAATCACCCGGATGCCGAACATGCTCCTGGTGGGCGCCTCGAACAATGGCAAGACCTCCATCCTCGAAAGGTTCCGCACTCGGCACGCAACCAAGGAGAACGAGACCGGCGAAGAATCGGTCGTGCCTGTCGTATCGGTGGAGGCGCCCGGCACGCCGGATGTGGAAGACCTGTACCGCCGCATCCTGGACGCGTTGTTCGCCCCCTATCGCCCGAGTTCTCCGGCGAAGGACAAGTACCACCAGATCACCGCCCTGTTCCCCAGGCTGGGCGTGAGGTTGCTCGTCATCGATGAGATCCACCACCTGATCGCCGGCAGCCTGAATCGGCAGCGCGAGTTCCGGAACGCCATCAAGAGCCTGGGCAACGAGACGCAGGTGTGCATCGTCGCCGCCGGCATCGAGGACGCCTTCAACGCCTTCAACACCGATCCCCAGCTCTCCAACCGCTTCGTTCCGGAGATTCTGCCCAAGTGGTCCCTCGACGGCGAATTCGCCAGGCTGCTCAAGACGCTGGAGCACCGAACGCCATTGCGCGAGCCATCCAACCTAGCGGACAGCGCCATGGCCCAGAAAATACTCTGGATGAGCGAGGGCACCATCGGCGACACCAGCGATCTGGTGAAGGCGACGGCCATTGCCGCCATCCGCCAAGGCACGGAACGGATCACCGTCGAACTGCTGGACAAGCTTGGCTGGGTGCAACCCTCGCTTCGATCACGCCGGCCTCCCCAGCTATGAGCGCCCCGCACGATCCATCGCCCGGCCTTTGGGCGTTCCATGCCAAGCCCTTGCCGGACGAGTTGCTCAGCTCCTGGTTCGTCCGCCTCGCCCACGGCCACGGGTTGAAGGTGCAGACCTTCGCCCAGGTTCTGTTCGGGGCCAATCGGCAGGTCTGGAATCGCGACATCGACCGCCTCGGCCCCGAGTGGCTGCTGACCGCGCTAAGCCGCCACACCGGCACGCCGGAGGAGCAGGCATTTCGGACCTGCCTGCGGTCCTACGAGGGCTTGTTGTTCGAGACGGTGCGGGAGAGCTACGTCCAGCGCTGGATACTTCCGATCAAGATATATCACCGCAAGCGCCTCGGCTTCGGCCTACAGTTCTGTCCAGAGTGCCTGGCCGAGGACAGGGTTCCTTATTTCCGGAAGCGGTGGCGGGTGGCGTTCAACACCTACTGCCCGACCCACGGGATCCTGCTGCATGACCGTTGCCCGGCCTGCGGCAACCCGGTGGCCTTCCACAGGCGGGAACTCGGCAAGCCCGACGATGCGGACGGCGGGCCGGTGACTCAATGCTTCAACTGCGACTTCGATCTGAGGGGCGCTGCCAGAGTGGCGCCGACGTTCTACGAGGGTTCCGCACATCAGGCTCTGGAGGTGGCCATCCTGCGCCTGGAAGGGCGCGGGCCGTTCTGCCGGCCGCGAAGCGTCGGCTACTACAACGTGCTGCGGCAACTCTGCTCCCAGGTCACTCACCGCTACAGAAACCTGAAGCTCAAGGATTACGTCGAAGCCTCGGTTGGCGCCCAGCCGCTGGAAATGCCGCCGGCGCGGACCATGTTCGAAACGCTTGCCGTTGGCGAGCGCCACCATTTCATCCAGTTGGCCACGTGGCTGCTCGCGGACTTCGAGCGGCGGATCACCGACGCCTGGTACGCGCGGGCCGTCACTTACAGCGCGCTGCTGCGCGATTTCGAGGGAAACCGCCCTGCCTGGTTTGACCAGACGGTGGTACGGTTCTCCGACTGGCGCGGCGAACTGCTCCCCTCCCGACACGGCAGCGTGCGTCACCGTTGGCACATGCCCGCAACCGCCGAGCGTCCCTACTGAGATCGTCCTTCCATGCACGAACCGGGATTCTCCCTGTCAGTATTCCTGCCATCCGCCGAGGCTGGCAACGAAGAGCCGTGGCGCGTGGACTGGTACGGCGACCTGGACTACCGGTATTCTGCCCAGGGCCGTCGGCGCTCGGAACCCAGCGTGAAGCTGGTCATGTCCAGGGTGCTCGGTGATCCGGGGGACGAAGCCGCCCTCTGTCTTCCCGATGGCACCGACCACGCACATTCGAGGCATGCCTATTTGCCGGTGAGCTTGCTCGGGCAAGTCCGGGTCGGCGATATCTGGCAGGACGGCCAATGCATCGCATCCCCTGCCTATCAGGTGGAGACCTTCCCGGACCTTCGCATCACCCCGGATACCACCACCGTCATCAAGGCTGGCCTGCCGTTGGATGGCCACTACCTGCTGCCCCTGGATGCCCACCCCTGGCATCTAAGGCACACCCAGGCCCACTGCGTCCAGGTCCAACTCCCCCAGGGCCGCCGGTTGATTGTGCCTTGCCTGGAGATCGTCCGCTTCTACTTCGGCATGGCGGGCAGCCTCCTTCATCGCCTGTTCGTCGAACCTTTCCGGCCGGAGCTCTACTGGACGGAAGAATCCTTCGACTCGTCCCGGTACAAGCTGGACATCCGCCTGGCGCCCGGCATGAATGCCGTGTCTGCGCCCCACATCGGTCGCCTGGCCCGAAGCGAACATGCCCGCCACGCCGCGGCACGCATACATCACTCCTGCGCACAGGCTCGGGGGGAAGGCCTGGACGTCTACCCGGTGGCCACCTTCCCGTTTCTCGGGAAAACCACCCTACAAGCGACCGGGATCTGGTTGCCATTCGCCGGTGAGCCCGACCGGACGTTCGCCGTCTTCCACCTGGATAGTTGCTCCCACCCGTTTCCGTTCTCGTCATTGTCGTATCACCTGACAAGCAAGGAAAGCATCGGACAATGGCATTCAGACCCACGTCACCCAGAGAACACGCCGATTCGGGCAGTCAACCAGCCGAAGCGCCAACGTCAAGTTACTGACGCCGACCCCGGGGCCAAGAAGGCGCCCCAAACCCATTACCAGCAGGATCGCCTCCGCTTTCCCGACCTCGGCCGAAAGCCGGTCTGGCGCATGCCTATGGGGGTCGCAGGCGGTCCGTCCATGCTAATCCGCCGCAAGAATGGCTCACTCGAGCCGGTTTCCTACGGAGAGCCGTGGGGAAATCCCGATGTTCGCCAAGTGGAGTTGGTCACCAGCGGGATCGTCGCGCCGGTCAACGAGACCGGACCCCATTCTGCATTCGTCCAAGAGGTGATAGCCACCTTCGTCGCCCAATCCTACAAGGTCAGCCTGCTTACCCTGCCCGGGTACTCGCAACCGGTGTTCGCCATGCCGACGGTTGTGGATGAGGATGGTGTCTTAGAGATTGCGATGTTATTCACCCAGCCAGATGGTCACCACAGAGCCCGGCAAGCTCTATTTGTCCAGGTGAGCGGAACCGGCGGCGGCCATGAAAGGTACCTAGCTTTGGAGGGCATAGCCGCTGGCGACCAGGTTACGATAATCGCAGTACGGAGTCCGAGCCTTCAAATTGCGGTGGCCGCAGCAGTCGACACACACGAAAATACCTTAACCCAACAGCACGGTTTCCTGCGCTTCTAGGTGGTCCTCATCGATGGGCCGGCTACCGACAAGTCCATCAGACCGGGGTGATCGGAGTGAAATTTACCAAGCACGCGCAAGCACAATCAAGATATGTTAAAGTAATACGCACATCAAGGGGCCGTGCTCACCCATGCGTTGAGAGCCGCAAGTACTCGCAGAGGTAAAACAATATCAAGGCATATGGTAGCGGTCGCTTTTTTTTTCGGTTTCTCGTACACTTCAACCCAACGCATGAAGGGGGACGAAAGTGACGAAAATTGTTGATTTATTTTGTGGTTGCGGCGGTTTCGGCCTTGGTGCCAAGCAAGCCGGGTTCGAAGTTACGATTGCGGTCGACATCGACACGACACTTCAATCCGCTTACAAATGCAATTTTCCTAACACAAGAGTAGAAACCGGCGATCTTTCCTCGATGACCGAAGCCGATTGGACTCTGTTGCTGCAAGGCAATAATATTGACGGAGTTATTGGCGGGCCACCCTGTCAAGGATACAGCCGCATAGGAAAGGGAAATATTGATGACCCCAGGCGGTCATTGATTCGGCACTTTTTCAGGACGGTCAACATTATTTCCCCCAAGTTCTTCGTCATGGAGAACGTAGAGGGATTGCTGGACAACAAGAACGCGCAAGAGTTATTCGACGCGATAAGCATGGCTGACAAAAAGTACACTGTACTGCCACCGATAGTAGTTGATGCCTCCAAATTTGGTGCCCCTACAAAAAGAAAAAGAGTGGTGGTAATCGGATTTGACCCCCTCGCATTAGAAACCATCACGCCTTCGGAAATCCTGGATATCAGTAAAGCACCAACAACAGTACACGATGCCATTTCCGATATTGGCGAACCAGTAGCTCAACAAAAAGACAAGAACAATCTCGGCTGGGGGCAATACCGCGAAAACACGCGACCATCGGAATATGCAAAAATAATGCGCTCACAACCGATTAAGGGATTGGGGTCGGATGTGGCCCTTGACCTTCTCGCCAAGGGCTTCGTTTCAGGCAATTTCGACACAACCCATCTTCCCGAAGTACGGGCACGATATGGTTCGATCCAACCTGGCCAAATCGATCCGGTTAGTCGTGCGAAAAAATTATCGTGGGAGGGCATATGCCCTACACTACGAGCAGGCACAGGCGCAGACAAAGGTAGTCATCAGGCCGTCCGCCCAATACACCCAACGGCACCACGAGTAATCACTGTACGCGAAGCAGCACGCTTACAGGGGTTTCCCGATTGGTACTGTTTCCATAACACGAAATGGCATAGTTTCAGAATGATTGGCAATAGCGTTTCGCCCTTGGTTTCCGAGGGCATATTAAAACTGATTTATAGGAAATTAACACGCTCACCAAGTCTGGCCAAGTCCTAAACACAGAGCAAGGTATTTTACATGGCAAAAAATCTGTTGCGAGAGGTTGATGTTCAAGCGTCAGTCAATCCAAATTTCCTTGAAAGCACTCTGACAACAGATATCAGTGTCCTTGAATCGATACTTGACCTGATTGATAATTCCATTGACGCCGCTCGCGATCAGTTGCTTGAAAATGGCGTTGGGCTTGACAAATACGGGTTACCCAATGACTATTCGGACTTCAAGATTCATATTCGTCTGGGCCAACAATCCATATGCATCCTTGACAACTGCGGCGGGATTGATGAAGACACCCTTAAAACGCGCGCCTTAAGAATTGCCGACCCCTGGACCCATAAATTCGGGATAGGCCACTATGGAATCGGTCTTAAAAGAGCGCTTTTGAAGTTCGGCAAGGATTATGCTATGTCATCAGACGATGGTCATGTTGCCATCAAGATGAGATTCGGCATTCAAATGATCGGCAACAATTCTATTGTCGGGAATGTCTACGAAACTGCTGGCAAACGCAATACGCTTTTTATTGTATCTAGAATTAAGCCAGAGGTAATTAAAGACATAGAGCGTGACGAATGGTTCGAAAGCGCTGTTGAGGTTTTGAAAATCCGCTACGCGGTATATACATCCAAAGGCCTAAAGATTAGTATCTCTAGCTCTTATTTCGAGAGGTTTGAGCGTATCCGTGGCTACATTCCATCCTTGCGAAAAGATTGTGCGATAAAGGCAGATAAGGATTTGTTGGACATAGATGGAGTTCGCGCCTTTATAGACTATGGGGTCCATGAAAAATACTACTTTCGATCTGAGGAAAACCACTCCCGTGCGGCAAACAGAGATCTGACGCAAGAGTTTGGCCTATATTTCGTTTGCAATGATCGCGTAATTGTATTCGCGAGCAAAGCAAAAGACTATGGATGGAAGCCTGGTGCATGGCATTCTGAATATAACGGCTTTGTTGCGATTGTACGGTTCGTTTCCGAGGACTCAACAAAAATCCCTTGGAATACGATAAAGACTGCCATGCGCACCGAAAACGCTTTATTTATGCGCGTAAAAGTGAATCTGCAACATTTTGCGGATACATATAGAGCAGATGCCCGAAGATTATTCCATAAGAACAAGAACAAATGTGGGCTCACGTCGTCCGTGAAGAATGGCAATCAATCCTCAGCAGGCACTAGCCACGGAGCTGCGACAAATACAGCCACATCTCAATCCCAACAAGGTCAAGCCTCTGCTGGAGCAAATCCTAATCTCCATATTCAAACTTGGGAGACGCTCTTGCCTCCCGAATTCCCTTGCACTTCAAACGAGTACATTCTCGACTCCTTCATCATCGAAGCAACGAGGGTGAAACTACGTAGTGCACCCATTGCTTGCATTATGTTGCTGAGGTCGATACTGGAAAAATCCATTAAAGCCTTCATAATCAGTTCCGGCGAATATCAGGCGGTTAAGGATCGCTATTTCGAAAAGATTGATCAAGACAATAGAAGAAAAAATAAAGACCCATTGTCGGAAGAATACAAAAACCACCAGACGCTCACTCTTGAAATGATGCTCGGATGGTTGAACGACAAGGACATTGCAGTAGAAGTATTTGGAGCTGAGCGACCCAAGTTAGCTCTTGCTACAAAAAATGCCTCCAAACACACGAAGAAGATGAACGGCCTTGTTCACGGCATCGATGCAATTGACGAGGGACAGGCAAGAGAAATTAGAAACGAAATTTATGCTCTCATTGCATTCTGTGTTCAAAAAGTCGCGCTACTTGGCTCCAAACCTCATGTCAATCCTGCGCAGTACGCTCCGAGCAGTGCTAAGGACATTTTATAGCGTACCATTAAAAGGCTAATTATAAATAGCTTGATTGATGCAGCAGCTGGCGGAGAGTAATAATGCGACAGCAACACCAACGATAAAAAATATCCAGCAGGGGCGTTGCGGTCTCGCCAAGTTGTTTATTTTTGTAGTCGTCTGCTCAATCAATGTGGCGAGAATTTCGACTTCCCCTTAAGCGAGTCTATCCCTGGAGTCTAAAATGGTTGACGCTGTAACAATAGATCAAATTAGCGCGGAGCCAACAAAAGCGTTTTTTGTAGAAATGCTTACCCGAGATATTGCATTGGAGCAAGCCGTTCTTGATCTGGTGGACAACTCCGTTGACGGCGCGAAAGCACTGAAAAGCGATGGAGACCGGCCATTCGAAGGACGAGAAGTGTCAATAGAGTTTAGTAGAGACAAATTTCTTATTATTGACAATTGCGGTGGATTTGATAAAGAAGCTGCAAAAAATTATGCATTTAGATTCGGCAGGCCTCCCAACTCACCACGTACTCCTCATTCTATTGGGCAATTTGGCGTAGGCATGAAACGAGCACTTTTTAAGTTTGGGGACCATTTTGTAGTTCGCTCGGCCACTCCCCACGATTCATGGGCTGTTGACGTACCGGTCTCAGACTGGGAGCGACAAGATGGATGGCATTTCCCCTGGGCGGCTTTTGAGTCTAACGAGAATATCTCGTGTGACAAACCGGGCACTGAGATTTTAGTAACTAATTTACGGCGAGAGGTTGCAACCCGTTTTTCTACGAAAATCTTTGAGAACATGATTATTGGCCTAATCAAATCAAAGCACCGGCAGTTCTTGGCGGGAGGGTTATCCATTAAAGTAAATGGCATCCATATTGACGCGACTAGTCTTTATCTTTTGGTGACGGACGACGGAAAATTCTCTCCTGGAATTGATGAAATCATTTTTGCACAAGAAGGCGAAGAGGTAGTTAAGGTCCGAATTTATGTCGGCGTAGGCCATAGTTCTCCGCGTGAAGCCGGATGGTACGTGATATGTAATGGGAGAGTTATTCTCGAAGCAGATCGAAGAAACACGACGGGTTGGGGGCTAATTGAGGAGCGATCGAGCTCATTGATCATCCCGAGTTATCACAACCAATTCGCGAGATTCAGAGGAATTGTTTCTTTCGATTCTAACGACTCGGCACGCGTGCCGTGGAATACAACGAAAACCGATGTGGACCAGGACAGCCCAATATGGATGACTACTCTTGGGCGCATGGTTGAAATGATGCGCCCGGTAATCACGTTCTTAAACGACTTGGACACAGATATCGACGAGCACACACGGGAGAACAGCCCCTTGTTGGATTATGTAAATAAAGCAAAAACGGCTAAACCAGAGGAGTTGCCGAATCGTGCGACCTTCGCTGCCCCATCTAGGGGAAGCGTCATTAAGGGACCGAGAACGATAAAGATTCAGTACTCTAAGCCAATCGACGAGGTAGATTTCTTGATGGGAGAACTGTCCGTGGGGTCAGCCAAAGCGGTCGGGGAACGTTCCTTCGAGCTGATCTATCAGCGCATGGGGGGAAAATGAGCGCAAGCTTTCGGCGTATTGACTATTCGTTACGCCCTGCGAAACATGCAGAACGCCGGATGCTGTGCGACTTGTTTCGCAGGCTACGTCCGTTTGGACGTATTGAGGAATATGTCTATGTTGGATTTGGGTCGGTTTGGTTTTCCGATTTTGTTTTATTTCACCGCGCACTTGGTATCAAAAAAATGATATCCATTGAGCAAACAGTTTCTGCTCGTGATCGGATCGAAGAAAACAAGCCATTCCGAATTCCTGTTGACTACAGAAGATCTGGAGAGGCCTTGCAGGCACTGGATTGGAATTCCAAGCACTTTCTGTGGTTAGATTACGACGATCCACTCACTAATGAAATGCTACAAGATGTGGGTACGGTGGCCCGACGTGCTCAATCCGGAAGCGTTTTGGTTGTTTCGGTCCAATGTATGAAATCTCCCCAAATCTCTCAGGCAGAACAGGACAATACGGCCACAGCGATGGAACGGTTTGTTAGCGAATTCGGAAGAGATCGCGTTGCCCAGAGTACAACGGAGGATCAATTATACGGGTGGCAATTCGGCGCCCTTAGCCGCCAAATGGTCATACGCGAAATTGAGGCAATTTTGGCAATTCGCAATTCGAGCAACGAAGGCGTTGGCACCATTGATTTCCATCCAATCTGTGAGCTCGAATATGAGGATGGCGCAAAGATGACGACAGTTGTTGGTGTTTTTTGCGCAGCCGACGACTACGACACGCTACGCTCATGTCATTTCGAATCGCTAGATTTTCTTTCCAACCCACCAGGCCCAGTTAGAATAGCTGTGCCGAAACTGACAGTTCGAGAATTTAGGAAACTTGAGAGTCAATTGCCTCTTGCAGCGGGATCTAATCTAGAGTTGGGCACAATTCCACAAGCCGAGGCGAATCGTTTTGTAGAGATGTATCGGTATTTGCCAAACTTTGCGGTGCTCGAAGCATAGGCGCTTCTGGCAATTTTGGATATCTGAGTCCTTCGGTTTTGCTGGGCTCCCAGGTGAGAGAATCGAACCGCCTTGGGTTTCGCGGACCGTTATTGATGACATATGAGCCTCTTGCAAAACTCAAAACGTAAACTCGTGGATAGGTATCCACGGCCGAATTTTGGCCGTTTTTTGATTTTTCCGGGTTGTTCGATCCGGTGTGTTAACTATATGGCATTATTTGTGCTGCTT
>JAQUPQ010000076.1 GCA_028716525.1 Terriglobia bacterium | reverse complement strand
GCAAAAACCATTTGATTTTGTCACGGCCGCCTATCTCACGCGCATTTGCAACGAGAAGGCCGCCAATCTGTTGGAACTCCGCGAGGGGCTGGAACATTGCAGCGACGGAGCGATTTTCTACAACACCTTTCAAAGCCTGGGACGATACCACTTTCTGACCGAAGGGTTCTCCAATGAATTCGCCCAATGGGTTCTGGCTTCCTGCAATTGTGCGGAGCTCGCGGAAATGCTGGCTTCACTGGATATTCGGGATTATTTGCTGCTCGAAGACTTGCGCCGGGACCTGCGTAATATCGTGGACGAGTACTGCGCCGCCCATCCCACGCGGGCCACTCAAATCGCCTTCGAGCCGTTCTATTTCTGCGAAAGTATCGAGGTCACCGTTCCCCTGGGAATAGAAACGACCACATTGGAAGATTTTTGCGCGGTTCTGAAGGAGCTGAACAATGCCTCATTTCAATATCACTTCATTACCTCGCGTCTGCGACTGCAACTGCGTACCAACGATTTCTCGATGTGGTTTGAGGACGGACTGGGCTTGACCACACTGGCCAAGAGGGCCAATCAGATCGACATCTATACCAATACGCTCGATAGCGCGCGTTTTGCGCTGCTGGGGTTGGCGGAAAAGGAGATTTTGCAATGAGCGCTCCGATCGGCGCCGAAGTGGCGGCTCCAAAAATCATTCAACTGGACGACTACGCGCCGTTGCTGGGGGCCCCTGAAATTTCACAGCTGCGCGCTTTGGCTGCACCGCTGCAGGGAAGAACCGTCCTGATGGTGAATTCCACCTCCGTGGGCGGCGGCGTCGCCGAGATTTTGAACCGCTTGGTTCCCATTCTGACGGAATTGGGGTTGGCTGTGAAATGGGATGTGATCACCGGAGGCAACGATTTTTTTGAAATCACCAAGGCTTTTCATAATGCCCTGCATGGGGGACCCTACGAACTGCCGCCCGAGAGTTTTGAGACTTTCCTGGCCTACAACGAGCAGAACCGCGCCCGCATGTCGTTGGACTCGGAATTCGTGATTATCCACGATCCTCAACCCGTGGCCTTGATCAACGGCCGGCAGAACCATCAGGGTCATTGGTTGTGGCGGTGCCATATCGATTTGTCGCGGCCCAACATGAAAGTGTGGGAATTTCTCGAGCCCTGGGTTTCGCGGTACGATGGCGCCGTCTTCTCTTCGCCCGATTTTTCACGACAGCTTCCCATCCCGCAGTACTTGGCTTACCCCAGTATCGATCCGCTATCAGAAAAGAACCGCGAATTGGAACCGGAATACATTCAGTCGATCCTTGAGAGGTTCGGTGTCGACCCCAACCGCACCATCCTGACTCAAATCTCGCGCTTTGATCGGCTCAAAGATCCCGTCGGGGTGGTTCGGGCATACAAACTGGTTAAGCGCTACTTCGATTGCCAACTGGTTCTGGCGGGGGGCGGGGCCAGCGACGATCCCGAAGGAGACCAGGTCCTGAGAGAAGTGCAACAGGTGGCGGGCGATGATCCGGACATTCACACCCTCAATCTGCCTCCGTGGAGCGCCCTTGAAATCAACGCTCTGCAACGCGCCTCGACCATCGTGATTCAAAAAAGTTTGCGGGAAGGATTTGGATTGACGGTGTCGGAGGCCTTGTGGAAAAAGAAGCCGGTGGTGGCGTCCTCAGTGGGGGGAATCCCCACCCAGATTATTCATAAGCAAACCGGATTATTGGCTCATTCGGTGGAAGGGACGGCTTACCAGATCCGATTCCTCCTTTCCAATCCCCCCTTGGCGCAACGACTCGGCGAGCAGGGCCATGAACATGTCCGTGAACATTTCCTCATCACCAGCCAGGTGCGCCGCCATCTGACGGGTTTTCTGCACCTGCTGGGCCCCTCCTAAATTTGCGTCCCCTGTAAAGTTTTCGTGAACGTTTACCGATACCTTTCCCTTGGCAACGGGTGGCACTGCGCAGGCTCCGTAAGGGTGGCGGGCATCGCGATGCCCCTGGGACTGCAAAAGCCCTGCTTCCAAGGCGATCCTTCCCCTTGTGATCGGGGTCACGGTGTTTTCCTTGGAAGAAGTTCAGAATGACGGGATCGTCGCGCCGGGTAAATTTGAATAAGACCATTTCGCACCTGAGGTTGAATGCATGGCTATGAACAGCACTGTCTTGAAATACCCCGATCTGGAGAAGCTGGTTTCCGTTCTGAATGAAGTTTCTCGCGGAAACCTGGATGTTGCGGTTCAGGATGCCGGCGACGAGGAACTGCAGCCGTTGGTTCGTGCCCTCAGGGGAATGGTCGAAAATCTTCGGCGGGAAATTCGAAGCAACGGTTCGCAGGGCGCTGCCTTCAGGAATTTTGTGGAGTCGCTGCCCGTGCCTCTGGTGAAATGGTCGCCTCGGGGAGAAGCGGTCATTGCCAATCAAGCCGCCGTGGCGCTGTGGGGATACTCCGATCGCGAGGAGTTTTGTCGCGCCGCGCACATACAAGACCTGTTCATCCGCTCCGAAGAAGTAAAGCGCCTGATGCGGGGATTGGCCGAAAACGGCGTCGTTTCGGATCTGGAGATTACGATCCGCCGCAGCAATGGCGAGCCGCGGCTCGTCAGTATCTCGGCGGCTACGCTTCGAGATGAAAGTCACGCCGCCAGCGGATTTGCCGCCATGTTGTTCGACATTAGCGGCCAGCGGCAGATGGAAGCCAACCTCATTCAAATGGAAAAGCTGGAGGCCATCGGGAATTTTGCTTCCGGCCTGGCCCATGACCTTAACAACATTCTGTGCAGCCTGCTTCCCAATGTGGAAATGTTAAGACGCCGCTTCTCAGAGAAGGTTTTGCCGGGAACTGAATTCGAAAAGGGGATGCGGCAACTGGAGTCGCTGGAAAAGTCGGCCCAATGCGCCGTCACCCTGGCCAAAGAGCTGATGTCATTTTCACGAAAGAGCCAGTCGAATCTCGCGGTCTTCAACTTGAATACCGTCGTCCTTGAGAGCTTGCACCAGTTGAAGCAGTCGCTTGACGCCGGCATCCGGGTTGAAACCGATCTGGCCGCCGATTTGTGGAACATCGAGGCCGATCAGAGCCAGATTGAAGAAATCTTGATCCATCTCGGCAAGAATGCCCAACAAGCCATGAAAGGGAATGGATCGTTGAGGGTATCGACGTCCAACTTGACACGGGATGCGAAATCCGGGACTCGGAGTTCCGGAAAGCCGCCCGGCGATTACGTTCTTCTGACCGTCCGCGACACCGGCGGTGGAATTCCCGAAGAGTATCAACATCGCATCTTTGATCCTTTCTTTTCGTTCGACGGCGCCGAGCAATCACGTGGTCTGTCGCTGAGCATGGTCTATAGCATGGTTCAGAACAACCGGGGTTGCATCGAAGTTGAGAGCGCACCCAACGAAGGTACCGCCTTCAAGATCCTATTGCCCCGCACGACCAAGGAAAGTTGCCGGATTCCAATAGAACAAACCGACAGGTCGGACCACCGGCTGTCACGCATCCTGGTGGTCGATGACGAAGATCTGGTCCGCGAAGCGACCAGCAGCTTGTTGTGGGAGTTGGGTTACGAGGTCTACGGCGCTCACGACGGTGACGAAGCATTGCTGCGGGTGAGCCAAAACGAGCAGTTTGACCTGGTGCTTCTGGATATTCAAATGCCGCGCATGGATGGCCACGAAACCTTGGCGCGTTTGCGCGGAGTCAGCCCCAACTTGAAGGTGATCCTGACAAGTGGCCACTGCCCACCGGAAAACGTTCAAGAGATTTTGCAGCGATATAACTGCACCTTCCTTCAAAAACCCTACCGCATGGCCGACATTTCACAGGCCGTCCAAAAGGTCTTAGGCGAGCCCGCATCGCATAATTAAACCCGATAGAATCAGGCCAGTGCAAGACCTTGAATCCACGACGCCTGCCTCCACACAGCCAGTCGATCGCTTCACTTTTAGGATTCGCCTCGACCCTTGGCCCATCAAGGTCTTCTTCGAATTCAATCTCTAGGCACCTCAGACATGCCCCTGCTGAGACTTGGCAGTTATGACCGATCTGAAGTCACGTTTTGGCACACAGCGTGCTACCTCAATGGGTAGAGTTGCTGCCAGGGTTCAAAAGCTCCTTTGGTCGGGTTGATCCAGTTTATTGAATTTAAATAGGTTAATAGGTGATGAGATGTTGAAGCCTCAAACCACGGTGTCAAGAAACAAACGATATGGCGTCGGAAAATTGACAAGGTGTTACAAAAATGACTCCAGAAATCGAGAGACCGTGGCAGCCCCTCTGATCACGCGCAGCGAAAGAAACAAGCTGGTAGCGGCGCATCTACCTTGGATTCGATTGGTTGTTCATCGCATGGCCTCACGACTTCCGCGATGGATGGACAGCAATGATCTTTTGAACACCGGTATCTTGGGTTTGCTGGATGCCGCTTCCAGATTTGACGTTCGCCAAAAAGTACAGTTCAAAACTTACGCCGAGCTCCGGATTCGGGGGGCTATTTTTGACAGTTTACGGGAAATGGACTGGGTTCCGCGCTCCTTGCGACAAAAGGAAAAGAAGTGGAAAAAGGCTTCTGGGGAGCTGGCTCAGAAGCTGGGCCGGGAAGCCGAAGAGAAGGAAATGGCCAAAGCGTTGGGTATGAAAACAGCGGAATATCAAGTGTTCCGCGAGGAAGTGCGCCAGGTTTCCTTTGGCCACTTCCAGCCGGCCGTGAGCAACGACAAGGACGGGGATGAAGCCACGGATCTGCTGGAATTCGTTCCTGCCGGAGATCAGAGCAATCCGCATTTGATTTGTGAGCGCTCGGAAATGCGACGTCTGGTCGCGGGCCTCATCGAGGCCCTGCCGCGAAAAGAGCGGCTGGTTTTGACGCTGTATTACTACGAACAACTTTCCATGAAAGAGATTGGCAGCATTCTGGGGGTCAACGAATCACGCGTCTCCCAATTGCGCCAAAAAGCCTTGTTCCTCCTTCGCCGCCGGATGCTGAACTCCCATCCCCCAATCGGCACGCCTTCATCCCTGATTGCCTCGGCTACGTAACTTCCGGTCTTCAATCGCCTCACACCTCAGAACTTGAGTCCCCAATAGGTCGGTTTGCGTGCCGCCTCAAAGCTCCTGCTTCGCGCCTCCAACGCCGCGCTTCGAGCCTCACACCTTGCACCTAAGATTATGAGAAATCAAATAGATGTTGACTTCCCGGGAAGGGCTTGAGTATATTGGGCTGCACAAAAGTGTGAAGGAGAAACCTCAAACCACCTTGAACATTTTGATCGCAGAAGAGGCCGGATTCTGTTTCGGCGTAAAGCGCGCCATGAAGATCACAGAAAAGGTCGTGGCGCAGGAATGCGGCGAAGGAGAAAAGCTTTATACATTCGGGCCGTTGATTCACAATCCCCAAGTCATCAATCGTTTGCACGAAAAGGGAGTGGCGGTTGCCGAGGACTTGGATGATGTTACGGACGGGACGGTGATCGTGCGGACGCACGGCATCGCTCCGCAGCGCATGGAGGAATTAAAGGAACGCGCCGACAAAGTCATCGACGCCACTTGCCCGTATGTCACGAAATCCCAGAGTTTTGCTTCACAGTTGCATCAAGAGGGTTATCACGTCCTGATCATCGGCGACAAGAATCATCCCGAAATCAAAGGCGTTATCGGTTTCATCAACGAGAACTACACGGTCATCAAGACAGTTGAAGAGGTCGAAACTCTGAAGTTTTATCCCAAACTGGGAGTGATTGCCCAAACCACTTTCAATGTGGGAACCTTCAACACCATTTTATCGAAGCTTTCGGACAAGGCCAACGAGATCCGAATCTTCAACACCATTTGCGATGACACCTTTGTCCGGCAGCGCTCGGCCGCGCAGTTGGCGGGTCGGGCCGATGTCATGATCATCGTGGGGGGGCGCAATAGCGCCAACACCAACAAGTTGGTGGAGATTTGCCGGGGCATTCAACCCCGCACGTATCACATCGAGGAAGTAAAGGAAATCGAGGAGATTGATTTCAGCCATGTGAAGAGCGTCGGCATTACCACCGGGGCTTCGACTCCCGACTGGATTATCGCCGACGTGGTGGAACGACTTAAGCATGTTCCCGCCCACTCCGCCGTCTCTTGAATTTTTTCGCGGGATTTGAAAAATTGAGGCGGGCGGCTGAGCCCGCAAAGTGAAGGTGAGGGGTCGAAGTCCGGAAAGATCTTGGGAGAAGGACCCGGGCGGTGATTGAAGGGGGAAGGGTCGCCGGTCGAGTTCAATAAATCATCGGGAATTCGAAAGGATTCCTCGAGAGGAAAGCGGTCATGGTAAGTACAGAGGACCAGAAACAGAAAGGAGGAGCGCGGGCAGCACAAAACGCTTCAGTGAAAACATCCATGGAGTTCGAAGATAACGGTTCGATGGCGAATTATGCGCAATTAATTGATTCATACAGCAGTTTTAGGACGGCCGAAGAGGGCGATTTACTCAAAGGGACGGTGTTGAAGGTCACGCGGACGGACGTCATCGTGGACGTGGGTTTCAAATCCGAGGGCGTCATCAAGCTGGCGGAATTTTTGGATTCCAAAGGCGACGTCACCGTCAAGCCCGGGGATCAGATCGATGTCATCCTGGAGCATGCCGAAGGATTGGAAGGTACCGTGCGCCTGTCGCACGAGCGTGCCAAACGCATGCGGGTGTGGGACGACATCGAGAAAGCCTACAACGAACAAACCATCCTCAAAGGCGTGGTGCTCGAACGCGTCAAGGGCGGATTGTCAGTCGACATCGGCGTCAAAGCATTTCTTCCCGGCTCGCAAATCGATGTCAAGCCGGTCAAAAACCTGGATTCTCTCCGCGGCCAGTCCATTCAGTGCAAAGTCATCAAGATGAACAAAAAGCGCGGCAACATTGTGTTGTCCCGCAAAATCGTTTTGGAAGAAGAGAACCGCCGCCGCCGCGAGCATACCCTCGAGAATTTGCAGGAAGGCTCCACCGTCAACGGGACGATTAAGAATATTACGGAATACGGTGTGTTTGTGGACCTCGGCGGCATCGACGGCTTGTTGCATATTTCCGATATCTCCTGGGGTCGCCCTCCATCAACTCACGAAGCGTTTCACGTGGGGCAGGAAATCACGCTGAAAGTTCTTAAATTCGATCGCGAGAAGGGCCGGGTGTCGTTGGGACTGAAGCAGATGTTTCCTGACCCCTGGGTGGAGTTTTCCAAACAGTATCCGGCGGGAAGCCGCGTGAAGGGCAAGGTCGTCAACCTCACCGACTACGGCGCTTTTGTGGAAGTCGCCGAGGGTGTGGAAGGGTTGATCCACGTGTCGGAAATGAGCTGGTCGAAACGCGTGAAACATCCTTCCAAGATTTTGAACGTCGGCGACGAGGTGGAAGTTGCCGTGCTCGATATCCACATCGGCGACCGCAAACTCTCCCTGGGTTTGAAGCAGACCGAGCCGGATCCCTGGCAAACTCTGACCGAGCGATACCCCCTGGGTTCCATCATTGAAGGACGTGTGCGCAATCTGACCGATTTTGGAGCCTTCGTGGAAATCGAAGAAGGCATCGACGGCTTGGTCCATGTCTCGGATCTGTCGTGGACGAAGCGCGTGAAACATCCTTCCGAAATTTTGAAAAAGGGCGATGTGGTTCGCGCCGTGATTCTGAATATTGATGTGGACAATCGGCGCCTGTCGCTGGGCGTGAAACAAGCCCAGACGGAACCCTTCCAGGAGTTTGCCGAAAAACATCACGTCGGAGAGGTGATTCACGGGCCGGTGGTGCGGACTTCGGCGTTCGGAGCTTTTGTCGACCTGGGAAACGGGTTGGAGGGTCTGTGCCACTTTTCGGAGTTCGAAGACAAAGAGAAGAGTGATGCCAAGTCCGGGACCAATGCTGAAGTCGGCAAAGAGTACGATTTCAAGATTATTAAGATGAGTCCCGAGGATCGGCGCATCAGCCTCAGCCAGCGCGGCGCCATGGAAGATTCCCAGCGCAAAGCCCTGGCGGCGTATCAGTCGGAAACGGCCGGGGCTTCACGAACCCGGATCGAAGAGCTGGTGACCCAATTTAATGCCCCTCGAAAGTCGGATAAGGATTCGACGGAAAGTTAAAGTATGAGTGACCGGCATTCAAGTGTGGTGTTGTGGATTCTCGTCGCCTGCGGCGGATTGTTGGTGTTCGGCGTCCTGGTGTTCGTGCTCTTGATTTACTCCATGAAGTCGGAACAGGCCTCGGATTTTTCGTTCGGCGAGGATAAGGTTGCAGTCGTGGATTTGACCGGTGAAATTTTCGATTCCACTTCCTTTGTCGAGCAACTCGACAAGTACGGCAAGGACTCCAGCATCAAAGCCATTGTCTTGCACATCGACAGTCCGGGCGGCAGCGCCGCCGCTTCTCAGGAAATATATTCAGCCATCAACCGCGTGCGCACCAAGAACAAGAAGATTGTGGTGGCTTCGATCGCCTCGGTGGGTGCCTCGGGCGCGTATTATGCCGCCTGCGCCGCCGACAAAGTCTATGCCAATCCCAGCGCGCTGACCGGTTCCATCGGTGTGATTTTGCAATACTACAGCTACGGCGATTTGTTGAAATGGATGAAGATGAAAGACGTGGTGGTGAAGAGCGGGCAATTCAAAGACACCGGCGATCCGGCGCGCGACCTGACCGACGCCGAGAAGGAATATCTGCAAAAGCTCATCGACGACACCTATCAGCAGTTCGTTGAAGCCGTTGCCAAGGGCCGCAAGTTGAGCGTTGATGCCGTGAAGACCGTGGCTGACGGCCGGGTGTTCACAGGACGCGAAGCCAAAGCCAATAAGCTGGTCGATGAGGTGGGCGACTTGCAGGACGCCATCGATGCGGCCGCCAAGATGGCCAACATCAAAGGCGAACCCCATGTCATCAAATCGACCAAGCAGAAACCCTCTCTGTTTGATCTGATTTTTGGCGACGCCTCCTCGTTGATTCCACCTCCGCTGCAGCGGATGTCGAAAGAAGCGCCGCTGCAATATCTTTGGCATCCGTGAGGAGAAGAGAAGGAAGAATTACGAATTGAGAATCAGGAATTAAGAATTGGGAAATCGGAAGGCCGAAATCGGAAATGGGATTCGAGAATCGGGGTTATTGATTTCCAGGCGACACGGCTCTCATCTACCTTGAAGCGAGGGAAAGGGTGACTCACATGGATCCACAAACAGCTCCCGCAGGAAATCGCCAAGGCGGCACGATGACCAAAGCGGATTTGGTGGAAGAGGTGTCTCGCATCACCGAAGCGAAACGCAAGGAATCGGAGGTGATCGTTGAAACCATCTTCGATTCCATCATGAGTGCGCTCCGGAAGAAAGACAAGGTTGAGATTCGCGGGTTTGGCAGCTTCCGCACCCGGCAGCGTCGGGGCCGCACCGGCCGCAATCCCAAGACCGGCGAGAAGGTGGAAGTGCCACCCAAGACGATTCCCTATTTCAAACCCAGCAAAGACCTCAAAGAGCTGGTGAACCAGGAAGGCGGGGGAACGGCTGCGGCCCAACCTGAAAGCGTGTCGCTGTAATTCTTTGAGCTGTTCCGTGCCGAATGGATTATCTGTTCACACCCTGGCGCTACCAGTATATCAGCTCCATCAAACCGGACTCGGCCTGTATCTTCTGCCTGGCGGGATCCCCTCCGGAGGCTCAACAGAATTTCTCCGCCGAGCAGCTTCAAAAACTGGACGAGGAGCGGCATGTTATTTTTCGCGCTCGGCTCTCCTTCGTTATTCTCAATCGCTATCCCTACACTAATGGTCATTTGATGATCGCGCCCTTCCAGCATATCCCGGACTTGGCTTCCTGCTCCGCTCCCTTGTTGGGGGAAATGATGGAGCTGGCGCAGCGGGCGGAGGCGGCGCTGAAGGAAATCTACAAGCCCGATGGTTTCAATGTGGGATTGAATCTGGGAAAATGCGCCGGCGCCGGCGTGGAGGACCACCTGCATCTCCATATCCTGCCCCGCTGGGCGGGAGACACTAATTTTCTCTCGGTGGTTGGTGAAACACGCCTGCTGCCGGAATCCCTCGAAATCACATACCAAAAACTCCAGCCGTTCTTCCAGTCCAAATAGAAGAGCTGGGCCGAGATCCACACCTCGGGGACCATGATTTCGACTTTTCCTCGCGCCCGCCCGGAGCCCGGTTCTACAGAACACTTTACCGGGGATTTTCTGTGGGGGCGGACGGGCGTCTTATCGAATCCAGATGATCACCGTTAGACGACTTTCATGCTGTCCCGAAGAATCGCGGATGTCAGAAACTAAAACAACAAACAAACCAAAGGAGTCCAATGAAAATCACACTCGCAGCAGCAAGAATCGCGATCATGGCGGCTGTTTTTCTCTGCCTGATGGTAGGCAGCGCAACAGCATTAAATGACCCGATCCCCGGAATCGATATTGTCGTGACGAAGAATCCTGGCGGGAGGGCCATGCAGGCCAGGACTGACAATGCTGGCAGGTTTGTCTTCGATAACTTGGAAGCGGGACAATACATACTCTCTGTCAATCCGCCGCAGACGAAAGCGTTGGTCAACACCAGCCACTCGAACATACGCCGTCCGGGCATAAGCATGCTGAATGGTGTTCAGGTGGTGAATGTATCTGTGGAGCTTGGAGCGGAACCTGCATCGGTTGGGATTGAGATTACTAAAAGTGGAGGGAAGATCGCCGGAGTGGTTACGCGCGCCACTGCACCAGCGGGGGGCGGCGCGACACCCGCGCAGCAAACACCCAAGAAAGCGAAGTAAGCATATCCTGAACGGTCGGGGACTTCGGCGACAAGAAAGTCCGGGGTATGGGTTACACATTATTGTTTTCTCATGACGCCAAAGGCTGAAGGGTCTTCGCAGCACGGCGGTCCTGAATGAAAGGCGTGCCACATTGTTCAGGGGCCATGCTAGCGATTTCGTGCGAATCCAGATAATCACCGTTAGACGACTTTCACGCTGTCCCGAAGAAGCGCGGATGTCAGAAACCAAAACAACAAACAAACCAAAGGAGTCCAATGAAAATCACACTCGCAGCAGCAAGAAGCGCGATCAT
>JAQUPQ010000075.1 GCA_028716525.1 Terriglobia bacterium | reverse complement strand
GCTCGAAGGTGCGAATGCCGCGCTCACACAAGATGACCTGATCGTTGCCGCCGTTCAGGATGTATTCTGCGGCCTGCAGGTATTCGTCGATCGTGGCGCTCATGCCTCGCTTGAACAAAATCGGAATGCGGCAGCGCCCGACCTCTTGGAGCAGACTGAAGTTTTGCATGTTGCGTGAGCCGATTTGAAGAACATCGGTATAGGCGGACACCAGCGGAAGGTCGCGCGGGTCCATCACCTCGGTCACCACGGGCATACCGGTTTCGTCGCGCATTTGGGCGAGCAGTTCCAAGGCTTCTTTTTTCAATCCTTGAAAACTGTACGGAGAAGTGCGCGGCTTGAATGCGCCTCCGCGCAAAATTCTGGCGCCGCCGGCTTTGACCGCTTGGGTCGTCTCTCGAAGCTGGGCTTCACTTTCCACGGCGCAGGGACCGGCCATCACGACGATTTCGGGTCCGCCCACTTCCACGCCTCTTACATGAACCACCGTGCCTTCCGGATGGGATTCACGCGAAGTCCAGCGAAATCCTTTTGTCGCAGCGATCGTATCCAAAACCACGGACATAGAAATTCCATTCAAGACAAGGTGTAAGGGATCACTTGCCTTTCCCGTTGGAAACAACGGCAATGGCTTCGATCTCGACCAGCAAATCTTCGCGGCACAGTCGCGCTTGAATGCCCGTGCTGGCGGGAAGCGGATTGAGTCCCAGCCATCCGAAAAAGGCCGTGCGAACTTCGTTGAAGTCTTTGTAATCGCGCTCGATGTCTCTTAAATAGCAGGTCGTGCGCACCACGTCGTGCCAGGTGCCGCCATCCGCCTCCAAAAGCGACGTGATGTTGCGATAGGTCCGCCACAACTGGGCTCGAAAATCGCCCACATGCGCGGTCAACCCGGCATCGTCGATACTGGCCGTTCCCGAGATCATGAGCATGGTTTTATCGCCGAGATCGAAGCGGATGCCGCGTACAAATGACGATGGCTTGGGATAGTCATAAGCTTCGTTCAACACAGTGCGGGCGTGCATCGGATGCTTGTCAATGCCCCGCTGAATTTGGCTCGAATCCCGGGGTGGAGCGAACAAAACTTCACCGCTTCTTGAAAGTATACCCAGCGCCACCATCTCTTCACGCTCCCCCGTAGTGTGTGCATCGGTTGATAATCTCGGTGCAACCGTTTCTATTGCATGAATGGGCATCGTGACATCCTTGATCGAGAATATTCACCGTAGGCTGGTGCCTGAAATAATTGCCGGAAGGCAGGAAGTCTGCGGCGCTTGAATTTAATGAAGTGTTGGGAAACCGTTTCCGCAAGGTCGGAGCAGGAAAGACAATCGTCCGACTCGGTGAGCCGTGATGGGTCGCCTCCTTTACGGGCAGCCTCCCTCGACGCCCTATATGACCCTCTTGGCCACCGGAAGTTTAATGGGAAATTCCGTCAAAATCCAGCCCAGAAACCGCTTGGCTCCATCGCGGACAGTCGGATGGGCCGAATTTCTCCGTCTTTTGACTGTGCGCTAATTTTCGCGGCCAAAGGCAAGAGTCGTGGCTCCTTTTGACGAATTCTCCTCAAGCTTGAGGAAGTCATCCGCGGCGCGGCCAAGTGGGGTTGTCCGCCAAGGCGGACTCCAGCTTCATCGGAGCCTGCGACCCAAGGGGAGAAATTCCCCGATTGCCCATTTCGCGTTCTCCGGCCGCCCTGACAGGGCGGCAGAAATACAAGACATTGTGGGTCATCATTTCCTAGGGTGGTGGGCTCAAAAAATGTGAGCCCACCACCCTAGGCTACACTAGCCCGCCGCTCCGCGGCGGCTCCGTTCACGATGACCGCCAAGTGGAGCCACTGCCAAAGGCAAGAATTCGGTTGCAATTGTCGGTATCAAAAAATATGATTGTACTTAACCAGCCGCAGAGATGAGGACCTGCCAACCTGCTTTCTGAGCGAGCATTTCTTTCATCACCCCGGCATCGTGTGGCCGCAAGGAGCAATCATTTCCTGATTCATTTTGATCCTTGGCTTGAAGCTGCTCAGTGTGCATAGGTGAAGCTTCGCCCCGGTATTAAAGATGACGCCTTAAGTCTTGGTCGGACCGCGCAGTATTGAGAGTGAAACGTCGCCGGTGGAAGCAAGGATGTTCGCGCGGATTTACTCGTGAGTGAAGGTGGCTTTCAGGAGTAACTCCCCGCCTAACGGAGCATCAAAACTCTTTTTGGGAGAGATTGGAGAATCCATGGGAGACCGCAAATATCGTCAACGCGGTTACCAAGACACCAACCGTGGTGAAAAACGACCGCAGCAGAAACCCCCGGGCCGGCCAGAGAACTTCGGACCGAGAACATTGAATATGCCGGGAACACATTCCATTGTCCGTTGTTCGCAATGCGGCGGAATTTTGGCGGAAGACTGCGACTTTTCGGGCCAATGCCCCCGATGCGGCTTTGAACTTCACAGCTGCAAGCAGTGCACCTATTTCGAACCCTCGGCACCTTTGGAGTGCAGCCGTCCGATTCAGGAGCGCATTTCGAAAAAAGACGCGCGGAACGAATGTCCGCTTTATGAACCTCGAGTGACTGTCGAGCGCCAAACCACTTCGGGCCCTTCTCGCCCTGACGATCCACGCAAGGCCTTTGACAATCTTTTTAAGAATTAGGGTTCGACAAGTTCCGGACGGAAACGCTTTGGCATAATTGCCGATCGGCCAGTAACAGCGACAGGAGTGGGTGGCCGGAATGCTCGCTTTTCAGAGCATCCCGGAGCAATTGTGGAATGAAGCTTTAATTATTTGATTCCTTTCAATTCGCTGAAACCGTGATTCGTCCTGCCCAATCGGGACGAGTCCCGGCTACCACTTCCCATACCGTGCCAGGCGGGAAATCAAAAGATCAAAGAATCGCGGGGCGTCGACGGACAGTCCGACATGAGCATTGGGCGGATTGCCGGTCACGTTCCAGAGATCACACACCGTCCGTCCTTGCGTCAATCTTCCTTCCAGTTCGATCCCTACATGCATCTCCTTAAATCGGAAAATCGAGCGGTCGATAACCGCCGCCACGGCGCAGGGATCGTGAAGTGGCGGGCCCTCCATGCCATACTTGACGCGATGATGCTCCTGGAAAAATATCATTAAATCTGCCGCCGCGGCCGACACGGGCGATCCCAATGCCCGGATTTTCTTGAGACGCTCCGGCAGCACCAGCGCTTGGTGCGTCACATCCAATCCAATCATCCAGATCGGCACTCCGCTTCGAAAAACCACATCGGCCGCGTGTGGATCCACATAGATATTGAACTCTGCCGCAGGGGTGGTATTTCCTTCGGCGATGGCGCCCCCCATCATCACGATCTCCTGAATGCTCGTGCGGATGCGCGGTTCCCGGATCAGTGCCGCAGCAATGTTGGTGAGCGGCGCCGTCGGAATCAGCGTCACCGGTTCCTTCGAGGAAAGAAGTTCGTCAATGAGGAAATCGATCGCATGGCGCGGTTCCACCGTGCGTTTGGGCTCCGGTAACTCCGGGCCATCCAGCCCGCTTCGGCCATGCACGTTCTCGGCCGTCAACAAATCCTTGACCAAGGGGCGCGACATGCCCGCATAAACTTTGAGACGATCCAGCTTGGCGAGCTCACATATCTTAAGTGCGTTCTTTGAGGTTTTATCAACCGAGACATTTCCCGCCACCGTGGTAATGCCCCGCACATCCAGCTCCGGCGACGCCCCCGCCAGCAAAATCGCTATGGCGTCGTCATGTCCCGGATCGCAATCCAGAATGACTGGAATCGGCATGGCTTTGCTCCTTCGAACCGGTTCTGTTTATCACGATTCGAGGGGAATCTCAACCGACCGACAAGACCGCCCCGCCAAGAGCGCGGGGTCTTCGGTCCGCAAACTGCGCGGACCTCGAGACAGACCGAATAGACTGAACAGACCAGCTTTTACCCCCTTGATTCGCGATTGCCATAAGGATTATCCTTCAAACGTCATTTCCTATCAGACAGAGGTCTTCCTCGAATTCCTATTACACATACGGCCGCCTTCCGTTCGACCGTACGACAGGGAGCATACAATGCAAAACCAAGCCACCGTTTCCCGCAGAGGCTTCATCACCGGTACGACACTCGGCGTCGCATCCCTCGGCCTGAATTGGCCCGGGCTCTTGACGGCGGGCGAGCGCGGACTCTTCCCCGAAGCGGCCGAGGTTCCCGCCGCTCCCATTCGGCTGAATCGCAATGAAAGCCCCTATGGTTTGGCGGCCACTTCCATTCAGGCGATTCAAAACGCCATCATTTCGCAATCGCCCCGCTATCCTTTTGAAGAACCTGCCAAGCTGGCGGAGGCCCTGGCCGACCGCAATGGTGTAAGTAAAGACCACGTCCTGCTCGGGTGCGGCTCCATCGAGATTCTGAAGATGGCCACGGAAACATTTTGCTCGGCGACGCGTTCGGCCGTCGTTGCGGAGCCAACGTTCGAAGCCGTGGTTTCTTACTGCCCGCTGGCTCATGCCACCCCGGTAAAAATCGATCTCACCAAGGAATATCAACACGATTTGCCGAAGATGCTGGCGGCCGCCAAACAGAGCGGCGGATTGATTTTCTTTTGCAATCCCTCCAACCCCGCCGGCACTTACATCGGCAAGCGCGAAACCGAGGAATTTGTGCGACAGGTGCCTGCAGGAGTCACCCTGCTCGTCGATGAGGCCTACTTTGAATACATCGATCGGCCCGACTACGAAAGTTGTGTGCGCTATGTGCGCGAAGGACTGCCGATCATTGTTTCCCGAACTTTTTCGAAGGTTTATGGCATGGCCGGCCTGCGTGTCGGCTATGCCATCGGCCACCCCGACCTGATCAAGCAGATGAGCCACCACCGCCTGGCCAACAATCCCAATCAATTGGCGACCACTGCAGCCCTGGCGGCACTGAAAGACGAGACGCATGTCCATCGTATCCGTCGCCGCAATCAGGAGGTTCGCGAATCGCTATTCCAAGACTTGCACCGGATGGAATTGAAATTCATTCCCTCAGAAACCAATTTCGTCATGGTCGACTTGGGACGCCCCGCCGGGCCCGTTATCAAAGCGCTGGAACAACGGCAGGTGCTGGTAGGGCGCCTGTTTCCGTCAATGCCTAATCACATGCGCGTCACCCTCGGCACTCCGGACGAAATGAAGGTGTTTGTGCGAGAATTCAAAGGCGTGATGAAAGCGTGAGCCCTTGCACCGGGTGGATTAAATGCCCCTGTTGAAAACTATTCTCTTCACGCTTCTGGTTCCGGGCAGTGTCACCGTTCTGATTCCCTACTGGTTGTTGGGCCGGCGGTGGCCGAAACCGGTGGGCATTTACTCATATTTAGGGATCATTCCCCTTCTCCTTGGAGCAATTTTCTATCTGTGGTGCGCTTGGGATTTCGCCGCTGCAGGAAAAGGAACTCCGGCTCCCATTGATCCTCCCAAAGATTTGGTGGTTCGGGGTCTCTTTCGCTACGTTCGAAATCCCATGTATGTTGGAATCATATCGATCGTGCTCGGGGAGGCATTGCTCTTCGATTCGGGAGTACTTCTCGAATACGCCGGCATTTGTTTCCTGCTGATGACCTTTTTCGTGCTCCTTTATGAAGAGCCGGCGCTGACTAAAAAATTCGGCGAGTCCTATGAACAATATTGCTCGAATGTCCCGCGGTTCATTCCCAGAATTCCGAGATAATCATATTTTTGCCGGACATCCACACTTACATTTTTGGGCCCGGCCGGTCATTCCTCACCGCAGAGACGCAGAGAGCGCGGAGTTGCGCAGAGTTCTTCTCTGCGACGTCTTTGCGTGCTCTGCGTCTCTGTGGTGAATACTCCCAGGCCGAAATCATGATTCTCGCAATCGGTCCAAGTTCCCAACCGGTTCGCCAGGTGTTCCCGGAAAAAAACCCTAAAGGTCTACCTGTCTAAATCCGATACTTATATCTGCAGACGAATTCAAGCCGTGAGATGATGTGCCCTGGACGAACCGCAGCGTCTGCTCTCAGGAAAGCATTGCTCATTCCATTCGAAAATTAAAGGAGGACTCCGGTGATGAGTCTCTTCAAACGCTCAATAGGGGTTGTCGCGTTTCTCATGTTGTGTTGTTTCGTTTTCGTGAGCGCCGCCCCGGCCCAGAATCACTGGTCCACATCTGCTGCTGAGACCTTTGATCTCTCCGGGATGCCGCCGCGTCCCACCAATTTTGTGGAGCAGCAGATCTTCGAGTTTGTCAGGACGCACCGTCGCGGCGATCTCGCCAATGCCGCTTTGATTCAACACAAGTTGGCCAAGTATTACGCCGACAAAGGCGACATGGCACGCTCCCGAGAGGCGGAGCACCGTGCGACGCTGGCCGAGGGCAGCACCTCTTCAAACAGTGGTGTGGCCACACACGGGTACGGTGAGGTGCCGGGCCCGACTTATCCGAATCCCGGTCCGAGCACGCCGCCGGGCAACTCGGGATACACCCCTCCCAGCAGCGGTCCAAGCCCTCGACCGACGCCAGGCTATACTCCGATTCCGATGG
Organism: Terriglobia bacterium; assembly: GCA_028716525.1. Classification (GTDB taxonomy): domain Bacteria; phylum Acidobacteriota; class Terriglobia; order JAIQFV01; family JAIQFV01; genus JAQUPQ01. The sequence goes on along the minus strand of JAQUPQ010000075.1, from coordinate 4,563 downwards.
CTTGGGAAACCTGCGAACAGAAAAATCCAATGTTTGCCGGAACCCCGGCGCCGTTCAGCGGGATTTGGTATCTCTACAACGGCGGGTCTTCAGAAGAAACTTGGGAATTTTTTGGCGACAGCATGTTCCGCCACACTTGGATTTCGGCGGGGGTGGGAACCAGCGTCCGAACTTCTGAAAGAGGCCGTTTCCACGTTTCAGGCAACAGCATCACTCTTCATATCACCAGCCAGTCGGGCGGATCGGTGAGCGGATCGTCCAGCGGCGGTTCGATTCTCACCGGCGGTACACAATGCAAGGACGAAACCAAGCAAATGAGCTTCCGCCTTCTGGGCAATCAAGGCGACGGTGGAATTGTTTTGAACGGGACCACAATCAAATTCCGGTCACGATAGATCAAAACCTACGAATCCGCCGCGGCGGATTCGTGGCTACCGGGCCTTCCTTCGATACGCCCGATACAGCGTCGGCACGACGATCATATTCAAAAATGTCGAGGTGAGTAATCCTCCGAGGATGACAACGGCTAGAGGTTGTTGCAGTTCGCGGCCGCTGACCCCGCGACTGAAAGCCAGCGGGGCGAGCGCCAAGCCGGCCGTCAAAGCGGTCATCAAAATCGGAATCAAACGATCGAGCGAACCTTGTCGCACTACGTCTTCGAGTGGTTTCCCTTCGCGTTCCAGATATTGATAGTGCGCCACCAGCATGATGCCGTTTCGGGTGGCGATGCCAAACAGTGAAATAAATCCGATCAGCGCGGCCACTGAAATAATTCCGCCTGAAAAATAGAGCGCCACGATGCCCCCGATCAGCGCCAGCGGCAGGTTCGCCAATATTAATCCCGCCAACGGCAGCGATTTCACGGCCAGTTGAAGCAGCAGGAAAATACCCACCAGCGCGATGAGACTGTAGATCAGGATCTCATGCTGTGAGCGCACCTGGTTTTCATAATCGCCCCCGTAATCGACGTAGTACCCGGGCGGCATCTGTATCTGCGCATCAATTTTTGCCCGCACGTCGTTGACATAGCTGACCACGTCGCGCCCTTCAACATTGGCCTGCACGGCCAGCCGCCGCGAAGCGTTTTCATGATTGATGGCATCCGGCGCCGCCACAAATTCAAAGCGCGCGATCTCATACAGCGGAATTTTTCCCCGCGCCGGCGTGGAAATTTGGAGGTTGCGAATCCGGTCGAGTGTGGCCACATCGCCGGGATCAACGCGCACAAATATATCGAAGAGCCGCTGCGCGTCGGGAACCGTGGAGGCGACACGGCCACTGAGCGCGAGCTGTAGAAAATCTGTCACGTCTCCCATCGTGAGACCCACGCGGAGCGCAGCGTCGCGGTCGATTTGAACCGACAATTGCGGCCCGCCGAGAACCGGCTCAGCATAAAGGTCAACCGTGCCCGGTGTCGACGCCATAATTCTGGTCACTTCTTTGCCTTTGGCTTCCAGGATGTTCAGGTCCGGTCCGAATACCTTGATGACCACCGCGGCACGCGCCCCCGAAGTGAGTTCTTCGATGCGCTCGGATATGAATTGATTCACAGAGATGTTCACGCCGGGAATGCTGTCCAGTTCTTTGCGTATTTGATCGATCAAGCCTGCGGACTGCGCCGAAGGTTTCACGTTGACGTCGATTTCCGAAAAATAGACGCCTTGGGATTCTTCTTCATTCAATTCGGCACGCCCGGTGCGCTGCGCCGTGCTGATGACTTCGGGATGTCGCAGCAGAATTTCCTGAATCTGTTTGCAAATGCGGTCTGATTCGGCCAGTGAAATTCCCGGCAGCGCCCGGATGCTGACAATCCAGTTGCCCTCGTTGAACGTCGGAAGAAAAGCGCGTCCCATGAAGGGCAATAGCGCCAGTGAACCCAGAAGCAACACCACCGACACGGCGACGACACCGCCCGGCCGGGGCAGAGTTTTTTCCAGAAGGCGGGAGTACACGTATTTCATCTTCACCGTCACGGGACTCTCCGGCCGTTCCATCAACTTGGCATTCGGGAGCAACAGCGAGCACAAGGCCGGCGTCAGGGTCAACGCGATGAGAAGCGATGCCAGAATCGACATGATGTACACAATGCCCAGCGGCGCAAAGATCCGTCCTTCAATGCCCGAGAGCATGAACACCGGAAAGAAAACGAGCACCACGATGAACGTGGCATAAACGACCGAGCTGCGAATTTCGAGCGAGGCGTGATAGACGACATCGAGCGCCGCACGGGGATTTCCCAGCGCGCGATTTTCCCGCAGGCGGCGAAAGACGTTTTCCACGTCGATAATGGCGTCGTCAACCACCTCGCCGATCGCAATCGCCAGTCCGCCCAGCGTCATGACGTTGATCCCGGAGCCGAATAATCGGATGGAGATCAACCCCAGAATCAACGCCAAGGGCATGGCCAGAAAACTGATAAACGCCGTCCGAAAATTCAGCAGGAATAAAAACAGGATGATCGTGACAATGATGCCGCCTTCAAGCAGGGCGCGATCCACATTGTGAACCGCCAGATGGATGAAGTTGGACTGGCGCACCAGGTTGCGGTTGAGGCGAATGCCGGCGGGCATGGACCGATCGAGTTCATCGAGGGCGCGATCAACGGCGTCGGTGGTGCCGATGGTGTCCGCACCCGGTTGTTTCCGGATTTCCAAAACGACGTAGGGCTTTCCATCGATGCCTCCGTCACCGCGTTTGAAAGCCGCTCCAATCTTCACGGTGGCCACGTTGGACACCGCCACCGGCACGCCGTTTCGAATCGCGATCACTGAATTCGCCAGCTCTTCCACATTGTGGATCCGGCCGATGCCACGGATTTGATATTCCTGATCGGCATTCGTCAGGAACCCGGCGCCGGAGTTGACATTGGCGCGCTGGACGGCAGCAAAGACGTCGTTCAACGTCAGGTCATAGGCCCGGAGTTTCTCGGGATCGACAAACACCTGAAACTGTTTGGTGTCGCCGCCGAAAACGGTGACCGAAGCCACACCCGGCACCGCCAGGAGTCGCGGCCGCACGGTCCACTCCGCTGTCGTGCGAAGGTCCATCGGAGTAACGCGGTCGCCTTCCACGCCCACCGACACGATGATTCCGATGGGAGAGGCAATCGGGAGAAGCGCCGGCACGACATCCTTTGGCAACCGCTCATTGGCCATGGCCAGCCGCTCTGTCACCAGCTGCCGGGCAGCGTAAATATCGGTGCCCCAATCAAACGTTGCGGTGATGGACGTAATCCCGGCAAAGGTCTGCGAGCGCAGATTCTTGAGATGAGAGGTTCCGTTGAGCGCTTGCTCCAGCGGCCATGTGACGAGGGCCTCCACTTCCGCGGTCGTCATCCCGGGAACATCGGCCTGCACGATCACTTGCGGCGGCACAAAATCCGGAAAAACATCCACCGGCATCTGCCGGATCGTCACGATGCCAAAGAAAAACGTGAGGAAAGCCAAAGCGACAATTAAGGCGCGGTGCTCAAGAGACCAATGAATGAGATGATTAACCATAAATGGTTATTAGGGCAGGCTACTAAGAAATTCCAAAATCCAAACTAAAACCCAGTGACGAGTGGCAAGTGACGAGCGAATATTCAAAATCGATTGAATTTACACGAGGTCACACCCGTGGCTTCATACGATCCGATGTTCGTTTGTCTAGCCGCGCTAGACCTTGATATCACCTTTGCCTTTACTAGCAGGGAACCCTCGCGAGAATAGAGAAATGCCTTTTGAAATTTATATGCATCGCTTGCATTCAGTTTTGAGCCACCTCTTTCACCTGACTCAAATCGTTTTCTCGTCACTTGCCACTCGTCACTGATCACTTGGTCTTTGTTTGGAATTTGGAGTTTGGACTTTGGAATTTCGATAAGTTACTCCTTCTTCCCTTCTCCCTCGTCATTCTCTCCCGTCGCCAGAGCGCCTCGCAGCGACTCGGCCTTGATCGACATGGGACCTTGCGATACGAATTCTTCGCCCGCTTTTAGCCCGCTCTTGATTTCGATTTTGTCTCCCACACGTGCGCCGGTGGTGACCGCACGACGCACAAATTGATTGCCGGCGACGCGGACATAAATTGCAGAACCGTCCTCCTCATTGAGGACGCAGGCTTCGGGAATCAGAATTCCCTCGGATTGGTCCGCCGTCTCGATCTCGATCTCGGCGGGCATTCCGATTTTCAATTGGCGCTGCGGATTCGGCGCTTCCAACAACACCCGCACCGTCTTGGTGCTGGGGTCCACGGTGTCGGCGACACCACGAAGTTGCGCGGAAAAAGTTCTGCCGGGATAAGCAGAGACGCGCACCTCCGCCCTCTCGCCAACATGAATCGACGCAAGATTTTCATAAAAGACGTTGCCTTGAACGGCCACAACGGATACATCGGCAACGGTCGCAATCACTTGATTGGGCGCCACAGATTCGCCCGACCGATAATTGGAGGCCGTCACCACTCCGCCCAGCGGAGCGCGGATGAAAAATCGCCCCGGCCCTGCCGAGTCCTTCTCAATCCAACGGGCTGAACCGTAAAGCTGGTTTTGTTTTTGTGAAGACTGTAACTCGTTCTCGGCGA
>JAQUPQ010000074.1 GCA_028716525.1 Terriglobia bacterium | reverse complement strand
ATCCCGCCAAGCCCATTTCCACCAGGACGCGGCGGTAATCACTTCGAAAATGCAACGCCGGGATAGTCGACAGCAACGTCACCAGCGCCAGCGCCACCAGCATCGATAAATAAAGCGCCACTCCCCCGCCGCGTGGAACCGGTTCGCTGTGAAGTTTTCGGGAGGTATCCGGACGATCCACCCATCCTCGACGCCGCGCAAACTCCCGTACCCAGCGGGTCAGAAACAATGCCGCCACCAAAGCAATCAGAAAGGATGTCAAATAGGTTTTCACGCTATTTCACTTCTCCTTTCTCCGGCGCGATGGCGTTGCGGGCAGGCGGAGAGGCAGAACGCAATGGGGCATTTTTCAATCCGGTTGCACAAGTGAGGGGTCCCGCAAGCTCCAAAAGCAAATTTTCAAAATGAGCGAATGCCTTGGCCTTGGATAGGTTCTTTTCGTAAGCCGCTCGCCCCTTCCGACCGCACTCTTCACGCTTCCATTCGTTGTCTTTGAATTCCCGAATGGCCCCGACCAAACCGTCTACATCGCCAGGCGCGATAACCTTACCACATCCGGAGGTCTTGATGATGCGCGCTGCATCGCACATCTTCGGACCGACAAAGAGCACTGGCCTGCCTGCGGCCATCAAACCCATTAGCTTGCTGGGCACCACCAGTCCGGCGGTGGCCGGCAGCTGAGTTACAATTCCCACGTCTCCCGCATTCAACATGGAACCCAACTCATCGCGAGAAACGTAGGGCATCATTTGAACATTTCCCAGTTGATGAGCGTCAACAAAATCGAGAATTTCCTGTTTTCGAGTTCCCGAGCCCACAAAAAGGAACTGGATCCTTTCGTCCTCTTTCAAGACCTCGGCTGCCTGCAACATTTCTCCAACCGAGTGCACTCGCCCGTAGTTACCAGCATACAACACTACAAACTTGTCCTGCAACCCAAAGGCCTCTTTCCATGCGGCAGCAGAGTCTAAGCTTGGCGTGATGATATCTTCATCCGACCAGTTAGGAATGACCTGAATCCGGCATGGTTCGACACCCTGCCGGCTAAGCGTCTGCACCATATCTTCACCCACTGCCACAACAGCATCGGCTGATCTCAAAACGTTCCTTGAAATCCCACGAGAGATTCTGAATATCCACGACTGTGGTCGCAAAGTCCCGACGGCCAATGCCACATCCGGATAGAGATCCTGGATCCAGTAGACGAACTGGCTTCCTTTCCAACGCTTCGCCATCGCTCCCAGCCAAGCAATCATTGGAGGTGTAGTTAGGGAAACGACCACCCTGCGCCGCCGCATGAAGGTCACCCTGGCGAATACTGAAAGATAGAAACTGAGGTAATCAAGCAAGCGACCGATGAAATGGGATTTACCAAACCGCGTTGACCACACCCGTACCACCTCCACCCCGTTTAGAACTTCGACGTTCTTAGGCGTTAATCGGCCACCCTCGTAACGGGCATTACCTGTTAGAACGGTCACCGAAAAACCACGAACGGCGAGATGTTCCGCCAACTGCTGCAATAATTGGCTGGTGGCAGAGAGATCAGGATAATAGAACTGGTTAATGAACAGTAAGGAGGACACGGTGAAGATTGCGCGAACTCAAAAACATTTGGTGATTTGAGATTGCGCGAATGCGCGAATGAAGAACATTTGGTGATTTGGCCATTGCGCGATTTCGCGAGTTAAACAAGAAGTAATCCTTGAGTTTTGGTCTTTAAGGTCCGTCGAATGAAAGTGAAGATTTTCAGTAGTTCGGTCGATTCTTGCATTAATGGGCGAATCTGTATCTCTGATGAGGCGGAGGATTCGAGTAGAAGTTCCAGCCAGTAGTCTGTTTCAGCAGCTTCCTTTTCTACAATCGAAATCTTATGAAGAAAATCATTCCGGGATTCCGCTCGGTTTGCTTCACGGTAGTTTGCCCCAACTGAGGTTGCGGCCTTTAGCAATTGCCTTCCGACGACTTGACTGACAGCGTTTTTTGGTAATCCCCTGACAAACTCGATGGTGCAAAGTGCAAACTCTTTGGTGCGATTCTCCAGTTCGGTCTTGGTCATGGACCGCGTTCTCCTCGCTTTGTGCATTTATGGGGGGGATTTGGAGAGATTATATAACTTTTCACTTCCATCGATCGTGAAATTGCAAATGTTTTTCAAATCGCGAAATAACTAAATCTCAAATGTGCTTAATTCGCGCAATCTCAAATCACCAATTGTTCCTTGAGGCTCCTGCTCTAGTCCCAAACTGCCAAAACCTCATAAAAACCATCCACAAATCCATCCTTGACCTTTTCCAGTTTGTACCCCAGAGGGCTCAAAAAGCTGGAACATTCGTTGTCCAAAACATATCCATGCGTCGACAAGAAAAGGGTCGGATGATACCGCAGCAAAAGTCGTTCCGCTCCACTGAGCGCAGATCTCTCTTCGCCTTCGATATCCATCTTTATAAACTGGGGTGGCAGGATCAATCCCTGTTCAAGAAGCGAGTCCAGTGTTACCGTTTCAACGGTTGAAGTATTTGCTTCCCCCAAGTGCCCCACAGAGGGGTTTTCTCCTTCCAAGAAACCGCGCATTCCACACGCATCAGAAACTGCCAGGGCAAATACCGTTACATTGGGAATGTGATTGAGCTGCAAATGTCTCTCTAAAATTTTCACGTTCCTCGGGAAAGGTTCTATGGCGTAAACTTGGCCTTTGTTCCCCACTAGTTTGGAAGCAAGAAGCGAGTAAAAGCCCACATTTGCGCCAACATCTACCAGGACTGAACCGGGCCGGATCATCTTCCTGAACAATTGCTGGATTTCCGGCTCATACGTCCCCCACCAGTATCCCAGAGGACCGGAGGACACCAACCACTTCATTCCCCTCAAGTCCCCGGTTACAATCGGCAGCGTCACCGAGGAAGGCAGACACCTGAACGGGAGTCGAACCAAATTACCGATCAATGAACCATTGGGAGGAATCCTCATATCCAATCTCGCGCTGAGCCCTCTGCGGATTCCTCATTTAGCAGAATACGTTCAACGGACAAGCGCTTTGCCTCCTTCCGCGATCGGCGGCAGTGGGTTCTTTCCCTTTTCGATCTTTAAGTACTTAATCTTCATCGAGATCATTTGTTCATAGAACGCCAGCAGACAGCAATAAATCCATCCTGGCAAGCCATCCAGGAAGCCGCGACGCAGAAGAAAAACATACATGAACCTTAGAGAAGAACGAAAAGGAAGGTGGTACGAGAGGGCCTTCAAGGCACGTCGTCTTCGGACCGAATCTCGGGATGCCAAGCCGGCCCAGTCCGGACCATGATTTCCAATTTCTTGGACGGCCTCAGCTGCTTCGAGGGTAGAGTATCGATCGTGCCGGTTGACCCAGTCAGCAATGCCCTTGGAAAGTGAAAAATGCAGATAAGGTTCTTCCAGGCGGCCAATCCTGTTTAGCTCGATAGCCTCACGCTGCCCATGCCCCACTTGGGTGAATTCAAAGCCTTCCTGCTTGATCAGTCGAACCTGATAAGTCGGATACATCGCCGAATTTCGAAGCCATTTTCCTCCGAACATCATTTTGGAAGGCACGAAGAAGGCTTCAAAGTCCGTGGTAGAAATCCGCCGCTCAATTTCGGCTTGCAGGTCAGGAGTAAAACGTTCATCGGCGTCCAAGTGAAACACCCAGAGGTGCCGAAATGGAAGTTGTCGAAGCGCAAAGTTGCGCTGACCGGCAAAATTATCGAAGGCTCTTTGAAACACCTGCACGCCATGTTGTTTGGCTATTTCGACCGTGCGGTCGCAACTGAAGGAATCGAGAACCACGACGTCATCACACCACTCCACAGACTTCAGGCAAGCGGCCAGATTGATTTCTTCATTCAGGGTCAGGATTAAAATTGAAAAGGGCAAGGGCTATCCTGGGTTAAGGCATTCATTGACTTACGCGACAGGATGGAGGCCGTGATGAAAAACATTTGAGATTGCGCGAATTCGCGATTGCGAGAGTTTAATCAACTAGTGTTCCAAAGCACGCTTTCCGATGGGGCGGGCAGGATTCCCGGCGACTATTTGCCAGGGTTCAACATTTTTTGTGACGACAGCGCGTGCCCCTACAATAGCGCCCTCACCGACGGAAATACCCGGCCCGATGAATGCATCGGTGCAAATCCAGGCCTGGGCGCCGACCTCAATAGGTGAAAAGACCAAAGGCATCGCGGGGTCTTTATAATCATGGGTTCCCGCGCAAAGATAGGCCCGTTGAGAAACAGTAGCCTTCTCTCGGATGCAGATCCTTCCCAAGTTGTATAGGAAGGCCTCCTCCCCGATTGAAGCCCAGTCACCCACTTCCAGGTTCCAGGGCATATAAATCCGGGCGGAATTGTAGATATGAACTTCCTGCCCGATACGGGCGCCGAACAGGCGCAGCAGAAAACGTCTCCATCCGAAACAAATTCTAGGGCTGAAACGAAACAGAGGCCGCACGACTCCCCATAAGAAGCGTTTGAAAAGAATCCCCCCAGGATATTTGTTCATGGCACGATTCTGATCGATCCTCAACCCCTCAGAAGTGATCATAAAGTGTGTCCCTCGATCAACTAAACACCGGGCCAGGAGCACATTGCGAACAGAACAACCCGGGTCGAATTATGAGCGAATCCATTTTTTGTACCAATCCCTTTTCATGAAGGGTTTTTCAAAAAATACAAACATGATGGCACACGCCACGAGCGTCAGCGGGACAGCCGCCGCTCCCACGGCAGCCATATTCCCCCAAAACGGCCGGCCGGGTTGAAAACACAAACTCCAGCTCAAACGCCCGATCAATGAGATCATGTGGAAATGGTACAGGTAAATCGTATAACACATCCCGCCGATGACATAAATGACCGGGTGGCGAAAGAATCGATTGGAGTAGGTCCCTTTGAAGGCCCCGCAATAAGACAGGAGGATGAGGAAAGGCAAAAACGGGCTGCTTGAATCATCTCTTAAGAGAAGCCCCACAATTCCCGCCCATCCTGCCGCTCCCAGAAAATCCCACGCCAATCCCTTCGAGGGGTTTTCTTTCCAATCAGTAACATAGAAATCGACGAGGAGGAACCCAACAAGAAAGTAGTTGCCGTAATAGGCCAACGAAAGAACAACACGCGGCGTCCGGGTAAGAAAAGTGGCGTCGACAAAGGACCACACCGCAATGACGGTGGCGAGAATCAAACGACGTTTCCAGAGGGACTTCATCTTGAAGATGGAGACGATCAACGGCGCCAACAGATAGAATTGGCATTCAATTTCCAACGACCAGGCCACGTAATTGATCCAGCTCCCGTTTCCATAAATCTGGTTATGAAGGTAAAAGATGCTGGCCGCCAAATGTCGGGCATACTCACCGATCGGTGCCCCTTTAACAATGACCAGCAGTATGAAGATGAGGACCAGGTTGAAGATGTAAGGCGGTTCCAATCGAGTGAGTCGGCGCAGATAGTACTTCCCGAGACGCGGTTGTTCCCTTCCCCGATCGTATGCACGCGCAAACGGGTACGAAATGATGAAGCCGCTGATCACAAAGAAAAGCGGAACACCAAAAAATCCCTGGTTAAGGAAATGCGAAAGATAGCTGAAACCTCCTTCATATCCGCCTTTTTTCACGAGGTAACCATTCAAGTGGTACAAAATCACACTCATGATGGCGATGAAGCGAAGCCCGTCAATCTCCGCAATAAACTGGCCGGTCGAGGATTCGCGGGAAAGATGCCGCAGGAGAAAACCCCGGGCTTTCGTCTCGGAAACATCAGGAGTTTTGGTCAAGGTTTCAATCCAAAGCAGAAGGAGCCGAGGTTACTTGAAACCTCGTGAGGACATCGACAAATCGCTTGGAACAGAATTCCCACCGGTAGCGGCCGGCATTTTGAACCGCCGCTGAAGAAGTCTTCTTCCACAGTTCTTTATCCGTCATCATTTGAAATATTTTTTGTGCCAAGTCAGCATCATCGTCGGGATGTACAAACATCCCGCCTTTCCCGCATATCTCGGGCATGGCTGTGGTACTCGACCCCAACACCGGCGTCCCAAACGCTTGCGCTTCCACGGCCGGGATCCCAAACGACTCGCAATGGCTCATCAAGCAAAACACCATCGATTCCGCATAATAACGATGCAGATCTTCCCGTGAGACATGTCCAAGAAAATGGACTCTATTCTGCAGGCTCAGTTTATTGACCAACCTCTGAATCTTCTGCCGGTACACGTCATCCTGCCAATCTCCGACCAGCAGAAGGTCGGTCTCGAAACCGTTGCGCTCACGAACCCTAGATAAAGCACGGATAAGGCTCTCAACGCCTTTGTGGGGGACCATCACAGATACACTGACCAACTGGTTCGGTTTCCTGGAGACTTTTGATTTCAACCGCTCCGCGGCTGCGAAGGTCTCCTCATTGACTCCCTGGTAAATCACCTCGGATGCTTTCTCAGAGAAACCGGCGTTGGCGCGGTACGCATTCTTCATGTATTCCGAATTGAAGATCATCAGATTCGCCCGTCGCATGGCCTGACGATAGGCCTTTCGTTGAAGCAGTGCTTTGAGCTTATCGAGCGGCTTTTGCGGCACGCCGGGAACAAGACACCAGGGATTTTGCGCAAACGAAATCTGAGGGATATGAAGCCCGCCAACTACCGTTCCAGTCGGTGTAAACAGAACATCAATCCCCAGTTGTGAGACGATCGATCTCAACCGGGTATGTTCCCACAGACTGCGAAGAGGCCAATGACCGGTATACCTGGGACACCGCACCCAGTGCACATTTCCTCCCAAGTCCCGGCAGAGATCCCGATTGGCGTCATGATAAAGAACGTAATAATTGTGGGTCTCGCGAGTCCATTCTGAGAACCGTTCCAAGTGCCCCATCAGAACATGCCTTCCGCTGATATTGGTTACCGAAAGGGCGTCGACCAGAATATTCACAGAAGCCCGGGAAGAATTGCGCACATGAACCGGAGTATCCCCCACGGGGACCTCCGGTGTCGGAATCACCCGGCCTCGAGACAAGCCCGCCACCCACTTCAAGCCGACGATCTCATTCATGAACTGAACTTCTCGATCCTGGAATTTCCCGAAGCCGGCGTAGACCAATAAAATTGTTAAAATGCAACTGGCATAAAGCAGGACTGAAGCGGGAGCCATGTACCAGCGAGAGCTGATCACGTGGGGCTCAATCAACAAGACCAATGCCGTCCATACGGCACAAACCGGCAGGACCAACCAATGCTCTTGCAAGATTCGCCGAAAGGTATCACCCAATCGTTTCCGATGAAGCCGGTGGAACACGTATAGATATCCCAGGGAGGTTGTGCCGATCGCGATGGCCGTTCCAGCGGCTGCTCCCGCTTTCCCCCAATGCCGCACCAAAAGAAGACTGAGAATCACATTCAAAACCATGGATGCAAGGGCGGCTTTGGTTTCCATCACGGTACGACCCATGGCCTGGATGAAGACAGTGACCGGCATCGTGATCACACCGGCAAAGATGCCGGCGCACAGCCACAGAAACACAAACCGGCCGTGATAACCGATCTGTCCAGCCCAAGCGAACAACAACAAGGGCGAGATGATCATGGGGACGATCAAAAACAGGACCGCCGCATAGAACGCCGTGCGGGTCATCTGAAGATAGGAGTTCCAAATATTGTCGCCCCGCGTGTATTCCGAGGTGGCCGAAGGCAGATAAGTATCAATGCCGCTCAACGGCAGGCTCCGGAGCGCCAAGCCGGCACGGCTGGCAATCTCGTAGTGCGCCACTTCGTTCAAACTGACCATGCTCGCGATGATCATTTTATTGAAATGAAAATTAAAGAAGTAGGAAAGATCCCGGAATTGCAAATTAAAACCGTGTTTCAACATGGGCCAAATCAGCGACCGCCTCCAGCGAGTGAAAGGGCTCTTCCATTTCACCAAGTTCTGGGCAATCAAGAATGACGCCGCAAACACGAGGAGTTGGGGCACCCAATACGCGATCAAGACATAGTCCAACCGTTTCCACACAATGGCCGCAGCCCAGGAACACGAGTTTGGAATCACCGAATTCAGCACTGAAAAGAGTGAGACCAAATCGAATCGGCTCTGCGCATACAAAGCGCTGACCCCCAGCCTCAACATGGAACTGCCCATGACCATAAGAAACACAAAAACGATCATGCCGCCCGCAGACAAAAGAGGTGTATCCACCAGATGCAGCAGACGGGCCGAAGGCCCTGCCAGCCCGAACACCGCCACCAGTCCCACGCTATAACTGAGCGTCAACACGGCAATCGCGCTGCCGATGATCTCCTCCACTCGGTATGGAGATGCAGGAGCAGCATTCTCGTTGATGAATTTGATGACCGTGTACGACATGCACACTTCCAGGATGTTGAACCCGACACTCAAGCCCAACAGCACCGCCCAAGCGGCAAAATCCTTGACACCCAGGTATTTGAGCAAGATCGGAATTCCCAGCAGACCGACAAACAGGCTCAAAATCCGGGCGCCTACGACAAAGAATGCAGAATTGAATTTGGAAGGGGAAAACATTGAATAAAGAGGTCAGCTGTCAGCCGTCAGCTTTCAGCGGACAAGAATGCAGGCTGCAAGATCGACGTTGTCGTGATAATGGCCATAAGCTTTAAGCTTCAAGCCCCATGCAAACTGCTAATAATGTTGGAGTAATGAAGATCGCTTATAGCTTAGGGCTTAAAGCTTCAAGCTGAATTCTGATGACCTGAGCTGTTCGCTGATAGCTGATGGCTGAAAGCTGGCCGCTACTTAGTTCCTCTTTCTCCACACGCTTATGCCGACAATGAATGGAGAAATGACCGTTCCTGCGACAGCCCCCCATGTCAGGCCGGAATTAAAGAAGATTCTGTTGGGATTGCCTACCTGACCGCGAACTTCGAGTGGAAGCTCAAGGAAATGGAAGCGGCTCAATAGGTAGCCGGCCGCGCCACTGAGAATAGCCAGCAACAGGATTCCAAGCCAGGCCCCCATTATCCCCGCGGAAACATCTTTGATGCCTGCGGATTCCTTGTTTCCTGCAAGCGCACACAGCGCCAGGAAAGCACCCACTACAAGTCCCAGACGCCAGCCCTTGTCGACGTAATACATCAGGTCCGGTATATAGTCGAGATTCACCCATCGAGCCGTCAATCCAACGCCCCAACCGGTGAGCGCTCCGAGAAAGATGGCGATAACAACAAGTGCCAGCCAACCAGGAAGACCTTTCATGGTTTGAAAAAATCCGGTGACAGCTTTTGAGAAAGCGCCGCTGTAGCAGGCATCGATTTCCAGTCCAGCCAGCGCGGACCCGGTCGAACGAATTTTCGTTCATCCACCGCAGGAATGGCGTCCCCCCTTGAATTAGAATTCTTCAATCCCAGCGCAATGACTTTTTTCAACACCGAAAATCCTCCGCCCGGGTCGGGGTAACCTGTGGCAGGGAGAGGCAGCAGAGCATTTTCTTTGGATTCAACACCAGCGGGCCAAGGAGGTTGAGCCTGCCTTTCAATTGCAAAAACATTGTGAATCACAACAACGTTTCTTATGGGAGTTCGGTCATACCAACTAATCCAGTTTCCCACAAAAGTATTATTTCGGATTTCCACGTTTTGGATGATGGGATTTACCGTTCCATCATCCATCAATTTGATTTGATCCCCGTTGGCGCCTTCGAAGGGATCAAGGAACAGGTTTTTTTCAACCAGCACCGGCCCGCCCATCAGAGGACTGAACGAGAGTGAGGAGTGGGTGTCGTATACCAGATTGTCGTGGAAATGAATCCCCCTTGAAAATCCATCCAATTCGATAGCATCGTCAGTGCACCGGGCGATCAGATTTCCGGAAACATCTATTCCCTTTGTAACCGGCACATTCCCCGTATTGACCCTCAGTCCGTCAGCCCCTTCCAAGGCGAGATTATTCTGGATCACGGCGCCATCATTCGATGAATCGACCAGGGTTGATGACGAATAGGAATCATATATTTCAGCCCAAGACATCCATTGGCCCAACCACTCAAACTGGGGATAATTTTCATTCAAACAGTATTCAACACGAAGGTTCTTGGCCGGCTTGACACCGGCTCCGGCGGCAATTCCAATGGCCGCTCCGCTGAAGGCGCAATCAACGATCGAGATATCAGAAGCCTTCCACAAACGGACCCCGTAGCCCACCCCGAAGTCGAATCTCAGCCCTTCAAAACGGATAAAATCCGCTTCAACAAAAACATTGGCTGATTGCGAAATCCTCCACAGACCCGGCGGCGGAATCCTGGCGTGGATTCCGATGTGATGTTGGGCGGGAGTCTTCTTATCGGGAAAACTGGCATAAAGCCTGCCGTTTCCAAAGAAGAACGTGCCCCAGGCTCCTTTGCGAAGAACATACTTCTTCATCGCCTCCAGGCTGTAACAGTGAAAAAAGGCCATGCCATCGCCGCGGACAAAGTAGATCGGCCAGGGCGGCTGGCACGAAAAAATTCCATCTCCTTCGTCCTTCCATTTCAGGCCACGTTCGACATGAGAATCCGCTTCATTAGTAATCGTCACAGCACCGGGCTTCTGGGCCTTGAACGTTATCGGACGATCGGGTTGGCCGCCTCGTCGAATATAGATTTGTTCTCGATAGGTGCCGGGCAGGATGACAATCGTATCTCCTGGAACGGCAAGGTCGGCGGCCTGTTGGATTGTCGCGACGGCATGTGTCGGCGAATTCCCGGAATTCCAATCGCTCCCATCCAGAGAAACATAGATCCGGCCCGAACGAAGCCCGGGCAAGACAGGGTTCAATAAGACGATCAATGAAGCAACAAAGGCAGCTGTTGCAAAAACATCAAACCAGCGAATTTGTTTCCGTCCGATCATGACTCTTCGTGGCCTGAAAACATATCCGTGGGGCGTTCGGGTAGCCGGGATGCTCTGTTTTTTTGGAGCACCCGGGCACGCCATCGATCCAGATCGCCACAAAGCCCGGGATTCGACAAAATACAGTGGAATCCCGGCACCCAGATCAATTCCGGACGCTCTGCTGTAGCCTTACCACCTCGCTTCCAGCAAGAAGGAAGGCACCTACTCCGTAACGTCCCGTGTCATCGGCCGAAAAATTCCCCGGATGGTTAGGCTCTCCCCCCACCCAACCCAGCCGTCCGGATCTTTGCACACACCTCAGAAGTCCGTTCCACGACTTCCTGACCACCGGGAGATACTCGGTTCTTTCGAGTAGACCCTCATTCATTCCCGCAGCCAGCGCATAACAAAAGAGCGCGCTTCCACTCGACTCCGAATAAGAATACGTGATCGGATCGAGCAGCGACGGACGCCACAGTCCATCATCCCCTTGCAAAGCCTTCACGCTCTTGGCCGTCTCCCGAAAAAGCGCCTCATACTTTTGACGATCCTTAAAGTCCGCAGGCATAAGGCGCAACACCCGAATCAATCCTGCCAAAACCCACCCATTGCCGCGGTTCCAAAAGATTTTCTTCCCATTGGCCTCGCGGGGTCCTGATCCGTCCCTATTCGTCCTGAATGATTGATCATGGAAGAAAAGGTGCTCGTCGGAATCATAAAGAGAATCCACGGCTTGCCACCACCTGGTATCCATGAAGTCGAGGTATCGTCTGTCTCCCGTCGCGCGAGAAAGGCCTGCCAGCACGGGAGGATCCATGAACAATGCATCAGACCAAGACCAATCATCCCGCCTCAATCCTGCGTCGGAAATTATCTGATCAAAGGTGTGTTGAATTGGCCTCAAGAGTTGCGGATCTTTTCTTATCCGGTATAAATCCAGGTAGGCTTGCCCCACACAGTGGTCATCAGCCGAAAAAGGACCTGGACCCGGTTTCCAGTCATTATGCTGTGCCCACTGATCCGCGGCGCGAAAATACTTCTCATCGTGAGAAACCGCATAGAGCGCCATCACGCCGGCATAAAAAGTTCCATACGTCCAGTCGGTCCTTGGGGAATCATAATTCCACCTCAGGAAGCGGTTGATCTCAACCCGTAAGTCAAAGGGTTCCGGATTCTCAAGTTGCCAATCGGCCACCTGCTTCATCACGTCGACCGGATTTCCGTTCGATAAGGGTTCAC
>JAQUPQ010000073.1 GCA_028716525.1 Terriglobia bacterium | reverse complement strand
TTTAGATTGCCCTTTCAGGGCAGGTAAACAAATGGGATCTTCGATCCCAGGGCGATGCCCTGGGCTATTGAAGATTGCCCCTATGGGGCAATTCGCTTATCGGCGGCCGGGTGGCGCACACCCCGATAGATCGGGGTGTGCGGATGGCGGCGTGAGGATTTCATTTTCTGGTAACCGGGATACGCCGCACATCGCGTATCCCGGAGCAAATGAAACTCAAACGACAATTTCGACTCAATCCCTTCTAGCAGATCATCATCTGCCAATGCGCACAGCGGGACTCGATTTTTCGCCACCAACCAACTCCAGGAGGTGCGTCCTGGGCTAAAGATCTTGCGTCCGCTTGCGACGGATTTCGACAATCGGAATTGAACCTTCTGCCTAGTGATGAACCCTCTGCGCGGGAGGGATTCATCTGTCGCCCCCCCGAGCGGGACTGGAAAAATAAATAACACTTGGTTTAATAAGTCGGCCGCTGTTTTCCCGCCCCTGAAGGGGCGCGCTGAGGTAGACAAGCCACATGAATGTGGCTGGTCCAAGCATGCGTTCTTGGCACTTGGGCGGATGACTTATTGAGAACTTCTCGAGCGTCGGGTCTTCTCAACTGGCACTTGAGCTTGCGCTGCGATCCGCATCTTCTCGGCACTTCGCCACGATGAGCGTGATATCGTCCTGTTGTTCCCCATGGGTGAATTCCCGAACTTCCCTAACGATGGCGTCGATTAAGCCTTGAGAGGAGAGATCCGGATGCCGGCGCAGCGTTTCGATCAGCCGTTGCTCTCCGAAATCCTCTCCTCGATCATTGAACGATTCGGTGATCCCGTCGGTACAGAGGACGAGAGTGTCTCCGGGGCGAAGCTCGCGTTCCGCCATCAAGCACTCCCATTCCTGGAAGAGTCCCAGGGCTGTGCTGGTGGAATGGAGTTGATCAACGTGGTGATCCCCCCTCAGCAGAAGCGCGGAAAGATGTCCGCAGTTCACGTAGCGCAGGCGACGCTTCGATTCTTCATACTCGGCGAAGAATAAAGTAGCGTAAGAGTTTTCCGTCGTGTTTTGGTAAAACATCCGGTTGACCGACTCCAACAAACCCCGAGGGTTGTCTCCAGTGATCGCGCACTGGCTCCGGAGATTCGCTTGCAGGTTGGCCATCAGAAGAGCTGCAGCAATTCCCTTCCCCGAAATGTCGCCGACGACCAGGCCGAAACGCCCCGGACCGAGGTCCAAGAAATCGTAGTAATCGCCGCCCACCTGGCGCGCCTGGAGACACAGGCCGGCGCAGTCGAGGGTGCGCATGGCAGGCGGTGCCTGGGGGAAAAGCCTGGCTTGCACCTGTCGGGCAATCTCCAGTTCCTGGCCCGCGCGGCGCTCCGCCTCCAGCCTCTCGGCGCTGGCCCGCCGTTGCGCTTCCACTTCACGGGTCACTTCATCGATGCCCACCAGCTCAAAGGAGTTTCCATCTTCATCGCTAAAACGCGTAAACACTCCTCCCCAGGCCGACGATGGCTCCTCGCCCTCTTTCGACGAAACCTCCGACGGCACAGCGGCCGCCGCCTGCTCGTAGCGGACACGTCGGAGGCGCGGCGTGTAGTGAAATCGTACACCGCGTCTGTGCCACTCCTTGTATTTATCCGTCACGTTGTCGGTAACGAAAACAATGCCCGTGGAGCGGCCGATCAGCTCGTACTCTTTCGACTCCGGCAGTGGCGCGACCAAAGTGAGCACCGCCGTTCCGTCTGGAGGCGAGACCGCAACCCACCGGTCGCCTCTCTGAAGCTTCGCGTCAAAAGCCACTTCGAAACCTAGTTTATCAACAAAGAATCGCAGGCTCTGATCCTGATCGCGAACGAATACCTTGACGGCATGGACTCGCAGGTGCCGAGCCCGCCCATCCAGGCCGACGAGCGATTGGTCCGGATCTTCTGTGGAGGAAAGGCTGCTCATTTGGAGGATTATATCTCAGCAGAGGAATGGGGTCACATTCTCTGCCGATCTTCAAGGCTCTTTCGTCGACCGGGATGACGTTCCCAGAGGGTCACTACGGCGGAACGATTCGAGGGTCCACACCTCTTCTCGCTCGGAGTGACGTAGGATATATAGATTGTCATCCTCCGCTCTTACCCGAAAATAAATCGCGTCCGGATCATACCAGCGGTCCAAGATCTCTTTGATTTCCAGCCAGCGGCTTCCGAGTTCCAGACGCAGCGGCCGCTCGTCCCCCTTGAACCCCGAATACGATTCCACCCGCACAATCATCGTCATTCCTCAAGCTCGCTCATTGAAATCGGAAAATCTTCTCTCCGCCAGAACCTCATGTTCTGGGCGGACTAGCGACAGGATTCTCCTGCGCGTTGACCGCCTGCCACTTCCCATTCCGATATGCGAATACATCGGTGAAGATCGTCCTGCTGACCTTGCCGTCAGCGCCATTCGCCGCCACAATGCCGTTGGCAATCGCAACGGTCCCAACAATTCTTACCCGCAATTCCTCGAAACGCTTGGGCCCTTGATCAGGGAGAGGATGGGTACGCAGATAACTGATCTGCTGTTCCTTCGTGACGAAACCATAAGGGAACACATGAATGAAGTCGTCGCCGAGAATGTCTTCCAACACATCGGGATTGTTCTCGGCATCCAACCATCTCTGCTCCAACTTCTGAATGGCTTCCCGAGCACTCTTCGACGATTGATCACCGGCTTCGCACCTGCCCACCCAGATCAGCATCAATACAAGGAAAGCTGCCCCAAACATAATCTGTCGTTTTGACACAAGATCTTTCCTCCATTCGCGCTTCTCAAGAAAAGCCAATCGCTGAACCGATACGAGGAAACAATTTCTCGCCGCCGCACCATTCACCCCCAACCCAAGCGCTTTTTCAGTCCTTGGTTCTCGGAGTTACGATGAAGATATTGTACTGCATCCCAAACATTTCTTCCGCGCATCGCCGCGATCTCAGAAGTGGCTCCACACCTCTTGGGCCCATTCTTCAGTTCTTCAACATATTCATTTCCCTCATTCATACCGGGAGCGTCTGAGCGCAGCACTACTATCAAAAAAGGGGCTCAAATAGCGCGAAAGCCCTTCGTGAACATTTTGTGACATTTCCTCGCTACAAAGTGATGTTCCTGAACCGCCCGATGAGGGCGTTTTAAATTGAACAGCAAATTGTTCCGGATATTGGTCAATATCCGGAACTTCGATCACGGGTCTTATAGATTTCCTTCAGGCGATCGGGTGATAGGCCGCTTGGCCTGGTGAGACTGCGGTTCGATGATTCAAACCACGTTGGCGCAGACTTAAACGCGCCAATCGGGTTGCTGTTTCTTTCTCCTTCACCAAACAATAAAAAGAGGAGCGCGCTCGGTACAAGGCCGGGTAAAGGACAGGTATTGCCACGGCCAGACCGGAATGAATTAGGGATAAGATTTTTTAACCAGACCGAAACCAGGAAGGTGGTCGCCATATGAAGAAAACAGTACTTTGCTTTTTGCTGATGTGTGTTGCAGTACTTGCGTTACCGATATTGAGTGCAGCGCAAGGGCTGCTGCACCTACCATCGAGCCCCGTCGGCATCCACACGGGAGCATGGCTCGGGGGAACCATGGGAAGCACCATGGACATCACGCTGAACAGCGTTCCCGCCGGCTTTAGTGTCACCAACGCAACTTATGTGGGCTGGTGCGCTGAAGATAATTTCCAGAATGATGAAGGTGACTATAGTTCGACTCTGTATGACAGCACAGGTCCCGTGACCAACATGCCCGTGTCATATCGCACGGTGCATTGGGGCTCAGTCAATTACCTGCTTAATCACAAGGCAGGCGACGCCTTCGAAGTTCAAGCAGCCTTATGGCTGGTGATGGGAACCAACAACCCCACGAATCCCTTCTTCGGGCCCCCCGACGCTAATACAACCGCCATGGTCAACGCGGCCAATGCTAATCCCAGCTTTGTGCCCTCCGCCGCCCAGGTTGCGGCTGTGCCGATCCTCGCGGACGGATATGGCGCTTACGGCGCTTCGCCGGACAATTTTCAAGACACCGTGATCGAAGTGAAAGTGCCGGGGCAATCACAACCGGTTGTCAGCGCTTGCACACTCGGTTATCCGGACAACTCCAACCCGCCGCGAAGCAGCGTCGTATTCAACGAGAACACCGTTCTCGCGGCGTTTGCAGCAAACAACGGCACGATCATGGCGTGGGCCAATGATGAGCACGCGCTGCTGCTGGGCGTGCGGACTACCGGGTTTCCAGTCTCGGCGTTGCCGTCCGATCCGGGACACGTGAGCAACCCCTCTGTCGGAAATCCAAGCATCTCCGACGGCTATGCGCGGCCTTTCTTTCCCGCCCTGTTCCTCACCGATGTGACCACCAGTCCGTCTTCCCGATCGGGTGACTGGCAGCAAGGCGGAACCGGGATCCCACCCAATGATATCTTTGGGACGTGGAAAGGAGCGACCCTTGGTAGCGGCACGAATGGAATCATCACCGACAAGGATCCCGCCAAAAACAACTGGAAACTTGGCGCCGGAAGCGACACACCACCGGGAGGTTTCTCGCTACTCACAAACCAAGGGTACGGCACCGAGGTTCGCTGGACCATCAGTTCCCTACCGGTCTTATCTGGTCACACCTATCGCGCCCAATTCATGGTGCACGATGGCGATCAGAACAAGACGGGGGGCGACGTCGGTGAGGCTTGCGTGACCATTATGATCCCGTAGTTTTGAGAAGGGATTAGCGCCACTATCCAGGAGGCCCGGGATTTATCCTGGGCCTCTCCACCTTGCCAACGAACGCCCGCTTCGCTATCCCAAGGCATATCAGCCGGGAAAGCGCCACCTGAGGGATACCCCCAAAAAACATATTGCCGGGATTGGATTCTTGTGGTACAAGGTCTGATTCATCTAGTATAATTTTCTTGGCATGGGCACTTTGCATTGTCGAGTTCTTGGTCCTCATAGAGCTAATTTGAGCCTGATGGGTTATTGCAGTAACGCGTCACGTATTCAAGAATTAAAGATCCAAACTCGGTTTGTGCAGACTTGAAAGCTCAAATCCGGTTGCTGGTTTCTTTCTCCTTCACCTGACAAAAAAAATATGAGGAGGGATGCTCGGTTTTACGCCGGGTAAAGATAGGTATTGCCACGGCAACACCGAGCTGACTGCGGTTTCAACTCAAAAACCAGACTGTAACCAAGGAAAGCGGGTGCCATATGAAAAAGTATTTGATCAGCATTCTGATCGTGTGTGCTGTAGTTCTTGCTTTACCCACGCTAGCCGCAGCGCAGGGTCTCCTCAACCTCCCTTCAAGCCAGATTGGAATACAAACCGGTCCCTGGCTGGGTGGAACCATGGGCAGCACCCTGGACATCACACTATACAGTGTCCCCTCAGGATTCAGTGTGACCAACGCGACTTATGTGGGCTGGTGTGCGGAAGACGATTTCCAACCTGATAACACGAACTTTCTCACCAACGTGTACGACAGCACAGGTCCGGTTTCGAATCTGCCGCGCACATACCAGTTTGTCCCCTGGCCCAAGGTCAACTATCTCTTGAACCACAAAATTGGGAACACCGATGAAGTTCAGTCGGCGCTTTGGATTGTCATGGGAACCAACAATCCCACCAGTCCTTTCTTCCCTGCCGACACGTATTCGAATGATGCCAATGTGGCCTCGATGGTGAATGCGGCGAATTCCAACCCGACCTTCCTGCCTTCCGGCGGTCAGGTTGTGGCAGTGCCCATCTTCACGGATGGATACCTGGCTCATGGTGCTTGCCAAGATGCTTTTCAGGACACCATTATCGAAGTGCCTCTGCCAGGCCCGACGGCTCCTGCAATGACGTTGACCAAGAGCGCCAGTCCGACGACCGCAACTGCGGGCCATCCGGTGACGTACACCTACACGGTTACAAATACCGGTGGACTGACCATCAACAACATAACCATCACCGACGACAATGGAACACCGGGCTATACGGCCGACGACTTCGTGGTGGCATCGGGAATAACCCTGAATCCAGGTCAATCGCAAAGTTTCTCCGCCACGATATACCCGCCGATTAAGGAATGTGCCACGGTGAACAACGTTCCCAACACCTTCGCGGGGACTTTAATTGTCCAAGTGGATCCAGGAGAGGTGTACAACGGAATCACTGTGCCCGCGGGCAGCATCAAGGCCATCTTCCGTCAGAGCCAGTCCCTGAATGACAACCGTTACGGAACCGGCGCCACTTCGGCAACCGGTTGGCCCAGCGGACACAAGTTCAGCGATCTGACAGGCAGCGATATGGCCCATATCCAATTCTACAATGCGGCCGGGACCAATGTGCTTGAAGCCGACTTCGACTACATCTCCCAGGCCAAGAGCTGGACGTTCGGTGGAGGCACCGTTAATTACCCGTCGGGTTACGGCGCGCTTGGGGCGACCGGCGGAGACGGCAAGATGATTCTCGGAAGTTCGTCAAACATTCTTGTCGCAGGCTCAACGCTCAGCGATAACCTGTTGTTGTCGCAATTCGTGACGGGATTCCTCGTTAACTCGCCACCTGAAACTTCCCCGAACTCCAACATCTCGAATCCTGCCGGGTGGGATTACACGGATGGCTACACCGTCATCGTGAAGAGTTCCACCTTTGGGACTTCGGGATTCGGGCACGTCAATGTTGCCGGGCTTCATGATTCGCCGCCGAAAACCGGAACGACGAATCTGATCACGCCGACGCCTTGTCCCAATACCGTTACGAACACGGCCAATGCTACGGGCACTACGGCAAATGGGAATGTGTCATCTGGAGCAAGCGCTTCGGTGTCTGTAACTCAGTAGTCAGCGGTATCGTAGTGGGCGTAGTGGATTCAGGCCCCGCTGGTCCTTTCAAGCCGGCGATCGGTCCCCTCTGAAGGGGGGCGACCGCCGGTCTTTTCACGAGTGTTTTTTGTCCAGACGGTCAGGTCATCTTTCCGTTCGCTGATTCTTTGCCTCGTCCGCAGTTGAAATGAAATACAAGACGCATTGATCAGCCCCTCCGCAGTGTATCGTTCCCTCGCCCTTGTCCCCCTTTTACCCCAGGCGTATACTTCGTGACACAATTAACAGGAGTGGAAATGACTTACAAGTTTGGAGTCGTCGGTCTGGGTGTTATGGGAGCCAATCTCACGCTCAACATGGAGCGCAACGGTTTTCCTGTGGCCGGATACGATCTGGATTCGAAGAAGACCCGCGCCTTTTTGGACGGCCCTGCAAAAGGAAAGAAAATCACGGGCGTTGATTCTCCGGCGGCACTCGCGAAAGCGCTGGAAAAACCCCGCCGGATTCTGATGATGGTCCCTGCGGGTCCGCCCGTTGACAGTGCGGTCTCACTGCTCACACCGAACCTGGAGCCTGGCGACATCCTGATCGACGGCGGGAATTCCTTTTTCCTCGACACCGAGCATCGCAACAAAGAACTGGAGGGCAAGGGATTTCGCTTTATGGGTATGGGCGTGTCTGGCGGAGAGGAAGGCGCCTTGTGGGGACCCGCGTTGATGCCGGGAGGGCAACCGGAAGCCTGGGAAGCCGTTTCGCCCATATTACGGGCCATCGCTGCCCGCGCCGACGACGGACAACCCTGTGTGGAATACATGGGTCCTCGGGGCGCCGGTCATTACGTCAAGATGGTCCACAACGGCATTGAGTACGGCGACATGCAGCTGATCGCGGAGGCATACGATTTGTTGCGCCGCGGACTGGGTTTCGGGGCCGACGAGATTCGCGAGGTGTTCATTGACTGGAATCGGCGGGAACTGAAATCTTATCTAATCGAAGTGACCGCTGCAGTTCTGGCAAAAAAAGACCCCGAAAGCGGCAAACCCTTGGTGGATATGATTCTCGATGAGGCGCAACAGAAAGGCACCGGAAAGTGGGCCAGTCAAAATGCCTTTGATGTAGGTGCTCCCATACCCACCATCAATGCAGCCGTCGAAAGCCGCATCTTGTCGGCAATAAAACCGCAACGTGTGGCTGCCAGTAAAATTCTACGCGGACCCACTGCCACATACTCCGGAGATAAACAGCACCTCATCGGTGCAGTGGAAGCAGCACTCTACGCCAGTAAGATCACTTCCTATGCGCAAGGTATGGCGTTAATGCGTGCCGCCTCGGACGAATACGAATACGGCCTCAATCTCGCGGACATCGCCAAGATCTGGCGCGCCGGATGCATCATCCGGGCCACTCTGCTCGGCGACATCATGGCGGCCTACCATCGCGACGCTTCCCTTCTCAACCTGATGGTCGACCCGGTTTTTTGCGAGGCGCTCCAAACGCGCCAAGAACCCTGGCGACATGTTATTCAATCGGCCGTGGGCATGGGCATTCCTGTCCTCGCCATGAGCGCGTCGTTGGCCTACTTCGACGCTTATCGCACCGCGGCTCTCCCCGCCAACTTGACTCAGGCACAACGCGACTTCTTCGGCGCTCACACCTACAGGCGCGTTGACAAGGAGGGCGTGTTTCATTCCGATTGGATGAAACCTTAAGTATGAAGAAATGTTCTGGCGTCCCGCATCATCCCCCAGCTTCCGCTGGGGGAATTAACGCCACTCACCTTTTAACATCAACCTCTTTTAGTTCGACACGCATGCGCAAAGCGGGACGAGATTACAGGCGCGCCCCAGAAAATCCTCCTTCAGCAACTTGTTAGAGGCGCCTTGATTCGACCCGGGACGGGTCATGAATCAAAAGTTTTCATTCTTTGAATGCCGCACCGTATGCGGCTTCCGCAAATCTCCAGCAATCCCATGTTGGGTGTCTCAGTGAACCACCTGCCTTGGTCCCAGAACGCCTAAATCTTCCCCTCGCTTTTGAAGACGGAGCGGCAACGGCTCCTTGAGTATCTCATTTCCACCGGCATGCATGATCCTCCACGCGTTAAGGGCGCAGTTGTTGAGGAAGAGATCATAAGGCTGATTTTCATTCTCTATGGCTTGGGCCTCCTTCCGCATCTTCGGTTTGTCGACGTCGAGGATAGCGTTGACGGAAACTGATCGCCCTTCCATGGCCCGTTTCTTAAGGTAGGCGCACATATTGGGGTACTCTTTCATCCCATGCCCCTCCATCGAAAAGACGACCTGCCCGTCGATAGAAATCGCCGAGTGCGGAACTTCCACTATTCCCTTCCCGGGGCCAATCGTGATTAACCAAGCACAAGTTCGGTAAGGGCATTCATCCCCGGTGGACTCTTCGGGATTGGCCGGCGGTGGTTGCTTGGGTGTTGTGCCCGGTCCGGTCGGTATTTCAGGAGCAGTCGGAGGTGCTTGCTCAGGCGGCTTTTGCGGTTCCGGCGGCTTGGGCGGCTCAGGAGGTTTTACATCGGGAGGCTTTCCTGCTGGTTTCGTTCCCTGCGGAGGTTTCTCGGGTGGTTTGGGGACCTTCACATACGAATCGATGTAGACGTCTCCGTCGGGATCCACGTGGCAGGCCCCAATCTTGATCCAGTTGCAAGACGAGATGGATGGGTTCTTCTCATCATATTTCAGTTTGACCGTGATACGTTCTCCCCCTTGAGGTCTCACCCCGAGATCCCATCCTTTTTCTTTATTGCCAATCATGACATCGACGTGAACGACCTGACCTGGCTGAAAGGGACATGGCGCCGCGTCCGGACCCTTGAAGAAAACGCGGCTCAGTCCGGTCGGATTTACGCAGATGGGCGTGGTCAGGCTGGCCGTGTCCTCGAATCGCCCTGCCGCCACCGCTTGTACATCGATTTCATGTTCCCAGCTTCCATCACTCTTCGTGTCGCCTCCCGTAACACGCCATTCAATATGATTGGGCTCCTTGGTGTAGGCCAAAACACCTGGTGTCTTGTTGTCGACGACGAGTAACATGTCACGAGCGCTCAACCAAAACGGATCCTTTCGATTCCCAGGGAAGCCCGACACTTTCACCAGCAATTTTCCCTTCTTCCCCTTGGGATAGACCCGGCTGGTGTCGAGCAATACTCCGATGCGATGAACGGTGAAATCCTCTTCGAACACCCCCGCCTGTTTGATGGTGAAATTGTGGGGTCCGGTTTGAGTTCCGGTCGGATGAAAAATCGCGCTGTGCGGCGACTGAGCGAGAGGTTGATATTCGCCTTCCGTGCGTCCGGATTCGTCTTTGACAATCAGTGTCAGGGCGCCTGAGGTTGGACTCAGTTTGCTCGTTGGGCTGTAGACGACAAAATCTTCTCCCGACTGGCTTATTGGAGGGACGACGCAATTCCCTTTTGGGGGTTCTGTCAAGCGATAGGGAGGCGGACTGTTTGTAGGATGAACCCGAATTGTGGTGCTCGCTACGACAGTTTTGTCGGGCCTAATCAGTCTTGCCGTAATATCCCCATTCGCCGCTTGCACGGTGTAATGCATGATGTCTGACCACGGGATTTGCGATCGATGCCCCGCGGAGTCTGCGACATCGACAACATAACCTGATGCCACGGCCGTCTGTTGCTCCGATGGTTCCCCGCCTTCAGCTTCCGTCTTTACGTAACCGTGCACACTGAACGTAACAATATTGCCGTGTTCCCAATCGTCGGTGTAGGTGAACTTGGCGCTACTCAAGGCGATGGGCTGCACATGCCAATCCTGGGGTGGCTTCTCCTCCGGTTTAGGCTTTGGCGACTCCATGCGTCCACCGAAATCCCTCATGACACCTTCATCGTTGAGCGCTTGGACTCCTCCCGTGGGACAGCAGATGAAATTCAAGAATTCTCTATTCCCTGTCGTGTATGCGGGAGATAAATAAAAGTCCTTGGACTGCAGGACTCCCCCCTTGGTTTTTTGAGGGCAGATGACCCGGACAAAGTAGGTTCCGCCGTCGAGTACACCACCGCCCCGGGGAAAACCAAACCCGCCGCGTGGATCAGTGTCCATACTTCGGTCCGCGCTAGGGGTGCGAACATTCTTTGGCCCCGCAAGCATGACGCGGTAAACCTCAACTCTTGCCCCGGCCACGGGTCGGCCGGCGCAGTCCACAACGGTACCGCCGACCGTCTGCGCGGAAAGTTGTGATGGAGTCGAAAAGATTGAGAGCAGAATTGCAATCAAAACGACTGTGGACAAAACCCTGCCTATTGATCTGATCATCGCTACCCCTCCTTTGTGTCGTCTTCAGAAGTGACGACGGCCCTTGAAAATCTGAACGAGGGCAATTTCCCCTCCCCGTGGAAATTCAGTCTTCGCCTATGGAATTCGCTTAAGGAGATTAGGAACCTTGCTCAGCGGTAGTGTGTTGATCTTATTTCCGGGTTATTCCGGAATGTTAGGATTGTCCTTGAATCGTTCCGCCGCAATTAGCAAGCACATTCAGTGGGACTAAATCAAAGGAAAATAGCGGTGGCCTGTTGAATTCATGCTATTCAAAGCGGAGCCCCAAGTCAAATGAAAAGGGGGGGTGGGACTCAATTTGTTCACCCGTATGAGCGAATGCGCCGCAGAGCGGCGCCATGAGGTAGCCTGAGGTGGGGGGCTTGGACTTCATCAAGCCCCCCACCCCAGCGGAAAATCGGCAACAATTCACGCTAATCCTCCCGCCCTGATCAGGGCGCCGGACGCACAAGTAGTCCACCAAACCCTCCGGCGGGATCCGGAAGATAGTTCAATAACAACCTACACCCAGCGACCTTACCCGCTCCTTCGAATCCCCCCTTCCCGCCCTTGACGATGGGGGATCGTTCAATTCCAACCTCTCCCATGACCTGTCTCTGGCCCCGAAGAAGGTCGGAGAGATTCGAGGCGTTGCCAAAGCAAGGTTCGACATGCCGGAAATGAACTATCCCCCGACTCCCGTCGGGGGATTTCAGGGTTGCAGGGCTCGAGCTTGGGTAGGTCGGAACTGAATCATCCCCCAGCTTCCGCTGGGGGAATTAGTGCCGCTCACCCTTTAACATCAATCTCTTTTAGGTTGACGCGCATGCACCCTGCGGGACTACGGTCACTCCGTCCGCACAAGCCGGACTGGTTTGAAGCCAACGGCTGGATACAGACTCTTGTACCGTTTGAACGACGCACACAATTTCCGGAAGTGCTCAATGAAAATGGCCGCAGGGAACTTGTTGATTAAAGGTAGGAGAACTCAGGAAATTTGACAAGGTGGGTGTGTGGTTAGGCTTAACAAAAAATCGACAGGGAGGGCTTCGTGCTCTCCCTGTCGATGGAATTGATCAGAGCTGCAGTTTGGAACTAGTGTAGCGCGTCATAAATAGCTTTACATATTACCCAGGAGGCGGTATGCTCTGGAACTATGAGCAGAACAGCGACCGCCATCGAACTATCCCCATGGGAAACCCAGCAGTTAACCCGTTG
>JAQUPQ010000072.1 GCA_028716525.1 Terriglobia bacterium | reverse complement strand
CGTAGTTCCGAACTGATCATCGCTGGGATCGACGATCTGCGGATCCCCGGGCTGAGGGATTAAATTTGCAGGATGCGCCACGGTGGCCAAATTCATCGCCACGCGCACCGCATTATGGGCATCCAGGTAACCTGCACCCACCACTCGTTCCGGATAAGGCATGGGAGTGGCGACGGAACGCAAAATGGTCACCACGTCATCGGGGGTCAACAGCGGGTTAGCCTGCATCATCAGCGCCACGACCCCAGTCACATGTGGCGTCGCAAAGCTGGTCCCGTTGGAGGTGGTATAAAACGGCAAGAAAGCGGGTGCAATCGTGGTGAGATCGTTGGCCCCCACAAACACCGGAATTGTGCCCGCAAAATTTGTAATGCCCGGCCCCTTGGATCGCGCGCTCTTGATATTGACTCCCGGGGCAATCAGGTCCGGCCTCAGATTGGGCGGCGCGAGAGGGTTGGCCGGCATGCCCGCCGTGTCCGTTCCTGTCCCATTATCTTCTCCGCGCGAAGAGAAGCTGGCGGGCTGACCCAATGCGGCTTTTTCTCCCGCCGCAACCGAAATGACCCAAGGGGCCACCGAAAATGGATTGATGGCACCCGCTGTATCACCCGAGTTGCCCGCGGCAAAAACCACGGTGATGTTTCGATCGTGCATCATTCGGGTCGCCGTATTGATGGGATCGAAGGGATTGTAGGGATGACTCGCGAGCGTGGTTCCGAAGGAGTTATTGCAGACCCGGATGTTGTATTGGAATTGGTGCGTCAAGGCATAATCGTATGCTTGTACAATGGCAAAGGTGGATAATCCGACATCATTCCCGGCCACCAGCATGACCAGATGGGATCCCGGAGCGACCCCTCCATAGAAATCACCCGACGCTTGACCGGTTCCGGCCACGATCTCGGAACCGAACGTTCCATGTCCGCCTTCGGCGTCTGTCATCGGCTGGTTTTCAATCGCCACCGGCGGTACGAAACCTGAAGGAGGATTGGCGGGCACTTCCGCAAGCGGAAATAACACGTTTTGAGCAACGTTCTGGCCCAATTGTAAATCGGGGTGCGTGGCATCGACGCCCGTGTCCACATAGGCAACTCCAATTCCTTGTCCGGAGACGGGCATCCCTTGATTCAGACTGCTCACATCCTGATCCGCCCACAGGTCGAACACCCCAATAAATCTGCGACTCACATTGGTAAATACACTGAAAGTTTGATTCGCATACAACGACCGAATTCCAGGCTGCGAACTCAAAGCATTGAATTGGGTTTGATTGATCTCGGTGAGTATCATGGGCAATTGGCTCAACACCACACCGCCCGAGATTCCCAGGGAATTTAACGCGATGAAATCCATGCTGCCGGGAGTGTGATCGAAGGTAATGACCACAGGGGTCCAAGACAAAGGCGCAGCCGCCACTTGCTGAGCCAACACCGGGTCCACCGAGGGTGCGGCGCTCAGCGGAACCGTCATCAAAAACACAAGAACAACCACACCCATCAACCCCAACATTCGCGGTCTCATGAATTCCTCCGGTGTTGAACTAGAAGCCATGGCCCCATTCCGCAACAGGTTTTGTTGAAACCAAAAAAAGTGCCTTGGCACTACCGACTTCTCAGCAGTGCCAAGGCGAAATGAGAACTAATTTCCTGCCACAAAGTCTTGCCGGAAGTGATCCAAGCTGTACGCCATGAAAGCGCGCGTGACCGGATCGGCCGGTTTGAAGTAAGCGTGCAGCGTGGGCTGAAAGTCAAACGGCCCTTGTTCCAACACAAAGAAGGCCTGGAGGATTTGACGATTCAGGGCAATCTGGGCATACCCGGCAAGTGCAGATGGAATGTTCGAGTTATCGGAAACGGCGATGGATTGTCCGTTGTAATTCGCCGTCACCGTCGTTCCGGCTAACGCCTGGGCTTGCGCATCCATCCCCAGTGCGCGCACCAAAGCCACGGCCACATCCAGGCGCGCGACATTCGTCGTGGGGTTGAAGAGCGGCGGTGTTGCCGACATCATCCCGGCAACAGAGAAATCAAAATCCCGCAGCGTCGACCCGTTGGCCGTCGCGGCTTCGGCGATGGCATCCTGTTGAAGCGTGACATCGGTGAAGACCGGCGCCGCAGGCCGTTGCTTCACATCGGTATTCAAGGTCTGACGCAACGCCGTGTTCATCGTCAACAGATTGGCGAAGTCCATGCGCGTGACGTCCAAGTCCGGTTGGAACGTGCCATCCGGGAATGTGTCCATGATACGGTTGCGAAGCACAAACAGAATTTCCGCTTGGGCCGGCGAACCGGCGATATCGGAAACGGGCGCCAAGGTCAACGTGGATTGTGTGATTGTCCCATCGACCGGTCCGGGAGCGGCCGCTCCGGAAGTAGGAAGTCGAACCTCCGGCAAAGCCGTCAGTCCGCGAATGCCTCGCACTTCCAGAAGCCACTGTCCCGCCGCCGGATTATTCACCAGCACTTCACGACTCGGGGAATCGAGAACCGGCAATGCAAGTCCGCTGGAATATTGAACGCCGTTGGGATCCGTCAACAGAATGCCAATGGTGTTTCCGGTGCCCTGGTTGGCTGCGGTGTCGAAACTCGCAAACACATCCAGGATATCCATCCCCGGATTCACCGTGAAGTTCAAGGAATTCGGCGACCCCGGTCCGGGCAAAGCGGCCGGACTGAAATCAATGTGAAACGCCTGCGGGGTGCCACCGGAAACCGTGATAGCCTCGTTGTAAGATCGCAAATCCTTCGGTCCGCCGAAGCTTCCATAGGTCCGCATCTGGTTGTACACCTTGTCCACGGCCGCATAGGCATTGATGAAACCGGCTCCCACCTCAAATTCCGAGAAACCGGGCATCTGAGACGCGGTTTGTTGGAGGATTTGCTTAATTTGATCCGGACTCAACGCCGGATTGGCCGAAAGCATCAAGGCGACAATTCCGGCGGTGTGAGGCGTCGCCATGGACGTTCCTGAAATCTCCGTATAAAACGGGATGAACGCGGTGGGTAATTCCGCATCTGCGCCCGACGAGGTTCCATTTTCAAAGATGTTCGTGGAGGCGCGCACCGACACCACGTCGGAAGTGAACTTGTTACTGTCGCTGGCAAATTCCCGGCCGGTTCCGGGGGCGGTGATGGTCGGCGCGGTGAAATCGTTGTTGGGATCGCTGTCGGCCAGCCGTTCGGCCTTCGGAATTCCGCGTGAAGAAAAGCTCGCCAGTCCGCCTTCCTTGGTCCCCGCCGCTGCACCGATCACCCAAGGAGCACAGGCATAGGGATTCATGGTGTCTTTGCCCGGTCCGGAGTTTCCGGCCGCAAACACGACCACAATATTTCGATCATGGGCCGTTTTGCTGGCAATGTTGATGGGATCATCGGGACTGAACTCACCGGTCGTACCCCAAGAATTGGAGATAACTCGGATGTTGTAAAGGAACTGATTCGATAAAGACCATTCAAACCCGCCCAGCGCGCTCAAGATGAACAACGCGGCTCCCGATCCGACCCCGATGAGATGGGCACCCGGGGCTACGCCGGCATACAGCCCGCCGGAGTCCTGGCCTGTACCCCCCACGATGCCGGCACAATGCGATCCGTGCCCGGAATTGGTGTCGGTATTCGGAACGTTGGGAATCGCGGTCAAGGTAGTGAATCCCGTGAGCGTTCCCGTATCCGTTGGAACGAGGACGTTCTGGATGACGTGATCCGGGAAGTGCACGTCGGAGTGGGTTCCATCGATCCCCGAATCATTGATGACCACGGAGAAATTTCCCTGACCCGCCACCGGCATGCCGCCATGGAGTGCCGTGAAGTTGGGATCCATTTGAAGCCGTTGAACGCCGGTCAGAACACGCGTCTGATTATTCAAGAAAGTAACCGGATCGTTGGACCAAATCGACCGCACGGCGGCGTTGGCCGCGAGGGCCTTCACCTGGCCGACGGTAGCGGGAGCCGCCACCATGTCGAGTTGCGTCAACATGAGGCCCTTCGTGATGCCCGCCCCATTTAGAATCGCGAGTTGGGTTGCCGAAAGGGTTTGGTTGTTGGGATTGTTGAAGGCCACAATGACCACACCGACGGAGGCGGTGCTGTCGGTGGCGCCGGCGAGGGCCGACTGCAGATTCGGAGACAGCGTCGCGGCCCGCGTCACAGCAGCCAAGAAGAGCACTGCCACGACCACGGTACCGATCAAAGCCACCGAGCGATTAAACAGCAACTGCCACGTCCCCGGTGAATCCATCGTTTCGTGCCCAGATTCATTCCATCTCATCATGTTCTCTCCTCTGAGGGTGAAGTGTGTACTGCACGGGGAGGACAAACGATGTGCGGAAAGGCCACCCTTACGTGCAGGCTGTGCTATGCTGCTGATTGAGATGCGATAGTAGTAGCACTACCATCATTCCTCTGTCAAGCACTCATTTTGCATTTTTCCTGCATTTCCCACCGCAACCCCGGAGGCGGATCTTCTGCCTCCGCCCTTCCACCCGGTGTTCCGGCATTCCGTACTTTCAGCTTGCGTTGATAACCTTTTCATTGCATCCACTGTGCCAAAGGTCACATTTCCTCACAATTTATTACAAACATTTAAGTTAACTGGAGGTCACGATATAAGCGGAGGACTCGGTCAAAGGAAAGATGGGAAAATTTCCCGTACTGGAAAGGAAGCTCTTGTGATGAACACCACAGAACACAGCGGTCTTTGAGAGGGAGCCGTCAGACTTCAAAAAGTCCCCGGGAACTCAGTCCCAATAAAATCGCTTGCAATAAAAAGAAGTTGGATAGTAGTATCATGACTATGAAAAGGGACCTGTCCCCCCTAGCGGTTCCCAGCGGAACCTCCCGGGACCGCATCCTCTCCGCCGCCAAGGCGTTGTTCGCCTCCAAGGGCTTCGAAAGCACCAGTACCGTCGCCATCGCCCGCCTGGCCGGAACCAGCGAATCCCAGCTGGTCAAACATTTTCACAACAAGGAAGGGCTGCTGGAAGCCATCTTTGACAGCGCCTGGCAAAAATTAATGTGGACGGTCGGCCAGGCCGGGAGCTCACTTCCCTCCCCGCATTTGAAGCTGCTCTCGCTGGTGGAAACAGCCTTGGCCGCCCTGGACCGCGATCCCGAGGTCAAGTTTTTGATGTTGTTGGAGGGTCGGCGGCCCCGAAAAGACGGTCAGCGTGTCGGCTTGGACCATGGATTCATGGAGTTTGTGAAGCGCATCGACCAAATCCTCATGGAAATGCTGAACGCCGGCCAGCTCCGTAAGGATCTCTCGATTCAAGTGGTCCGGTCGGCCCTGCTGGGCGCCACCGAAGGATTGTTGCGCGATCAATTGATCGCCAAACGAATGGAGTATCCCGCCAAGTACAATGCCAGTGAGGTGCGCCAAGCGTTCAACGTTTTGCTTTCGGCCTTTATGACACCATCCAACAACGGCAGAAAGAAACCTTCGCGGACTTAGCCCGCCTCAATCGCGATTTCACAAACGTTCCCCTGTCTGTATTGTGATTAGAAGATAGATGGGTGAAGTGCCTTCCTGCAAAAATCCGAAGACATGTAAAGCTCGAGGTGATGCGGGGGTAAATTCGTGGGCACAAAATAAAAAGGATACCCAACTCGGTTGCCCTACACGCTGGATATCCAAAGGAGGCTTTATGTTATGTTGTAAACTAAATATATCATGAAACGATTGAATGCAAGCATAAAAATCAACCTTCGTGTAAAAGAATGTCTCCGGGCGGCCACCCCTCCTCGCCCGGCTCCATTGCTTCGATTCCTCCAATTCGCTAAACTTCAAGCGCTGCAAAGCGTATTCGCGAAAAGTAATTGAAGCACTTAAAACGGTGAACTTCGAAAGGACTTCCTTGTGAAGTCTGTAACAATATCCAAGCCCGTGGTTCTTTCGGTGGCGGGATTTGACCCCTCGGCCGGAGCGGGAGTGGCGGCCGATCTCAAGACCATGGCGGCCTGTGGCGTCTATGGAATTGCGGCCATCACCTCCATCACCATCCAAAATACCCAGGGCGTAGATCGCGTTGAGCCCCTTCCGGCGAAAGTGCTCAAGGACCAACTGGAACATTTGTTGCGCGACATCCGGCCGCACGCTGTGAAGGTGGGCATGCTTGGAACCCTGGAACACGTCGAAACACTGGCGGCTTTTCTCAAACATCATAAACTCCCCAACCGGGTCATTGACCCGGTCTTTGAGTCCTCCTCGAAGACCCCCTTATTGGAAGCGCGAGGGATCGACCATTTCCGTAAATTTCTCCTCCCCCTGGCGGATTGTTTGACCCCCAATGGCGAGGAGGCAGCGCGCTTGACCGGAGATCCCGTAACCTCCATCGAAGACATGAAAAGAGCGGCTCAAGATCTCCATCGTCTCGGCAGCCGCTCGGTCGTCGTGACAGGAGGTCATTTGTCGCCGGCCACCGATGTATTTTTCGACGGATCGGTATTCAGAGTACTTTCAAAGCCAACCGTTGACACTCGAAATACACATGGCACGGGTTGTACCTTTTCTTCGGCCATTGCCTCGTTTCTGGCCTTGGGGGCCTCGTTGGAATCCGCAGTTCTGGAAGCCAAGGAGTATGTCACTAAGGCATTAGCGAATTCTTACCCCGTGGGCCAGGGCCGCGGACCTTTAAACCACTTTTTCAAGCGGGATCATCAATAAATCTTAGCTTACCCTGCTTCCTCGGAACGTTCCCAAACCATCCCTACACCATGGCTTCATCGCAGCACCCTTTGAAGTAACATTCCTTCAAAGTGGATGTGCCTCTTCCCGAAAGCGTTTACAAGAATTTACCTGCAATTTAAAAAATAGTTTGCAATGGAATCGGGCTCTATGTTATATGCGAGTCGGTTTGGGCGGGGCTTTATGATCAATCGACGAATTCTAACCAAAATCTTGATTGTGGCTTTTGCCTTAGTGATCGGGACCCAGGTTCTGTTCGGGCAAGTCATCTTTGATTTAAACATGTGTTCCGGATGCTGCGGCGGTATGGCTCACCCCACAAGCCCTGTCAAATCACAAACCCACCATGACTGCGATTGTTCCTTGGTTGCAGCTCCTTTAAGTACCTCAATCGTGTTCGAATCTTCAGTAGGGAGCCTGAACGTTTTCACCGGCCTCTTGCCGGCGGTGAAATTGCAGACTTCGAGTTTCCAGGCATTCCGAGACGACACGGCTGATTCCTGGAACTTCTCCCCACCTTTTTTTAACACCCCTGAAAAACTTTCGATTTTTCGCATCTGATTTTCCGCTCCGTGATATTTGCAGGCGCCGATCTGTGTCTCGTTAGTCCGGCCCTGCATTAACCTTGCAAAATCTTCCTGAAGACGACTTGATTTCAGGCTCGCCCATCGACCTTCCAAGTCCTCTCAGGCAATTCTTCGCGCTTTGAATCAGAGGAGTATGAAAATGAAACGATGCCGGATGTCATGGTGCGCCGCGCTTTTTGTGGCCCTGTGCTTTTCCACGGTCACTTGGGCACAAGCGGCGGGACCCACCGCGGAAGACAATTGGGTCTCGAAAAAATTGTTGTCGGGAGAAATGACGCCCCTGCGGCTGGATGGCTTTTCAAAACCCGCGGCGAATAGTTCACCGCCAACGCTCGGTCAGGTGATTCTCAACGAAACGTCCGGTCAATCGGCGGTTTCTTTGGAAGACCTGATCGCGGAAGCGCTTCGGAACAATCCAGAAATTCAAGCCGCCGAGCGGATGGTGGATGCCAGGCGGGCGGTGAGTCCGCAAGTGAGGAGCCTTCCCGATCCCACGCTCTCGGTCGGATGGATGGGCAATCTGGTTCCCCCCTTTGCCGTTCAAACCGGCGATCCGTCGAGCAGCCGTACACTCTCAATTTCCCAGGATATTCCCTACCCCGGAAAGCTCGCCTTGCAAGGTCGGATCGCGGATACGGAAGCGGACGCCGAACGTTGGACCGTCGAGCAAGTGAAGCTCGCCGTGATCTCAAATTTGAAGCAGACCTACTACGATCTGTCTTTTATCAACAAATCCATCGAGACTGTCCAGAAAGACAAAGATCTCCTCGAAAAACTCGCCCAGATCGCCGAGGCGCGATACAGCGTCGGCAAGGGCATGCAGCAAGATGTCATCCGCTCCCAAGTGGAGGTTTCCCGACTATTGGAACGGCAAACGTTGCTGGAACAGCGCCGCGACGTCGCCGAGGCCATGCTTCGCAGCCTTCTGTTCCGCCCGCCGAACGCCCCCCTGGGTACTCCCGCCGAGCTGAAAAGAACCGAAGTCGCATTTTCATTCGACGATTTGGAGCGGATGGCGGAAGTCCATTCGCCGGAGCTGCGAACAGAGGAGCGGGAGATTGATAAGAATCAGCTGGCGTTGAACCTGGCGAGAAAAAACTACTACCCGGATTTTGGGGTGAGCTTCACTTATGCTAATCGCCCTGTCCTGCCCGAAATGTACGGCTTCAATTTTACCGCCAAGGTGCCCCTGTATTTCTGGAAGAAACAGCGTTATGGCGTGGAGGAGGCGGCTTCGACTTTGGCGAGCTCTCAGAGGCAGATTGAGAGTGTGAAAACTAACCTGCTCTTCAAATTGAAGGATCGATACCTGTCGATGAAAGCCTCGGAACGATTGATGGACCTGTATTCCAAGGCCATTGTGCCCCAGTCGACGCTGGCGCTCGATGCTTCGCTGTCGGCATATCAAGTCGGCAGCCTGGATTTTCTCAGTCTGATCAGCAATTTCAACACGGTGCTGGATTACGAACTTAATTACTACGACGCCTTGACGAATTACCACAAGGCCGTCGCCCAGTTGGAAGAAACAGTCGGCGCTCCTTTGACGCCGTAACGCCGGAACATGGAGGGTGGAATTATGAGAACATCGCGCCTAGTCTTAGTTGTCGTCCTGGTCGGAGTAATCCTGGGAGCATACTGGCTGATTCATCGAGGCTACATTCAGATCGGAAAGCCCCCGAAGGGAACCAATCCCTCTTCTGCATTGGCGCAGGGTCACGAGGGTGCCTCGGCAGAAGCAAACCCATCCCTCAGCCAGCGGAAGATACTCTATTGGGTCGACCCCATGCATCCCGCCTACAAATCCGACAAGCCGGGCACGGCTCCGGATTGCGGAATGGAATTGGTCCCCGTCTACGCCAAAGGCGAAAATGAAATGACGTCGGAGACATTGCCTTCCGATGCCATCCACATCGATCCACAAAAACAGCAGCTCATTGGAGTGCAGTTGGGACAGGTGGAATCCGGCCCAGTCGGCAGCAGCATCCGGGCCGTGGGACGCCTGGCCTATGACGAAACCAAAATCACCCGCATCCACACTAAAGTCACCGGTTGGATCGATAAGGTTTTCGCTGACTATACCGGGCAACTCGTCAAGAAGGGCCAGCCGTTGTTCACCTTGTACAGCCCTGACCTCCTTTCGACGCAAGAGGAATTTTTGATTGGCCTCAAGGCCAAGCGATACCTGGGCGACAGCCAATTCAAGGAAGTTTCGACCGGAGCCCACAGTCTGTACGAAGCTTCGAAGCAACGCTTGCGGTTGTGGGATGTCAGCGAGGATCAAATCCAAAATTTGGAGCGCACCGGGAAACCCTCGCGCGATCTCACCCTCTTTGCACCGAGTGACGGTTTTGTCCTCAAGCGCAATGCCTTTCCCCAACAGCAAGTCACGCCCGACACGGAAGTTTACGAACTGGCGGATCTTTCGACGATCTGGGTTCTCGCCGATGTTTACGAATACGAGCTTCCGCAGATCAAAGTCGGGGAGACGGCCAGAGTCTCGCTCAACTCGTTTCCGGGAAGAGTTTTTACGGGCAAGATTTCATTCATTTACCCCGAAATCGACAACACCACCCGCACAGCCAAGGTCCGCATTGATCTTCCTAACCCGGATTACACCCTGAAGCCAGACATGTACGCCGATGTGGAGCTGCAAATCAGCTATGGGCGACAAATCACGATTCCCCAGGAAGCTGTGCTGGATTCAGGCAATCGGCAAACGGTCTTTGTGGCACGCGGCAATGGTTACTTCGAGCCCCGTACGGTCGAACTCAGTTCCAAGGTCGGTGGCCGCGTCATCGTACTGAGCGGCCTTAAACCCGGCGAAACCATCGTCACTTCAGGGAATTTCCTCATCGATTCCGAGAGCCAGTTGAAATCGGGCACGGAATCCATGGCCGGGATGCCGGGGATGGAAGGAAGCAAGGCCTCAGACACCACACATCAGACCTCAGACCAAAAACACGAGACCCAAGACCAAAGACCCAAAACACAAGGAAGGGGTCAAACTCAGCCAAAAGAGCCAGATCAAAAATCAAAAAATCCTCATGCTGGAATGGACCACTTTCCTCATGGCAAAATGGAGTCCCCCCATTTGCCTTAAACCCGTTCCATGCTCCCCCACGGGGAGGACCATCTCATGAGAAGAGCTTTTCGGAAAATTCGAGCTTGGCAGCTGGCGGATGAACTTGCGCTCTTGGTCTATTCAGCCACTAAAGAGTCCCCACATGATGAAATGTACGGTCTTGTTTCTCAATTGCGTCGAGCTAGTGTCTCAATTGCCTCCAACATCGCTGAGGGTTCAAATCGCGGAACTCATCGAGACTATCTGCATTTCTTGAACATTGGGAGTGGGTCGTTGGCAGAAACAGAATATCTACTCCATCTGGCACAACGTCTGAATTATTTGTCACCACAACAATATCAAGGGATCGATGCGGCACGAAGAGAACTGGCAGCCACTTTGCACGGGTTGACTCTTGCAGTAGAAAGCGAATGCATGCCCAAAAGGAAGGGCTAATCGAATGAGTAATCTCTTTGATTGCAGAACGGAAATTGATATCGCTCAAATCACCCTGGAGGTCTTTTGACACGCCACTTCAGCTGTCCACCTACTGGTTTTTGGTCTTGGGTCTGAGGTCTGGAGTCTGAGGTTTTCTTTCTATGATCAACAAAATCATCGAATTCTGCGCTCATAATAAGTTCATTGTCCTTCTCTTCATCGGCGTGGCCGTTCTGATCGGGATCCATTCAATGCGAAACATCACTTTGGACGCGATTCCCGATCTCTCCGACACACAAGTCATCATCTACTCGAAGTGGGATCGCAGCCCCGATATCATCGAAGATCAGGTCACCTATCCGATCATTTCAGCCATGCTTGGGGTGCCGAACGTAAAGGCCATCCGGGGATCCTCGGACTTCGGGTTTTCCTATGTTTATGTGATTTTCGAGGAGGGCACCGACATTTACTGGGCGCGTTCGCGAACACTGGAATATCTCAGCAACATTCTGCCGCGACTGCCGCAGGGTGTGAAGGTGGAGTTGGCGCGGGACGAAACGGCTGTCGGGTGGGTTTATGAATACGCTTTGGTGGACAAGACCGGCCAACACAACCTGGCGCAACTGAGAAGCCTGCAGGATTGGAATCTGCGTTATGCCCTGCAAGCAGTGCCCGGCGTCGCGGAAGTTGCGTCGGTGGGTGGTTTCGTCAAACAGTACCAAGTGAACATCGACCCCAACGCTTTATTGGCCTACAACATCCCCATTAACCGGGTGGTGGAAGCCGTTCGAGCCGGAAACAACGAAGTAGGGGGGCGGTTGATCGAATTCTCCGGCCGCGAATACATGGTTCGGGGACGAGGTTACATCAAGACCCTTGCCGACATTGAGAACATCGTGGTTGGGACCAACGCTAAAACCGGCACACCCATTCTCGTCAAAGACCTCGGGACGGTGGTCCTGGGCCCCGATCTGAGGCGCGGCATCGCGGAGCTCGACGGGCAGGGTGAGACGGTCGGCGGCATCGTCATCATGCGCTATGGCGAAAACGCGCTCAAAGTCATTGACCGGGTGAAATCCCGACTGGAGGATTTAAAATCTTCCCTTCCACCGGGCGTTCAAATCGTGACCACGTATGACCGATCCGAGCTGATCAATCGATCCATCGACACACTGAAGCACACGCTCATTGAAGAGCTTCTTATCGTCAGCCTCGTGATTCTAATTTTCCTTTGGCACTTCCCTTCAGCGGCAGTGCCCATCATCACCATCCCGATCACCCTCATCATTTCTTTCATCCCCATGCAACTGAGTCATCAAACCGCCAACATCATGAGCCTGGGCGGGCTCGCGATTGCCATTGGGGCGATGGTGGACGCCGCCATCGTGGTGGTCGAACAAACTCATAAGAAGCTGGAACACTGGAATGCGGAAGGCCGACCCGGGAGCTACAAGGACGTGGTCATCAGCGCCGTCAAGGAAGTGGGGGGCCCCAGCTTTTTTGCCCTGCTGGTGATCGCCGTTGCATTTCTGCCGGTTTTTACATTGACCGGACAAGAAGGGCGATTATTTCGGCCCTTGGCTTACACCAAGAATTTTGCCATGGCGATTGCTGCGGTGTTGGCCATCACCCTGGATCCTGCCATCCGCCTGCTCTTCACGCACATGGATCCCTATCGTTTTCGGCCCAAGTTCCTGTCGAAAATTGTGAACGCCATTCTGGTCGGGACGATTCACAGTGAAGAGCGCCATCCAATCAGCCGGCCTTTGATGAAGTTGTATCAACCCATTTGCGAATTCGTTTTGAGATTCAAGTGGTTTGTCGTGACGGGCGCCGTTCTGGTCGTGATTTTAACCATCCCTGTTTTCGAACAACTGGGCTCGGAATTTATGCCACCGCTGGATGAGGGCGTGTTGATGTATATGCCCAGTGG
>JAQUPQ010000071.1 GCA_028716525.1 Terriglobia bacterium | reverse complement strand
ACCACCTCCCCGTGATGATCGGTCTTGCAGGTTTCAGAAACGTAACGCGCGAAAGGACGTTCGTCATATTCATCGTCTTCAAATCCAATCGTGAACGTTCGCACCGGCTCCTGCATCAACTCGCTCATGTAAGCGACAACCAAGCTGGAGTCGATGCCTCCAGACAAAAACGCCCCAAAAGGAACATCAGAAACCAAGTGAGATCGGACCGCATCACGCAGCCCGGCGTCAATCCGCTCGACCCAATCTTTTTCTTTCAACCGATGATTCGGTCGAAATTCAAATTGCCAATAACGCACCGGGCCTTGAACGTTTCCTTGCGCGTCCAGGAGGAGATAATGAGCCGGGGGAAGTTTGCGGACTTCCCGGTAGATGCTGCTGGGGGCGGGAATGTATTGAAAGTGAAGATAGAGATCGAGCGCCTCGTAATCGAGCGTGGGATGGAAATCTTGAAGCGACCGGAACGCATGCATCTCCGAAGCAAACGCAAAGATACCGGGTGCCCGATAGTAGCAGAGCGGCTTGATTCCCATACGGTCTCTGGCCAGCAAAAGCCGCTTCCGCCGGGCATCCCAAAGCGCAACGGCAAACATGCCGCGAAGATGGTTGAGGCAATCAACGCCCCACTCCTCATAGGCATGCACGATGGCTTCGGTATCTGACTTCGTTCGAAATAGATGCCCGCGAGAGGCGAGCGTTTCACGAAGCTCCTTAAAGTTGTAAATCTCCCCGTTGAGGACGACCCACACGGTTCCATCCTCGTTGGAGAGGGGCTGCTCGCCGCTTTCAAGATCGATGATGGCCAGGCGGCGATGGCCCAGGCCGACATTTGCGTCCACGTGGAATCCGTCGCCATCCGGTCCGCGATGACTCAGAGTGTTGGTCAGGCGGGCAAGTTCCACCCGGTCGACCGGTTTGCCGTCAGTATGAATGATTCCAACGATGCCGCACACGAGAGTTATGGGGACAGGCTCCTTGTTCTCACTTAGGTTGCTAGTGTCACAGCACTTGGGAGCCTGTCCCCTTTCAAAGCCTCCGGTTCGACGCCCAAGAGCGCCGCCACACGCGAGCGAAACACTTCCGCGGTGAATTCGCGTTCCAAGGCGGCACGTCCCCAAGCGGCCGCCTGCGAATACAGATTTGAATCGGTCAACAATTCTTCGAGCTTTCCCGCCAAAGCCTTCTCTTCGAGAGAATCACACCACACGCCCAGCGGACAATCACGATGAAACTCTTCGAGCGATGATCCCGCCGGCGTGTGCAAGAGAATGGGTCGTCCCGCGGCCAAATAGGTGGTCAACTTGGTGGGAAATGAAAGCGTGGTGAGCTCGACATAGTGCCGATCGAACGGCTGCGGAAGATAAGTAACGTCAGTTTCAGCCAGTGCCTGAATGGTGTCCTCCAGCGATCGCCATCCCAGAAATTCCATGCCCACAGGCTGTGACGCTCTCATATCGAAGCGCGGTCCCAACAGGCGCAAGATGACATTTTTTCCGGCCAGTTTCCATCGACGGGTATCGAGCGCTCGCAGGAGCGCTTGGAAAGCGTCATCAGCATTCATCGAACCGGCGTAGCCGATGCGCACGACGTCGCCTTCATGGGGATGAGTCGTGGGCGGCTGAAGGAATGCTGGAGCCAAGCCCAACCGCAGGATGGTTCCCGAAACGTTGTAGTTCTTTTCATAGTGCCGTTTCATGGGTTCAGAGATGATTGCACACCGCTCCGACAGGCGAAGCGCCTGCTCACATCCCTCCACCATACGACGTCCGGTCCAACGATCAAGCAACGTAGATTTCACAAGTTGTCGGACGTCGTCCCAAACCAGAGTGATCAATGGGAGCTTGAGTTTCTCCGCAAGCGGAGCGGCCATGGAGATCGAGGTTGGGCCATCCAGTACCGCCAAGATCTTTTCAATGTTCTGGTTTCGTGCAAACTCACATGTTTCTTCCAGCAACGTATGAACATGGGATTTGAATCGGTTCTGTTTGAGGATCCATGCCCCGAGCTTTCCGGCTTTTCCGAATCGCACCTGTCCCAGATGTTCGAATTGGGTGGTGCCCCATTGGACCGGCAGATGGGCCAAATCCTCCGGGAGAGTCTGCTTCCAACCCGGCGGGACCAACAGGCTGGCGGCAAGTTTCCCGTCGGGATAAAGGCGACACAGCTCTTGCAAGATAATTCCGCCGACGCCTTGCGGCCCCGGCGGCGTTCCGGAAAGTAAGAGGAATTTGGGAACAGAAGGAGAAGAGCTCAAATGTGACGGGAGGCTCGCGCCATTTCCTCAAAGATGCTGTTCAAGTCCCGGCTCACGGACCAATTCGGATAATGGCTTTTGAATTTCGTGAGGTTAGAGATATAGCAAATATGATCGCCAATGCGATTCTCGTCGACGTAGGTATGAACGAGCTTCTTTCCCACCACCGTTTCAGCTTGGGAGATCGCCTCAATCACCGATACGCTATTTCCGCGGCCGCCTCCGAGGTTATACACCTCGGCACATCGGGGATTCCGGTAGAATTCGTGTATGGCTCGGCAGACGTCGTAGGCGTGCAGGTTATCGCGAACCTGTTTTCCCTTGTAGCCGAAAATCCGGTAGACCCTGCCTTCAGCCGTAGCCTTCACAACGTAGGCCAGGAAACCATGCAGTTCGGCGGCACTGTGATGTGATCCCGTGAGGCAACCGCAACGAAAGCAAGCCGTTCTCATATTGAAGTAGCGTCCGTATTCCTGAACCAGGGTGTCGGCTGCAGTCTTCGAAGCCCCCATCAAGCTGTGCTTGGAGCGATCGATGCGGCAGTTCTCATCAATGCCATCGAAATCTTCCGGTCGGGCATAGTCCCACCGGGTTTCCTTTTCGACGAGCTCCAACTCATTGGGCACATCACCATAAACTTTGTTGGTACTGAGAAAACAAAACACCGCCTCTGGAGAGAAGCGGCGGGTCGCTTCCAAAAGGTTGAGTGTTCCCACGGCGTTCACGTCGAAATCATCGAACACGCGCCGGGCGGCAAGATCGTGCGAC
The DNA here is from genome assembly GCA_028716525.1 of Terriglobia bacterium. GTDB lineage: Bacteria > Acidobacteriota > Terriglobia > JAIQFV01 > JAIQFV01 > JAQUPQ01. The sequence continues at coordinate 9,856 of JAQUPQ010000071.1, read as the reverse complement.
GGCTGAGCGGCCGCGTGAACGATCAGATCGAATTTCAAGGATTCACAAAACTTCAAAACTTGGGACCTTTCACGGATATCGATATTGTGGTGTTCAAAGTTTTTACAGGAGGATCGTAGCCGATTGAGATTCCAAGTGGTGTCGCCATCGGGACCGAAAAAATCCGCCCGCATGTTGTTGTCCATGCCATAGACCCTCCAACCTAACAAGTCAAAATATTCGACCGCCTCGGAGCCGATCAAACCACTCGAGCCTGTGACGAGAATCCTTTGTACATTTTTAGTCATTATTGAGGGGTCCTATACGTTGGGAGAATTAAAACACGCATCGAAAACGCTCTTTAATTGCATAGCTTGATGCATTTCCTGTTCAGGCTCTGCCTTGCACTGAGAAGTCACCCAGCTATTTCAAGTCCCCGAGACGGGATTTGTTCAAAAAAAGGGAGTCCGCCTGCAATATTCGTGAATCAATGGGGCTAACATATTGATCCAAATTCCCTTGGTATGTAAAACCCAGTCCTGCCATCAAATCGTATATTTCGTCAAATAAACGTTGCCCTTCATAGAGTTCATAGAAGCTCGTCTCTATAACGGCTGCGAATGCTCTGCCTAACGTTTTATTTCCTCCTCCAATGACTTGTGCTTCGTAACCCTGGACGTCAATTTTTACTAAAACTTCAGGCTCTAAGCAGATGTCGGAAAAGAAGTCATCGAGCGTCGACATTTCCACTCTTTCCGTCTTGTGATTGCTTGATTGTGGCCAGTCCCGCTTATGCAAATCGCCCATTTTGAGAAAAGAAGAACTTGGGGTGAATGAACTCTTGTTTATCGTGAAAATCCCCCTCTGGTCACCCAAAGCCATCCGAACGGCCGTGGCATTTGGCAGACTTTGCAATACTTTCTCCAACTGAAGAAAACATTCCTCGATGGGTTCAAACGAGTAAAGCACTGCGTTCGGGCAGGATTTCTTGATCATGGCCGAAAATTGACCGGTGTTTGCCCCGACATCGATAATGGAGCCAATCTTCGCAAGTGGCATCGCATCATACTGTTTCCGCCAATTCTCCTCCCATTCCTTGCGGTTACTTTTGTGAATGTTCTTGACAAGGCGAAGATCGACTCCACACTTGAGAAGGGTTTTTTTGATCAATGGGGACAAGGCCATTAAACAATTAGTTGGATACTTGATCCCGGGATTGAACCGATTGGACAGATTCGAATTCGATCAGGAGGTGGTCTCTCAGGAAAAAAGTGTATGGAGGATTTATTTTATGCATCAGGTCCCGGAACTTCGATGTTGATTGAATCATTCTTTGAGGAATCCGCCAAATTCCGCCTCGAATCCTGAATCCAAAATATGCCGAAATGATGCGGTCTCGAAGCACTTGTCTTGGTTCTCCATGACGATGGCTGATCTTTTTGCATCGAATAATCCTCACAGGGGCTCGTTGGACAACCCAGGAGAAGAATTGTTTGGAGCCAAATGAAATATGCAACGGCGAGTCCAAATACCAATGGTCCACTCCGAGCCATTTCCATTGAAAGGATTCCATGTTCCCGGTGCTGAGTAATAGTTTTCCTCCGGGCCTCAGAAGTTGCAATGCTTTCAGCATGTCATCGAAGGGGTGGAACAAGTGTTCAAAGACATCAAACATACATACGGCATCAAACTTTCCGCGCCAATCAGTGAGCGGGTCCATTAGGGACTGCGCAATGACCTGAATTCCATATCCCTTCAACTCGTCGCGGTGCTGGATTGACGGCTCAATGCCATACTTGTTCCATGATCGAGGCAACTCCTTCAGGAATCTCCCGCTGGAGCATCCGATGTCGAGAACATTCACATGAGTGGCTTCTGCAAGATCCGCCGCGAGGAATTCACGGGCTGTTTTCCAGGCCTGGTTCGATTGGAATTCGTAATTCCAATCTTCTCCCTGTATCTCTCTATAGATGTTTTCCAATTCTTCCGCCTTCAGACAAGGCTCTCGAAATCCCAAGTGGCATTCCCTGCACCGGTAAAGAAAATCCGGTGTGCTTGTACAAGGATCCCCGTTATTTCCGGGGGCTGTCTTTACCGGTTCCGGTTTACGGCATGGGCCCAGATTAACGACTGCAGTACTCCGACAGGCCCGACAGACAATGTCATTCGACCGACCTTTCAAAGTATCCGGCTTGATCTTGAAAGCAGTAATCACTTTGGGGGAAGACGCCATTCCAAGTCGGTGGCCACAAGATATCGCTTCGAAGAAGGGGGGAGGCCGGTTTTGAATACGTCCCGCTGGGAAACAGAGAGCTGGCATAAAGAGTTGTTCCAAATTACATGTTCGACCAAGGGAATTGCCAAGCCAGCACCCACGAGGTACTGCCCTTCCGAAATTGGGAAACGAGGGAAAATGCAATCTGCATATGAATCACCGATTCCGATCGGCAATGGAACCATTGAGTCTGGCTCGGTGGAGGCAAGGATCAATGGGACGGCTTCCTGCGTTTGAATTTGCAGGACAACTGAACCACGCTTCAAAACCTTTGCAGCGGAATAGAAAATTCGAAAACATACGTAGTCCCACGTGCCAAGATCGGTCAAAGGGCGTCCTTGACGGTCCAACAATTGAATCGCAGTGATTGCATAATCGGTTTCGGGTTTGACTCTGTCCATGCGATAGATAAATCCAGGCGGCAGCCCATCTTGCGACGTCGGGTCTTCGGTTGTTTTGTCAAGGTATGCGGCAACAATGGATTGTGCATCACCAAACCCCGCCAGTTTCCCGTTTTCCAAGAGAAGCGTTTTGGCGGAAAGCCGCCGGATAGCGGCCATGTTGTGACTTACCAGAAGGACCGTCCGTCCTTCCTTTCCGATCTCCCCCATCTTTCCTAAACACTTCCTCTGAAATTGGGAGTCGCCGACCGCGAGCACTTCGTCGACCAGGAGGATCTCTGGTTCCAAATGTGCCGCCACAGCGAAGGCCAAACGTACATACATCCCTGAAGAGTAGCGCTTTACCGGTGTGTCGATGAACCTCTCGAGTTCCGCAAACGAAACTATCTCATCAAATTTGCGCCTAACCTCAGTTTTCGTCATTCCTAAAATCGCACCATTTAGGAAAACATTTTCTCGTCCGGTCAGCTCGGGATGAAATCCGGTGCCCACCTCCAAAAGGCTGGCCACGCGGCCCTTCAAGCGAATTTCTCCCCGCGTGGGTGTAGTGACCTTTGAGAGAATCTTCAGGAGGGTTGATTTCCCGGCGCCATTCTGACCGATAATTCCCAACACCTCTCCCTGCTCAACGTCAAACGATACGTCGTCCAAAGCCCAGAAGCGGTCGTTGCTCGCAGCCGGCCGGCGCGTTTTGTCCGCCATGGATCCGGCAATCCGCACATTGGGATCTTCTTTTCCACGCGCGCGTGCCCACCAACTCTGGAGATCCTTCCGAAGCATCCCGTGGTTGATGGTCCCCAGGCGGTATTGCTTGTAGAGGTGTTCGACGGAGATGATGGGGAGCATAAAAGCTAGCAAGCTTGCAAGCTTTCAAGCCAGCAAGCGGAAACGCGGAAAGCGAGCAAGCCTTCAAGTCTGCAAGCGTGATAGCTTGAGAGCTTGATAGCTTGTTTCAGACCGTATCCATGAAACTTTTTTCAATGCGGCTGAAGAGGAGGAGACCGATGAAAAACACAACGAGCGTCACTGCAATACTGACAAGGATGGTTGTGCTGTGAATCATCCCAGCCCCCAACAGGGCGTTGCGGAAGGTTTCGATGATGGGAGCCATGGGATTCAACGACAACAACCTCTGCCATCGAGGCGAGAGAATCGAGATGGGATAGAAGATCGGCGTCGCATACATCCACAACTGCACGCCAAATCCCACCAACTGGATAAGATCGCGATACTTGGTGGTGAGTGAGGAAACCACAATTCCACAACCCAATCCCAGAACGGCCATCTGCAGAATCAGTAGCGGCAGCAGCAGAACCATGCGACTCGGAGTGAACCCCATTCCTTGAAAAGAGTAATAAAACATCAGGCTCACAAGGAGGAGAAGCTGAATCCCAAACGCGATCAGGGCGTTGATGACAACCGCAATCGGCACTACAAGCCGAGGGAAGTACACTTTTCCGAAGATCCCGGCATTGCCGACAAAGGTGTCGGAGGTCTTGTTCAAGCAGGCGGCAAAATAATTCCAGGCGACGATTCCTGAAAGATAGAAGAGCGGCCCCGGCAACTGGTCGGTCGGAATCTTGGCGACACGGCCGAATATGATCGTGAAGATGATAGTTGTGAAAATGGGCTGGATGAAGAACCAGACCGGACCAAGAATCGTCTGCTTGTAGACAGCCACAAAATCGCGGCGTACAAACAGGAGGATCAAGTCTCGATAGCGCCACAGCTCCGCAAGATGAAAATCAAACCAGCCGGAGACGGGTTTGATGATGGTGGTGTATTCTTGGTTGGTGGAAGTCATGAAATAGCTAGCAAGCTGGCAGGCCATCAAGCTTGCAAGCCTTCAAGCCAGCATGCTGTCAGGCTCGGATGCCTGAAAGCTTGAGAGCTTGATGGCTTGAAGGCCTATTCGAAGAGCTTCCTGTAAAACGCCCAAAGAAGCTTGCCGACCTCATCACGCGATGCCTCGATTCTTTCAAAATCCTTCTGATTCAAATACCCCAGTGCCCGTGAGAACTCCAATAGATATTCCACTTCAGCCAATGAGCCGAGAGAAATGTTCACGAAACGAGCCAGTTCTTTGTCACCTCTTCGGGCGTATCCTTCCACAAGGTTTGTGGGGACTGAAAGAACGGCTCGCCGCAATTGCGAACTGACACCATAAAGCTCATCCCGAGGAAAGCTTCTTGTCAGCTTGTAAACCTCGAGTGCAAGTGCATGGGCCTTTTGCCAGACACGAAGATTTCGATATTGCATAAGCTGTCAAGCTTTCAGACCATCAGGTGCGAAAGCGAGCAAGCCTTCACGCTTGCAAGCTTGATAGCTTGCCAGCTTGCTAGCGGAACAGGCACACCGCACACAGTACCAGAAACATCAGCGCATTGGAGGGAATCTGGAGATTGAAATCGAAGAAACTGTGCAGCAGAAGTCCGAGGATGCCCAAGATCGCCCCCAAACGCGCTCCGATGGAGAAACGGGAGCCGTGAAAACAATTCAGAAAGCCCGACGTCAAAACGGCAAAAAGCGCCGCCAAGGCCAGCAAGGCTCCCACGATGCCGGTCTCAGAAAGGAGCTGCAGGTAATCGTTGTGAGCCTGAAGATAGCGGCTGGCGTAGTCGTGATTTTGAAAGTGCGGAAAGATGGTGCGAAACGATCCCAAGCCGGAACCCAACAGCGGGTAGGCTTTCACGATCCCCAAAGTGTCGTGCCACACCGGGAGCCTCTGATCGGCGCTGAGCTGATCTTGAAGTCGCCCCAAAACCGCATCGGGCCCCACATAGGCAATGCTCAAAACCACGGCCACAAGAATTCCGGCAATCACGAGAAGAGGCGCAAACGCTCGGACGGAGTCGCGCCAGGCTTGCAGGCTAAAGCTCGAATCCGAGAAGTTGAATTCATTGGTGCTGAAGGCCAGGATAGCCGCCGAAACCAGTTGAAAGGCAAAACACAGCATTCCGCCGCGGGAGCCGGAATACAAAATGGCGGTGCCCATCAGCACCGCCGAAAACGCCAGCAACCACCAGTAGGGGACGCGTCGACGCAGAAAGAGAATCAGCCCCAAAGTCAGGCCAAAGGGCATTTCCAACCAGCCGGCAAAATGGTCGCGATTGACAAACGGTCCCATGAGGTTGCCGCCATGTGTCAAAGTCCGCACCCAATAGATTTCCTTGGCCCCCGAGAGTTTTTCAAGAATTCCAAAGAGCGCCATCACAAAACCTGCAATGATGATGGTGAACACCAGGATGGTCAAAAAAGGCGGCGTCGATTCGCGGCGCCAATGATGCCGCGAACCCTCTTCAGAAGCTTCTTCCGAGCTGTCCTGTTCGGAATGTTCCTCGTTCTCGCCGGCAGCAACGGCGGAGTTTGCATGCCTTGATGCCGAATCAACTTCAACGCGGACTTGGGCGGCCGACTGGTTGAGCATCTGAACAAACAGGAATAAATAAATCAGCAGACACACCAAGTTGACGACCGCCAAGGAGGTGAGGTACGGATCCAGAGAGAGCGTGGCGGATCCCGTTGTGGCGCTATCGAATGCCCCCAAATTCATCTGCCTGAGAAATGAAATGTGCGCCGGTGAAAGGAAACCGACCACCGCGGCGGGCAGTCTAACGAGTTGCAATAACGCCACCGCCAAAAAGCCCAGCATGAACATCAGGGTCTTCGGGAAGGCGATCGGCGGCAGATCCTTTTTCCATAGACGTTCAAGGGACCACAACAATAAAAGCCCCAGAGCCAGGGCGTTCATCAACCCATAAGCCCATGGTTCAACCGCTCCGAAAGCGAAGGGGGCGGCGACGAGAATGAAGAGGAGAGAGTAGTGTAAGAATTTTGTCATGAGAGAAGTTGTCAGCTTTCAGCTATCAGTCATCAGAATTCAGCTATCAGCTTTATGGCCTCAAGCCATAAGCTTTAAGCGTGCAAAGCATAAGACCATCTCTACGTTTATGTGCATTTAAATTCGCACACCTGAGACTTTAGCCCTCTTTCACGCACACTTGCTCGCTGTTAGCTTATTGCTTAGGGCTTAGAGCTTGGGGCTTGAAGCTGAAGGCTGAAACCTTGCATTTTCTTATTTCGCACTATCCATCCATGCCCGGCAGCCCGCGATCAAGGCCTGAGCTGCCTCCTGGCCGTGCAGCGCATCCTCGCGCGTGTAAACCTGGCCGGGGGTCAGATCAGGCAGACCATTCGGGTAGCGCGTTGGAATGTAGAATTTATCCAGCAAAGCGCCCCAACTGATCCATTTCTCCAGATCCGGCAAATCGTTCTTTCGAGGAAAATCAATGATCAATTTTTGGACCGAATGGCCCCAAGGATCGACATCAATCAAATACCACAGTGCTTTGACGGCTTTCTCGCCACTCTGCTGCGAATAGAAGCAGGACTGAGCGTGCTGCTGTGCTTCTAACAAAACCCTCGCCGCGTGCAGGTCCTCTTCAGCAGTCCTCAGCCAACGCTCCGCTTCATAGCGGCTTTTGGCTAAGCTCATAGATGGTTCTCCCTTCGAGCAGGGCCCGGGCGACGAATGGGCGCTCTGAAAGACGTTTCAATTCCTGCGGCGTGTAGATCAATAAATCCACTGCACGTTCGGGAACAGCCTCTGCCACGGGTCGAAGCAGATCGTCATATCGATCGAGAAAACGCTTCTCGGTTTCCTGCACTACAATCAAATCGAGGTCGCTGTGTCGCGAAACGTCACCGCGCGCGAACGAGCCAAAAACAATCGCGCGAAGGACGTGGTGTTTCACGAAGAGTGGCTCGAGACGCACGCGAAGCTGATCTAATTGTGTAGAAAGCATTTCAGTCGGTAAGCCATCAGCCTTCAGCTATCAGCCATCAGCGAACAAATCCGTAAACGAAAAAAAGTAAAATTCTCAAGCTTGTTTACGTGATTTTGGACAAGCGCATGATGGTACTTTATCTGCATGCTTAAGGCGACCCGATAGCGAATGTCAGTTTGCTTAAAGCTTAAGGCTGATTTCTGATGGCTGAGGGCTGATTTGTAGTCACTGGCCACTTGTCACTCGTCACTAGTATCAGCCCGCTTAGGGCTTATTGCTTGTGGCTGAATGCTGAAAGCTGACATCTGAAAGCTTGCACGCTTGCCAGCTTGCAGCTTGATGGCCTGCCAGCCCGCTAGCCGGCGGGGCTCACCGCGCGTAATTCCACATGATCAATCCACAGCCTTCCCTGAATCAGGTTGTCAAATTTCTGCGAGGCGGCACGGCGGAGTCGAACCGCCAGCAAATGGGTGTCGGGACCGGCATCCATGGTGGCGCGCAATTCAAACCAATCGTGATCGCCCAGCACTTGGGGAGATTGGACCATCAAGGCCGGTTTCGCGTAATCATAAAGCTCAAAACGCGGCCCTTCATCGGTCGTGAGACCTTCTGATTTTACCAACGCTACAAATTCATATTGTTGGTCCGGGCGCACGGGAACATATTGCACCAGGCCCGCGTAGTCCACATTCCCTTTCCCCAGAAAATCTATCAGCAAGGAGCGGTGATTCTTGAGGAAGACCTGACGGTCAATCTGAACCGTGACTCCCGATATGGACTGAACCACCCAGTCAAATCCGCCGTTCAGGGTGGGACGTTGAAAGGCATAATTGAAAAGCAGGTTGTTCAGGGAATCCGGATCGCCTCCAATTTCGGCTAAGCTCAAGGGGTTCCTCATCTCGGCGCGGGAGGCCGATCCTTCCAGATAGTGCGTCAGGCGAAGTCCCGTGTTCCAGGCCTCCGTGGCCTCGTCCACCCGGCCTGCAGCGATCAACATATTGATGTAGGGCACCGTTTTTTCCATGGTGAGGGCGGGACGGCGGCTGTTCGCCAAAGCATCGGGGGCAAAATGGCTCACCAAATTATTCCACGCAACGGAGGCTGCTTCCCATTCTCTCTTCTGTGCGAAATAACCCAGAGCCCACAGTTGATCGTCGAGCTTCATGGGCACCACCAGGCCCGCCACCCGGGGCGTATCCATGCCGGCATGAATCGACAGGTCGAGCGCGGCATTCAACATGGTTGAATTCAGATCGACGGAGCGTTTCAATTCCGAAAGGAACTCCTGCTGAAAGGTTGAAGGGGATCGATTGCCGGGGACATCAACATTCTGCGTCGTTCCCTCCTCATCGCCGAGCCGCGTTTGCGCAGCGGCTGATCCCTGAGGATCGAGCAGGGATCGATTTCGAATCAGAAAATTCGCATAGGCCCAGTGAACGGCCGTCGACGAAGGGGCCGCCAGCGTAGCATTTTTCAAGGCCAGCCGGGCCTGATCGACCTTGCCCTGGCTATCGTAAGCCCGTGAAAGGTCCACCCACACACCGGCATCGTAAGGATCGCGAGAGAGAGAAGCCAAATAATATCCAGTGGCGCGATCCAAATCGAAGGCCTCCGTGGAATATTGAAAGAACCTGCCCAAATCCGCCGGCACAATAGAGTTTGTGCGGGTCAACTGATCCATCGCCAGAAGCTGATCGGGCGAGGGGTTCTTATCGAGAAGGGTCTCGAGGGCGAAGCGTTGGATGGAGAAATACCCCAGGGACAGGGCGAGAATTAGGGCAATGACAAAAGGGCCGATACGAGAAATCAATTCAAACCTCGAGACTCAGGCAAAAAGCGCCTGAGTAAATTCCAAATTCCAAAATCCAAAGACCAAATAAATTCCAAGCTCCAAAATCCAGATTCCAAACAAATCTCAAATCGCAAAACCCAAACAAGAATTTCCAGACGGATTGTGCACCACCCACAAGACACAGTCTTTTGAGACCGCTCTGATCCTGGTGTGCTCTGCTTGTGACCACTCCATGAATAACTTCCTACCTCGATTTTTCAAACACGTTTTTCGAAGCGTCGGTGGAGATGATTCTTTACAGCGATTGCCTGTAATGTCTCTGGTTTGGAATTTGGTTTTTGGATTTTGTTTGGAATTTATTTGGTATTTGGAGCTTGGAATTTACTTGGTCTTTGGATCTTGGTACTTGGAATTTATTCGAGTGTCCATTTTCATCCTCTGTCCGGGTTTCACGCCGGTGGTATCGGCCCGGTGGTGTGCTTGCTCTCCTTCTTGGACTTATCGTCCGAAGAATAATAGGAGTAGTAATAATATTGATGGTAGTAGTAATCATAGTCGGGCGACTTCACATCGACGTTATTCAGCACGCTTCCAAAAATGCGTGCCCCCACGTCGCGCAAGC
>JAQUPQ010000070.1 GCA_028716525.1 Terriglobia bacterium | reverse complement strand
TTGGTTAATATGCGAATTAGGGACATTTAGATATTTGGTTAATGCGCGAATTAGGGGCATTTGGATATTTGGTTATTGCGCGAATGCGCGATTTAAAAGCATTTGGGTGTTTGGTTATTGCGCGATTGCGGGGTTTCCAAACGAAAGAATCTTTAAGTCCTGTTCTTAAGGGTGCGGCGAATGGAAGTGAAGATTTTAAGAAGTTCAGTCGATTCTTGCATTAACGAGCGAAACTTGGCCTCTGACGAAGCCGAAGATTCGAGAAGAAGTTCTAACCAGTAGTGTGTTTCGGCGGCTTCCTTTTCGACGATCGAAATCTTATGGAGGAAGTCGTTCCGGGACTCCGCTCGGTTTGCTTCCCGATAATTAGCCCCAATAGAAGTAGCTGATTTGAGTAATTGTCTTCCGAGAACATCGGCTGAGGCCGTTCTTGGCAAACCTCTGACCATCGCGATTATCTGAAGGGCAAAGCTTTTGGTTCGAGCCTCGAGCTCCTGCCTGGTCACAACTCAAGCACTCCTGTGAGTGTTGTTTCATCGGGGGGACCAACATTATACCAACTCATGCGGATTCTATCACATTAACTACTCGTAGAATCTCAAATCGTGAGATGCCTCCAAATCGCGCGATCTTAAATATCCAAATGCCCCCTAATTCGCGCAATAACCAAATGCCCAAATGCTTTTAAATCGCGCATTCGCGCAATAACCAAATCTCCAAATGTCCTTAAATCGCGCATTCGCGCAATAACCAAATATTCAAATGCCCAAATGTTAGGGACCGCCCTGCTTAACCGTCTGCCTACGGTTCCACTCCAAGCTTGCCCGGCTGCCCGGTGGGATTGGTCTTCGGTGCCGGCGGCACAACCGCAGCCGGTGTCCCCCAGGCCTTCTGGCGGGCTCGATCGTTATTGCGAAGGTCGTTTTTCAATTTTTTCATTTCTTTTCGGAGGCCTTCGGTGACGACCTTCTGCTGATCCAGGTTCGTGACCACATGCGGCGTAATGAAGATGATCAGCTCACTGCGCTTGTTCGTATACGAAGTGTTTCCAAAAGCCGCCCCCAAGATCGGAATATCGCCCAGGACCGGAACTCGGGTCCGCCCCAGGGTTTTGGCTTCGGTAATGATTCCGGCGATGGCGATGGTGTCGCCGTCTCTGACCGTCAGCGTGGTGGCGGCCGTGCTGCGATTGATGGACGGAGAGATGTTGGGAACGCCGGCGGGCGCGGCGATCGGGGAGCTGACTTCCTGGTTAATCCTCATGCTGACCATGCCCGTGGCGCTGATATGAGGTGTGACTGAAAGAATGACGCCGGTATCCACGTTTTGGACGGTGTTAAAAATGACATTGTTAGCCGAAGGCGAAAAGCCCGAAGAGCTGAGGGTGGGAATCGAATCCCCCACTTGGATGCGCGCCTCCATGTTGTCTGTGGCCAGTATGGAAGGAGATGAAAGAGATTTGGCGCGATTTCTGTTTTCAGTCGCCGTCAATGTGGCCAGCAATTCCCGTGCTCCGGCCCTCAGGATGATGGAGGATCCGGTAAAGTTACCATTGAGAAGGCTGCCCAAAGGCTTGCTACCGGTGGTCGTGGTGCCGCGTTGTTGCAGGGTGTATTCGACGCCCATGGAGTAAGAGTTGGACAAGTCCACACTGAAGATTTGCGCCTCAATTAAAACTTCCCGAGGAAGAATGTCTATCTCTTCCAAGGTTTGTTCGATGACATCGTAATCTTGCGGCTCGGCTTGAATGATCAGTAAATTGTTGACGGTGTCCGCCACAACCCGAATGCTGCCTTGAAGCCCGAAGGCTTCCTTGGGAACGCCCTGCGTTTCCGGCTTCGTGGGCGGTGGCGTGAGCAACGTGCTGGGGGCCAGTCCCAGGTTCCCCGTTGGGGCAACCGCTCCCGCGTTTCCCTCTTCCGGCTTGTTCGAAAGGGTTATAGAGGAAGTAATCGCGGACCCATAGAGCTGGGTGAGCATACTGCGCAGATCCGAGGCTTTGGCATATTGAACCCGGTACACGTAATTGCGCAAGCCCGCCACCTGCGCCGGCTGATCCAATTTATCAATCCACTGGGCCACCACATCGAAGCTGGCCGGATTGGGCGCCACCACCAACAAAGAATTCAGCCGGTCGATAGGTATAAACCGCACGGCCGATTCCTTATCGGTCATGGCATAAGCCCCAAAAATAGTCTTCAGGTCTTCAGCAACGGCGCGAGGGGAATTGTTCTTTACGGAAAAAAGCCGCAGCCGCTGGCTTGCCAGGGCATCGGAGTCCAACGTGCGGATCAAATCCAACAGCCGGGCCATATTGCGGCTCGCCTCTGTGATGATGAGAATGTTTCCCCGCTCGTGACTGACGATGGAACCTCCGTCTGAAAGAAATTCCTTCAAAATGCGGCTCATGTCGGCCGCAGACACAAACTCCAGGGGAATAATCTCGGTCACAATCTGATCGTCCGGAGATAGCGGTTTGTCACCGGGGTGTTCGAGCGGCACCGGAATCTGATGGATGTTCTTCATGGGGACGATCTGCCAAACGTTTCCCGACTGGATGGCGGCAGCCCCGTTGATGCGCAGCAGGGTCTGCAAAATCTGCAGCAGATCCGCGTTGGAGATATCGCCCATGGTCGTGATCGTGACTGTGCCTTTGACCGCCGGATCCAAAATGTAATTGAGGTGCAGCAGATTGGCGATCACCTGCACCACTTGCACCAGGTCCGCATTGTTAAAAACCAGCGAGGCCCCCGTGGAAGGGGCCTGAGGTGTCGGGACTGCCGGAGCAGTCGGGGTACCGGGATTCTCTGCCGACGGGGTGGCGCCAGGCTGTTTTTGTGCAGCCGGAGGAGCCGCGACCGGAGTTGGAGCCTGCGCCGCAGGCGGCGCCGACTCTGATGATTTTCCAGCGACATTCTCTGCCGGCTTAGGCTGAGGAGTGGGCTCCTGGACAGCGGGTGACTCCGGTGTTTGGTCTTTTTCTTCGACCCAAGTATCACCGAACAGGGTGTGCACCTTCTTCATCTTCTTCTTGGGATTAGGCGGCGCCTTGAGGTCGCCGGCGGCGGGTTGAGGCGGGGCTTGCTGACCCGAAGACGATTGCCCCCAGCCGGATGATATCGCCACCAGCAATCCGATTAGGCCGCACAAAATCCATTTCAGGATGGTCTTTCTCACGTTTTCTGCTCCTGTGTTCAGCTGTGCATTTGAGAAGTACAATTGAAATTTAGACAATGCGCAATCGCGCAATATCCAAATATCCAAATGTCTTTCGTTTATTTCGAATCCTCCACGCAGCTCATTCCGAACAGGGTCTTCACCCAGCGACCTTTGCAGGTACCTTGGGTGATCGGAATACCGGCTGGTCTGCCTGTTGACGTTCCTTCGCCGGCGGATTCCGGGGAACCGCCCGAGTTCACCGACACGACTTTCCCACCGGTATTGCCTGCCAGTGTGGGGGTAGACGGGGCTGCAATCGTTTTCGGCTGATCCTCGGTCGTGGTTTCGACGCTTTCGTCGCCCCAGCGGAGCTGGACTTTGTTGAAGGCAATCTTTGTGAGGGTGTACTCGCCGATCTTGTCGCCCACCTTGTAGGAATGTGATTCGCGGTTGTCGGGCGTCGACATGAGAGCCACCTGCACGTCCTTTAAATTCAACACGCCGTACAGAATCGGTTTGGGAGGCCGCACCTTTGCGGCGGCTTGCACAATCTGGTCGCTGCGGTCCGGGCTGAAGAGATTCCGCGTGGCGATGACCAGATAGTTTTTTTCCAACGCCTCCGGTGTTTTTTGTTTTTCCGCGGCGTTTTTCATGGCCACCCGCGGCGGCACGATGCGCGACACCTCGTCTTGTTCCGCGGTCGACACCCACTGGCGCTTCAGCTGCGCGCCCAGTCCCACGCACGCCGCCAGCAAAATCACATCCAGGAGCAGGATGTGTTTCAGGGCCATAATTTTTTTAACAAAGTTCATAGCAACTCACTCGTGTCGCAAGACCCCGGAGACTACCAGGGTGGTCGAAATCTGCTTGGTTTTCTTGTAATCCTCGGAGGTGGCGTTATAGACGGCCAGACGCAACTCGTCATTGAAAACAAACTGGGGCATATTTTTGGCGGCGGTCAGGAAAGCCGTGATCTGATTGATGGTGCCGAGGGCATCCAAGCGCACTGAAACCTTCTGATAATCCCGGCTCAATTCCTTGGTGGGCAGAAAATCGGTGCGGCTCACCTGCAATTGTGATTGTTTGGCGAGATCGTTGACCGCGCCTTGCAGTTCGGCCTGCGCGGCCGAAGCGGATCGGGACCTCAATAAGTGGCTCTCCAGCTCGGCCAGTTGCTTCTCTGTGGCCCCCAGGGACTGCTCCCGATCCTGGCGCTCCGCAATCTTTTCCTTGTATTTCTCCACCGTCTTCACGCGCTCGGAAATTGCATCGGAACATTGCTTGACCCGGTCGTAGGTCGGAAACACCACGAAGTCCAGAATCACAAAAAGAAGGGCTGCGGAGAGCCCCAGGCCGATCACTTTCTTCTCGCGCGCCGAAAACCGCGAAAAGGAGCCGAGTTTTGGAATGTTGAATTTCATTGGATTATCTCTTCACTGGTATGTTCTGCCGTCCCGCGGAGCGGGACTAATTCCATTTCCCGCATTCGTTCCCGGCACTCACGTGCCGGGCTAAAGATCTAACGTCCTCCTGCGGAGGACTTCATCAACCCGTCGCCCTTCACTTTCCGCTTCATCACGTCCCCCGGTAAAGATTTTGCGTCCTGCTCACAGGGCCAATCTCCCACCTCACGCATTCTTTCAAGCCCTCGGGCGGCACCTGAATTGCTTCCTTCTCGCCACTTGTCACTCATCACTGACCACTGTCTTTAAAACTGCATTTTCGCCCGAATACGAAACATTTCCTTGCCCTGCTGATTGCGCATGATGCCCGAGGTCAAAGTGACCTCCCGGAACAACTGTGATTGTCCGAGCGATTGCACGAGGGCTGAGGCGCTGTCGGCAATTCCGCTGATCTCGACGGTATCGCCGCGAAGGGTGAATTCGTTGAGCCAGGAGGTATCGGGCAAGACCTCTGAGATCTCCCGCAACGCTTCCAGATTGCGAGCATCCGTTCCTTTCAAGTTGGCTAAAGTCTGAGCCTTCTGCTGGAGCGCATCGGTTTCGGTGGAGAGGTGTTCGACCTGTCGAACTTGGGGTCGCAGCCTCACCAGTTCGGCATCCAGCTGACCCAGAAACCTGTATTCCTGAACATAGGGACGAATCATCATGGCGGCAATCAGCAGCATCGCCACGCCACACAGCGCATAGGTGGGAGTCCAGCGCCATCGTGGCTGCGGCGTCGCCGCGGAGCTCGATAGAAGATTCGGCAGAGTCTCACCGCGGGAAAGGGATTGCATGGCGACACCCACGGCCACTGCCAACCTCGAGAAATCCGCATGGCTCAATGAACCCTGGAGCGCGGCGGGTTGTCGTACGACGCGAAGCGGAAGGTTGTTTCCTTCCGCGCGCAGCTCCGTCAGGCTTTTGTCGGGCTCGTTCCCCGCCAAAAATATGTTGTGAATGTCTTTGAGCTCGATATGAAGGTCGGCGCACAAACGGTGAAATTCACGAATCCATTGACTGCTTCGGCTCACCCCGGCCTGCTGCGAAAATCGCAGCGAACGGACCAAGCGCCCTTGAAGATTTGCCAGCCATTCAAAATCATCGCCACCCACCCGCAGCAGAAAATTGTTTTCTCGGACCGCAACAGTCTTTCTCCATTGCATGACACGGGCCAAGCCGTGTGAACCGACCACCAGCGCACGGGGGGCCAGTCCCAATGAAGTCAAGAGAGCTCTCCAGTGCTCCACGCGGTTCCGGGGTGTCATGGAAAGCACGACATCCACTTTGGGATTTCCCTTGGCGTGAAAGACGGAATAATTGAAAGCCAATTCGGAACGATCCAAGGGCTGAAAATTCTCCACTTGGTATTCCATGATATTGGGAAGATTCTCCAGAACCGCCTGAGGAAATTGCAAAGAGCGCAGCACCACTTCGGAGCGCGGAAGCACGCCCACGGCGTGTCCCCGATCCACGCCGCCGCGGCGGAAAAACTCGTCCATCGCCGGGCGCAGCGCCAAAGAATCCCGCCCCGCGAAATCCTTGAGGGTCGCGTGGTGGATCAATTCAAACCCACGCAGGCCTTGAGCCACCGCCACCAGGTTCAGATCCGACCCGGCCACCTCCGCCACTGCGATTTTTTTCAACGCCAACACGGTTTATAGCTCCTCATCTTTCCAATAAAGAATTCGATAACCCATAGGGGTCGGGCCGAATTGCACGATGGCGCGCACCGTGCGATCGAACCCGGCATCTTTGGCATGCCCTCGCGCCAGCAGGGTAAACACCGGCAGATCTTCCACCGAAACCAAGTCGCGCGCCTGATCGCTGAACTGAACGGCGGTCCGTTGTTGACAATCATCCACCGAATCAAAATACCGCTGTGCGCGTGTTGTTTCGATCAAATGCGCCTGGTCGTCGGTCACACCGGGGAGAGATTTCAATAAATCGATCGAAGCGTAATTCAGGTTGAGACGCGGTGATGCCGAGTACACGGTCGCCAGTGAGAGCAGCCCGCGATGCAGGACGGCTTGGCCTTCGCGGTCAAGGGCCCATTCGCCATACACAAACGACGACTTCATTCCGGAAACGTCCAGCATTTCTTCCACGCTGGTTAAAGGCCCGCCATGCAGCAGACCTTCGGAATCGGGAGTGGCCTTTCGGCGGTCCGTCCAGGCGGCCGCAATCGATTCGGCTTTTGACTCTTCCACACCAAACTGTTTGACCAGAAGATTTTGCAGCACCCATGGTGAACCGGAATTCACATCCAGTTTTCCCGCTTCGTTTTCAATCCAGCAATCGCCGGTGCCGGTTTCCAACTGAATGGTGATGGGTTGCAGGGCGATGCGCTGTTGTTTAAACGCCCGGCTGACGGCAACATCCACGCCACCTTGGTTCATCTTCATCATTTCATAAACGGCTTCGCTCACGGCCGCCTTGGCGAGGAAATATCCCGCGGCACTCTGATTCGTGTTTTCCACAGACCGCGCGCCCAGTTGAATATCGGAGGCAAAGCCAAAAGCGATCACGCTGAGCATAATCGTCACCCACAACACGATCAGCAAAATGACCCCGCGATCGGACTGGGATCTGGTTTTTTTCACTTTCTCGCCTCTGCCATCCATTGATGAATTCCAATTTCGCATAGGTTCAAAGGTTCGGCCCTGCCGGAAACGTCATTCACTCTTGGCCACATTCACCGGTAACAGAAGATCCAAAGAATCCCGAAGGTAAGGCGATCGGGCCGGAGGAGACACCTTGCTGAATCGCA
The DNA here is from genome assembly GCA_028716525.1 of Terriglobia bacterium. Lineage (GTDB taxonomy): Bacteria > Acidobacteriota > Terriglobia > JAIQFV01 > JAIQFV01 > JAQUPQ01. Next base: position 5,750 of record JAQUPQ010000070.1, on the reverse strand, counting down.
CCACGATTGAAATCGCTTCGGGGAGCTGATGACGTTTTGTCACATCCCATTCCTCGTAGGGCACCCAGCGCGGAGGACGAAGCGCAGTCCCCTCAGGCGAAGGCTCAGCTTCACCCCAATACCGGAAGGCCAAATCGTCGACATTTTGAAACAGTGGAAACGTCGAATCCGTGACGGCGCGTGTGGCCAGCACGAGTTTTGCAAAAGCCTCGCGTCCAAAGATGGGTGTTGAAGAAATACAAAAGTCTTGTCCTTGCCCCGGACCGGCGGAAAATCCAGAAGAGGATGTTCGCGCAGGGCGGAAATCTTCGGGGTTGTGCAGCAAATAATGCACCACCTGCAACCCGCCGCCATTCGAACCCGGCATCGGCCAGTTGGTTACAAACGCCATCTCGTGTGCGTTTCCCACGAACAACGGCAAATCCTTAGCGCTTTCGTCCACGGGTTTACCCGAATTCTCAAATAAGTACAGGCCGCTCACGGGCCACATGGGAGTGACGGAGCCCACCTGCTTTTGAAGCAGTTCCACGGCCGCCGAGTAGCGCTGCGACCGATCCCAAAAATCCTCCCCGCGTCTCCAGGAGTTCAACCCCACTTGGAAGGCCGCCACCACCGCCGTCGACAACAGGGCTGTGATCGTCACTGCCACCATCAGCTCGAGCAGCGAGAAACCTTTTCCGGAGCGCCACTGAAGACGTTGAAGTTCCACGCTTTTGATGACGCAGAATGTCAGGATTTAGACGATTCCCGCAGAATATTTTTTAGGGATTGTATTTCGACATGCCGCTCGGTACCGCCGCGAGACCGCCAAGTTACCTGTACTCGCAGCAACATCCGAACCAAGGGGAGGTTATCCGTGGATTCCGCCGATTCGCTGGCAGAATGGTAAATTTCGCTGGAGGCCTGCCAAATCGCTCCATCGTCGAAGGTGCCGCTAAACTGCGTCGGGGTGGACTGTCGCGTATTGATCAGAAGGTCGTTCATCACGCGGGTGGCGTGCTGCATGGCCGTGGCATATTCATCGGCTTGGCCCTCGGTTCGAAGACCGCTTGAAAAGATCTCCATCATCGCCACGAACACCAAACCCACAATGGCTGTGGCCACAATCACCTCCAGCAGCGTAAAGCCGGAGGCCGGCGGTGCCCGGCGCGGGGTTGAAGGAGCAAGACGCGGCATCATAAATTCATTCCTCAATTCGAGCATTTCCGGTCAGCGACTCGATGACGACACGAACGTTCTTGCCGGACTGGTTCCGCAAGGTGATGGATCCCGATTCTGTCGTACCGTTGGGAAAAAAGTAAAACTCCGTGGCCTCGGCAACGCCGTTGTCGGAATTCTTCTGGGCCTGGAAGATCCGGATGCCGGCCGGCAGATCGATCTCCCGGCGCATCCGGTCGGAGAAATCCACGATTGAGATCTGGTTCTTTTCCGGATCCAGCGTCAGGCGAAAAGGGCGGCGTTTGGCAATGGCTTCCCAACGCGCCTCGCGGCAGGCGGAAACCAATTGACGCGCTTCACCTCGAAGTCGAAGCGTTTGCATGGCATTGCCGAAGGAGGGGTATACCATGGCGCTCAGAATGGCAATCAAGGTAAGCACCACCAATATTTCAAGCAGCGTTATCCCTCGCTCGATATGTTTTTGCTTTACTAAATTTCTTCCGACCATAAATTCCTTACCTCGAGCGCACCGGGAAAGCGACTTATTCAACATACTCCTCGCGTTCCCCCCTCATACCCTGGGTCGGCCAAAAAAGTTGCCCCCGCCGAGGACCCTGACACCTGGCCCCTGATACCTGACCCCTGCTTTTCTCACTTCCAACTCACAATATCCGCGTCTTCCCCTTCTCCGCCCTCGCGGCCATCGCGTCCATAACTACAGATATCAAATTCCCCATGTTGGCCGGGCATGCGATAAACATAGGCATTTCCCCAGGGATCCAGCGGCAAATCTTTCTGGAGATAGGGACCATTCCACTTGCTCTGATCGACCGTCGAAGGCCGGACGCGCAATGCCTGCAGTCCTTCCTCCTGTGTAGGCAGCCGCCCGACATCCAGGCGAAATTGCTCGATGGCGTTTTCAAAGGTTTCAATTTGAGATTTGGCCGTTGTGGCCTTGGCCGACGCCACGTTCTTCCACAAGCGCGTCCCCACCAGCGTCGCGAAGAGCGCAATAATCACCATCACAACCAGAAGCTCCAACAGCGTAATACCGGATTCGCCGTTCCTTCGTCGATGCTTCATGAGTGTCTCCTCAAGATGGAAAAGGACTGCTCCAAAAAAAGGTGTCGGGTGCCGGGTGTCAGGTGCCAGGAAAAATGTTTTGGCCCGAACATAGGTGCCGGGTGTCCCCACCCCGTTCCCAGAGCGAAGCCCGCCCTGGCTCTTCCGAGCAGGAACCGGCCAGGGCGCCGGGGCGGGCGAGTGTCAGGTGCCAGATCGAAAGCTTGCTAATTTTCTTGCGGATTTCAGTGGTCGGATGTCCTTCGGATGAGAATTGAATCTTGAGAGACTTCTTTGTTTTTCCTGACACCCGATACCTGATACCTGGCACCTGCCACCCCTCTTCAAAACTGAACTTGATTGATGGACAAAATGGCGGACAGAATCGAGAGCACGATCATTCCAATGATCAATCCCATGACGAGAATAATGGAAGGTTCCAGCAACGCCAACATGTTTTTCAAAGCGTTGCGCACTTCTCCGTCGTAAATGTCGCCGATTTGGAGCAGCATGGTGTCGAGCTTTCCGGTTTCCTCGCCTACCTCAAGCAAGTGCGTCATCAAAGGCGGAAAGAGGCCGGCTTGTTGGACGGGCTTCGAGACACCCTCACCTTTCTTGATACCTGCGCCTACGGCATCCAGTTTCTGCGCCAAAGCCGTATTGCCGACAATCTCGCGCACCACGTTGAACGCCTGCATCATCGGCACGGCGCTCTGAAGCAGCGTACCTAAAGTTCGGGCGAATCGAGCCACCTCGATTTTCAGAAAGAGGTCGCCCAGCACCGGCCAGCGCAGAATCCAACGGTCCCAGGCCAGTCGCGTAGCCGGGGTTTGCAAAGACTGCCGCCATACCCAGATGAGGACAATCATCCCCAACACGACCATCCAACCGTAATGCGTCGTAAAGGCGCTGACGTTCATCAGAATCACAGTGGCCAACGGCAGTGCCCGGCCCATATCCTGAAAAATCTGAGTGAACTTGGGAATGACAAAGGCCATCAGAATGACGATGGAAACGATTCCAACCACCGTCAACAACGCGGGATAGATCATGGCGTTGACGATGGTGGTTCGCAGGTTCTCGCTGGCTTCCAGAAACTGCGCCAGGCGTTCGCACACCTCGTTCAAAAATCCGCCCATCTCTCCGGCACGAACCATGTTGACATACAGCTTGGGAAAGACTTTTGGATGTACCGACAGAGCCTCAGAAAAGGACTTCCCCGATTTGAGGTCTTTCGATAATTGCCGCACCACGGATTTCAGGACCGGGTTGTCGGTCAAGTCGATGAGCAAAGTTAAACTACGATCCAGCGGCGAGCCCGATTGCAACAGCGTGGAAAGCTCCCGTGTGAAGAGCAGCAGATGTTTGCGGCTGACTCGATTGCGCCGCAGCAACGGCAAAGAGAGGGCCGCACTCGGGACTGGAGCCTGAGTCCCGATGTGAAGCGGCAGGTATCCCATTTGCTGCAGGCGGTCGCTCACCACTTTCTCATTGGCTGCGTCCAGCGAACCCTCGAGCAGCTTGCCGTCTAATGTCGTTGCTTTGTAAAAAAATTCTGACACAGAGAATCCGATCTCAGAAAAGACCCGGGACCCAAGACCAAAGACCCAAGACCAAACCGTCCTGCTGCAGCGGATGACTTGGGTCTTGAGTCTTGTGTCTTGTGTCTTGCGTCTCCGCTCATGAATCGCATTTCGGAATGCCGTTCTGCCTAAACTTCCTTCGTCACCCTCAGCACCTCGTCCAAAGTCGTGATGCCCTCCAGGGTCTTGCTCCATCCATCGTCGCGCAAAGTAATCATTCCCCGCTCGCGAGCCGTGGCGGCTATGCGGTTGGCTTCTTCCTTCGAAACAATCATTTTGCGAATGGCGTCATCGACCAGCATCAATTCGAAAATTCCAACACGTCCTTCATATCCGGTGTAACCGCAGGCCTCACATCCTTCACCACGGTAAAGGGTGACCTGAGAAGAAGTGGCGCCATTGAATCCATGTTCATGAAGCACGCGCGCCTCGATGGAATAGGGTTTCCGGCATCCTTTACAGATCACGCGCACCAGTCTCTGGGCCAGCACACCCAGCAACGACGAGGCCAGCAGATAATCTTCAACGCCCATGTCAATCAATCGCGTAATGGCCGAGGGGGCATCGTTGGTATGCAGTGTGGAAAACACCAAATGGCCCGTCAGCGAGGAGCGAATGGCAATTTCGGCGGTTTCCAGATCGCGAATTTCTCCGATCATGATGACATCCGGGTCCTGCCGCACGATGGAGCGCAAACCGCTGGCGAAGGTCAGCCCGATCTGAGGATTCACCTGAATCTGATTGACTCCATCCATCTGGTACTCGATGGGATCCTCAATCGTGATGATTTTCTTGTCGGGTTGATTGATGCGCAGCAAGGCCGAGTAGAGCGTGGTGGTTTTGCCGCTGCCGGTGGGTCCGGTCACCAGGAAAATCCCGTGAGGACGCGACGTGATTTCTTCGACCAATTTCAATTCCCTCCCCGGAAATCCGAGGGCTTGGAGATTGATCTTGGAAGAATCCGACTTGTCGAGGATGCGCAGCACCACGGATTCACCGTACATCGTCGGCAACGTCGAGACGCGCAAATCCACTTCTTTCCCCAGCACGCGCAATTTGATACGGCCGTCCTGGGGCAGCCGTCGCTCGGCAATATTCAGCCGGGCCATCAACTTGAGGCGCGAAATGATGGCCGCCTTGAGGGCCTTGGGCGGTGTTTCCACGTGATACAGAATCCCGTCGATGCGGTATCGCACTTTCAAATCTTTCTCAAAAGGCTCGATGTGAATGTCGCTGGCGCGTTGCTCCACGGCGCGCGAGATGAGGAGGTTGACCAATCGAATGACCGGCACCTCGGAAGCCATGTCCTTGAGATGTTCGATGTTTTCCTTTTCTTCCTCATCTCCGCCCGCTTCGCCTTCCAGACTTTCGATCAATCGCCCGACAGAATTGGCGCCGGTGCCGTAAAATTTTTCAATGGCGTCGAGAATTTCGCCCTCCGGAGCCAAAACCGGCTGGACGTGCAGGCCGGTAAACAGCTGGATGGACTCAATGGCCACCGAATCGAGCGGATCCGCCATGGCCAGGGTCAATTCGCCGTCGCTTTGAGCCAACGGAAGACAACGGGTCTGCTGCATGAACCGAGGCGAAAAATTCTCCAGCTCCAACGGCACCTCGGGAATCTGATGCGAGGCCAGCAGGGGCACGCCTAGCTGTTCGTGCAACGCGTCCAAGACGTCTTTCTCGGAGACGAATCCCAGCTCCGTCAGCAAACGGCCGATCTTCTCCCGTTCCCCGGTCGCCGATTGCTGTAGCTTTAGCGCCTTATTGAGGTCTTCATCGGAAATCAGATGACGTTCTTTGAGGATTTCACCTAGTCGTTTCGGCATGGGCATTTAATTCACGGATTGGGTTTCTTAAGCCGGCAAATACAACGCTGTGCCCCGGATCGAGGCTCAGCGTTCTCTGAGGTCCCTTCGAAGAACCCGTGGAGAATCAATTCGTATG
>JAQUPQ010000069.1 GCA_028716525.1 Terriglobia bacterium | reverse complement strand
CTGATTCCGGGGATGCCGCAAACCTATGGCGCGTCTCATTCACGCCGACGGGTTCGCCATTGCCACGACCCCGCCATCACGCTCCGCGGAAGACGCTGGCCGAGCTGGCGCGCCGCCATCACGATCTGTCCCCGATGATGCGCTTCATGGCCGACAAAGTAGGTGAGAACATGTTCCACATCGAGTTGGAGGTTGCGCCACACGTAGGCCTTTGAGGGCGGCACCTCGCCGCCGTGCGCGATGCCGAGTTGCAAAATCGCTGCAATGCCGCGACTGCTCTGCTTCAACGCCGACACCAGCTGCCGCGGTGTCACAGTCCGCGGGTCCACGCGCTTTGGTCGAGCGATGCCCTGCCCAGCTCCCAACGTCTTCACCCATCTGCATCGGGCGTTGTGGAGGTGCGCCGCAACGCTCCGAACGGTCCGCGTCGGAATGCCGGGTATCCTCTCGCGCCATAGCGCCGCCGGGATTCTCTCAATCAAAAACTCTGAGACCCGACAGTTTGTATTCCAGGCAACGAGTGCTGAGTTCTGGTTTGATGGTGATCGTGCCATGCGCTCACCTCGCGAAGATGGGGGTGATGACAAGCTAGGAAGCAGTCGACCTCAACAATCATACGGATATGGCATGGCTTCTAATCTTCACAGGCTGTCCTCTGTGGCGGGGTAATCAGGTCTCGATGCCGCATCTGGGTAGCGATGCCAAGTCCCCTGCGGGGGACGCAGGCAGCGGTTCCTGCGCCCCTGGTTGAATTCATCCTAAAGACCACCCGATAGATCGGGATGGCTACCCGGCAGACCCAGGCAGACGAAAGGCAGTCGCCTCCCGCGTCTTGCGGGGCATGGCGCCGCTGATGAAGCCTCGATTCAAAATACTAGCGAGCCACGGTGACCGGGTTTCTTAAGCGAAACGTGAGCCGGGTTTCGGAAGCGTAGCCGATGTCTTTCTTACCGGTGCCATAGGCAACGGCGGTACCGGCGCCCGCGCCCACTCCGGCGCCGATGGCTGCGCCCTTCCCTTTTCCAGCGAGCGCACCTACCAAAGCTCCAACCCCGGCTCCGCCGCCGATCATTTCAGCGTTGCGTGTCTTATGGGACTTGGCTTTCTCGCCCACCGAGTTCGTTTCAAGGGCCACCTCCTGGCCGTTGGGCGCCTGAATGCTCGTCAACGTCACGGCAATTTCGGCAGGAGTTTTGAGATGGCCCGAGGGGACGGCGCTCGTCACGCGGCCGGTGACGGTGCTGTTTCGAGGAAACACCACCTTCCCCTCCGCCGTCAGATCCTCATCGAGTGAGGCTCGGAAGGTGTCGCCGGAATGATTCTCAGCGGAATTGAGGGAATCGATCAGACGCACACTGACGGGTGTATTTTCAGGAAGGACCAACGGTTTGGGCGGCTCCGGCCTCGTTGCCGTGGCGGTCGCCGCGTTGTTATCGGAAGCGTTCGCGGCGGCACCGGATTGCGGCGCTTGACTGCAACCCACCACAATAACCAAGCACAGAACAAGCAATGCAAAAACGAGATTCTTTCTCATGGGATCCTCCAACTGTTGCCTGAAAGAAATACCACGGCACTCAATTTCAGATATTTGGATTGTCTGTGATTTTTGAACGGGTTATATTTTACGCTCGTTTCGAAGAATAACAAGCCGGAATCGCCGAGGACCAAACTCTTAAAGCTATTCCGCCACTTCCCATGCATCCCATCCCCATTCGACTGAATCTCGAACAAGAAGCCGCCGTCAAACATCCGGCCGGACCGTTGCTGATCATCGCGGGAGCGGGTACGGGAAAAACGCGCGTCATTACCGAGCGCGCGGCTTATCTTTTAGAGAGTGAACCCAACTTGAAACCCGAGAACGTGGTGGCGCTCACGTTTACGGAACGCGCCACCGAGGAAATGGCAGCCCGCATCCACGCCCGGGTCGGAGATCGAGCTGCCGGCAAGGTGCATGTTCACACCTTCCACTCCTTTGCTTTGAAGCTCCTGCGCGAACAACCCGGCGGCGAAGAAGCGGTTCGAAACACCGAGCTTCTCGACAACGTCGACTTCTGGATCCTGCTGCGCCGTCACATTGAACGACTCCGCTTGGAAGTGTTTTGGAAAAACGCCGCTCCGGGACAATTCCTGAGGGATTTGATCGAATTCATGTCGCGGGCACACGATGAGCTGGTCAGTGTGGAAGATTACGAATCTTACGTCGAGGCTTTGCAGCTTGAGGGAGACGCGGCAGCCGCTTCCGGCCTTCAGGCTGCCGACTTCCAGGAACAAATGAAAAAGGAGCGGGAGATCGCGCGGGTCTACCGCGTGGCTACGGAGTTGCTCGCGGAAGCAGGCGCGCGGACGTTTGGCGATGTCATCACCGCAGCCGTGCGATTGCTGCGTGACGAAGGAGTGCGGCGCCACTACCAGGAGCGGCTGCGCGCCATCCTGGTGGATGAATTTCAGGACACCAACGTGGCGCAGATCGAGTTGTTGCATCTTCTGGCGGGATCGCACCGCAATATCACCGTGGTCGGCGATGACGATCAAGCGATTTACCGTTTCCGCGGAGCCTCGTTCGAAAGCTTCAACATGTTCGCGCAGAAATTTCCGGAATTCCAAAAGGTCAAGCTGACTCAAAACTATCGCTCCACCCAACGCATTTTGCGCATGTCGAATCAGCTCATTCGCGTCAATCCCGATCGCTTCGATCCCGACAAGAATCTGTGGACCGAAAAACCCGCGGGCGAGCCGGTCCGGTTGTTCGAATCGTCGGAGCCGGACGACGAAGCGCTGGCGTTGGCCGAGCGGATCGATCAACTGCATCACGCCGGACGCCCCTGGAATCACCTGGCCGTGCTCTTTCGCGCCCGCCGTCACCGCGAATTGCTCCTGGCGGCTTTGCGCCGGCGAGGCATTCCGTTCCGCGTGGTCGGAATCTCGGTGTTGGGCGATCCGCAGGTGCGGGATCTTTTCTCCGCCGCGCGGTTTTTTTCCTGGCTGCATGATTCCATCTCCTGTGCCCGCCTGCTCGGACTCCGCCGATGGAATCTGACCGAGCACGATTGTGCCGCGTTGAGTCGCCGCACCTCCGAACAGCGGAAAGCTGCTTCGGGTCGCCCCTCGCTATTCGATGTGATGACGGACCTTGCCGCGGATGCCGCTCACCCGCTCAATGCAAAAGTGAAACTGTTTGTCGAATGGACTCAGGCCATGCACAAACAGATTTCCGGCCGGCCTGCGGCCGCCTTTTTCAAAGCGCTGGCCGCGGAGCTCGCTGAGCGGCAGGCTCGCATGGGCGGAATGCCGGCAACGGATTCCGATTACCACGCCGAAGAGATGGCGCCGGCGGTCCGTCGCGTTGTTGAGTTTGTGGAAGCCTGGCAGAAGAAAAATGGAGAGGCCCCTCTGAAACACTTCCTGGGATATTGGGATCTCTTCCTGGAAGCCGGCGGCGACGTTCCTGAAAAAGAAGAGGAACAACCGCAAGACTCGGTCCGGCTGATGACCGTGCACGCCGCCAAGGGTCTGGAATTTCCAATGGTCTTTGTGCTGCGCCTGACGCAGGGATCTTTTCCCACGCGGGAGCGCCCGCCGCTGCTGCCGTTTCCCGAGGCGCTGCGCAAAGAGGGGGAGCTGCCGCTGGGCAACATCCACCTACAGGAAGAACGGCGGTTGTGCTATGTGGCCATGACTCGTGCACAAGACGAACTGTACTTGAGCACGGTGGTCAAGCCGCGTTGGAAACGCTCCGACTTTTTGGCAGACCTCGATAGCAATCGCGCGCTGGCCTCCCGCGAAATGGAGAAAATTGTCGTGGCGCCTTCCGGCGAACAGCTGGATGAAGACGCGGTGTTGGATCCCGGTCGCAATGAAAACGACATCCCCACGTCGCGCCTGCCTTACTGGGCGCTGCGCAACGCCCGCGTGTTGCCCTCGGAGCCCTCCCACAAGACACTCCAGCTCAGCGCCTCCGCCATGGAGACTTACAGCACCTGTCCGGCGAAATACAAATTCGCCTACGAATACAAACTCGCGGGAGGACCTTCGCCGGCGCTGACCGTCGGCGCCTTGATGCACGAATGCATCCGGGAATTTTTTGCGATGAAGAAAGCTCGCGACACTTTCGCGTTTGGAGACCTTCAACAATTTTTCGAGGGCCGCTGGCGTTCCATCGGATTCGAGGATCAATATCAGGAAGCCCGCTATCGCCAAAATGCACTCGATCAGTTACGCCGTTTCTATGACAAGAACCTTCCGCTTCCGGCGGCGGTGATGGCTCAGGAAAAGGGATTTGAATTTTCGGTGGGTGATGTCACCGTCATTGGGCGCATCGATCAAATCAACGAGCTCTCCTCCACGGATGTCGAACTCATCGATTACAAAACCGGCCGGCCGCGAACCCAGAAAGACGCCGATCACAATCTTCAACTCTCCGTGTACGCGCTGGCTTGCCGCGAATCGCTTCACCGCCACCCGGCCCAGCTGGCGTTCTACAATTTGGAAAGCGGAGAGAAGGTGGTCACGGAGCGCTCCGACGCCCAGCTGCAATTGGAACGCCAGAAAATTTCGGACGTGGCCCGGGAAATCCGCGAACGCCGTTTTCCTCCGCGCAAAAACTTTTTCTGTCCGCTGTGTGAGTTTCTATCGATCTGTCCGGCTTTTGAAGGGGAATCTCCGCCGCAATAAAAAAGCCCCGAAAGAATTGCTTCGGGGCTTCTTCAGTTCAAGTTTCTCGGTGAGAAACTCTTATCTCTTCTTCTTTTTTGCGGCCTTTTTCTTGGCCGCCTTCTTGGTTGCGCTTTTCTTCATGCTTTCCCTCCAATTCATGGATTCGTCCCGCATTGGTCTAACAACAGATTGCGCCAAGTGCAGGAATTAACTCATTCTATAGTGTGTTGGTGATTCATTGTCAAGCGAAAAATGCCGTCGACGCAAAAAAGTCGCCGCTTGATTTTTTCTTCTCAAGCGTGGGCGCGATCACTTTTTGCAAGAGGCACAGCAAAAAATGCGAAACCGGCGGCTCCACTCAAGTCGCGCGGACCGCACCCTCAGAATGTCGCACCGCGATCGGATCGTGTGACGATTTATTTTCCGGGGGGAGGCGTCAAGTTCGCCACCGAAACGGCGTAGTAGCCTTGGCGGGCCGTGACTTTCATATCGGGACGATCGACGCGCACCTCAATGGTCTTGTACACAGAGTCCAGCGTGTGACGCTTGGGCGCGTACGAGAGCTCGTACTGGTTGCGCACCTGCTCCGTCAGAGAGTCATAAACATTTTCCAGCGTCTCGCGCTTGAACGAAAAAAACATGTCGCCGCCGGTATCGGCCGAAAACTTCGGCAAGACGTTTGTGATCTCGACGTGATTGAGAACTGGAATTTGATCGGCGGTGATCCCGTACACGGCGATGTTGTTGTCGAGCAGCAACCGCACCGTGTCTGCATAGCTGTTCTCATTCTTGTCGGTGTTATTCCCGTCGGAAACCACCAGAATGACTTTGCGGCGATCGGTCGGCCGACTCTTCAACGCCAGCGCCGCCGTGAACACCGCGTCGACGATGCGTTTGCCCACCGGCTTCAGTGAAGAATAATTCGGAGGAGGTCCGACGTTCATGGGACGCCCATTGATCGAGGGTGGACCGCCGTTAAACACCGGCCCGCCAGGAACCATGGCGGTATTGCCGCTGAGTTCAACAATTCTCCCCAGCTTGCGGTAAGCCAGTTCACGGTCGGCGCCAAAGTCGGAGAGTTTGTCCACGCGGTCCGAAAAGGTGTACAACGCCACTTCATCGAAATCGCTGAAGGAATCGCGCAATGCCGGCAACGTTTCCTTGAGTTGCCGTTCGGCGCGATCCGACATCTCGGTGTCGATGAGAATGACCGCGCTCAAAGCCCTGGGATCGGTGGAAAAAGAGGCAATGTCCTGGGTTTCGCCGTCCTCCAGGATTTCAAAATCGGTTTTCTTGAGATCGTTGATGAGATGGCCCTTGCCGTCGCGAACCGTCACCGGCACAATCACACGCTCCACCGGTACCACGATGGGATTTATCTTTTCTTCCGGTTCCGTTGGCGCAGGCGTCGAGGGACGCGGCGCTTGCGGTTTCTTCAAGGTCGGTGCCGGCGGCACCTGTTCCGGATTTTGAGCCCTGGCCGGCCCCGGTGCAAGCCACAGGGCGGCAACGAGAAGAATGCCCAACATCGTTCTGAGGTTCACTGTGCGGATCATATGGATTTTTCTTTCTGCCCCAGTATATCCTTTATGGCTGGCGAATGGCAACGTCAGGGGTCACGTTCTATGACTGAGTCAACCAATTTCATGAATCCAACGTCTAAGGACGTGCGCTTCGGTGATTCCATCAAAAGGAGATCGGAACCTTTGAAAACTCTCTGCGCACATCGCGTCGAGCATCGATATGTGTTTGGATTCATCGGAGTGGCCGCGGCGTTGCTTCTGGCCGGCGGGCTCGTCGTTTTTTCCGCCGCCTCACCCCAGAATCCGCCGGTAGAACAGGCCCCCACCATCAAAGTGCCGGTGGAGTTGGTCAACGTCTTCTTTTTGGCCAAGGATAAACACGGCGGCCTGATTTCTGATCTCAATCGCAATGAGGTGAACGTCCAGGAAGACGGGCGGCCCCAGCAAGTCTCCTTTTTCGAGAAAGACACCAATGTGCCACTGACGATCGCCTTGATGTTGGATACCAGCGGAAGTATTCAAGAAGAGGATATTTTTCCGCTGGAACAGGAGGGGGCCATCGAGTTTCTGCATACGGTGATGCGCCAAGGCGACCTCAGCCTGGTCATCCATTTTGATTTGGACGTGGAGCTCGACCAGGACTTCACCGACAATTTTACGTTGCTGGAGAAAGCCATCAAATCCGCCCGCATCAACACCGGCGGCGGGGGATATCAAGGCCCCGTGAATTTGCCGTCGCCCGGGGGAACGCATTTGTACGACGGCATCGTGTTGGCCTGCAATGATGAGTTACGCGAAGAAGCCGGCCGCAAGGTGATGGTCCTGGTGACCGACGGGGAAGATCAAGGCAGCAAGTACCGCCTCAACGACGCCGTCGAGTCCGCCCAAAAAGCCAACACCATGATCTACACGATTTTCTTTGAACCGCGGCGTGTTCCCCGCTTCTCCATGGGTTATCCTCCACCCATGGTGTCGGGCGGCAACACCGGCGTTCTCAACAAACTGGCCAACGAAACCGGGGGCAAGTCTTTCTTTCCACGCAATCTTCAGGACATGCGCAAGGCTTACAACGAAATCAACGACCAGCTGCATTCACAATACCGCCTGGGTTACACGCCTTCCAACACCGTGCGCGATGGAAGCTATCGAAAGATCAACTTGAGCTGCTCGCGCTCCGACGTCAAGATCGTCGCGCGCAAGGGATACTACGCGCCGCGGGAGAATAATCCCTGAGCTCAAAATCAAATTCCAAATTCCAGACAAAACCAAGTGGCAAGTGACAAGTGCTGAGTGACAAGTGACAATCAGTCACCAAAAATCGCTTGGGGATTAAGATCTACATTTCAAGTAGGAAGACCCCAGTCGCTTCGAACGACATGTTCGACTTCAGATAACGGTCGATTGTGTCGCTGAACGTTCGCCTTGCAACGTTTGGATTTTGAATTTTGGAATTTATCTGGATTTTGGAATTTGGAATTTACGCACCTGCGTCCACGACGATTGACGCAATAGGTCCTGGCGTCCGTAAAGCGACCCTCTTAGAGGGGTTCAGTGCGTTTCCGCCGGCGCAAAATATCCGCGGCGTGCTTTGACGTGGAGGTGTTTGTCCTCGGCCACGATGCGGATGGTCCGAAACTTTCCATCGTGCACCGAGTTGGCGGGTGTGTATCCGATGTTGTACTGACTTCGCAGTTCCCGGCTGATGTCTTCAAACGACTGTGAAAGATCTTGAGCCTTGAACGGGAAAAAAGCCTGTCCCCCGGTCTCATCAGCCATCTCCTTTAAAATCTTGTCATATTTCCTGGAATTTTCTTTCAGGGACAGCGCAAAGCCGCTGGAGTTGGTGCTGATGGCATAAATGGCGGCATCGGCCCTCTGGGCCATCTGAATTACTTCCGTCAGCGATTGCACATGGCTCTGATTATCATCGCCGTCGGTGATGACGATAATGACTTTGCGGAAATTTCCTTTCTGGGTCAGCAGTTTCTCTTCCGCCGTGCGAGAGATGGCGTCATACAACGCCGTGCCGCCTCCGGCGCGAATTTTCCGGATGGCACTCGACAACAAATCAATGTCGTCGGTAAAGTCCTGCACCAGTTCGACGCTGGAATCAAACGTCACCAGCAAAGCCTCGTCCCTCCCCTTGCGCAGGATCGATTGCAAAAACTCGATGGCGGCTTCCTGTTCGAACTTGAGTTTTCCGGTGATGGAGGCGCTGGCGTCGACCAACAAGGCGATCTTCAAGGGCAGATCGGTTTCGCTGCGGAAGATCAAAGTTTGTTGCGGTTGATCATTTTCAAAAACCTTGAAGTCGTCCTTCTTGAGGTTGGTGATGAAGTGATTCTTCTTATCGGTTACGGTGAACAGAACGGAAACGTAGTCTACCGGAACGGTAATGCGCTTCATCTGCTCCCCGCCGGGCGGCGTCTGTTGGGGATCGGGAGCCGGCAGCGCTGTGGCCGTCAATAGCAGCACGAACATCCCGCCCAGAAAAAACTTATTCAGCTTCATAGATCCCTTCATTCCTTTTCGGCGCGCTCAGAGCGCGAACCCGTCACCCCATGTGAACGGCGATTATAGTCATTCGCATTTTGGACTGTCAAACGCGCCGACGGCGTCTGCCCTTCGCAGGCGTGAAGAAATTGATCCAACTCCTCGGGCAGCGGCGAATGGAAGTTCATGCGTTGTCCCGAACCGGGATGATCGAAGCTCAAATAGGCGGCATGAAGAAAATGCCGGCTCAAGGTAGGCACCTGTTGAGAATTTCCCGGAATCCAGATTTTCGCCGGGGCGCCGTAAGTTCGATCACCGACGACGGGATGTCCCAGAGATGAGAAGTGAACCCGAATTTGATGGGTGCGTCCGGTTTTGATTTCCACATCCAACAGGGTGTATTTCTCGAACTCGCGGGAGATGCGATACCGCGTCAACGCTTCCCTTCCGGAGGCCGCTCGCGTGGTCATGCGGGTGCGATGAAGGCGATCGCGGGCAATCGGGAGCGCGATTTCGCCGCGGGGCCGGGCGAGCCGTCCGTGCACCAGCGCGACGTATCTCTTCTGAACGCTTCGCGAGCGAAACTGATCGGCCAGGGCGGCATGAGCCGCGTCGGACTTCGCCACGACCATTAATCCCGAAGTCAGCTTGTCCAGCCGGTGGACAATCCCGGGCCGGACCGGCTCGGCCGGTGCGCTCAGTGATTTCAAATGAAAGCGCAGGGCATTGACCAGGGTTCCCGAGTGAACTCCGGCGCCCACATGCACGACCATTCCCGCGGGCTTTTCCACGACCGCCAGCGCTTCGTCCTCATACCACACGGTGAGCGGCAAATCTTCCGGCATCGATTCCGGGCTTTCCGGGGCCGCTTGGAGGTTCAGCTGGATGCAATCGCCGGTCCGCACGCGGTAAGAAGGCTTTTCAATGTCTCCGTTGACACGCGCTCCGGAGATCCCGATGGCGCTTTTGATTTTGCTTCGCGAGATTTGGGGGAGCCGGTGCGTCAGGAACACGTCAAGCCGCTGGCCGGAAGCGGTTTCATCGACGCGGAACTCAAACATGGGATCCGACTTGGCCCTTGCGGCGCTGGGAATAATAAAGCCACACGCCGACCAACAGGCATAACACTGAAATAAACTGAGCGGTGGAAAGGGCTCCGCCCCACATCAGGGCTTCGGGGTCATGAGCGCGAAAGAACTCCACGAAAAACCGCCAGGCGGCGTAACACATCAGGTACATCGAGAACATCTCTCCATCAAATTTCTTGTGAGGATACCGCCAGCGCAGAAACAAAAAAATACAGAAATTGGCGGCGGCTTCGTAAAGCTGGGTCGGATGCAGGGGAATATCCAAGGGAACGCCCACAATGTCGTGGCTGAAAGGATTGGTGAAGGTGACGGCCCAAGGCACCCGCGTCGGCAATCCCCAACAACAACCGGCGCTGAAGCAGCCCAAACGCCCGATGGCGTGGCCCAGAATGATGCCCGGAGCAAAGGCATCCATCACCTTGAGAATCTTGAAATGTTTTCGCCGGCAATACCACAGGCCCGCGGCCAAGGCGATCAGAAAACCGCCGTAAAAAATTCCTCCGGAGTGAAGAAAGGCCAGAGTGAAGATCTCGCGGGGGTTGGAAATATAAAAGCGGAAATCCTGGAAGATTAAAAACAGCTTGGCGCCCAGGAGCGCCGCCAGGGCCACCAGCAATCCCAGATCCAGCATGGAGTTGGGATCAAGCCCTTCTTTCTTGGCAAAATGAATGGCCGTGAAGAGTCCGACCAAATATCCCGCCGCCAGCAGAAAACCATAGGTCGGAAGCGTGAGGCTGCCTATTTTCAGAAGAATCGGGAACATACGTTTTCTTTCCGGGGTTGTGTGGCCGCTCGTAAATATAGATTCAACTGATGGGGCATCGGTTGGCTTGTCCCGGGAACTCCATGCCCGCCCAAAGAATCAGTCGTACTTCATGTTCGACTTCACGCCAATGCCCATGGGCTTCTTCGAATCCCAAAGGCACAGAGAGCGCAAAACAATAAGCGCCTATTCTCTGTGTGCCTGCGGATCCTTTGCGGTTCAATTCAAAATAACCCACGAGCAAACAATCCGCCCCTCAGAAAATCAGCCGGAAGAATGAGAGGGCTCCTGGTTCTCCGCGGAGTCAAAAAAGATCAATCCGATGGCCATCAAAATAACACCGATGGTGATGGCGCTGTCGGCGACATTGAACACGGGCCAATGATGGTCGCGGTAAAACACATCGATAAAATCTGTGACCTCTCCGAGACGGAGACGGTCCCATAAATTCCCGGCGGCGCCGCCGATGATCAGCGCCATGGCTGTCTGCATTCCAAATCGATGCACGGGATAGCGCCGCATGAGAAGAACCACCACGACAATCGCCAGCAGCGACAGGGCGCTCAAAATCCAGTTCTGGTACGGTCCGGGATTCAGTCCGAAGAATCCGAATGCAATCCCCGGATTCCGGCTGAAGGTCAGATGAACGAAATTCCTTATCACGGGAACGGACTCTCCCAGCGACATGTCGCGGACGACCAGCGCTTTGGTCCACTGATCGAACACCACCACAGCAACCGAAATCAGCAGATAAAGAGAACGCATCAATAACCCATTTGATCGAGCGCCTCGACACAACGCTCGCACACCGTCGGATACTTGGTCGATCGGCCGACCTGCGGTGAATAATTCCAGCACCGCTCACATTTGGCGCCCTCCGCCTTTTCCACGGTGACGGCCAGGCTTTCACCGGCGCCTTTCTGCAACTTCACCTGCGACACGATGAACAACGTCCGCAAGAAATCTTCATACTCTTTCAGCAGATCGAATGTTTCTCCGGAAAACGTCAACACCACCCGGGCTTCCAACGAATTTCCAATGGCTTTGGATTGTCGCGCCACTTCCAGCGATTTCAGCACTTCCTCCCGAACGTGGCGAAGCGCTTCCCAATTCTCCAAACGTGCCTCCGCGGCCGCCGGCAGTCCCTCCATGAGATCCGAACGCGTGGGAAGGCGCTCGAGGTGAACGCTCTCCTTCGGCGCATCCGAGGATGGGGGAAGATGTTCCCAAATTTCCTCGCAGGTAAAGCAAAGAATCGGTGCCAACAATCGAGACAGTGAGTGGGCCAATCGGAACAGCGCGGTTTGGGCCGAGCGGCGTTTCAGGGAGTTCGTGGCGGCGGTATACAAGCGGTCTTTGAGGATATCGAGATAAAAAGCGCTCAAATCGACCGCGAAAAAGTTGTAGGTTTCCTGATAAATTCTGTGGAAGTCGTAGGTGGTGTAGTAACCGCGGGCCCGCTCACACAAATCCGCAGCTTGGGACAAGACCCACTGATCGACCTCCAACATCTTCTCGATCGGCACCGCGTCCTGGGCGGGATCAAAATCAAAGAGATTTCCCAAAAAATACCGGAAGGTATTTCGTATCTTGCGGTAATTCTCCGCAAAGGGCCCCAGGGCTTCCAGAGAAAACCACATATCCTCGTGGGTATCCACGGAAGTGAACCAGAAGCGCAGCATCTCGGCGCCAAATTTCTTGACCACCTCTTCCGGGTCAATGGTATTGCCCAGAGACTTGTGCATGGGCCGTCCCTCGCGATCGAGCACCCATCCGTGGGTCAACACTTCGCGGAACGGGCTGGCCTGATTCACGCCCATACCGATCAACAACGAAGAATGGAACCATCCGCGGTATTGGTCGCTGGCTTCGGTGTAGAGGTCGGAAGGCCAGGGCAGATCGGGTCGATGACCGAGCACCGCCGAATGCGACGAGCCGGAGTCGAACCACACATCCAGGATGTCGTCTTCTTTGCGAAACTGATTTCCCGAGCATTTGGGACAGCGGGTTCCGGCGGGAAGGAGTTCCGCGGCCTGGCGTTCGTACCACAGGTCGGCGCCCTGCGCCGCAAACTGATCCGCCACATGACGAATGACGGCCGCATCGAGCAGGATTTCACCGCATCCTTCGCAGTAAAACGCGACAATCGGCACTCCCCATTTGCGTTGGCGCGAGATGCACCAGTCGGGCCGGTTGGCAATCATATTGGTGATGCGTTCTTCACCCCAAGCCGGGTACCAACGCACCTTCTTGATGGCTTCTAAGGCCTGCTCGCGAAATGTCGAACCGTCGAGGGGATGGTCCATCTTGATGAACCATTGCGGAGTGGAACGGAAGATGACCGGATTGTGGCATCTCCAACAGTGCGGGTAGCTGTGTGAAATTTTTTCTTCCGCCAGCAGCACCCCGCGTTGCCTCATGAATTCTACGATGTGAGCGTTAGCGTCAAACACCTGCTCTCCGGCGAAATGTTCCACCGTGTCATCAAATCGTCCGCGGGAATCCACGGGATTGTAGACTTCGATATGGTTGGCCGCGCCGAGCAGAAAATCTTCCGCGCCATGGCCGGGGGCGGTGTGAACGGCGCCGGTTCCGGTGTCGAGCGTGACATGATCGGCGAGCAGAAGGATGGAATCGCGATCGATCCAGGGATGTCGCGCCAGCCAATGATCCAATTGTTTTCCTTTGAACCGTGCCACCACTCGCGGGTTCTTCCATCCCACTTTCTCCGCCACCGTGGAAAGCAGCCGATCAGTCACGATAAAAACTTCCCCGCCCCCGGCGTCCACCGCCACGTAATCGAATTCGGGATGAACCGCAATCGCCATATTGGCAGGAAGTGTCCACGGTGTGGTCGTCCAGATCACAATGGACACCTTCCGGCCCCGAAGTTCCGGCGCCAGCGCGGCGGGATCGCTTTTCAAGGGAAACTTGACATAGACCGACGGCGAGGCATGATCGTGATACTCCACCTCCG
>JAQUPQ010000068.1:6114-13797 GCA_028716525.1 Terriglobia bacterium | reverse complement strand
AGTGCTGCCGGCTGAATTTCACCCAGGATTGACTCCATGACATGCTGCCCCAGGCGCCGATAGCTCTCGAATTGTGATTCGGTGAACCACTGTTCCGCGGTCGACTGATGAGGAAAATCAGGGTGCTTGGAGTGATAGTTCCGGACGTCGGCGGGTTCGTCTCCCGTCAGGGAGGCTTTTATGTAAACGAGAAGCCCATTTTCGGATTCGCTCCCGTCAACCGCTTGGTAGTTGATAGTTCCCACTACGCTATGGCAGGGTGAGAAGGCGTCTTTTTTCGGAGGAATGACAGGAGCCGGATAGAGTTCGATTTCCACACCAATATCTTCCCGACATTTACTGATGGCGTTGCCCAAATCCTCCAAGGTGTAGTCAGGATCCGCTCCCGCATCGCAAGCCACAATAATTCTGCAACGCCGTTTCACCAGTTCGTAGATTCCCAGATTTTCAAAATGTCCTCCATCGGACAAATACACATAGCGTGAGGTTTCGTTCGTCGAAGCGAACAGTTCAGCCAGCAGCTTCCACAATCCCACCTTCGGTCCGGGACGCGTCCAGGAATCATTGTCACGGGGATTGCCCGCCCAGAATCCGAGGCGCACATTAAAAAAGGCCAGGAGGGCAGATAGCGGGGGCGAAGAGTGATAACCCATGTTGGGGCTTAGCGCTGCTCCGGAAATGCTTACGGCATTGCCGATCAAAAGTCCTCCATCTCTATAGCCATATTGGTCGGCGGGGCGGTAAGCATAATCCGCAAACTTGGAAGGTTCTCTTCGCTGGTCTTCGGAATGATCGTCGGACAAGTCCGCATGCTCCAGCCAAGTGTCATATCCGCACCTGAGTGGGGTCATTGTGAACGATGCCGCCTTCCTCTCCTGCCAGGCGAGATCCCGGGTGCTCACCAGGTTCAAGGTTCCATTGAAAATTGGGAAAGGCCCGGAGTAGCAAGACTTGCTTTGAAGCTCTTTGAGAAGCAGCGTGTCATGCGCATCGAAGCCTGTGAATGGATTCGGGTTTCGTTTCGAGTTCGAGGCGCCCAGATAGCAGCGTTCCAACCGTTTTCGATAGAAGAAGTTCATTGAAAACTCATTCAGATTCACACGCCAGGACAGGACGACACTCAAGGCCAGAGCGGCCAAGCAGAGCGGCAACAGATGCCAATTTCCGGCGGCATCCAAAATCTGCCAATGCGCACATATGTAGGTTTGCCCCAGACTTGTCGCGTTCTCGGTTACCGCTGTGCCGCTTATCGAGAATGTAGGCGCTGTGAGGGTTCCCTTCAGGTTAAACACCCAATTGGCTATATTGGCTACATCGGGGCAACGTGACAGAAAGGCACACCATAATTTTGGGTCCACCGAATTCAGCCGGGCCAGAATCAGCTCCAGGGAAAGCGACAGCAGCGAAACCAATCCGACAAGAAACACATAAGGCGTGACCGAAAGAGCCGTATCTTTCCAGGTCTTTGAGCCCGGGTCCCCCGTCTTCGCACTGTAGCCCCTTATGACACCTATCAGCGTCGTGATAATCCAGCCCACGCCGACGGTTCCCATCCAGCCTTTCAGCCACATCAATCCGAGAGGCGCATAAAATGTCAGACTGAAAACGGCAATCCACATGATCGATAAGATGAACAGCCATCCTGCCACACGTGCCCACCACTCCCGATAGACGTCGAAGAAGGTTCGACCCATCAATCCAATTTGAATCGCTGCTGAAAGCAGGAACACCATCATTACCAACGGGACACCGAAAGTCATGAGGTGGTAGAGGCTTCCGCGATGAGGTTGAAGGCGAACGAAGACTTCATGCGCCACAAGGAACATCAGAAGCCCGGAAAATGGCCCGGCAGCGAAAGAAGTACCGATCCAAACCAGCTTCCGGTGTTTCAGTTCGAAATCCGCGTTCTCAGCGGCCTCTTGTTTCGGTGCGAGAGCGCAACTGATGATCCAAGGCAGAGTCACTCCAAGCAAGCCACCCGCAAACCATCCCCACAGGCGGGCCTTCCAAATCTCGGGGTGAAAATAAATCCATGCAGTTAGGATCCACGCGGCCAGGAAGAGCGGCACGATGATGGTGGCCAAGATCCATTTCTGAGTTTGAGGAAACCATGAACCTTTCCTTTGATCTCCGTCTTTCAGCCAGGAGGCAATTCCCTTCAAATTGCGCGCTCCCAGACACATCGCGACTGTGACCAGGACGAAGATCGCGGTGGGAGCCGAATAGTCTGATAGGGCGCCAGGATGCTGCGACAGCCATCGGGTCAAATGTGCGGCTAAGTAAGGCAGAAGCAGCAATGAAAACAAGAACAGCACTAGGATCAATTGGTTTAGCAAGACATTTCGCAAGTAGATCGCGACCATCGTCCAAGTGTCGCCACTGAGCAGCCCTTTTCGGGGTGTCAAATAGTTGCTGTATTCCCGCAGGAAGTGAATCGGTGGCGGTTCGGGATGGACCGGCTCTTTGTCTTTGTGATCCGCCACTTTTTCCTCATGGCGTTTTACGCGCTCAGATCTCAGTTCGCGTTCGACTGCATGAATCCCGGCCTCGGTCTTGCAGTCTATCTTGGGCTGACTTCCATCTTGCTTAGGGTTTTCGCGTTTTTGACGTTCCTCTTGTCCTGCGCGCAAAATCCAGCTTTCGAGCCAGCTTCCGATATAACCACCTCCGGAAACCGTCGAGAGATAATCAAAAAATCGAAGCAAGCCGTGGTTCGCCAGCCCTTGCAGAATTCCCAAGTTAAACGTGGCGCTGCGAATGCCGCCTCCCGAGAAAGCCAGCCCCAACAGATTCAAGTCGTGCGCATCTTCAAAAATCCTTTTTGCGTCGCTGGCGGCGTCCCGGGGGGCATCCACGCGCGGCTTACTGTCGTCCTTCTGACTTGCTGAGTCCTGTTTTTTCGAAGAGGGGTCTTCCCCACCGAAGCGCCTCTTCTTACGAAGTTTGAGAATCTCCCGCAGTTCTTCCCCAAGGGCTTCAGAAAAGCAAACGGCGGTGTTCTTATCGGCGATTTTTGTGGTCGGGGAATCCATGGCTCGCTCCTTTCATTCTAGACGGGGCGAAATTTGAAAGAGAACTGTTAGCTTCTAGCCCGGATTATTTATCTTGGTGGAGCCGGTACGTGACGTTGTGAATGCGGTTAACTCATCATCCTTAATAAAAGGAGATAAGTGCAAGGGGGGTGCGGCATTATTCTAACCCAACGGGCTTGGAGGTCAACGGCTTTTTGGCTTCTTTATGAACGCCATTTGGAGGTTGGCATAGAATTCGTTACAATACGCCTTTTTCTACATCCCCAGTAAGGACGGAATGACATGTTCACGTCCGACAGAAAACGCAAGGAAGAAGAAATGCGCGCACGGCATCGATTGCCCCCCGGGCAGGCGCTGACCGAGAAATGGCCGGTGCTGCATTACGGCGATGTGCCGCGATTTGATCCGGCGCGCTGGGATTTTCGGGTCGAGGGATTGGTGGAAAATCCCCTGCGTTGGAGTTGGGAAGAATTTCAGAAACTCCCCCGGACGTCGATTTTGACCGACATTCACTGCGTCACACGCTGGTCGCGATTCGACACGGTCTTTGAAGGCGTGGCTTTCAAGGTGATTTACGACCTGGTTCGCCCCCGTCCGGAAGCGCGGTTTGTGATGGTGCACGCGGAGCAGGATTTTACGGCGAATGTTCCTGTGGAGGACTTGCTTCGCGACAACGTTCTGCTCGCCACACACGCCGACGGCAATGCCCTGACGCCCGAGCATGGGTATCCACTGCGTCTCGTGGTGCCGCATCTGTACTTGTGGAAGAGCGTCAAATGGATGCGCGGAATGGAGTTCGTGGCGGCGGATCGCCCCGGGTTTTGGGAGCGCAACGGATATCACATGTACGGAGATCCATGGAAGGAACAACGATTTGATTATGATTAAATTTCTTGGCGCTCGTGAACTTGGAGTGCATTTTGGAGTGCGGCGCTGCAGCGCCGCTTTGGATGACGATGTTTGGATAACCACCTCTACGGTTCGGGGCGGGTTTTTCCCCGCGGATCTCAAGAGCCGGCCAACGTGGCCATGCCAATCGAATGGCTAAACCCATCCAAAGCTCCGCCGCAGGCGGAGCACTCCAAATGACACCCGGCACCTGAAACCTATTCACATGCCTACTCTCACACGCACGCTCGGCTTTCGTGATCTGACGCTGATTACCGTCGGCTCGGTGATCGGGTCGGGAATTTTTCTGGTGCCCGGGCCGGTTATGCGGAACGTCGGCGGCTCGGTGGGGCTGGCCATGTTGGTGTGGATTGCCGGAGGGCTGTTGTCGTTGCTGGGTGCGCTAACCTACGCCGAGCTGAGCGCCATGAACCCCGAAGCCGGCGGACTCTACATTTTCATCCGCGACGGGTTCGGCTCTTTTCTGGCCTTCATGTTCGGCTGGGTTCTGTTTTTTGTGACCAGCAGCGGGACGAACGCTACCTTGGCGGTGGCCTTCAGCACCTATCTGCAGCAGATCGTTCCGCTGACGCCCTGGATGGGTAAGGCGGTATCGATCGCCATGTTGGTTGTGGTCATGCTCGTCAACGTCTGGGGCACTCGCCGCAGCGCTGATCTGAACAATTGGACGACGGGAATCAAGGTTCTGCTGATCGTTGGAATGAGCGGCGCCTTGTTGTGGGTGGGGCGCGGCTTTTCCGCATCCCATGCCCATCTGTGGGCGTCGATTCCGATGTCGCGGTGGGCGCTGCTGAGCGGTTTCGGCGTGGCCATGGTGAGCGTGTTATGGGCTTACGAAGGGTGGCAATTCGGAACCTACAGCGCCGGCGAAACCGTCAATCCCCAAAAAGATTTTCCGCGGGCGTTGTTTGTGGGCACGGCGGGCTTGATTGTCATCTACCTGCTCGCCAACGTGGCCTATCTGGTGGCCTTGGGTCCGGCCGAAGCCGCGAAGTCCGACAGCGTCGCAGCCGCCGCCATGGCGGCCATGTTCAGCCCCGCTGCCGGGAAGATCGTGGCACTGGTCATCTTGATCTCCATCTTCAGCGCCACCAACGTTACCGTGCTCACGGCCCCGCGGGTGTACTTCGCCATGGCGGCGGACGGACTGTTTTTCAAACGGCTCGCCGAAGTGCATCCGCGTTTCGGCACACCGGCCTTTGCAATCATCATCAGCTCCATCTGGTCGATGGTGCTGGCGTTGAGCGGGACGTTCGAGGAGTTGTTAACCTACGTGATCTTTGTGGGCTGGATTTTTTATGCATTGGCCGGCGCCAGCATTTTTGTGTATCGCAAACGCCAGCCGGACCGTCCACGACCTTATCGTGTTCCCGGATATCCGTGGACGCCGATCCTTTTTGTCCTCACCGGCGCCGCCATCGTCGCCAACACGATTATCGCCGAGCCCAGGAACGCCGCCATCGGTTTGGGAATCTCTCTCGTCGGCGCGCCGGCTTACTTCATTTGGAAATCACGCAAGGAGAAACAAATCCATCAATAAGGCTGAGTCGGGCGCCGCACAAGGTAATCGACCCGCTCAGTGTTTGACTCCGCTGGTTGTCGGCCTTGGGCTTTTCACGACAAAGACATTCCCGTAGAGATCCTCGAACTGCGCCTCCGTGACGCCCCAGGGTTGGTCGACCGGCGTCTCGGGAAACTTTACGCCGCGCTTCGAGAGCAATTCGTAGAACCTGTGGCAATCCTTGACTTCGAAAACCCATCGCGTTTCTTTACCGATGCGGTTTTTGTAATCGCGAATTGCATCATCCGGGGACAACGGCTGCGCCAATTCCAGCACGATGCCGAAGTCCTTCTGGCCTCTCGGTGCGACCACAAGCCAGCGCTGCCCGCCGACGGACGAACCCTCTCCCACCTTAAACGAGCCACCCTCCACCTTGAATGACCCCTCTTCCACCTTTTGAAAGCCGAGAACGTCCGTGTACCATCGCAGGGCCTCATCGTAATTGGGGACCACGATGGTGGCATAACGTAGCCGCACAATACCCGGATCCTCCGGTCGCGGCTGAGCGAAGACGCTCCCCGACAGCATCGTCGCGCTGAACAACAATACAGCCAGCAAGCAAAGTCGACGTTTCATCGCGTTTTCTCCTTACCTGCTTGAAAGTACGAATTGATTTCCATCAGGATCTTTGAAAATCCCCATCGTTCCCCAGACTTCAGTCTTCGGCTCCTGGGCGAATTTCACTCCTTTGGATTTCAGAATCTTGGCGGTGGCCAGGACGTCGTCGCACCAGAATGTCATGGGCTGAAAGCCGCCAATGCGATTCTCATGACCGGGCGGCGTGAAGAGCGCAATCTGAGTTTCCGCCCCGGGAATCAGGAGCTCGATCCAACGTTGCTTATCCGTGTACGGCTGGTCGGTGACGACCTTGAATCCGAGCACTTCGGTGTAGAATTTCAAGGAAGCATCTTGGTTGCGAACTGGAATGCTGGCGATCTTTATGCCACGAATCATTGTGTTCTCCTCGCTGGAATGGTTCGGATCGTTGCGTCAAATATCATGCGGCCCCAGACAGTGTCAATCAGCCAAGGGTTGGTGTATTATCTGTTGGTATAGCCATGCTTTCCTTTGATGATTACGTAGTTGACGTGCTTTTGCGCGACCTGGTCGGCCATGACCGGCGACCGGTCTGTTTCCTGGTCTACCTCTGGCTGGCGGCAGAACAACAGAACAGAAAGGGTGCTGTTGAGGTCAGCTACCGGGACCTCGCCGAATGCATTGGCGTTTCGAGGAGCTCCGTCCAGGCGGCCGTGAGTTGGTTGATCCGAAGGGAACTGCTTGCCGTCAGCAGGGGCACCGTGACAGCGACGCCTTGCTACACAGTGCTGAGTCCATGGAGAGAGACAGGGCATTCCACTCGAGGTCGTGGTCATTAAGGATGAAGCCGATCACTCGGGAGGAATTGGAAACAAGGGCCAGTCACCGGTCAAATGATCTGCGCACGATCGCACAAGACGGGATGAACCTGTCCCGACCTGCGGAATCCGGTACTCGCCATTCACTCGGTGGGGCGCGGCGCACTACTTTTGTTTCGGCGGATACTTCTCCAAAGCCTTCCTGACCATGTCGTCCAGCTTGCCCTCGATCTTGCTGGGATCGCTTTTTTCCTGACTGGCAATGCCGCGCCACACTAGAGAACGAGTGCGGGGATCGCGCAGATCGATGACCAGGGTGCCTTCGGCGTAGGGCACTCTCACGACTCGTGTCCCCCGACCGCGCCAACCAGCTGGATAGGCCTCTCTTTCCACCTTACGGGCCGAGCCGAAACGGTATCGCACGTTGAGATCGGAGGGCCCGGACACCATCGTCAGGCCTCTTGCTGTCAGGCCGCTTTCGATGTCAGCCTCGATTCGCTTCTTGACGAGCTCGCTGTTCAGCGCAGGATTCTTGCTATTCAGCTGGCCTCCGCGGACGGCGAAGGTCTTGTACTTGCTGAAATCGGCCGCTTGGTCGAATTCGACCGACACTTTCTGCGCAAACGTACATGAAGCGAGGAGCAAAAGCATCAGCAGCGCTTCCATGAAGATATTCGGAAAAGGCGTTTTACCGTAAGATCGCTTCCTTGATCCATGGATGAACATGGCCTTGAGTCTCCTTCTGAAGGTTCTGGCGGTTTTGAAAGTATAGCATCTCCATCAACGAAATTCTTGAATCGAGCCCCGCAGAGCGATATGATTTCGC
>JAQUPQ010000068.1:0-6014 GCA_028716525.1 Terriglobia bacterium | reverse complement strand
GATCACGGCGAAACAACGCAACTTGAATTATTGGAAAGACACGGTGAAAAAGATTTGGAAGGTCATCAAAGGCGCGGAAGTCATGGCGCTGCGCCGCTTCCCGAAATTGCGGAATAAGAAATATCCCGAGCTGCCGGACGAGTTGACCTTTTTCCACGCCGAGGAAATTCTGGATCTCTATCCCGACCTGCCGCGCAAGCAGCGGGAAACCCAGATTCTGCAAAAATACCCGGCGATTTTCATCATCGGCATCGGCTGGCCGCTCAGCGATGGCTTGCCGCACGAAAATCGCGCCGCCGATTACGACGACTGGGTCACGGAAACGAAGTCGAAAGACGGGCGCACGATGCACGGGTTGAACGGCGATATCCTGGTGTGGAACCCGGTGACACGCCGGCGGCATGAATTGATGTCGGGCGGCATCCGGGTGAATCCGGAAACGCTCCGGAAACAGTTGGAGATGGCCGGACAGCTCGATTGGCTCAAGCTCCCCTATCACCGCGGCATTGTGAACAACGAGATTCCGCTGAGCGTCGGCGGAGGCATCGGACAGTCGCGCACGCAGATGTTGATCTTGAGGAAAGCCCACTTGGGCGAAGTCAGTGTCACCGTGTGGCCGAAGATCCTCAAGGATCTGTGCCACGAGCGCCACATTCACGTTCTGGATTAGAGTCTGCCCGAAGATAGGTGTCGGGTGCCAGGTGTCGGGTGTCAGAAAGGCCTACCACGATGGGGATTGAGGTGAACTCCGGGATACTCCCAAGAGCGGGGCATCTCGGCTAGAAAACCGACAAAATTTTCATGCTCCTGAGTGCTATCGTGCCGCATGATTAACTGCCCCGAAAATAGTAGAGTCTTCTCTGCGAAACCTTTGCGCTCTCAGCGCCTTTGCGGTGAATGGTCGTCCAAAGGCCGGAATATTTTCATGCCCCCGCCTTGCGGGGTCCCGCGAAGCGGGATGAGTTACTGCTCCTTACCAGGGGCATTCTTTTTTGCCTTATTCATTCTTCTGAACAGGAGTTCTTATGGAGCTTTTTATTATTGTGGGTGTGGCGGGCGTGGTGCTGGGATTTGCAGGTGGGTTTTTGTATACCCACATGACTATGGAATCAGCGCGGGAGCGCGGCAATCTGTCCAAGAAGATATCAGCGCTTCCTTACATGCTGCTGGATTTGATGGACAATCCCAGGTTCCGCTCGTTGAGCTCGGATGACAAGACCGAGTTCGTGGCGAGCTTTTTCAGGAAGGAGTTGAAGACGCTCAACGTCCCCGTGTATACGACCAGTCAAATCGCCCTGGAACAGTTTTATAAACGCAAACACCTGGACCGGGTTCCCGGCCAGGCGGTAGCTCAACACTAAGATATTGTTGCGGCGCGATCAAGCAGCAGACGGATATGGCGAACGGAAATCGTCCCAGTCCATCGCGCCCGAGCTAATTCACTTTAGGTGGTTCAAAAAAGAGGATCTGCGGCAGACCGGAATGGAAATTCCCCGCACAAACAATCCTTTCGCTGAGGAGCCGCTTCTTATCCTGGATCAGAAATAGAAGCGTCGCGCCAAGACGCAAAGCCCGCAAAGTCAAACAGAACGGATGGGCCGCACCACCAGCCCCTTGGTTCGTTGTTTCACGGGTTTCATCTTCGTGCTGCTTCGCAACTTGGCGCCTTGGCGCGAAACGAATTGCGTTTTTCAGGCCTATTTTCCCTCCGTCAAGACTGCTTGATCAAACACGTGGCCGTCTTCGTCGACGGCCGAAACACTCACCTTCGCTCCATCCACCGAAACCAGTACGTAGTGATGCACCATGGCGTACTTTTTGACGTTGGAAATCCAGGGAACATTAAGATCTTGCGGATAAAACGGCGCGCCGGCACCCCCACTGACGATCTGAGTAAACGGATGGGTGATCAGCGGACTCAGGTTGGAATCGACGAGGGTGCGGGAATAATTGTGTTCATGCCCAAAAAACATTGCCGTGACGCGGTATTCGTTTACCAGTTTCAGAAAGCGATCGCGCATGTCGCGCACGTCGCCGGAGGGGATGGAAGGATTGTTCAGTCCATTCCAGTACATGGCATCGGCTGTGTGTCCCCCGGTGGGAAAGGCCATGTCGTGGCCGCAGATGAAGATGTGCACGACGCCGCGTTTGCGGGCGGCGGCGAGATCCTGGGCCAGCCAGTTCATTTGATTTTTCATGATGTAGCCTTCGCGATTTCCTCCCAGCACTTTCCAGGCGGTTGCGGGATCGCCCAGCGGGCCACCGCCGTTAAACCAATAATCCATGTTCAACTCGATGAAATGAGAGTTTCCGTAATCAAACGAGTAGACGGTGCCGCGATAATCGGGGCCTTTCACTCCGTTCTGATGTTCGGCCTCCGGAAAGCGGTCTTCGGGGTTGGCGAAGTGGCGGGCGAAAACAGCCTCCGCACTCGTGGAATCGGTGCGGGCGCGATGGTAGCGCAGGCCGTTGGCGTCCGTGAAAAAATCCTGAAGCGATTCATGATTTCCAAAGCCTTCGTATATCGGAACGAAATGACCGACCGGTTCGGACACGGCCTTCCAGGTATCCAGCATCATGTTGAAATTCTCGATGCTGGAGGTATATCCGGCGGTGAGATCACCGGAGAAAATGATGAAATCGGCGCCGCGGCGATAGCCGTCGATCAGCAGCTCTTGCGTGACTTCGGCATTCACGCCATTGAGATTTGAAAGGCCTCCGCCCGGGGAAGGCCGTCCGTCGGATAAGAAACCAAACTTGAATTTTCCATTCTTGCCGGGGGCGGCATGGAAGGAGTAGGTCGGACTGGTGTTGGCGGGCTTCTCCGCATGTTCGTCAAACACCAGCACGTGGTAAGCATACGACACGCCGGCGTTCAATCCGGTGATTTTGATTCGATGGTCGGTTTCGAGGTCGGGGTTACCGAGAAAACCTTTCGCCTGGGACGAATCTTTGTGCGCGAAGAGTTCCACGACACCGCGGGAAGGTCGATCGGTGGTCCAGAAGATAACGGCCGAGTGGTCCGTCATTTGATCCACAAAAGGTCCCGTGAGTATGGTGGTTCGTTTTTCAAACCGGCCGGAGACCGCAGCGACCGTGAAACGCGATTGATAAAACTTGGATCCTGAAATTCTGGAGTCGTAGATTTCCAGACGGTAATACACATCGGTCGGCGGCATCAATTCGGAGGCGAACAAGCGGCGGAGACCGAACACCACGCGATGCGCTGTGGCCGGCGACTGAATGGCTTCCAGGGAGTCGTATCGGAAGTAAGGGGTTTCAACAAAAGCGTCGGGATTCAATTGCCCGAAATAGGCATGCACACGGGGTGAAGGCACCAAGGTTTCAAACGTCAACACCGCCGTTCCATCCGGCTGTACTTCGACCTGCGGCGGAGCTTTCAATATGCGATCGTCCTGCAGGACCGGACGCAAATCGCTGATCGAGGACGGCAAAGATGGATTTGCGGGTGATTGCGCGGAAGCGCAGGCACAGCACAGACCCACGAGTAAAAAAAGTGCAAAGCAAATTCGATATCGCTTGCGGTTCACAGCCGCCTCCTTCGAGTAACCGTATGCAGATCCCGCGAGTTGCGCAAAGAAAGCGATTCTATCAGCTTCACTGCAAAATTTGAAAAAGAGTTGAGCCCACGCTTTGTGGCATACTGATCGAAACCATTTCCTGCCGTCCGGCACTAGTGCCGGCTTCAGAATTCAATTTGGAAGGAGGGCGCAGCGATGGAATTCGAAACCGTTCGTATAGAAATTCCGGAAGGATGCAACATCATCATCGGTCACACGCATTTCATCAAGACGGTTGAGGATTTGTACGAAATCATGGTCGGAGCGGCGCCGCAGGTGAAGTTTGGCATCGCTTTTTGCGAGGCCAGCGGACCCAGTCTTATCCGCGTGGAGGGCAACGACGAGGCCTTGAAGACGGCTGCCGTTAAAAATGCTCAGGCGGTGGGTGCCGGGCACAGTTTCACCGTCTTGATGCGCGATGCTTTTCCGATCAACGTGTTGAATGCCATCAAGGCTTGCCAGGAAGTGTGCAACATTTTTTGCGCGACCGCGAATCCCGTGGAAGTGGTGGTCGCCAAGTCCGCCCAAGGACGCGGCATCATGGGAGTGATTGATGGCTCTTCACCCAAAGGCGTTGAGGATGCAGCGGCGCGAGCCGCCCGAAAAGATTTGCTGAGAAAATTCGGATACAAATTGTAGAGCAGGGGTCAGGGAAAGGCTCACCACGATGGGGATATGGCTGCCTCGAAAATAGCTTTGGTAGCGGCGGCAGTTCTTTATGCCGGCGATTATCTGTCGCCCGGTAGCCTCGCCCCGATGCATCGGGGCATGAAGAACCGCTCCGAGAATAGTCCCGCAGGGATGGAGTTTAGTAGCGTGGCGCGTAAGCCCCGGGAAAGCGCGCATTAGTAATGTCAGAGCTCCGACGGGGCGAAATAGAAATTGGAAAACAAAATCAGGCCTTCAAACTTGTGAGGAATTGCTGCCGAACGGATTCCATGCTTGTTATTCATCCGGGATGCTCCAAAAGACTGAGCATCCCGGCTACCCGATAAGGGCGTTTTCACGCCCTCGTGCCGCAGTTTCTCTCCTACTTTTGCATTAGCTCCAGTACGGCGCTGGTCATTGCTTTGACCCCGGTGCGGATGGTTGGCTCGGCATCGGGTGCAAACTGGCTGGAGTGCAGTGAAGGCAACGGCTTGCCGGTTTTCTGGCTTTCTGCATATTTTGCCGGATCGGCCGCCCCGATCCAGAAAATGCAGGTTGGAATTTGATGTCCTTCCAGTCCGAAGACTCCAAAATCTTCGCTGGCCATGATGGGTTTGGTTTGTACGACGTGCTCTCGGCCCAAGGCCTTGGTGAAAGCGGCCGCCAAACGCTCTGTAAGCGCCGGGTTGTTGTAAGTGGCCGGACCCGGGGCCTCACCGGCTGTGATCACCGGGGCCAGCGATTCGGGGACACCCGCCGCCAGAGCCGTATACCTGGAGATTCGTGCGATGGAGTTTAGAATTCGCTGCCGAACCTCTTCC
Source organism: Terriglobia bacterium (assembly GCA_028716525.1). GTDB lineage: Bacteria > Acidobacteriota > Terriglobia > JAIQFV01 > JAIQFV01 > JAQUPQ01. Next base: position 964 of record JAQUPQ010000068.1, on the reverse strand, counting down.
TTATAAGTTCGCACCGTGAGTTGCAAGCGGACTTCTTCCGGAATGATGTTGTTCTTCGTGCCCCCGTGAATGGATCCCACGGTGACAACCGCCGGATCGAAGGGCGAATTTTCGCGGCTGACAATGGTTTGCAGCGCCAGCACAATCTGAGCGGCCACCACGATGGGATCTTTAGTCGCTTCGGGCCGCGATCCATGCCCGCCGACTCCCCGCACCAGGATGTCGACCGAGTCGACGCTGGCCAACGCATAACCGGGTGTGTAGCCCACCGTGCCCGCAGGCAGATCGTTGGTGTCATGCAAGGCCACGGCGTAATCGGGCTTGGGAAAGCGCGAATAGAGATTGTCTGAAAGCATGGCCTCGGCGCCGGCCCCCAGTTCCTCGGCAGGTTGGCCGATCAACACCAAAGTTCCATGCCATCGATCCTTCAGGGCAGCCAACATTCGCGCCGTGCCGATCAGCGAGGTGATATGAATATCGTGTCCGCAGGCGTGCATCACCGGAACTTCCTGTCCGGCATCATTGGCCATTTTGACGTGGCTGGCAAACGCCAAAGCGGTTTTCTCCTCCACGGGCAAGGCGTCCAAATCCGTACGCACCAGCACGGTCGGCCCGGCGCCGTTTTTCATGACCGCCACAACACCGTACCCTTTGAAGGCGGCGTTGGGATATTTTCCGACGTGCTCCGTAACGGTGTATCCCAGCTCGCTCAACTGCTTCGCCAGCAACGCCGAGGTTTTCGCTTCGTAGTGCGAGAGCTCGGGAGCGGAGTGAATGGTGTGATAAATGGAGATCAAGTTCGGGAGGGCTTGATCGATGCGTGGATCCAGGTCTCTCGACTGGGCCAAAGTCAGACAGGCAGTCAGGCACACTCCCAGAAGAATGAAAGAAATCTTTCGAATCATGTTGTTCTCCCCAAGAAGAAGATTCATTGAATGCGGATGGGACGTCGCGAAGTTTACCA
>JAQUPQ010000067.1 GCA_028716525.1 Terriglobia bacterium | reverse complement strand
ATGCCGACCTCCAGATGCTTGATCTTTCCTCCGAAGGCGTAACCGAGGACCACCAACTGCACCAGTGGAAAAAACATCGACACCAGAATCAATGTGGGGCTGCGCATAAACTTGCGCATGTCGCGTTCCACCAAAGCCAGCACTCTGCGCATATCCGTCTCCTACTTGCGATCGTACATGAAACTGACGTCGTAGATCATGGCGTCCTGCAATGCATCGCGCAATTGGCGGCCCGTATAGTGCATGAAAACATCGTCCAGCGTGGTGCTCTGCACCGAAAGCGAGGTGATGGTGATTCCGGCGTCCCGGGTGGCCTCAATCAGCGCCGTCGTCGTCCGAGGTCCGTTGTTGGAGCTGAGGCGGTACACATGATCGTCGGCTTTGACGGCTTGAACGTCCGGCAAGCGCTCCAGGCTTTGCTTCCAGTCGGGCGGAGCCTCAGAGAAGCTGACCTCCAAAATATTGTTTCCCGGAATGGATGCCTTCAGTTTCAGAGGAGAATCCAGCGCCATCAGTTTGCCGTGATCGACAATGGCAATGCGGTCGCACAACTTGTCGGCCTCATCCATGTAATGCGTGGTCAGCAGAATGGTCAGATTCTGCTCGGATTTCAGCTTCATCAACATGTCCCACACGGCGACGCGGGAAGCCGGGTCCAGTCCGGTGGTCGGTTCATCCAAAAAGAATATTTTCGGCTGATGCACCAGACCGCGGGCGATCTCAAGCCGCCGTCGCATTCCCCCGGAAAAATTCTTGACGGGTTTATCGCCCCAAGCCGCCAAATCCACGGCTTCCAAGAGACGCCGGATGACGCGATTGCGGCCTTCCGCCGGCACTCCATACAGCTTGGCGAAAATTTGCATGTTTTCGACGGCGCTGAGGTCCAGATCCGAAGTCATGGCCTGCGGAATAACCCCGATGGTGCGGCGCACTTTATTGGGTGCTTTGACCACATCAAACCCTTCAATGCGGGCGGTGCCGGAGGTCGGCGGCAGCAAGGTGGTCAGCATGCGAATGAGTGTCGATTTTCCGGCCCCGTTGGGTCCCAACAATCCGAACATCTCGCCTTCCGGCACGTCAAAACTCAACGTGTCGACGGCGCAAAATTCGCCAAAACATTTTCGGATGTTGAGAACCTCAATGGCGGACATGATAAAGAAAGACGTCAGCGATCAGATATCAGCATTCAGCCTTCAGATGTCAGAAAATGCCGTTGGATGGCTGAAAGCTGAATTCTGACATCTGACTTCTGTTTTTCTCACCTCACAAGCTCCGGCGGCAAAACGACAAAGGCCGTCAACCCGGGCCAGATACGACGGTCCTTGTTGTCGACGCGAAGACGAATTTCAAAGGTTTTGATGTCTCGTTTGGAGCGGTTGACGTCGCGTTGCGTGGCGTAATCCGCGTCGACACCTCGAAAGAACACGCTTCCCTGACGTTCCAAACCGTCCGGGAAACGCACCGGAAAGGTGTCTCCCAGGCGAATGCGATCGATATACGTTTCCTCCACGTCGGCTCGCACCCACAGGTCATCGGGATTGATCAAGGTCACGATGGGCTGGCTGGGGTTGACCACCTCCCCTTGACGAGCCGCCAGCGCGGAAACCACACCGTTGATGGGCGCCCGAATTTCGGTGTAACTCAGCATGACATTGGCTTTTTCGGTTTGAGCTCCGGCGGCGGCCAGTTGATGTCGGCTGGTCATCAGTTGTTCGCGGCGCACCGCATTTTGATGTTCATTGGACTCCGCCAACGCCAAGGCCGCTTTCTGGGCCTCCACCTGTTTTTGGAGCGAATCAAAATGGGCTTTGGCGGCCTCGTAGTTGGATCTCGTCTGGTCGGCATTTTGCGCCGGGTAGACGCCTTCTTTGTAGAGTCCCTGGTTGCGGTCGTAATTGATCTTGGCAAACTTCAAGTTGGCCTCCGCTTCAGTGGACGCGGCCTGGGAGGCCTGCAAGGCCGCTTGAGCTTGGTGGATCTGATCGCGAGTCTGAGCCTCTTGAAATTCCAAGGCCGCGAGATTCTGATCCACCTGGGCGGCTTGGCCTTCCTGGGTGTGCTCGAAATAAGCCTGGTCGGCCCGATACGCTTGCGGTTCAATCAGGCCGAGCAGCTGTCCGGGATGAACCGTTTCGCCCTCCGTCACCGGCAGCTGCGTAAGACGCCCCTGAATTTGAGCGCTGACATTCACTTCGTGCGTTGTCACGATGCCCGTCAGCACCATGCCTCGCGATCGGTCCAGCCAGCGGTAGCCGAGCCAGCCTCCCAAAATCACCAGGAGGAGCCCCCCCAGAAATCCAATTCGTTTCTTCATGCCACTTGCTCCCGTAGTCCCCGCGCCCCGGGTTTATAGGCACGACTTTCTGCGTCGCGGGGCAAATCTCTGAACAATGCATAACGGATGAACTTCAACACTTCCTGCTTGCGCCGTTCCTGGGCGTCCTTTTGATAGGGATCAAAGCCGCCGATCAGCCGAATCATGGGTGCGGCATTAAAATAGAAGACCGTCAGTGCCGCCAGTGAAATCGCGGTATGCGTGGGATCGAGCCGCTTGAATTCGCCCGAGCGCATGCCGCCTTCGATCCGGGCGCGCACTTCGCGGGCCAGCGGCACGAAGTACTTCCTCACCATCGGCGCGATGTGCTTGTCGCCGGTCATGGCCAGACGTTGAAAAAGCCGCGGGTAATACGGTCGTGCCGCGATAAAATCAAAATGGTACGACACATAGCCCAGCAGCACCTGAGAGGCTGAAGTCTTCGTCCGCAGCACCTCCAAGGCGCCGCGTTGAAACTCGCCCACCAACTCCTCCAGCACGGCGCGATGCAGTCCCACCTTGCTCTTGAAATAATAATAGAGCATGGCCTTGTTGACGCCGGCCGCGGCGGCAATCGAGTCGGTGCGGGCACCCGCCAATCCGACCTCGGCAAAAATCCGCTCGGCGGCGCGCAAGATGATGGCGCGCGTGGCCGCGCTGTCGCGTATCCGCGGACGGAGCTTCTTTCGTGATCGAGTGTTCTTCATTAACTAACCGGATAGTTAATAGCAAATCTATAGCCCCATGTCAAGATCGGTGTTCGCAAAAAAGGGTCTTCCCTTGAAAAGGATATCACCACGAAGACACAGAGGACGGTAAGCATGGGTAGCGCTCGCCCCGATGCATCGGGGCAAGGCCCGTTCTTTATGCCGGCGGCGTTTGCGAGCGATCATCAAGATATCCACCTACGTTTCCTTCTGTTTCTCCAATTTCGGCGGAATAGCCAGGTACCGTAAACGAACGGGCTAACCGATTTACGCATCCTCTGCGTGTCTGCTTCGAAAATGGGTTTCTGTCGCCCCTCACGGGGCTGGGCAACAAAATCTTACGCCATACCCCACCCTTACTCTCTGCCTACGGCGGACGAGCGGCGGGTGGGGCTACCATCTGACCGGCCCTCCGGGCCTAACCGAATCGGGCCTTATCATTTTCATGCTCCTGCGTGCGACAAAAGCGCATGAAGAACTGCTCCGAATATAGGTCGTGCTTTGGTAGCCACGATCCCTCGCGGTGGATCGTGGGGTTTTTCCTCACCTTGCACAGAAGCCCACGATCAACCAAAAAACGGTTGATCGTGGCTACCAGATCCTCCCATTTTCATGGTCTCGGGTGCGATAAATACCCATCCCCGAGTGCTCCTAAAATGGTTGGTGCTCTGATGCCCACCCCGATGTATCGGAGTGGGCTTCTGTATTGGATTGGAGAATACTTGCACGCAAGAGCCCCCGGCGAAAAGAGCCGCCGGTACTACCCCTGAAAGAATATCACCGCAGAGACACTGAAGACGCCGAGTTGGCGGTGACTATCTCCTACGCGTGTTGGATTTTCCGTTCAGGCGGCAAGATCAGAGGCGTCCACGGAGGTTGCAGCTTTCTTTTCCGACGGCGTCTCCTGGAAGGAATTGCGATATCGATACGCCAAGGCAAACGCCCCGACGAAGAGTGTGACGGCGGGAACCAACAATAAAAGAATGGCGTGGGCCAAGGTGGTGCGGGCTTGCTGCGCCTGCGTGGAATTCGCCACCGAGGTATAACACATGGCGCAACCTTGCGCCCAAGAGAGCGCCGCGGTGCCCGTCAATCCCACAGACGCAAGCCAAACCATAGCCATTCTTCGACACAGCGATCGCATCATGATCCAGAACCTCCCTCCGCCGCCCTCATCGTCCCCAACCGAGATGCAATGCCCGCAGACTGTCAGGAAAGAACGCGGAGAACAAGCAAATGACCACCACCAGCGCCGGAATCAAGGTAAACACCACCCGTGCTTTTTCGAACTTCAGGTGCATGAAGTAGCTCATGATCAGCCCCGCTTTGATGACCGAGAGCATCATCAAGATGGTCAACATGAGCTTCAACTCCAGTTGCTTATAACCCAGGAAGACTTCAATGCCCGTCAAAGCCAAAAGCCACGTCCACACCCACAAGAACAACCGCGTGGGATGGATGGCGGTTTCAGAATCGTGACTCATAAGTCTCTCCTTGAAAAACTAGTCCCGTGGATCGCTTTCGGAGCTATCCACGGTGAATCGACAAGATGTACACCAGCGGAAAGATGAACATCCACACCAGATCGACGAAGTGCCAATACAGACCGCTCACTTCCACATCCTCGGCATTGAATTTTCCGCGGCCCGTGGCGAAAGCCACCACTCCGAGGTAGCCGACGCCCGTAAACACGTGGAACATATGCATGCCGGTGAGCGCAAAGAATGTGGCGCCGAACAGCGGGGCGCCCCAGGGATTAGAGAACAGCGTCATGCCCTCATGGATGAGCTTATTCCACTCGTTTCCATGGAGCACCAGGAATGCCAGTCCACCCGCTATCGTTGCAAGCAGCCAACGCACGGTGCGGGCACGATTTCCGCGGCGCGACGCATTGACGGCCATGACCATGGTCAAGCTGCTCGACAGCAGGCACAGCGTCATCACGGTCGCCGTCACGATGCTGGGAAAAAACTCGAACGGTTGGGGCCAATTCTGGCTGGCGACGCGCACATAGGCGTATCCCACCAACAGCACCGAAAACGTGATGGCGTCCGATACAATAAACAGCCACATGCCGAATTTTTTTGATCCGGCATAAGGCAGAACGCCGCCGCCCCATTCGGAGGCGGCAAGTTGGCTTACATCCGCTTCAATATCGCTCATCCGTTTCCTCCACGCGAGTGAACTCTCAACACTGCTGATCCGGGCGAATGTTCCACTCTCAAAACACTGCGCTCATCCCAATTGAAACAACAGCACAAACAAGTAGATCCACAATCCGTCCATGAAATGCCAATAGGTGGCCGTCACATCCACAGCCGACCGGCGGGCCGAAGTGAAGCGGCCCCGGACGGCGCCTCGCAGCACAAATCCCAATGCCAAAATCCCCCCCGCCAAATGCACGGCGTGAAGTGCAGTCAAGACGTAAAAAAAGGAGCTGTGAGGATTTGTCCCCAGATATATTCCCTGAGCCGCCAGTTGCCGCCAGGCCACGTATTGCCCGACCAAAAAGACCAGCCCCAAGACCGCGGTCACCGACAGCCAGGCGCGAAACGGTGTGGTGTGATCTCGTCTCAAACTCCGGCGCGACAACTCAAACGTGAGGCTGCTGATCAGCAACACCGCGGTGTTGAACCACAAGACCGGCAGGGCCTGGAGAGGCTGCCAATCGAACGACAGGCCCTGACGATAGACGTAGGCGCTCGAAAAGGCGACGAACAACATTACAATAGCGCCGAGAGCACACCACATTCCGATGCGATATTTATCGGCCGGCGGAATAGCACGAGGCCCTCCGCGGCCGTCTCCCCGATCAAATCCGCGGTGCCCATCGTGGTGAAAACCGCCGTGACCGTTGTCGGACGTTTTCGGCGGAGCCCATTCCACTTCGGGTAAGGCTGTTGTTGGCATAATCAAACCTCAATTTCGTCTCCATCGCCCCGACGGCAGTCGGGGGATGATTCAGATTCGACCTACCGGGCGGCATCCTGTCATACTCTTCATGCTCTTGGGTGCACCCTCAGCCCATGAGAAACTGCCGCAAAAAAACCGGGGACGATAACAAAGCTCACTCATACCTCCTCCGGAGAATTCTGCATGATGAAATCCTGTTTGGCGCCCGGAACGCTGTACTCATAAGCGCCGCGATAGACCACCGGGACCTTGCCGCCAAAGTTGTCATGAGGCGGTGGAGAAGGAATCGTCCACTCCAGAGTCGTCGCGTGCCAGGGGTTGTCTTCCGCTTTCTTTCCCTTCCACAGACTCCAAAACAGATTGATCAGGAATATGAACTGAGCGGCGGCCGTAATGAACGTGGCGATGGTGATGAACTGGTGATAAGTCGACATTCCCGCCAGATACTTAAAATTCGACGGATCGGAGTAGCGCCGTGGATGACCGGCGATGCCCATGATATGCATGGGAAAAAAGATGCAGTACACCCCGACGAAGGTCAGCCAGAAATGTACCTTGCCCCAGGTTTCGCTCATCATGCGGCCGAACATTTTGGGGAACCAATAATAGGTGGCGCCGAAGATGCCGAAGATCGCCGCCACGCCCATGATGAGGTGAAAATGCGCCAATACGAAGTAGGTGTCGTGAAGATAGAGATCCAATCCCGTCTGACCGAGGAAAATGCCGCTGACGCCGCCGGTCACAAACAACGAAACAAAACCGATGGCGAAAAGCATCGGGGTTTTAAACTGAATCTTGCCTTTCCACAACGTCCCCAACCAATTGAAGGTCTTGATGGCGGACGGCACGCCGATGCTCAGAGTCAGCAGCGAAAATGCCACGGCCGAAAAGGGGCTCATGCCGCTCACAAACATGTGATGCCCCCACACGAAGAATCCCAGAAAACCGATTCCCAAAATGGCGGAAACCATGGCCTTGTATCCGAACACGGGTTTTCGCGCAAAAGTCGCCAGCAATTGAGAGGTCACGCCCATTCCGGGCAAGATGGCAATGTAAACTTCCGGATGTCCGAAGAACCAAAAGAGGTGCTGCCACAAGAGCGGCGAACCCCCGTTGTGGTGAACCAGTTGTTCGTTCACCACCAATCCGGCGGGAATGAAGAAGCTGGTTCCTCCGACGCGATCCAGCAACAACAAAATGCCGCCGGCCAACAATACGGGGAACGCCAACAAGCCCAGAATAGAGGTGGTAAACCAAGCCCACACGGTCAGCGGCATGCGCATCAAGGTCATCCCCTTGGCGCGCAAGTTGAGCGTGGTTGTAATGAAGTTCAGGGCGCCCAGCATCGAGCCGACGCAAAAGATCGCGAGGCTGATGACCCATAGTGTTTGTCCCAAGCCCTCGCCGGGCCCTGAGATGCTCCCCAAGGCGCTCAGGGGTGGATAGGCAGTCCATCCCGAAAGCGGGGCGCCGCCCACGGCGAACAACGACATCATCATGACCACCAACGCCACGAACGTCACCCAGAACGAAAGCATGTTGAGCACGGGGAAGGCCATGTCTTCAGCCCCGATTTGAATGGGCAGGATGTAATTTCCGAATCCGCCTTGCGGCGCCGTGGTCAACACAAAGAACACCATCAGCGTGCCGTGCATGGTGACCATCGAAAGATAGAACTCCGGCGTCATCAATCCGCCCGGCATACCGGTCGGGAAGAGCTTCCCCATAAAATCCCAACTGGCGTTCGGCCAGGCCAGATGCATGCGAAAGAGCAAGGAGAGCGTTATCCCCACCAACACCGAGAACAAGGCCAGGAAATAATATTGAATTCCGATAACCTTGTGATCCAGGCTGAAAATATATTTCCGAATGAAACCTTTCGGCGGATGGTGCACGTGAGCTTCGTGAATCGCTTCAGACATCGTTTTGTCTCCCCCAGTCGGGTGTTGGGAAACGCCGGCGCGCAAGCCTGCGGCGTCGCCCGGGTTCGAAGTTACTGTCCGGTCGCCTGCTTCTTTAACCAATCCTGAAATTCTTGGGGTGTGACGACGTCCAACACACCCCGCATTTTGTAATGCCCCAAGCCGCACAGCTCGGCGCACGGAATTTCATATTCGCCTGTTTTTGTCGCCGTAAAGTGAATGGTGATGGTCATGCCGGGCACCGCGTCCTGCTTGATGCGGAACCACGGGACGAAGAAACTGTGTGTGACATCCTTGGAATGGAGGATGACCTTGACGGGCTGGTTCACGGGAACCACCATTCGGTTCATGGTCATGATGTCGTCTTTGCCGGCGGGATCGTGCGGGTCCAAGCCGATGAAATTCAGCGCCGATTCGTCGACGTATTTCGGGTCGGTGTGACCGAACTGACCATCCGGACCGGAGTAGCGGAAATTCCACTGAAATTGCTGAGCGGTGACCTCCACCACCATGGCGTCGGCCGGCGGCTCGGTGAAATGCAAATCCGCCCACATGCGCTGACCCAGAATCCCCAAGCCGATAAAGATGACAAACGTGAGACTCGTCCAAACCCATTCAAAGGTGTTGTTGCCCTCGATATGCTTCGCCTGGTTGTTCCCCCGATCACGGTACCGCCACACAAATAATCCCAACGCCAGTTGCGCCAGGATGAACACCACGGCCACCACGATCAGCGTCAGCGTGAATTGCTTGTCGTAATCCGTGAAGGTGGAAACCAGCGGAGGAAACCAGCCGTAGTGGCCGGAAAACAGAAACACACTGGCCACGCACAACAACAACAGCACAAGCGCAATCGCCAAACCCATTGTGACGTCCTCCCCGACGTTCGGAATTCCTTTGGTTGTGATTGTCTTCAAACATCCTCATCGCAAGACGGTGAGGACTATCTCCATGGATTCAAAACCATGAGTCCGAATAAGAGCGGTAGATAGAAAACCGAAGCCAACAAGAGGAAGCGGGCCTGTTTCTTGGTTTTCTCGCGGGCGCAGCGAAATGCAAAGTAAATGAACGCCAAGCCCAGGAGCACGGCTCCCAAGAGATAAATTGTTCCCGACATTTTCAGGAAAGAAGGCGCCAGGCTGAGCGGAAAGAGCGCCAGAGTGTAAATAAGAATTTCCCGGCTGGTGGCGCGATTATCATCCTCCACCACCGGCAGCATGCGGATACCCGCACGTTGATAATCTTCGCGGTAGAGCATGGCAATGGAATGAAAGTGCGGAAATTGCCACAGAAATAAAATGCCGAACAATACCCAACCGCCCCAGCTGATCTGGTCGCGCGCCGCGACCCATCCCACGAGCGGCGGCATGGCCCCCGGAAATGCCCCCAGGAAGGTGCACCAGGGCGTGCGGGTCTTCAATGGCGTGTAAACGAACAGATAGCTGACGAGCGTAAACAGTCCCAACACCGCCGACAACGCATTGATTTCAACGGCCAGATAAATTTCGGCAAAGACGCACAACGCCACGCCAAAAATCAAGGCGGGGAAAGCCTGAATGCGGCCCTGGGGCAGCGGACGATGCGTCGTGCGCTTCATTAATCCATCCAGGTCCCGCTCGTAATATTGATTCAGAGTCCCCAAACCGCTGGACAGCAGGCCGATGGCCAGCAACGTATGTATGAATTGCCAGTAATTCAATGACCCGTTATTCCCCATCGCAAAACCCGCCGCCGCGCTCAGCACCACCAGGAACGTGATACTGGGCTTGGTGAGTTCATAGTAATCCGCCAATCGATGGTGCAGTGGTCGCGAAGCCGACAGCTTGACTACCCCGGCCTTGTCATCCAGAACATACTCAGGTGTACTCAAAATAGTCTCCCTTACCGAAGCCACACAGTTGAACTCAGCGCCCCGTCAGCCCCCGCGTCTTTGGGCAACAAATTTACAAAGACGGCCGCGCTTCGTCCCGGCACTCCGCGATTTCTTTAGCCTGCAAACCTTGCAGGATCACGCCATTAGTATCGAAGGATTAAGATCAAAAATAGTAAACGTTGGCGCCTGCCGAACCCGCAGACCCGATTTCGGCGTGTATCATAAAAAATAAACTCTAACCTGTCACGGAACGCGCCATTTCCATGTTCTCCGCCGTCCGATGCCGTGGGGCGACCACACGGAAGGTCCTCAACATCAGAACCAGCATGGCGGCAAGCGTCATGGCGCCGACCACCACATGCGCCACCGTGACTGAAACCATCGGCTGCGTGGGTTGCGGATCGTGCGTCGCCGCCACCAAGAGAAAATAGGCGCCGGGTCCCAGAATCAATTGTCCCACCAGCAAAGCCATCGCCGCGATGGCAGGTCGCTTCAAAAACGGTTCGTTCCCGAAGCGCTTTATCACGGCCGCAGCGGTCCAAAGAATCATGACCGTTACCACCACGGCATTTGCCACGTGCGGAATCACGTTGAACCAGAAATGCCGGAAGGCGGCTCCTAAAAACAGCTGAAGAAAAATAACTCCCACCGAGGCCGCGCTCAACACTCTCAACGAAATTCCCCATGGATCTTCCAAGTGAACTGTCGAAGACCTCCAACCCCGGGAGGTGAACACCGCCATGCTGACGATGAGCGAGAAGAAGATCTGCGCTACGCAAGCATGAAACGTCGAAACCGGGGGCGGCAGAAAAAATCGAACGGTAATGCCGCCCAGCACCGCCTGCACAACGACACAAAACAGGGCCACGCCGGCCAACTTCTTCATCCAAGGGCGCCCTTCTTTCATCAGCACCCAAACCGTCAGCAGTATCGTGAGCAATCCCACGGTGCCGGCCACCAGGCGATGGCCGTGTTCATAAAAAATCCCTCCGACCATGGGCGGCATGCGGAAGCTGCCGAACGAGGTCGGCCAGTCGGGCACCGACAAGCCCGCATCGTTGCTGGTCACCAGGGCCCCGGCCACAATCAGAAACAACGTGGCCGCCGACAGGAAGACCAGAAAGCGATGCAAAGCTGCGCCTTCGGGCGTCGGATGTTCACTTATTCTGGACAAGCGTGTATCCCGATTCTAAAACGTGCCGTTTGCTTATTCACCCTTGAAGGTGAAGTCCGCCGTCTTGGTTTCCTTGGCTCCCACCGTGACCTGCATCGTTTGCTGTCCCAACTTCTCCTGGAACGCCGTCAGTGTGTACGTTCCCGGAGGCAGGCCTTTGATTTCGAAGGACCCGTCATCCCCGGTGACGGCGAAGAAAGGATTCTTCGTCACGCCGATGTAGGCTTTCATCCAGGGATGCACATTGCATTTCACCGGAATCAGCAATTCCGATCGGCCGAACTTCTTCTCCAGCGGCTGAGAACCTTGCGGCATGGAGGTGTTCCATTCCGGATTGTCCTTCGGCATGGGGTGAATGTTGTGCGTCGTGTGGTCGCTGTTTTCAATCTGCAGCGTTTGTCCGGCCATCAAGCCCAGCACGTGAGGATGATACCTGCATCCCTTCTGGTCGATGGTCACAGCAGTGCTCGGCACCGCAAAGGTGTAATTGTTGGCGCCGTCCGTCACCGCCACAAACACGTCCTTCAAGGTGTTGTTGGAATTGACTTCCAATTCCTGTGTGTAGACCGGGCCGGAATTGGCGGCCGCACAAGCCGGCTCAGTATCCATGTGAATCACTTTGGGAGTCGGTTTCGTACCGGTGTAACTGACTTTCCCGGTAATGGTGGCCACCGTGGATTGATCAATCGGTGTGGGAGCCGCCTGATTGGCGCCCGTTTCCTCGGTGTTTTCAGTTTTCTTGCTGCATCCGACAGAAAGCGCCGCGACCAGAGACACCACCAGTATCAGCAGTAAGCTTGCTTTCATTGTACGCATACATTTTTCCTTTGGTTAATGGTTCGATTCCAATTTTAGTGAAAAAGATTTCTCATTTAAAGTGCATTCTACTTCCTGGCCACCAACCGCCGTTGTTCTTCCGGCGTCATTTGAAACATGTAACGAACCAGCAATTCAATCTGGTCCTGGTCGTACCCCTTGAAAATATCCGGCAACGGGCCGGAAAAAACATTGTGGCTGTCGACCAAATGGAACAGATTCGACGGCATGGAAGTTCCCGGACTGATCACGGAAGGATCGGAAATCCAGCGGGCGGTCCATCCCGGCTTCAAGCGGTCTTTGGCCAACAGAAAATTCGGAGCCGTGGCCGTCTTGTCGTGAGCCGGTTCGCCGGTGGCATGGCATTTCAGGCACGGCGCCGCCTTGGAGGTAAACAACTCCCGCGCCATTTGGGTTTCCTTGGCGTCCAAGGCCTCCATTTTTTGGGGAATGTAAGGTTCCGCCTGGGAGGCCAGGGCCGCAAAGAATCGCACCAGCTTACGAATCTCGTCGTTGGAGAAATAAAAAGTCGGCATGCGTGCTTTCAGATAGGGCCGCACGCCGTCACGGTCCAGATTGACGGGATCGAGCGCCGGATTCGCCAGAAACTTCTCCAGCCACTGGGGATTCACCCGGGCGCCTTCGCCCACCAGACGTGGAGGCAGCTGGTCTTTCCAGTCCGGATCTTGATAGCGCGGCAAACCCATGAGAATGGAGCGTTGTCCCAGCATCAGTTGGTGACATCCCATGCAATTGTACTTTCGAACGACCCACCAACCGTCCTGGATATCCTTGGTGGGGCCGGCCGCCTTGTAGAAAATTTCCGAAGGCCACGGCGAATCGATGCTGCCGATCAAAAACGTCGTAATCGCGCCGCGCTGCCGGTCATCCAAATGCGGATTCGGCATGCGCAGCTCCTCTTTATCAGCTTTGATCATGCCTGCGTCGTACAACTCCGGCTGGGTCAGTTTGTGCGAAATAAAACCTTCGGCGGTATACCATCCCTGCCGTTTCGCCGGACGGGTTTGCAAAGCGAAATCAAAATTATCGATGGGCTTGCTGCCTTCTTTGGTTAAATCCGTCCCGATGCGCCCCTCGTCTTCCAAACCCGCGATTTCGTGACACCCGGCGCATCCGTATAACTTCACATACTCCTCCCCTTCCGCCTTCAGCTTGGGGTCATCCATCCACGAGGCGTCGGGATACGAGGCGTTGCCGTGTTTCTGGGTGGTCAAAAAGGAGGCGATATCCTGCGCATCTTTCCAGGACAGACGCAGGTTCGGCATCACGGTCATCTGCTGCACTTGCAACTCATGACCGTCATTCGGGCATTTGGTGTGATCCAGATCAAACACAAACGGCAGGTTGTGCTTGGCGTAATCCGCGGCAGTGATGTCTTTCTTTTCGTACGGGCAGTAGGGCATGGTCCGTTCGCGAGGATTGTGAATCCACCGGACCAGGTAATCGTAGTTGTCCTTCTCCCCCACGCGGCTCAGATTGGCGGCAAAGGTTCCGCCGATCTTTTGGCTGCCCTCGCCGATGGAGTGACACGCCATGCAGCCGCGCGTCTCGAATAATTCCTTTCCGTTTTTCGCATCGCCGGGGGGCTGCTTCTGCAAAGTGCCCGTCGGAGTCGACTGCCAAATGAACGCCGCAATGCTCCGGCGCTCGTGGTCGTCAAGCCGGAAGTCCGGCATCTTGGTGGTCGGCCGGAAAGCACTGGGTTTTTCCAGCCAGATGGGGATCCATTCTTTTCTCAGCTTCAGCCGGATGTCTTTCAAGTTCGGCCCAAATTTTTTCTCTTCGCGCAGGAGGTTCTTGGATTCCATGTCGAGCTGTTCCATCTTGGCGTCGATCAGGCTGACGCCCTGGCGTGTCGCTTCCGCCTTGGCCAGCAACGCACGCGCTTCATCGTTGGTGGCGGCATTGTCGGCCTCCTGATTCAATTCCAACACCCGTTTCTGATCGTCTTTTTTCTCCTGTTCCAGGGAGCGAATGTTCTGATGGGCCGTGATGAGCTGCTCCGGTTCGCGGTCGTAGCCTTCGTAACGATGACAGCCATTACATCCCCGTTCCCAAAACATTTCGCGGCCATAATTCAAGGTGTTGGCGCCCTGAAGGAGGAGGTCGCTGGCATGGCACTGCACGCAACCCGCTTCCGTGTCTTTCTTGGCA
>JAQUPQ010000066.1 GCA_028716525.1 Terriglobia bacterium | reverse complement strand
TCTCTTGGCCAGATCCATAATTCTTCCGGCCTGAAGTGCTATTTCTATTGAATTATCGGAGAAATACGCAATCAATGATTTCAGCACCCCCGTTCGAACATCGTGCGCCTTTCTCCAATTACCCGGACTATACAGCCGTTCTCCCACCAGGGAGAACGGCTTTTGCGCTAATATAAGCACTTTTCTGTCGAGTAAACGAGGGTTCAATCCGACAGCTTGGACGATTGCGCGTTTTTGCGCCGTGTCGCCGCGAAGAAACATTTCCTTGGCTTGGCTTAGCAGAGATATCACCGCTTTGGAGGGTTCGATCGGGTCTTTGCTCTCCGGTCCTTCCTCGAGTCGTTGATGCTCCAAAAGCAGCCGCTGGCGCTGGGGCGTGTATTCTTCATCGCGTATCTGCTCTCTGAGCCGTAACTCGGTGAGGTTCTGAAGCTGGCGCTTCACTGACTCCAGGGTTAGTTTCCTGCTATTAATTACTGATTCTTGCCTAGCTTGCCGATCGCTCGCATGTCGGTTGAACTCTTCGACAAGTAGGGAAAGCGTATTATTCGGGATGGTGATTCCTTCCAGCCAATCAGCAAGTTGCTTTTCTACTTCCTTAGACTGGACGTAGGGCTGCCGGCACGGCTGGCGCCTTGTGCAGTGGTAGTACGGGTAGAGAACACCATGCCGGTTCCTTTGAAAACTCGCCGTGACCGCCCGGCCGCATTCGCCACAGCGTATCAGACCGGTGAACGCCCACTCGTGTCGGCTTGGCCGAGGGCGGTTGTTCCGCCGCAGTTGCTTTTGGATCTCGGTAAAATCCTCTGGACTAATCATTGATTCGCTGGCGCCCTTGTAGAGTTCGCCCTTGAACGAGATCAGGCCGCAGTAGAATGGATTGGACAAAAGGTCATAGAAACTGGTCCGTGAAATTGGCTTTCCGCCGCTGCGTAGCCTTAAAGGCGTGCGATAGCCCCAGGCATTATTGAGGATGCGCCAGACCTCGGTGGGAGCGGTGCCTTGCCTCACCAAGCCCAACGCCCGTTGGATGAGCGGAAACCGCACCGGGTCCTTGATGACGATTCGCCGCTCCGGATTCGTGCGATCTGGCAAGTACCCCGGTGGTGGCTTCGCCGGACACCAGCCATTTTTCACCCGGGCTTTGATCCCACGCTTGACATTAGCCGATAGATCATCAATGTATTTCGTAGCCATGCCATACTCAATATTCTGGATGAATCGATCTTCGGCACTCCCGGTATAGGTATGGCCGGGGGTGACGATTTCCTTGAGTTTTCCACAGGACATGGCCCATAGCAAACTGCCGCCGTCGACGGGGTTGCGGGCGAGGCGGTCCAGTTTCCAACAAAGCAGAGCAGTAAGCCGACCCTCGTTGATATCCTTGAGCAGCTGGTTGAAGACAGGCCGACCGGGCTGCTTGGCCGAGCGACTCTCCTCGAGTACTGTCAGATCATGGAAGCCACGCGTCGCCGCCAAAGCTCGTAGCTCTTCAATTTGGGCGGGGATGGAGAGCACCTGGCGATCTTCGGATTCAGTGGATTTCCGCGCATAGATAACATATGACGACATAGGCGTAAATGAAGTGCGTAAGATCGTTTAAATTATCTGATCAATGGTTCTATCCGTCAAGGCAGGTTTATCCACAGATCTGGCATCGATATACTGTAGGGCTTCAAAATAGCTAAACGCCCGCGTCGCCATGTCATAGGCAACTTCGGTTGAGATCTTCTCGCCGGTATCCTTCATCCATGCGATTATAAGTGTTTCAATAAAAACGGGGTCGAGCATATGTCTACAGAGTACCCCTTGCCCGAACAACATTGCAGAGGGCGGCATCTGTCTCAAGAGAATACGTGTCAGCCACGAGATTGACGTAGACGGCCGGCAAAGGCGGCAACCGGCCGGTTCATTTTCTCGCGTTTTTGATGAACACTGGGATGTTCTCGGCCTCGTCGCCGACAAAAATGCCGGCCTCGTTGTAGAAGGCCGGCAGGTGAAATCGCCTTTACTTTGTTTCCTCTTGTCTCAACAGTTCGGACAGTTCGTCCATGGCTGCCTGACAAAGAAGGCGCGCCAGTGGGGGCCGTCCGCCCCAAGTGGCGAAAAGATGGTTCAACACGTCCTCTTCCTGGGGCGAAAGAAGGCTTTTGCCCTTCGCCCGAACAATCAATCCCGAAAACCGGCTTTCAAAGCCCGGCGGTAGGCCACCTTGAAGGACATCGTCGGGATCGCAGGGGTCTTGGAGCAGGAGTTTAAGGGCTCGGACGAATACTTGCACGCGCTCAATGCGATGGGCAGGTTGAAGCATGGTTTTCCTCCGCGTCTTCTGACCACCGTCATGATGGGCAGAAGGGCGGAGGAAAACTTCGCTTCAGACTCTGATTCAGCTCGCGGGCGCCTTGTTCCGGCCGGTCTCGGCCGCGAAGAGAGCCGCGATCTGGGCAGTAAGGAAGGCGACGCGCCTCTGGCGCAAGGCCTTTTCAAGACCCCGGTCTCCCCGAACGTCCCACAGTCGTCGAAGTTCCCCGATGAGGTCCAGACGTTTCTCGGGCAAATAGCCCCAGATGTTCTCTTCGATCTTCTGGCTTAGTGTGTCCTTGTCCAGGACGACCTCGCACTCGGAAATCGATATGGCGATCATCTCAAAGGGTGAACCCGAAGGTTGTTCGGCCAGTTTCACTGATGCCACGTTCACACTCGATACCGACCCGAACATGCGTTTATAGTCGCAGGTTTGCCATACGATGCAGTTCGATTCGCCGATCGTCGGCGCCGCAATCTCGGTTACGAGCAGCCGCGAAGGCGGGTTCCGGCGCAAATGGTTGGCGAGAAGCGTCGCGAGCGTATCAGCCAAGGTGTGGACGGGTAACGCGTGGCAGACGTTGCAGAGCACGATCACGTCGCAATCATGCGGCGCGGCGTCGAGTGTCGGCAGTACCGAAGACGCCGCGTTTATCTTCTCCGCAGCCTTGGCATCGTCCACCCGACGCCCAAGTTCCGGCGATGTATAAGGGTCATGCGCGTAGTACGCCAGTCCCGGTCCGGCGCGCCCGGACCGAATCAACCCAGTCAGCAGATCGCCAAAGCCGGCGCCGACATCAAGGAGAGTGAGGGGCCGGTCGGTTTGGCTTATCTCGTCCGCCACCCTTTCGAGCTGCCGATCAGCGCCCGGTTCCGGCCGCGCCACGGGTTGGCATTCGAGCGCGCATTCGCACAGAAAACGGTAGTAGTCCGGTGCTTCCAATTCGCTGAGCAAACGGACGACCGCGGAGTTGACGTCAACGCCGTAGAGTTCAAAAAAGGCTGAACGAGAGCCGTCGTCAAGTTCGCGGACGCTCTCAATCCTGACCTGTCCTTCCGCATCGGCTCTTTCCCGACTGAGCCAGAAAACTGTTTTCGGTTTGCGCCCGCAGAGCAATTTGACGCTGTGCGAGGCGACGAAAACTTGAGCGGTCGGCAGGTATCGGTGGACCAGTCCAAGCAAGGGTTCCTGGCACGCCGGATGCAAGTAGGTTTCTGGGTTGTCGATCACCACAAAGACCGGCGCGGTGTCGGACTTCAACGTCTTGACGAAATGCAGGATGTCCAAAATGAAAGCGACGATGTCAAACTGCCCGCAGGACGCCGGTCTGGCTTTGGTTTGCGCGCGGCCCACCAGTTCGTCCGCCAACCACTGCCATTGCTCCGGTTTGCCCAGCTCTGGGGTGCTTTTACAGATCTCAATCGCGGTGTGCCCCATCTCCTGCTCCTCCGGTTTCTTGGAAGTCAGAAGGTGGCGCAACTCGGATAGAGCATGCTGGTAGCGCTCGGACGGATGGCTCCGGGGATTCAGCCGGTACTTGCCCACCACGTTCTTTGGCAGGCGGTTCTCAACGATCTGAAGAATCCGCATGTCCGGTTGTTTGCGATGGTCTCCTTGGGCAACTCTGACGTGTCCAAAGGAGAACGTTTGGGTGGAGCCGTCCTGGAATTCGATCAAGATTGAGGCGTCACCGTAGGTCCTGAGAAACAGGTCTTCGGAGTGCCGTCCCGACACATAGGTGAGCCCGGACACGATGGCCTTGAGGATGGTACTTTTGCCTGCGCCGTTCCGACCGACCAGAAAGTTCAACTCGGGATCGATGCCGGCCCACTCAATGTGCCGGTAGCCGACGAGGTTAGACAGCTGGAGACGACGAACCTTCCACGGTAGCGCTGATACCCCCACGTTTTACCCACCTTTTCCCGAACCTATCCCGCGAGGGCAGCTTCCGACCTCTTCTCTCGCCGCCGCTTCTTTGGGACAATTGAGAGCGTATGTCCAATACACTTCAACCGTCCCGCGGTAAGCGGCAGCTTTTAAATCTAACACCCAAAGCGGCCAGGCTGTCAATACCCGGGATCAGGTTTCTCCGGCGAAGGCAATTCGGCCGGAATAATCTTTGGCTCACTCAAAAAGATCTCGCTGATCTTGTCGGTGTGAGCGAACAGGAGCTCGGCCGCATCGAGCGGGGTGAACGCCGGCCCGGATTCGAGACGCTCTTCCGTCTTGCCGCCGCCCTCCACCAACCGCCGCACGTCCTCTACCTCAAGGACTGGAACCGGGCGATGGCGATCGTGAGTGAAAGGCGAACCAAACTCGGCATTGGAGGTGATGGATCTTGACCGCGCTGCCCAACTCCATACCCGATCGTGCCCGGATCGTATTCGACGCCCTGCACTCAGCCGGTTTCACCGGTGAGCGCTGTCTTGAGCTGCCTGCCTCCCGCCTCTCCACCCTCACCCTGCTCGACCCCTGGCACGTCTTCTACGGCTTGGGGTGGCTTTCGTTTTCAGGCGAACTCTCCTACCGGGTGCTACGACAGAACGGAGAACGGTTCATCCAAGTCTGCCCGAGAGGGCAGGTTGACCCCTCTTCCGAGAGTCATTTTTATCAGCTACCATTGATAGTAACGAACCCCAATAGAGACGAACGAGATAAATATTTACGGGATAGATTGGGGGTTATAGGGGGAAAGGAAGGGTTTACCGGTTCACTTGTTCACAGGCTGTCGAATGTATTGGGCGGCGGGCGCGCCAACCCCTTCTGCGAAGAGATCCTCTCCCGTCACTCGGCGGAGATCCTCGACCGGGTCCTCCAGATCGTGGAGGCCTACCCCGACAAACGAATTTATAAAAACCGCCGGGCTTTATTCCTGGCTTTACTCAAACGCTATGCTCGACATCGACATCCAAAATCCCAAGCCGGATAAAATCCTCTCCATCTCACCCAGCCGCAAGGCCATTGGCGTGGCCTTGGTCGACGGCGTGGGCGTGCAGAAGACCTGGCTCTTTCGTGCCGGCCAAGTCAAGGAGGCTGAATCGCTGGTCCTCAAGGCAAGAGAGTGGCTCACCGCCATCTTCGGCGACGAGTCGCCGACCATCGTTGCGATCGAAGACCTCAAGCCCAAACAGGCGACCGCCCTCAATCTCGCCTTGATCGGCGTGATCGAGGCTCTCGCTGGCACGACCGGCTGCCACCGCATCGTGCGGGTGGACACTGGCGCGGCCCTGAAGCACGTCGGCGAGTACCTCGCCGGCGCCGATCGCCACCGCCGCCGACCCACGCTCCGCCTGATTGCCGCTCATCTCGAAGACCAATGCCCCGAGTTCGAGATTCACCGGCCCCGTTTGCTGGCGGTCATCAGCCGCGACTGGGAGCGAACCTGGGGACTTGTCGCCAAGGCTGCGGCGATCGGGCTCCATGCCCGGGACCAGTGCCGCTAATCCTCAACCCTATGCCACACTTCGTACTCATCCGGCCGCCGCGCCGCCAACCGCGGATCCTCGCGGCCGAGACCAAAAAGAACACCCTTGTCATCGTTGTCCTTGACCCATGGGAAATCCGTTACGCCGGTTGCCATGAACTGCCGATCTCGACGACTCTCTGCGCCAAGCGCCTAACCGCGCTCCTCTCGCAGGCCATCTGCCGGGAAAGGCCCCAGGCCATCGGGGTTCTGAAAGGCAACGGCATCCTGCCAGAGCAAGCCCAGAATCTGGCCCACACCATCAAGGTGCCGATCTTCATCCCGAGTCCGGCTCAGGTCAGGAAGCTCGCCGCCTCGGCCGCGCTCGAGGAAAGCCTCCCGGGTTTAAAGCCCATCGACCCCAGGCTACTCAAGTCCACGACGCAACTGGCTCAAGCGACGTTGAGCCTCACTCTCCGTGACTACTTTTACGGGAATCCCAAACCATATGTCCGACGCCAAAAGGACAATCCACGACAATAACCTCGCCGTCTTCCTCTCGGCGCTCTCACGTTACCGGATACTCTCGCTCCGGCAGGTGGACATCTTGCTCACCGGTCGGAGGCCGGACGTGAAGCACCTCCAGAAGGCCCGGATCATCCACCTCTGGCAGGCGCCTTCGCCAACGGGTGCCATGCAGCACCTGGTGGCCTTGGCCCGAAGGGGAGCCGATCTCCTCGCCAGTCACGAGGGCAAGGAAGTGCGGGAGGTGCCCTATCTCCAGCCGGCCGAGACCAAGCGGTCGCTATTCACCTTGGAGCACTCCCTGTGCTTGACCGAGCTGGGCCTCACCTTGGAGCGCCTGAGCCGGCAGGACCCGGACTTCAAGCTCCTGCGCTTTGAGACCGCAGCCGCGAAAATCGGCGATGCCGTGCGCTTCATCCGCGAGGGCGAACTCTATGAAGTGCCGCTGGTGGCCGACGCCTTCCTTGGCGTCGCTTATGGGCAACGGGAACACTGGTTTCTGGTGGAGGTTGACCGCGGGACGGTCACTCTCCCCCGGATGCGTAAAAAGTTCCTGGGCTACCGCCACTGGTGGCGGCACAACGGCCCCTGGAACCGCTTTGGCGTGCGGAATCTGCGACTTCTGGTCCTGACCAGCACTCCCAGCCGCCTGAAGCGGCTGCAGCGCGTCCTGACGGACGTGAGCGCCAACCAGAGCGTAGGCTTTGTCTGGCTCTCGCTTCTCTCCGAGGTCTCTTTGACCGAGCCCCGCCGCCTCCTTGCCCCGATCTGGCACAAGGGCGGACTCAGAGAGGAGATCACCACCCTGTTTCAAAACTGTTCCGGGCCGTAGGCTCCACCACAGGCTTGCGGTCAAGTCCAGAGTGCCGTGGCAAGCTGGCGCCCGGGTCGCGGTGGGGACCACGGTTCTCCAAGACCTGGGCGCGGGACAGCAAACCCACGCCTTTTTCGTCTTCAATGCTACTACGGGGAGCACCAAATGATGGAAACTTTCGAGGCCGCTCCCCGAGTACTTCCCCTGAGCCGGGGCTGTGAGACACGGTCCGGGCGGGAGGTACTCAACCACCTGATAATAATTTTCCGCCCGGATTAGTATGTCACCACTCCCGCCAGACATAACGCTCATGGGAACTGTCGCCTTCCGGAATCGGACGGATCGTTTTGGCATCAAGGTCAAAGATCGCCTCCGGCATATGTTCGTCGTGGGGCAGACCGGCACCGGTAAGACGACCCTCATCCAGACGATGGCCACTGACGACATGGAGAAGGATCGGGGCGTAGCCGTGATCGACCCGCACGGCGACCTCGTCGGGAAGCTCGTCGACGTCGTGCCGAAGCGCCGGCGCAACGACCTGCTCTACTTCGACGCGACCGACGTCATAACGCCGTTCGCCTTCAACCCGCTCGCCGAGAGGTTCGGTTCCACCGATGGGGAGAGAAGCCGCCTCGTCTCGGCGATCATCTCTGCCTTCCAAAAAACCTGGCCGGACTTTTGGGGCCCGCGAAGCGAGCACCTGCTCCGAATGGGGCTTCTAGCCCTCACGGAGTTTCAGGGGATGACATTTCTCGACCTCAATCGTTTCATCGCCGACAAGAACTGGCGGGAGAAGCTGACTGCCAAGGTCGAGGACAAGGTCATCCGTGACTTTTGGCTCTTCGAGTTCGCTAGGATGCCGGCAAGGCTTCAGGCCGAATCGCTCTCGCCTCTCCAAAATAAGCTCGGGGCGCTCATCGGGAACCCACTATTGCGGGGCATCCTCGGCCAGGCGCGTTCCAAGCTCCAGCTTACCAAAATGCTCCGCGAAGAGAAGATCCTCCTCGTGAACCTGAGCCGAGGACTCCTTGGCCAGGACGCCAGCGTGCTCCTCGGGTCGCTCATGCTCTCGCTCGTCGAAACCGCAGCCCTTGGTCGGGCTGAACAAAAAGAAGAAGAGCGGAAGCCCTTCTTTCTCTACGTGGACGAGTTCTCGTTCTTTGCCACGCCGTCGTTTATCCCCATGCTCGCACAAGGCCGCAAGTACGGCCTTGGGATGACGCTGGCCCAGCAGTCGCTGGCATCGCTCCCGCCGTGGCTGCAAGCGGACATCTTGACCAACAGTGGGACGCTGGTGTGCTTCCGTGTCGGCGCGGCCGACGCGAAGGTCATGGCGGAGGAGATGGCACCGACCTACGAGGCAGGCGATCTCATGGGGTTGCCGCTGGGGGAGTTCGTGGTGAGGTTAATAGTGGAAGGGTACGCGAAAGCAGCGTTTTCCGGGAGGACTCGATTTTTAAGCGTTTCTGTTCGATCAATACTCAGGTAATTTATCCAAGTTATCCTTCTCTGTTTCATTCTTTGTTGTCTTTAGGTATTTTGCCCCGTTGATTTCTACGATTATAACTTTTTGACCCTTTTCCCATTTATCATCCTTGCTTTTAATGATGGTTACGTAAGTCGTCCCCGCCTCAATAGCGTCAACGACTTGTTGCCGTGAATGGTCGACCGGAGACCCAAACGTATCGCCATTGTCAGAGCGCACCCTTACCCGATCAATGTGTGTGTGTTTGATGTTGAAGCGGACAGCCGAAATTCCATAGTCAGCCCATTTTGCCATTTTCCTTCTCCTTTGATTTGACTGCGGATAACGCACTATTTTAACAATCACCACCGACGTCAAGCACTCTGGAACGGTAGTCCACGCCCCGCCCAAACAATCATCTGCATAATTAAACAGATGTCAACTAGATGAACGTCTAGGATGGGTGGCCGTTCACATTACCGCTGGACATCCGCCCAATCTACCAATATCTATCTAACCGTGGCGCCGGCGGATGTGTTATAATATTCACATATTCGACGATCGATTGGAGGAATGCACACTATGTCTAAAATCGGGAGAAATGACCTGTGTCACTGCGGGTCAGGAGAAAAATACAAGCGGTGCTGTCTTGAAAAGGACCGCATTGCTCAAGGCAACGAAAACCAATCCGTCCAACCCAAGACGGAGGATTCGCTCCGAGCCCTCGCGCAGCGAGTGACGGTGGATTCCCTCGTATCTGCCCTCGCAGGGCTCATGGTTCTCCCCGACAACATGGCCAAGGTCGTGTTATTGGAGAGAGCAATCCAAGCAGTCCTTGAATCCCACGTCGAAAGCTCTGTACCCACGCAGCCGCTCACCAGTGGAGATCTTGCCGCAGCTGTTGGTTCAAGCCAGATATTCGCGGCGCTACGTATGCTTGAAGACCCTGCTGAGGGCTTCTTTTCAGAAAATATCTCGTGCGTGGGCGGCAATTACACAATCTTCCCCGGCATCAACAACAAGTCGGGTTTCGTACTGCAGCACCTTCTCCGGGCCACTATGCTCGAAGGGCATTCGGATGGACTGCCGGACAAGCTCAAGTACTGGGCAGGCCCGAATGCTCACGCGCTGTTGTTGCTTAGCAACGAGGTGGCAAAGCGTCTGGGGTATACACGATGGATTTCAGGGCCGAACGGCGACGATATGCCGAGAGTGATCGTTGTCCCGGATGACGCCACTTTAGCAACTTTGCAAGCGGCGGTCTCCTTTTCACGGGGGCAACTTGACGATTTACTCCAGCCATTCGGTTTGCCGTTTGATTGCTTCTCGCCTTTTATTGTGGAGTTAGGCGCGCCGGCACTCGGGAGAGGGCAAGGCGACAATCACGTTCTTCACTCTAGACCGATCCTGAAGTGTGGCGAAAAATACATTCTTTCCTACCCGACCTCTGTTTCTGCAGCTTTGCGCCACTCGATCATATCTGCCGCGGTTCGGACGGGGTGCGAAATATTACTCGCCGGTCTGTATCACCGCCAAATGGTTGATTCGGTAGATCAATCACTCCGCGTTCTTCGCTGTGATGAAGAGGCACTCCCATTGCCCACGTGGTCGACCGCACAAGCCCCTTGCATAGCCGAGAAGCTGTGCAGAGTCGATCGGTACGTCACCGCTTACGTGATGGTTTTCTCCGACTCGCTGAACGACTATAAGGTTGACACTCCATTTGGGATGTGGGACCAGTCATCGCTCTCCAGTATAGTGGATGCGCGACTGAAAGAAATCGTTCCTTTTCTGCGAAAGGAACTCGGAGAAAAGGCGGAATCGATCCTTCTTATGGTCCTTCATGCCGGGTTAGGGCGAGCGGCGACCTTCGGTCTCGACGACTTCGGGAACGGCACGCATATCATGCTCCTGGACGTCGAGGAATTGGATGTCATCGCGAAGGATAAAGAATCCGACGCCCTGCGCCTTTGGAAATTCGCATGTGCCGATGGCGAATTCAGAAAACACACGCGTATCATGGGTCTATCCACGCTCGACTGTTATGCCCTTTTCTGCCTGCACCAAGACTCTTTCTACCTCAATGACAACCGACCACCGAGCCTTCTGAATGGCTCGAACGACATCTGCCGGGAAATGAGAATCAAATCGACCCTTCTTTGGGACCCCCATCTCATCCGCTATTGGCGTACAGGAGGGTTGATAGATGTCGTCAACCGGTACGACAGCGAGATACCGATCGTCATTCCGTCCTATCACCTCGGTGTCACGGTGGAGCAAGCAGTGATCTGTTCTGATAACCCGATCTGGGTTGTGCCCAAACAGGCAGGCGACAAGGCGATGCCCCGTGACCTTGAGGTCCTTTGGGCCGATGCCATTGCGTACTGGATCTGGCAACTCTGTGAAGAGACTGAAAAGCAGTTCAATCTAATAGCGAAAGCGCGCCCGGAGGTCATCTTCTTCGGCTTCGACGATATATCGGTTTGGTCTGATCTGGCTCGGCCACTTGAAGCCGACGAAGGCGCGTCGGTCGAAGTTCCATATTCGACGGATGTCTCGCAAAATACGATCACATTGTCGTTACCACATACGCTGCGCCCGCTCCTCAATCGTGCGGACAATGCCGGAGAAAGGATTTTGGTGGACGCCCTCTTGAAGGCGTTTGACGATCTTCGGACGGGGGACGAGTCCGAACCGCGACTTGACCAAGCGCAGCGGATGGCAATAGTCGATCAGTGTGCGCCGTTGGGCAACAAGAAAAAGGTGTTCACGATCGATACCACGAACGACCCCGCGCTTCGGCCTGACGGATTGCCACCGTTACGCCTTCTCCAAGAGTACGACCTCTCCCGTCCATCCGACGGTTTGGCCGTTGAAGTCAACCGCGAGTTGAAACCACCACTGCCTCTGGGCGATGTTCCGAGGGAACGGCGGAAGGATTTGGTTCAAGATATCTTGTCACACCACTTGAGCCAGCTCGAAGAGAAAGTGCGGCAATTCGATGGACTCGCTTTGCTCAACTATCTGATCGCTCAGAACGAGGCCCTGACCAACGACTACGCCTTCTCGCGCCTGATCGCCACGACTTCTGCCGCCTGTTTTGCGGGCACCGTCCGACAAGCCCGTCTCAACGCAGAACGATGGCCAAAAGTCGATCGAACCGCTCTCGCTACTCGCTTTCTGATTGAATTCGTTGCCGCGAACATCCCGAATGGAAAGCGGCTTCCATCGATACTGGACGTTGACGAGCTTTTGGGGCTTGCCGGCGAGTACATCAATTGGGGGTTTCTCGGAGATGAGATTCGTTGCCGCGTTTTTGCTCACGAGTTGAGCATCCTTGAAAGCGGTCGTGTCGGTATCGTGAGCGAGGGACGTACTGAGGCCGTTTCGTCGTTTTATGCTGCCAAAGCCCTTGAATCCGTGGAAAATCTCGGGAGGTCATTCGGACAGCGGTGGTCACGAAAGCAGGTAGATCCTGCCAAGCCCGCCGAGGTCGAAGAGGTTGAGGCCGTATTCGCGGCGGAGTATGGTATTGTGCCAAAGGAGTTCTTTGGCACCTGTGTCGCGCTTGCCCACATCGGGTTTGAACTTGGAGGGGGAGCTGTTTCACTCCAACAAGATGAGTTGGTGGCCAAGATCAATTCGCTCGCGCAGATACCACCCGCTTCCGTGAGGCGCACCATAGACGAGCTCGCTCTCGACTCCCGACCTGCGTGGAGAGAGCCCCCGGGTGGCTTCATCGACGGCGACATCCAGCCCTTTTGCTACAACCGGCGGCTTTCATTCATCCGCAGGCCGCTGATTCGGTTGCCTTGGAAAGAGGCGAATGGAACTATCGTTCAACATATATATTGGGGACCGCGGCATGTTGACCGCGCTGCGCACAACCTCATGACGCTGATTCTGGACGGTCGGTACAAGGAGAGCCACTGCCGGTCCACGGAAATGCGGACCTATCTCGGAAAAGTGGCAGACGAACTGGGGAGAGAGTTTGAGAAACAAACTGCTGATTGGGCTGAATCACACCTGCCGTTCAAAGTCCGGCGCAATGTTCATATCGGTCCTGGCGAGTTCTTTGATTCGCCTGTCGATATTGGGGATCTCGATGTCGTCCTGATTGACACAGCAAACCATTGCCTTTTCTGCCCCGAGTGCAAGGACATCCAGCTCAGCCGCAACGCGGTTGAGATGTCAGGGGAACTTAATCGTCTCATCCGCGGCAAGCCAGGAAAACCCGACGAATCCCGCGTGGCAATGCACGCAAAGCGCGTGTCTTGGCTCGCATCCAATTGGCCTCAAGTGGTTGGCAAGCTCGGGTTGGATGCAGGGCCATGGTCGATCGTGCCCATTATACTGACGTCCCAAGAGATCGCGGCCCCCTATATTATTGATTCGCCGATACCTTTTCTCTCGATGAACAGACTGAAGCGCGAGCTGGCCACGGCTCTCAATGAGTTGGCGCGGGGGGCGCCCGTTGCACACGTGGGCTAACCTCATGCCTAGTCATGGCATAGGAGATGGCACCAACGTAAGAGGTCGGCGACCTGATAGAGTTGCCGGTGGGGGAGTTCGTGTTGAGGATGACAATGGGAGGAAGAGCGGAGGCAGCATTTAGCGAGAGGACGACGAAGGGTGGCGGCAAACATAATAAGTTTATCCACCGAAATCGGGAGCCACTACCTAAATGGGAGGCGGCTTCTTTTTTAGGTCGCCATCATGCAACAAAGCCCGGAATAAATCTGGGTACACCAACGCTGCCTTGACCCCTTGAAGCACCCCGTGTAATCTCTCACGAATCTTGTGAATGGCAAGTACTCTCAACGTTAGAGCAGAATCATTTAGTTCTTCGGTTGTGTCTTTCTGTCGATCCAACCAATGCAACCTCATAATCAAGGCCGCAATAATGTTTGTCTCATCGTATCCTTCTGACAATAAACGTCGCGTAATCATATCGACATCAAATGACCCATTAGGATGCTCTGTTATTGCTGGATGTGATTCGTCGATAAAGTCGTTAGTTCTAGCCTTGGATTCTGGAATTGCCGGTAGCTCCCGTCTTTTATCTGGCTTATTATCGGCTAATGGTGTTGAATCCCCCCGATAGTGAGGATGCCCCTTCTCAGTCATAAGATTTACTATTATGGAACTCGTTCCACCAAATTGTTGGGACAGAGCTCCCTATGCCATTCCCGCATATGGGATGAGAGAATGGAATTAAAAATGAGTCCTATAAACTCGAACTATTACATATAATCGTTATTTGACACATTTTTATAATTATAGTATAGAGCGGTGTCTAATGGTAAGTGCTCCCAAGTTAAACAAACAACAGTTATCTTTATTGAATGATATTATCATACACCGGCCACTAATATGGAACTCCTGCACTCTCCGTGGGTTGAGTTGAGAGAGGGATTCGGAGAGAGAACAGTTGGTAAGGGTTGTTGAGGGGTAGAATGTAGACGCGCATGGCGACCATCCCGTAGGTTGTTTGGTGGCAA
>JAQUPQ010000065.1 GCA_028716525.1 Terriglobia bacterium | reverse complement strand
CAAACCCACCTTCGCGCGAGTCGTGTCTCCCCAATAGAAAAGATACACCATCCTCCCCTTGTTCCAAAAGCGGCGTTG
The DNA here is from genome assembly GCA_028716525.1 of Terriglobia bacterium. Lineage (GTDB taxonomy): Bacteria > Acidobacteriota > Terriglobia > JAIQFV01 > JAIQFV01 > JAQUPQ01. The sequence goes on along the minus strand of JAQUPQ010000065.1, from coordinate 14,423 downwards.
GGCTGAGCGCAAGCCGGTTGCTGAAAAACAGAATTTCCAGGGAGGCGATGGGGCATTTTGGAGTGCGCCGTCTGGGGCGGCGCTTTGGATGGTGGTTCACAACCTCTTAATCCCGGTCATGCCATTTCTGGCGCCTCTCTTTTCAATTCGAAAATCCAAAGCGGCGTCGCGCCCGCCACCGCCGGGCTTGCCGCCGCACTCCAAAATCGGTTTTTCAGCAACCTGCGAGGAGAGAACATTCCAACCGACCATCCGTTACGGAGGAGCCCGCGGACTTCTGCCACCTCAAGGGCGTCATAAAGTCGTTGCTCCATAATTCTTGCTGGACTATGATGGAATGCGTACCTGCACCGCCGATGGGGCTGAGGTGGTTGAACGTTCCCGCAGATGATTGCGTTCTTCTCGGCTCCTTGATCCGTTTTGAATAGTGTCCATAACTTGATCCTTGATTGTGGGTGACGTGTCTCGTTGTGCGTCGCCACAATGAGGCCCAGGCTCATCACACACGCAGCTCCTGCTGGAAGCTTTCCACTTGTTTCATTGGGCTTGCTGTGTACTTCCTCGAACGGGTTTTACGGGTGAATTGTCAACAGCCGCCGCTGTTCGGAAGGGTTCAGAGAGGCGCCTTTCCGAAATCCGGCCAGCCTTCCTACGGAGTATCTGATCCTGATCCTTAATCTCTAGAGAACGATCTAAACCACTCAACCAACCCTGCCCCCCTTTTACGGAGATCCCTCTCCGTCAGAAAGGCAGACCGGTATGAAATCATAAGAAAGAGGAGAACAAAAATGAGAATACCCCCATGGTCGAACATCTGTGCGCGTTCCATGCGTTGGGTTTCATGGATAGTTTGCGCAGTTTTTCTTATGCTCGTCTTCGCTCCGCTTTTTTCATTGCAACTCACCTATGCTTCATCCAGTAACATTGTCATAAGCCAGGTTTACGGTGGCGGCGGCAACACCGGCGCCACTTATAAAAACGATTTCATTGAACTCTACAACCGCGGCCCGGCCCCGGTGAACGTCAGTGGATGGTCCGTTCAATACGCTTCCTCCGCCGGCTCCTCTTGGCAAAAGACACTTCTCAGCGGGACCATTCAGCCCGGCCATTATTACCTCGTCCATGAGGCCGCCGGCAGTGGCGGAACGGTGCTCCTGCCGACTCCAGACGCCACGGGCAACATTGCTATGAGCGCCACGGGTGGGAAAGTAGCGGTTGTCAGCAATTCCACTTCTCTCCCCTGCGGCGGCACTGCCGGAAATTGCTTTCCGAATCCGGCGATCGTCGATTTTGTGGGATACGACGGCGCGAACAACTACGAAGGATCGGGCCCCGCGCCTGCCTTGACGAATACCACCGCTGCCCTTCGCGCCTTGGGCGGCTGTACCGATACCGACAACAATTCCGCCGATTTCACCTCCGGAATTCCCAATCCGCGCAACAGCTCCTCGCCGGCAAGCTATTGTGGTGGCCCGACCAACCCCGGAGGAACGGGCGCGGCTGATCCGGCTTCACTTCTGGCCGGCAACACCACGCTTCTCACAGTGAGCGTGACTCCCGGAACAAATCCGCTGAGCACCGGCATCACCGTTGTCGGCAATCTTTCGGCCATCGGCGCTCCGCCCGTGCAGCTCTTTCGCGATGACGGCACAAACGGTGATGTAACAGCGGGAGACAACATCTTCTCGTTCCAAGCCACCGTCTCCTCCGGAGTTCCAGCGGGCGTCAAGAACCTTCCTGCGACTATCTCCGATGCTCAGTTCCGCACCGGAAGCGCAAATATCACATTGACCATTGAACCGCCGATCATTGCCATTCACGATATTCAAGGCGGCGGCTCGGTTTCACCTCACGTCGGAGAACTCGTCGCGACCACCGGCGTTGTGACGGGCCTCAAGACCAACGGGTTCTTTATTCAAACACCCGATGCTGAAGTCGACGGCGACCCGAATACCTCCGAAGGTGTGTTTGTTTTCACCTCCAGCACTCCTCCGGCGGCAGCGACCGTCGGCAACAGCGTTAAGGTTACGGGCACGGTTCAAGAGTACATTCCCTCGGCCGATCCCTACAGTCCTCCCATGACCGAGCTGACAGGCTCTCCGACTGTAACTCTGCTGGCGACGGGAAATACGCTGCCTACCCCGATCACACTGACGGCGGCAGACACGGATCCGGCCGGCTCGTTGGAACAGCTGGAGCGATATGAAGGAATGCGCGTGCATGTCGATTCTTTGACGGTGGTTGGTCCGACACTCGGAAGCGTGAGCGCCGCCAACGCCACCGGGAACTCCAACGGCGTTTTCTACGCCGTGATTTCAGGCGTTGCCCGGCCCTTCCGAGAACCGGGAATCCAGGTACCCGATCCGCTTCCCGCCGGTTCTCCCTGCTGCGTTCCACGCTTCGATGGCAATCCCGAGATGCTGCAGGTCGACAGCGACGGCCAGGTGGGGGGAACGAAGCTCGAAGTCACAGCCGGCGCCTCAGTCACAAGCGTCACCGGACCTCTGGACTACAGTTACCGCACTTACATGATCCTTCCCGACCCGGGTTCTCAACCGACGGTCGTGGGGAATCACAACGCCATTCCCGTGCCGCTCGCTTGCCCCGCAGAATTTACGGTGGCCAGTTTTAACTTGCAGGGCTTTTACGATACGGTGAACGATCCCTCCACCAGCGATTCGGTATTGACCACCACGGCTTTTAACAATCGCTTGAATAAAGCCTCGCTCGCCGTGCGCGGCGTGTTACGAAATCCCGACATCCTGGGAGTTGAGGAAGTGGAGAATCTTCCAACCCTTCAGGCCATCGCCGACAAAATCAACAACGACGCCCTGGCGGCGGGAGACGGGAATCCGAACTATCAACCCTTTCTCATGGAGGGAAATGACATCGGCGGAATTGATGTCGGCTTCCTGGTGAAAGGATCGCGCGTCAACGTTGTGGATGTGGTGCAAGAAGGAAAGGACGCGACTTACATCGATCCTCTCAACGGCCAACCGGCATTGATGAACGATCGTCCTCCGCTGATTCTTCACGCCGCCGTTCAACCTCCCGTGGGAACACCGTACCCGGTGACGGTGGTCGTCAACCACCTGCGCTCACTGCTGAGCGTCGATGATCCGGTCGATGGACCCCGGGTGCGCGCCAAGCGTGCCGCTCAAGCCGAATTTCTGGCCGGATTGATTCAAACCCGGCAAACGGCCAATCCCAACGAGCCTATTCTTTCCGTCGGCGATTTCAACGCCTATCAATTCAGTGATGGGTATGTGGACGTCATGGGAACGCTCAAGGGAACGCCCGCGCCGTTCGATCAAGTGGTTCTGGCTACGAACCCCCTGGTGACACCCGTCTTGATTGAACTCGGAGACTTCGTGCCGGCCGACCAGAAATATTCCTATGTTGAAGCCGGGAATGCACAGGTGCTGGACCATATTTTGTCGACGGGGAATTTGATGTCCCGGTTCGACGGCCTGTTTTATGCCCGCAATGACGCCGATTTTCCGGAGTCTTATCGAAGTGACCCGTCGCGTCCTGAGCGCATCTCCGACCACGACGCTCCTGTGGCTTACTTCCGTCTGCCCTTGGTGATCACGGACGCCTCCGTCGACAAGTCTTCCTTGTGGCCGCCGAATCATAAGTTGGTCAACGTTACGGTGAACTACGCCGTAGCGAACAACTGCGATCCGGGCACGATCGCATCACTGAGCGTAACCAGCAACGAGCCCATCAACGGAACCGGTGACGGCGACACGGCTCCGGATTGGCTTGTGTTGGACAGCCATCATGTTCAGCTTAGAGCGGAACGTGCGGGTACGGGAAGCGGTCGTTTGTACACCCTCACCATCACGGTCGTCGACAGCAAGGGAAATACCGTCACTCAATCGCTGCCGGTCAAAGTTCCCTTGAATGCGAAATGATTTCTGGTTGTTGAGTAGAGGCCTCCGGGCGACGGTCCGGGGGCCTTTTTTTTGATGATTTCATTTAGACGGGAAGGGCAGTCGGAGGTTGAAGGAGTCGGCGTTCTATTCCTCTAGCGGGTTAGTTTTACTGCAGCAACAACCGCCTTGGCGACCGCTTCGGCGGCCACTTCTCCCGCCGCATTCACGTCAGCCTGCAGCGGATGTTTAGGGTCAGGCACGGAAAGAGCAAACACCGTGTCGCCGTCGAACAGGGTATGCGCAGGTCGAATGGTGCGGGCGACTCCGTTTTGCGCCATCTGGGCGATTTTTTGCATCTGGATCTTATTGAACTGAGCGTCGGTCGCCACAACCACCACCGTGGTGTTTTGCATGTTGAACCGCGAGCCCGTGTCGGCGCCTTCGCGCTCGAACATTTTTCGGACGGCGGGAGGCATCTGCCGGGCCATCCTTTGGAGCGACTCTCGCGCAGTGGCCGACAACGGCGAACGCTTCGCCGCGCTCCGGGAAGAATCGCCGCTCCGTGCGGATTTGAATTCACTTCGAATAATGCCGCGTTTCATCAACGTGTAGGTGTCCGCAAAGATCCGAGAACTGGGCGAACGACGTGCCCCGGCGATGATTTTCCTCTTCTGGGGATTAAACACATCCCCGAAAGCATTCACTACTGCGAAGGCTTGGATGGTTATCTCTTGCGTCTTTTTCGTCTGTTTCGCTCCCCGGGCTTTCGCGTCTTGGGGCGCGGAAAATTTCAGCGAGCTGAATCCGAACCCGCCGGGTGAAGCACAGGCGCTGCCCAGCAGTTTTCCAACGGTGGCTCCGGTGCCTGCGCCCACGCGGCCCTGTTCCACGCGATCGCCGCGTGCTGAGGCCGCGGCGCTGTAACCCGCCTGTCGATCCGGCCGGATCCAAGGGCTGCCGACACCCAGATCAAAAATGATGGCCGCGCTGACAATGGGAACTCGCGTCACACCGACATCGAATCCCACGCCGTGCTGTTCGAGATACTCCATCACGCCGTCCGCGGCCGCCAAGCCGAAAGCGCTGCCCCCGGCAATGCCCACGGCGTGCACGCGATCCACCAAATGATCGGGCCGCAAGGGCTCGATTTCGCGCGTCCCGGAGGCCGATCCGCGAATATCAACGCCCGCAACGGCTCCCGCTTCACACACCAAAACGGTGCAGCCGGTACGGGCCTGCGGATGGGTGTAATGTCCGAGCGTCAATCCGGGGATTAGCTGTTGGCCTGGCTTGCTCATTCAGACGTCATCTGCTCCGAAAAAAGCCTTGCTAGCGCCGGCAGTTCTTTATGCCGGCGATTCTCTGTCGCCCCTACCGGGGCTTTGCAATCTTATCGATCCGCAAGATTGTCAGTCCAGTCCCCCGCGGGGGACTGGGCTATTGAAGATGTCCCTTGCAGGGACTAGAAAACAGTCGCTTCAAGTGCCTGAGTTCAGCTTCATGGCCTTGAGTGCCCCAACCCATCGGGGCATGAAGAACTGCTCCGAAAAAAGGTGTCGGGTGTCCCCGGCCCGTTCCCGGAGCGAAGCGCCGGGGCGGGCAGGTGCCGGGAGGGTCTTTTGCTCAGAAAATATCCGGAAGGTTCTCTGCGCAGTCTCGGCGACCTCAGCGTCTCCGCGGTGAACGATCGTCCAAAGACCGAATCATTTGTTTTCATGCTCCTGGGTGCCCCGATCTGCCGGGGCATGAGGAACTGCCCCGAAAATAGCCCGGGTAGTCCCGGCCTCCGCCGTGGCGGATTTGGGCCGGGGGCTTTTGGATTCCGTGCCGAAAGGCCCGCTTGTGTTCTTGCGAATCCACGTGTCTGTACGCTCTCACTTCTTCTTGGGTGTTTGACTTCCGTGCGCGGCTTCCATTCCATTGGAGGAGCCCGGGCTCGAAGGCGCCATGGCAGGATGTCCCGGCGGCAGCTCGGTCGCCCCGCTCGCGGGTTGACCCGCGGCAGGCGGCGCACCGGAGGCGTGTCCTCCAAACATGGACCCGCCGATCGGTTCGGACTTCACCACTTCCCAGGCGTTGGCGTTCTTCTTTAAAGAGTACCTGAATGCGATACTGGCATCGTCAGATCCGGTGCCTTGAAACGTCACATCCACAGTGGCCTGATCCGGGGCAATTTGAAAATTCTTGTAATCGATTTTCATACCCTTCACGTTGATATTCTTGCGCTGGGTCCAATAGTTTTCCAACGCCTGTTTAACGGCTTGCTGGTCTTGAGAGGGCGCAGCGGCCTTCCGGCAAGCCCCCGTAGCCAGCAGCAGCGCCACAAAAATTACACTCACACATTTCTTCAAAGGTGCCTCCTGTTTCTGCTTCCTTAAGATATCAAAGTTTTTTGACCACCGCTTGCTCCACCACCCGGATTTCTCCCGGTTTCTCCTCTGTGCCCGTGAGAGTGACCAAGTCGCCCCTCTCGAGGCGGCCGAACTCCGCGTTGCCCTCCGTCGAATGCCGATTCAGCCTCGTGAATTGAAGGCGACCACGTTGGCCGCACAGAAACGCCCGCTGCTTTCCTTTCTCGGTGAGCCGTTCGCTGACGACGCGCCAGCTGGCAGACGGGGCGGCGGGAGCGCCCGAGGAGCGGCGCAAATCCAAAATATTTTTACCATCTTTTCGAAGGACGAGATAGGAAAATTTCAGCGCATCTTTGCGCAAACCGAGAAGCCGGTCGAGCCCCCTCACGGTTTCGCCGGGATGCCAGGCGTGCTCGGCATGACACCAATCCTTTTCATTCCCGGCCGCCACACACGGACATTTTTGCTGATGAACACAGGGCGCAAATACGTTGAGCGGCGGCACGTTCTCGAGAACAACATCATGGAGGCGATGCAGGGCCCGGGAGCTCTCCCGCAAGGCCGGCTCGATGAAGATCATCGCCCCGGTGGGATGGAGCCGCGCTGCCAGGCTGGCCAAAAACTCCGCGGAATCCGGCGCCGTTCCGTCTTCCACCATTTCGTTCCACACGTTGCCCAGAAGAATCAAATCGAAATCGGGTGGCGCGGACCGAGGCGGGCGCCACGATTGAACGACCTGACGCACTTGGTGTGCCTGCGTTTCCAGAACGGCCTGAGCGGGAGGGGTTCCCAAAAGATTTCGGAAGGCCTCAAAAAGGCGTCGGCACTCCTGCAATATTTTGGCGCTGGCATCCACGGCGAGAAAATGATGCGGACCTGGCGCTTCCAGGCGCCTTAGGTAATACAAGGCGGATAGCGTCATCGTTCCCGGTCCGGACCCCACATCCAACACCCGCAAGCCGCCGGGACGCCGGAGTTGTTCTTCGAGAAGCGGTTTCATCTCGTCGAGGACGGCTTCCAGTTTGTTGAAATTGGCTCTAAGAAAATAGGCGATGTACGCGGCGCGTAATTCTTCGCTTTCGAAATAATCGCGCGGTCGGCCGGGCCGGTTGGAGGTGAACTGTGCAGAAAGCCGCGCCACCCGCGGCGCCCATCGCTTCAGAGGAGAGGGGGTGAGGACTTCATTGATGGCCGCTTCCAATTCGTCCGGAAGGGAGTAGGGAAGCACGTTCATTGCGCCTCCTCAGGGCGCGCCCTTGGCGGCCTTGCGCTTTCGAGAGGACAGGGTTCGGTGCGACCAATCCACCTCCCGCGGACGGCGCTCGCTCTTCATCTCTTCGAGCTCGTTGAGTCGCCGCACCAGGTACGCGTGGTCGGCCGGAGCGTCCGGAATTTGCTTGAGGGCCGCGATCGCCTGGTCATAGCGCTTGAGCGAGCCATAGCAATCCACAATTTCGAATTGGGCGTGCCGCAAACATTGATCGCAGTGGGAACGATCGATGACTTGTTGCAGCTGGGCAATGGCTTCCCGCCATTGCTGGCGAATTTCATAAATGGCCGCCAACTCAATACGGGCCTCATCGGAGCGCTGGTCGTCCGGCTGGTCTTGAATGATCTTATTGAACTCCACAATCGCCTGGTCAAACTGGTCGAGGCGGAAATAATCCTGTGCCACCTCATAGCGCACGCGCCGCCAGTCTTGATGGCTGGGTGTCCGCAGCGACACCTGCTCCAGGATCTCGATGGCCTTGGCGTAATCTTCCAAATCGCGCTCGTACAATTGCCCCATGCGCTCACCCACATTGAAGGCGTACTGACTGGTGGGATATCGATCCAGAAATTTTTGATAGGTCTCCCGCGCCTTGTTGGATTCGCGCAGGTTCAGGTAGTAAATATTTCCCAGGTTGTAGAGCGACTTTTCGGAAAATTGGCCGTTGGGATACTTTTGCAGGTAGGAATTGTAAAGCTGCACGGCCTCAGGGTAGCTGCCGACCCTCTGGGCTTCTTCGGCCCGGCCGAATAGATGGGCTTCTCTTTTTGTGCACGCGGGCATGCCGGCCAAAAGGAAGAACAGGGAAAGCGTGGCCGTGATCCTCAGAATGGCCGGGTTTGCGCTGCGCTTCCCCGCACAAGCACGGTGGGTCCTCAATGGCATCCAAAAATTATAACATGGGGGGATGACGGGTTCCTTCGCCCGGGGTCATGAAAGCCTGGGGCTTCATCCAACGGCCCTAAATTCAATCCCGGAGAGGTTTCATCACTTTCTACTCCCCGGAACCATTCTCTACCTCTCCGTTTTCTTCAATCCTGGAAGCAGCGGCGACGCGATCGTCGGATTCGAGATCGATCAAGCGGACGCCTTGCGTCGAGCGGCCGGCTTCGCGTATTTGTGAGGAGTCGGTGCGGATAATCTTTCCCTGCGCGGTGATGAGAATGACCTGAGAATCTTCCTCCACGCTCAGCGCCCCCACCACCTTACCGTTGCGTTCCGCCGTCTTGACGTTGATGACGCCCTTGCCGCCACGGCCGGTCAAACGATACTCCTCGATGGACGTGCGCTTGCCATAGCCGCGTTCGGTTACGGAGAGGATCAAGTCCTTGGCGCCGGCGGCCTCCATGGAAACCACAAAATCGCCTTTGCCGAGCCTCATGCCGCGCACTCCATGCGCCTGCCGACCCATGTCGCGCACTTCCTCTTCACCGAAGCGGATGGCCTTGCCGTCGTGGGTCGCCAGAAAGATGACCTGTTTCCCATCCGTCAATTTGCAGCCGATCAACTCATCGTTGGAGTCCAGATTGATGGCGATGATGCCGCGCGACATGGGATTCGCAAACGCCGATAGCGGCGTCTTCTTGATGACGCCCAATTGCGTCGCCATGACGACAGACTTCTGCTCGTTGTCCTCGGCATCGAGTTTCAGCACCGGCAGCACCGCCGACACTTTTTCGCCCGGCGACAGATTCACGAGATTGGCGATGGCCTTGCCTTTGCCCGCCGTGCCCACATCCGGAATCTCATACACCTTCAGCCAGTAAACGCGTCCTTTGTTGGTGAAGATGAGCAGATAGGAATGCGTGGAAGCAATAAACATATGCTCCACAAAATCCTCTTCACGCGTGCGCATGCCGATGCGTCCCTTGCCCCCGCGGGTTTGCGTGCGATACAAGGCAATCGGGGTGCGTTTCAGGTAACCGCCGTGTGTCAGGGTGATGGCGACGTCTTCCTGCACAATCAGGTCTTCCAGGGTGATCTCGGCCTGTTCGTCGATAATCTGCGTGCGCCGTACGTCGCCGTAGGTCTTCTTCATCTCCTCCAGCTCTTCGACCACCAGGCCGCGCACTTTCTTTTCGCTCGCCAGTATTCCGCGCAACGTTTCGATCAGTTTGATCAGGTCTTCGTATTCCTGAAGGATTTTGGCGCGTTCCAGGCCGGTCAAGCGCTGCAGGGTCAACTCCAAAATGGCCTGGGCCTGCCGCTCGCTCAATTTGAAGCGAGTCATCAACCCTTCGCGGGCCTCCTTGGGGGTCTTGCAGGAGCGAATTAATTTCACGACCGCATCGATGTTGTCGATGGCAATCTTCAAACCCTCGAGGATGTGCGCCCGATCCTCGGCCTTGCGCAGTTCGAACTGCGTGCGCCGACGGACCACGTTGATGCGGTGGTCCACGAAATACTGCAGCATCGTCTTGAGGTTCAACACCTGCGGCTGGCCGTTGACAATGGACAGCATGATGACGCCGAAGGTGCTTTGCATGGGCGTCTGCTTGTATAAATTATTGAGAATGACCTCCGCCGGTTCTCCGCGCCGCAACTCCACCACGATGCGCATGCCCTCGCGGTCCGATTCGTCGCGCAGATCGCTGATCCCCTCGATTTTCTTTTCTTGCACCAGGTCCGCGATCTTCTCGATGAGTTTGGCCTTGTTTACCATGTAGGGAATTTCGGTGATGACAATGGCGTCCTTATCCTTGGTCAAATGCTCGACGGCGGCACGGGCGCGCATCACTATAGTTCCGCGGCCGTCGGCGAAGGCCTTCTTGATGCCTTCCTTCCCGTAGATGAACCCGCCGGTGGGGAAGTCCGGGCCTGGAACTTTCTTCATCAGGTCTTTCAGGGTGATTTCCGAATTCTCGATCAGGGCAATCGTGGCCTCGACGATCTCGGCGAGATTGTGCGGCGGGATGTTGGTGGCCATGCCCACGGCAATGCCGGAACTGCCGTTGACAAGCAGGTTCGGGAGGCGCGCCGGCAAATAGGTCGGCTCGCGCAACGACTCGTCATAGTTGGGAGTGAAGTCGACGGTTTCCTTGTCGATATCTTCCAGCAGCAGCTCCGAAATGCGGGCCAAGCGTGACTCGGTATAACGCATGGCGGCCGGGGGATCTCCATCGATGGACCCGAAGTTCCCCTGCCCGTCGATCAACGGGTAGCGCATGGAAAAATCCTGAGCCATGCGCACCAGGGTGTCGTAAATGGCGGCGTCGCCGTGCGGATGGAAGTTGCCCATGACCTCGCCCACAATCTTGGCGCACTTGCGATAAGACTTGTTGTGTTGCAGGCCCATTTCGCTCATGCCGAACAAAATGCGGCGATGCACCGGCTTCAAACCGTCACGCACATCCGGGAGGGCGCGTCCGATGATGACCGACATGGCGTAGTCCAGATAGCTGCGGCGCATCTCGTCTTCAATGTTGACGGGAATCCGCGCCCCGCCCAGCAGCGGTTGTTGGGTGGGGGGTGTCTTGCCTGAATCTTTAGGTGGTTGTTCGGTGGACATGAACGATGAAGTCTCTTCTCTTTGTGGGTCTCGACTCCTCGAATGCTCTATTCATTCGCGGTGTTCGGTTTTTTGGCGGCACTCCCGGCCGCCTCAAATATCCAGGTTCTTTACATCCAGGGCATTCTGTTCGATGAACTGCCGGCGCGGCTCCACGTCGTCGCCCATCAGAATGGTGAACATTTCGTCGCACTCCGGCTCATCTTCGATGCGCACCTGCAGCAACGTGCGCGTCTCCGGATTGATGGTGGTTTCCCACAGCTGCTCCGGATTCATTTCGCCCAAGCCCTTGTATCGCTGGATGGTGAATTCCTTTTTGCCCTCGGTCATGATGAAACTCAGCAGCTCCCGTGCCGTGGCGACCTCCGTGGATGCCTTCTCCTCCTTCACCAGGAAGGGGGGCGCATTGTTCTCAGCGAAGGCCTTCGACAGCTGCACCAGGCGCCGGTATTCCGGCAGGGAAATGAAGTCCCATCCGATGTGGAGCGGCTCGCTGCCGTTGAGATTGGAAATCACCAGCTCGAACAGATTGTGCTCTTCATCGCGCTCGACCACGGTGTCGTACCCCAGATGGGTGATTTTGGCGGAAAGTTTTTCCAGCCGCTTTTGATCGGAAAGCCCCTCGCGGGTGTTCAGTTCGTTGACCACCAGCAGCTCCACCACCTGGGGATCGCGCACGCGCTTCGACAGCCGGTCCAGAAACCGGTAGTACTCCTCCAGGTTGGTGAGAAACGCAATCAACGTCCGGCCGTCCAGCTCTTTCTTGGTCTTCTGAATGACCACGCGCTTGTCTTCCACGGCGTTCTTCATGATCACGCGCATCAGCTCTTTTTCGTCCTTGATGTATTGCTCGTTGCGCCCCTTCTTGATTTTGAACAGAGGCGGCTGGGCGATGTACACGTGGCCGCGCTTGATGAGTTCCGGCATCTGGCGGAAAAAGAAGGTCAGCAGCAGCGTACGGATGTGCGATCCGTCGACGTCGGCATCGGTCATCAGGATGACCTTGTGGTAACGCAGCTTCGATACGTCGAAGCCGGAGTCGTCGCCGCTTTTTCCCACTCCCGTTCCAAGCGCCGTAATCATGGCGCGGATTTCTTCGTGGGCCAGCATCTTGTCGTAGCGGGCCTTCTCCACGTTCAGAATTTTGCCCTTGAGCGGCAGAATGGCTTGGGTGGTGCGATCGCGTCCCTGTTTGGCGCTGCCTCCGGCGGAATCCCCCTCCACCAGGAACAGCTCGCAGAACTCGGGATTGCGTTCCTGACAATCCGCCAACTTGCCGGGGAGCGACCCGCTCTCCAGGGCGCCCTTGCGCCGCGTGAGATCGCGGGCCTTGCGGGCGGCCTCGCGGGCGCGCGCGGCATCGATGGCCTTGCCCACAACCTTGCGGGCCACCGGCGGATTCTTGTCAAAATAATCCATCAAGCGGTCGTACAGAAACGAATCGACCACGCCCTTGATGTCGCTGTTGAGTTTGCCTTTGGTCTGTCCTTCGAATTGCGGCTGCGGCAGCTTCACGCTGACAACGCCCACCAGGCCCTCGCGCACATCGTCGCCTTGAACGCCCTCTTTGACATCCTTGAAAAGGGCGTTGGCTCCGCCGTAGTTGTTGATCGCTTTGGTCAGGGCCGACCGGAATCCAGAAAGATGCGTTCCGCCATCCACCGTGTTGATGTTGTTGGCAAAGGAGTACACGTTTTCCGCGTAGCCGTCGTTGTACTGAATCGCCACTTCGATATCGACTTTGTCTTTGCCGCCCGACTCTTTCTCGGCGCCGAATTCCCGCTCGGCTTCGAAGTAGATGACTTTGTCGTGGAGAACGGATTTGTTCTTGTTGAGCTGCTTGACGAACTCGGCGACGCCGCCGGTGAATTTGAATTCATGTTTCTTCTCGCTGCGCTCGTCCGTCAGGGTGATGATCAAGCCCTTGTTCAGAAACGCCAACTCCCGCAGGCGCTGCGACAAGGTGTCGAAGTTGAACTCCAGCGTGTCGAAGATTTTGGGATCCGGCCCGAAGGTCACCCGTGTTCCCTGTTTCTGCGACTTGCCCATCTTCTTGAGGTCCGCGACAGGTTTGCCGCGTTCGTAGGATTGCTGATAGGTGAATCCGTCGCGCCAGATTTCCAAATCCAGCCATTCGCTCAAGGCGTTGACCACCGACACGCCCACGCCGTGCAGTCCGCCGGAAACCTTGTAGCTGTTGGAATCAAACTTTCCGCCGGCATGCAGCTTCGTCATGACGACTTCGGCGGCCGAGACTTTTTCGGTGGGATGCAGGTCGACCGGAATACCGCGGCCGTTATCGATGACCGTCACGGAGTTATCGAGGTGGATGGTCACATCCACGCGGGTGCAATACCCCGCCAGCGCCTCGTCGATGGAATTGTCGATCACCTCGTAGGCCAGGTGATGCAAGCCCATCTCGCCGGTCGACCCGATGTACATGGCCGGCCGTTTGCGAACCGCCTCCAACCCCTCCAGCACCTTGATGCTGTCGGCATCATAGTGCGCGGATCCGGAGGAGGCCCTTCGTTCTACGGAATCTTGTTCGGAACTGCTGTTTCTTGCCATGAATGTTCTTGCCCCTCGCTGTTTTTAAATGGCCGCAAAGAAAAACCGACTCCCGGCGGAGTCGGTTCTTCCCTGCGGTCGGATCTCACCCCGTTGAATCGTCTTGACGTCAAATTGAATCACTCAGCACGGTCCTCAATGTTCTTGTTCGCGCACCTCAGATGCGCATCGGCATGATCACGTACTTGTAGCTTCCGCCCGACTCGTTCGCGGGCCGCAGCAGGCCGGCGCTCTGCTCGTCCTTCAACTCGAAGTTGATTTTGTCTTCCGACACCACCGCCAGGAAATCCGCCAGATACTGCCCGTTGAAACCGATTTCCATGGCCGCTCCGGAAAAATCAATTTCCAGCTCGTCGTGCGCCTCGCCGTACTCGGTGTTGCTCGAAGAAATCTCCAGTTTCTGCGGTCCGATGTTGAGCTTCACCGCATGCGAGCGCTCATCCGAAAGCAGGGACACACGCTTCAACGAGGACAACATAACCTCGCGCGGAATGGCGATCACCTTTTCGTTGTCGCGCGGCAACACCGCCTCGAAATTGGGAAATTGCCCCGAGAGCATGCGCGACACCAACAGACGGTTCCCCATCCGGAAAAACAAATGGTTTTCATCTTTGCCCACTTCGACCGGGCTCTTCTCTTCGACTTCTCCCAACAGCTTGGCTAATTCCCCCATGGCCTTCTTCGGAACCAGGGCCCGCACTTCGGCGTTCAGTCCTGAAAACTCATGCTCCATCTCCACATGGGCCAGGCGATGACCGTCCGTCGAAACCATGGTGACGCTGTTGGGCTTCAACAATAACAACCCGCCGTTCAAGGTGTAACGCGATTCTTCCGCGCTGATGGCAAAG
>JAQUPQ010000064.1 GCA_028716525.1 Terriglobia bacterium | reverse complement strand
GGGACGGAAGAGATTCCTTGGAACCAGTTTCTCAGCCACGCGGGTCTGGAGTTGCAGGAAAAGAAAGACAAGCCGGCGCCCTATCTCGGTTTCACCACTCGAACCGCTGACAATCAGTTCACGATTGCCACAGTTGTGGCCTCGGGTCCTGCCGAACAAGGCGGCCTCAGCGTAAATGATGTTTTGCTGGCGTGGAACGGGGAGAAGATTGATGCGGCGTTATTCGACAGTCGCTTGAAAGAAATGAAGATCGGTGACACCTTGAATTTTTCCGTTTTTCGAGGAGACCGCCTGTTGAATGTACCCGTGAAGATCGGCCAAGACGAGAAGATTACTTACTCGATGGATACCCGAAAAGATGCGACCGCCGCTCAACAGAACATTTTCACGAGTTGGGCGAAGGAGGAGAAGTTCTAGTCTGTTCAGTCTGTAACATTTAGATATTTTCCGATTGCGCGATTTAAAGGCACTTGAGATTTGGATATTGCGAGATCTCGCGATTTGAAGACCTTTGAGAGTTGTGAATGCGCGAATTGATGAACCAACCCAATTATTGAAAAAGCCGCTTACAAATCGCGCATTCGCGCAATTGTTAATTCATCGAATGCTTTCAATCGCGCAATTTCAAAATCATCAAATATCTTTATGCTTACCGGGTCTGATCGGGCAAAAGTCTCTCCGCCTGCACCTTGATCGAGGTCACTTGTCCTGCCAAGCGACGGCCAATCGGCCCGGCGAATCGTTTCAACAGAGCGGTGGTCATTCGCTCCTTCCAGGGGATGGAGCCGTTTTTTCCGGAACTGCCGCAACCGCACCCCGACGTCGAATCGTCCACGCCCGTGAATGCCGAGATGGAGGTCTCGTCGTATACGAACCGTGAGGTCACTCGAACGTTTTGGAGACCGGCGGCACGGATGGCGGCAAGATATTGTTCTTCATGAAGCGCTCCTGAAAGGCAGCTGGCATAAAACCTCTGACTGCGTCGGATCCACCAGGGAAGATCACCCACCACGATGTCACTGATGGAAATGCGGCCGCCCGGCTTCAACACGCGGGCAATTTCCCGGAAGACCTTTTCTTTATCCGGCGCCAGGTTGATGACGCAATTGGATATGACCCAATCGGCAGAGCGGTCATCGAGCGGCAGAGACTCCGCATCGCCTTCGCGAAATTCCACGTTCGTGAGCCCGGCGTTCTTGGCGTTGACACGGGCGCGCTCCAACATGGCTTGGGTCATATCCACGCCAATCACCCTTCCCGTGGGCCCGACCTTCTGAGCGGCAATAAAGCAATCGATTCCGGCCCCCGAGCCGATGTCCACGACCACATCACCTTCCCGTAGTTCTGCAAACGCCAGAGGATTTCCGCAACCAAACGAGTTGGCGGCCGCATCCGTCGGAATGATTTTCAATTCCTCATCGCTATAGCCGATTTGGCGTATCAGTGAGGGGTCGTTGGCAAACACTGAAGAAGCAGTTCCGCAACATCCGGAAGCGGGGTTTTGGATGGCGTTGGCATAGTGCTGCTTGACGTTATCTTTGATCTCTTGTGAACGTTCCTGAGTGGGAGTTGCAGTCGGCATGAAATTCTCCTTTCAATGTTTGACGCGGCGCAGTTTGCGGGGCACGCAGCAGGGAGAGGCGCGCCAGTTGTCTACGGCCTGGAGGAGCGAACGGATCGCCTGCACGACATGTTGGCGTGAAGCCGCCGGAACCTGTTTCAACACTTCCATTTCCTGGCCGATCGACAGGGCCCGGGTCTTTTCGAGCAGCTTGCGGCCGCGAGCGGTCAGCCGGAGCTTCCAGGCACGGTTGTCCTCGGGAGCCGGGGTGCGCCGCACATACGCCTTCTTTTCGAGTTGATCCAAAACCCGGGACACGGTGGATATTTCCAAGAACATCCGGCGCGCCAGCTCGCCTACCGAGACCGGTTCATAATCGGCCAGCATCTCGAGGGCATTGCATTGGGAAACCGAAACATCAAAGCAGCAAATTTCATTGCGGTTGCGGAACTGATAGCGCTGCAAAAGTTCCTGCAAAGTTTGATGGAGCGTTTCGGCTTGCCGGTGTAACGTCGATGAAGCCATCACATCCCTCCACGTGCACAATACTTGTAATATGCAAATGATGATGTGTCAAGTAGAATGTTTGTAATATACAAGTAAATTAGAGGCGCCCACGCTGGTGTGTAATCGGCGCCCCTATTGAGGACGATGGAATATGGTAATGCCTTCTATTGAAGTCGATAAAATATAGTGACAGATTCTGGATTGGGTAGGCCCGCCGTCCGACGCGGCGAATTCTCGGCTGGACACTCCGAGAAGAATTGATCTGCCCAAGTGGGAGTAGTTCTTCATGCCCCGATGGATCGGGGCGCCCGGGACCATGAAAATGAACTCAGGCACTTGAAAGCGACAGTTTTCTGGTCCCTGCAAGGGACATCTTCAATAGCGCAGTCCCCCGCGGGGGACTGGACTGACAATCTTGCGGACGGATAAGATCGCCGAGCCCCGGCAGGGGCGACAGAAACTTGAAGAACAGCCCTGCCCCGATGCATCGGGGCGAGCGCTACCCGGGCGACAGATAATCGCCGGCATAAAGAACTGCCGGCGCTACCAAAGCTATTTTCGATGCGGACGCCGTCGACAGGCGCTTCTTCTCAACTCGCAGCAAGCCAACGCGAAAATGTTCGCCGGGTCTAGCGGTTCAATGGACCTATGATCATGCCGGCGTCTGTCGCTCCATTCAATCTTTCCCGATGAGTCAGTTCGATCGCAGGCGCGCCGCCACCTGGTCGCCCGCGGCCGAGCAGGTCAGAAGTCGCTCCCTGGGCGTTGATGCCGACGCCAAATCACGAGTGCGGTAGCCTTCCGACAGCAGGTTTTCAACGGCGGATTCAACCGCTGCGGCTTCCTCCGCCAGATGGAAGCTGTATTGAAACATCATTCCCACCGACAGGATGGCGGCCAACGGATTGGCAAGATTCTTCCCGGCAATGTCGGGAGCGGATCCGTGAACAGGTTCGTAGAGTGGCGTGCTTCCGCCCAGCGATGCCGAGGGCAGCATGCCGATGGAACCGGTCAGCATGGCGGCCTCATCACTGAGAATGTCTCCAAACAGGTTGCTGGTCACAATGACATCGAACTGCTTGGGACGGGCGACCAGTTGCATGGCGCAATTGTCGACATACAAGTTGGAGAATTCCACGTCGGGAAACTCCTTGGCAACGCCCGCCGCCACCCGCCGCCACAACTGCGAGCTTTCAAGCACATTCGCTTTGTCCACCGAACACACCTTGCGGTTCCGGGTTCGCGCCAGCTCGAAAGCCAAGTGCACAATTCGTTCGATCTCCGGGACCGAATAGACCTCGGTGTTGAAAGCGGAATCGGCAGCGTCCAGCGAGGCCGTTGAATCATTTTGTTCTTTCGCAGATTCGCGTCTGGCGGTGGAAGCAAATCCCCGCGGTTCACCGAAGTATATTCCGCCGGTCAGCTCACGGACGATCAGCAAATCCACGCCCTCCACAACGTCACGTTTCAGCGTCGATGCCTCAGCCAAGACGTCAAAAATCCGGGCGGGTCTCAAGTTCGCGTAATTTCCCAGAGCCTTGCGTATTCCCAATAACCCCTTCTCAGGTTTTAGCGCGGAAGGATTGCCGTCCCATTTTGGGCCTCCAATGGCGCCCAAGAGGACGGCATCGGATTCCCGGCATTGCTGGATGGTGGTGTCGGGCAGAGGAGTCCCCATGGCATCCAGCGCTGCGCCTCCAATCAAGGCCAACTGAATCTGGAATCGATGACCGAAACGTCTTTCGATGGCCTGTAAGACTTTCATGGCTTCGACGATCACTTCCGCGCCGATGCCATCGCCGGGGAGAAGGGTTAATTTAAGATTCAAGGCGCTCCTGAAAGAACGGCGGTCTCGCGACCGCCGTTCGACATAACATAAAGAATGCAGGTTTTCAACGCCCGCATCCATCTTTGGTGAATTTCAATTGACTGCGTTTATGAACCGGGACTCCCTGTGGCCTTCAGTTTCTTTTCGACAGACTTGAGCAGACCGCCCGCTTGCATCATCTCCCGGGCAAAATCGGGAATCGGAGAAAAGCGATGGGTCGCGCCGGTGGTGTGATTTATGATCACGCCTGAAGCCAGATCGACTTCCAACTGGTCGCCGCTCGAGGTCGCCTCCGACAATCCCAAACATTCAATCGCCAGAAACCCATTGTTGATGGCGTTGCGATAAAAAATTCGCGCAAAGCTGCCGGCCAAGACCCCGGCCACGCGCGCTCCTCGCAAAGCCCATACGGCGTGTTCTCGCGACGATCCACAGCCGAAATCTTCGCCCACCACGACAAAATCTCCCGGCTGAACCTTGCTGACAAATTCGGAGTCAATGTCTTCCATGGCGTGCTTGGCCAGCTCCGCCTCCGCATGGACATTCAAATAACGTGCCGGAATAATTTCATCGGTGTTGATGTGCGGTCTCGAGTAAACATGTGCACGGCCAATCATGGTGTCTCCAGGTACTTTCTCGGATCCGCAATTTTCCCTTCGATGGCGGAGGCCGCCACCGTTGCAGGGGAAGCCAGGAAAACTTCGCTCTTGGGATGTCCCATCCGGCCCACAAAATTTCGATTCGTGGTGGAGATGCATCGTTCGCCCTCCGCCAAAACGCCCATGTACCCACCCAGGCAGGCACCACAGGTGGGAGTCGAAATAGCGCATCCAGCGTCAGTAAAAATTTCAAACAATCCTTCGCGCAGGGCCTGATTATAGATCGAGGTCGTTGCCGGCACGACCATGGTGCGGCAAGAGCGCGCCACATGGCGGCCTTTGAGGACTTGCGCCGCAACGCGCAGGTCCTCGATGCGGGCGTTGGTGCAGGAACCGATGTAAGCCTGATCCAACACCACGCTGTCCTTCACCACGCGGCTGATGCCCACGCCGTTGGACGGCAGATGAGGCAACGCCACCATGGGCTCCAACTGATCAACTTGTATGTGAACCACTTGATCGTAATGTGCATCGGCATCGGATTGCACGGCGTCAAACGCCCGATTCTTCGAATGCGGTTTTTCAGCCAAGTAACGGCGTGTGGTTTCGTCGGCGGCGATAATGCCCGACTTGGCGCCGGCCTCCACCGCCATGTTCGTCAGCGTCATTCGCGATTCCATCGAAAGGGAATCAATCGTGGACCCGCACCATTCCATGGCCATGTAGCGCGCCCCGTCGACTCCAATCTGGCGAATAACTTCCAAGATGATGTCCTTGGCGAAGACGCCATGCGGGATGAGTCCGTCGGCAATGATCTTCATGGAAGCCGGAACTTTGAACCACAGCTCTCCGGTCGCCAGAGCGGCGGCCAAATCGGTCGACCCAATACCGGTGGAAAAACATCCGAAAGCGCCATAGGTGGTGGAGTGCGAATCGGCTCCGATCACCGTCGTTCCCGGAAGAATGTGCCCCATCTCCGGCAACAGGGCGTGACAAATTCCATGGCGGCCGATTTCGTAATAGTGTTCGATTCCTTGTTCCTCTACCCAGGCGCGCAGAATTTTCGCCAGGAGGGCGGATTGAATGTCTTTGTTGGGAACAAAATGGTCGGGCGTCACCACAATCCGTGTAGGATCGAACACCCGATGGACACCGATGGATTTCAACATGGAAATGGCGGGCGGGGTCGTCACGTCGTGACACATGATCAAATCAATCTGGGCGTTGACCAGGTCGTTAGCTCGGACGCGGTCATGTCCGGAATGCCGCGCCAAGATCTTCTCAGTTATAGTTTGGGACATTTGGATATTTCTCGATTGCGCGAATGCGCGAATTAAGAGCATTTGAGATTTTCATAATGCGCGATTTCGCGATTGGAAAAACAAGTCTCTCAAGTTTGAGATGTCAATTACTGGTCATATGGCAATCTAAGAACAGCGTGAATGCTTTCAATTCGCGCATTCGCGCAATCTCAAATCTGAAATGTTCTTAAATCGCGCAATCTCAAATCGCAAATGTTTTTCACACTCCCCATTCCGACCGGCTTTCATCAGGCGAAGTGCTTTCCCTTGTCATCCCGGCATGCGCGACCTGTTCACGTCGCTGGTGTTCCACCAGCGCTTTGTTGATGGCGTTGAGATAGGCCCGGGCGCTGGCTTCTGTGACGTCCGTAGAAGCCGCCTTGCCGGTAAAGTTGCCCTCGGCAAACTGGACATGGACGAAGGCCTCGGCGACGGCATCCTTGCCTCGGGTCACCGATTGCAATGAATAATCCAACAACTTGCCGGGCATTTCGGTGATGCGATCGATGGCATTGTAAGTGGCGTGCACAGGTCCATCCCCGACGGCCGAATCCACCACAATCTGATCGCCATGCGACAACTTGACAGTGGCCGATCCAAAGCCTTCATTTCCGCCCACCGTTTGCAAGAACTTCAGGGAATACGACTCCGGAACATGTTTCAACCCGTCGTCCAGAATGACGATGAGCTCCTCATCAAACACCACTTTCTTCTTGTCGGCCAATTTGGTGAACAATTTGTAGGCACGATCGAGCTCCTCGGCGGATACGGCATATCCGAGGCTCTCGTAACGTTGTTGCAGCGCATGTCGCCCGGAATGTTTTCCCAGCACAATCTTGTTTTCAGGAACGCCCACCGATTGCGGGGTCATGATTTCGTAAGTACGCGCTTCCTTCAGAACCCCGTCCTGATGAATTCCGGCTTCATGGGCGAAGGCATTCTTTCCCACGATGGCTTTGTTGGCTTGTACCGCCATGCCGGTCAAATTGGAAAGCAGATGCGAGGCGCGATAGA
Source organism: Terriglobia bacterium (assembly GCA_028716525.1). Lineage (GTDB taxonomy): Bacteria > Acidobacteriota > Terriglobia > JAIQFV01 > JAIQFV01 > JAQUPQ01. The sequence continues at coordinate 7,742 of JAQUPQ010000064.1, read as the reverse complement.
TTTCTTCGGAACGCACCTCGGTGGTGCACTGCAGAGCCGCAGGTCGAACCTTCAAGGCCATGACAAACTCTTCCAGAGAAGCATTTCCGGCCCGCTCTCCAATGCCGTTGATGGTGCACTCCACCTGTCGAGCGCCGTTTTGAACGGCCGCGATGGAATTGGCCACGGCCATGCCGAGATCGTTGTGGCAATGAACGCTCAGAATAACGCGATGGATATTGGGAACGCGGTCTCGCAGGGTTCGGATGAGTGCGCCAAATTCGCCGGGGATGCAGTAGCCCACAGTGTCGGGAATATTGACGACCGTGGCGCCGGCCTCAATCACGGCCTCGATGACGCGGACGAGATAATCGATGTCGCTGCGGCCGGCGTCTTCGGCAGAAAACTCCACGTCCTGGCACAACGTGCGCGCGTAGCGCACCGCGTCGATGGCCTGGTCCAACACCTGCTCCCGGGTGCGTCGCAGTTTGTATTGCAGATGGATGTCGGAGGTGGCGATGAAGGTGTGAATGCGCGGTCGGGCGGACGATTGAATGGCTTCCCAGCAGCGATCGATGTCGGCGCGATGGGTGCGAGCCAGTCCGGCAATCACGGGGGTGCGCACTTCCTGGGCAATTTTCCGGACCGCTTCAAAATCTCCGTCGCTGGCAATGGGAAAGCCGGCTTCGATGATGTCGACCTGCAAGCGTTCCAATTGCCGCGCCATCTTCAGTTTTTCTTCCAGGTTCATGCTGAATCCGGGCGACTGCTCGCCATCGCGCAAGGTCGTGTCAAAGATATAAACACGGTCCATTGAAATGTTCCTCCTTTTTCAGGCTCTCGTTCTCACGGACGGGGTAGCGCATACAACGTAATTTCCAAGCTCCAAAATCCAAACTCCAAATAATTTTCAAATTCCAAATTCCAATCTCCCTCCTCGCGATGTGAAATCCCTCGCGCTGTTCCAAAATTCCAACCGCACCCCCTAGATGAGATAAGGGGCGAACCGGAGTTGCTGGCTGTGGAATTTGGTTTTTGGAGTTTGGAATTTATGAATATCGTCCCTCCGTTGCTTAGGTGGACCAACATGCGCTGTGCGCGCCACCCCATCCATTACGAGGAGCCCCAAAAATAGCCATGCGCCTCTCCGCGTGGCTCTGCGTCCTCCGCGTCTCTGCGGTGAGGTTTTACGGCCGAAATGCGGCTTACGCGACTCCATGCAAAAAAATCTCCGTCATTCCATTCACCAGCGCCGGAACGGTGATGCGACCTCCCGGCCGGTACCACTGGTAACACCAGTTCATCATGCCGAGCAGGGCAAAGGCGGCGATGCGGGCCTTCGACTTCCGGCGCCTCGGCAGCACTCCGGCAACGACTTTCTCCACGAAATCGATATAATGTTTTTTTCGTTCGTTCATCTTCTTCCTGAGCGTCCCGCGGAGCGATTTGTCTTCATGCAGAATCACCGTGACCTCGTGGTTGCGTTCCTGCAAGATCAAGCGCAGGTGCCGCGCGATCAACTGTTTCAGGCGTTCCAGAGGATCGCGAATTTCAAGCACCGGCCGCATCACGATTTCGTCGGTCAGGTCCATGCCGTAATTGAGAATGGTATACAGCAGCATCTCCTTGCTGGCGATGTGGTGGTATAGGCCGGCTTTGGTCAGGCGGGCGGCGTGCGCAATGTCGCTCATGGAGGTGGAGTCATAACCGCGTTTGTGGAAGACCTGGGCGGCGATGTCGTAAATAGGATTGTGCAATGAGGCCGAATTCGAGGATCGCTTCATAGGATTGATCTCCCGGGGAAGCCCGGGCCGTACTCAAGAGTTTCTGAATCGCGGGACCGAATAGAACCTACCGACCGGTCGGTATTTTAATTAATTTCCAAATACAATGTCAAGGCGAGATTCAGTGAGGGCATTTGAGATTTGAAATTGCGCGATCTGAGGACATTTGAGATTTTCATAATGCGCGATTTCGCGATTGGAAAAAGAGTTCTTTCACAATTCAGGTGTCTGTTATTGGTCAAACGATAATCTAAGAACTGCTGGTCTTAAATCGCGCATTCGCGCAATTTCAAATCTCAAATGTATTTAATTCGCCTCTTCTTGGAACAATCCCCGGATTGGCTTTATAATAAACGGGCTTACTCATTCTAGTGAATGCTGCGTTGAGGCAGGGGAGAAGGGGATGAACGGACCACGCTTGTATTACAACGACCTTTTGGGAGCACGTACCATCATTCCGCTGGCCCAGCAAGTTATTCGATTGGGGCGCAACTCCGAGAACCTGGTGGTCTTGAACGATCCTTCCATTTCCCGCTTCCATGCCGAGATTCGGCCCGCGGGCGTCGACTACCTGGTGGTCGATTTGAACAGCAAGAACGGCACGTGGATCAACGGGGAACGTATCCGGGAGCGAAAATTGACGCATGGGGATCGCCTTACGTTGGGCTCCAATCCCGACCAATGTTTATTCTTCGCCACCCAGGAGGTCTCCGAGGCCGAGATTTCAGTGGCGGCGCAAACCCATCCCTCTTCGGAAGGCAAGGTCGGCTCCCATCATCTCAAAATGTTGTTGGAAGTTTCCAAGGCGCTGAACTCTTCACTGGTGTTGGAGGATGTGCTCCATCGTGTCATGGACGCGGTCATGGAGTTGACGGGCGCCGACCGGGGCTTTCTCATGCTTCGGGATGCGGGAGGCGAGCTGCAGTTGGCCATGCCCCGGAACATCAGCCAGGAGGAGTTGGTCAACAAACAATATCGCCTGAGCCGCAGCGTGGTGCAGCGCGTCATCGAAACCGACAAACCGGTTATCGTATGCGATTCCGAACGAAATTCCGACTTTCGGGAGCAAAAAAGCGTCATAGCGTTGAACTTGAAGACGATCATGTGCGTTCCGCTGAAGACTTTTCGTGGCGGGGCAAAAGACACGGATTCCGGAGGGTTATCGACGCTCTCTACCATCGGATTGATTTATGTCGACAAACAGACGGTGACCCAGTTCTTTTCTGAAATGGACCTGGAGTTGTTTGAGACGGTGGCGGGGCATGCGGCCATCGCCATCGAGAATGCCCGCTTGCACCTGGAAGAAATTGAAAAGCGGCGCATGGACGAGGAACTGAAGATCGCCCGCGAGATTCAGCAAACCCTGCTGCCGCGCTCGGCCACTCAGCTGGCTTCCACGCGATTTGCAGCCGTCAATATTCCCTGCCGCTCCATTGGGGGAGACTATTACGATTTTATTCCACTGGGAAACAATCAGGTGGGTATTGTGATCGCGGACGTGTCGGGCAAAGGGCCTTCCGCCGCGTTGCTGACGTCCATGGTGCAGGGCTTTTTCCTGGCGGAAGCCTCGCCGGACCGCAGCGCCTGTGAGACCGTCGGCCGGGTCAATCATTTGCTGTTTCAAAAAAATCCCAGCGGAAAATTTGTGACCGTGTTCTACGGGGTCATCGACGGTGACGGCACCCTGGAATATTGCAATGCCGGTCACAATCCACCGCTGTGGATTGGCGGCGATGGCGCCATCCAGACGCTGACTGAAGGCGGGACGGTGTTGGGAATTTTCGATGGCGTCCCGATGGCGCAAGGAAAAGCTTCCTTGAAATCCGGTGACCGCGTCGTGTTTTTTACCGACGGCGTGACCGAGGCTCAGTCCACAACCAGCGAGGAGTATGGCGATGACCGTTTGAAAGAGGTGGTGGTGGGGAATAGAACCCTGGACGCCGAGTCCATGAAGACCAAGATCATGGAGCACTTAATGTTGTTCACCGCGGGAATGATGCAGTTGGATGACATCACATTGATTGTGGCTGAACAACTCTGAAATGCCTCACGGGGTCGAGGCCCTGGAACTTCACCTCGGCGGAGACAACTTTTTGGCGGTCACTGAAATCGTAATAGGATGGAAGAATTTTTTAAAGCGACACACTGGAAGGGGCCCGATCAGACCGGGACGGGAGAGATCCCGGGTGGGGGCATTCAACAAGAGTTTTAGAAACCAATAACGCGAGACATCGAGGAAAAGGGACTATGGAGAATCAAAACGCAAATCCTGAACAAAAGGTTCAATCACAACCCGCGGTGAAAACGCGGACGAGATCATCCTTGAGATTTCTTTTATGGGCTGTGGTCGAAGCCATTCTGGTGCTGGGATTGTGGGTGGGATTCCAGCACATGAGGGTCAGTTATTCGCAGGCATACAAAGCGGTGGATGGACCCCTGGTCAGCCCTCAGGAAGTGAGCGCGCTGAGCGCTGAGAACCGCGCCTTCCAGGCCATCGCCAAAGCGGTGCTGCCGGGAGTGGTCAACATCTCCACCACTCGCATGGTCAAAACCAATCCACAAAACATGTTTCCGTTCTTCAACGATCCGCTCTTTCGGCAGTTTTTTGGGCCGGGTTTCCAAGGCACCCCCCAACCGCAAAAGGAACAGTCGTTGGGTTCGGGGATTATCATCAGCCCCAACGGTTACATCGTCACGAATAACCACGTCATTGATCAAGCCACCGAAATCAAGGTGACGCTCGCGGACAAGCGTGAATTAAAAGGAAAGCTGGTGGGGACTGATCCGAAAACCGATATTGCGGTGATCAAGATCGAGGCCTCCGGTCTATCCGTGGTTCCGTGGGGAGATTCCCGAGAGCTTAAGCCGGGAGAGATTGTTATGGCCTTTGGCAGCCCTTTTGGGTTGAACCAGACCGTCACCAAGGGGATTGTCAGCGCTACCGGACGCTCCAACATTGGAATCGAGAATTATGAAGATTTCATCCAGACCGATGCCGCCATCAATCCCGGAAACTCCGGCGGGCCGTTAGTCAATATTAATGGAGAGCTTGTCGGTATCAACACGGCGATATTGAGCGCCGGGCAGTCCATGACCAGCCAGGGAGGATTCAACGGGATCGGCTTTGCCATTCCCAGTAACATGGCACGGCCCGTGGCGGAAAGCTTGATCCGCAATGGAAAAGTCGTGCGCGCTTGGCTGGGAGTCACCATTGAGAATGTGACGCCGGCCATTGCGCGCACCTCCGGGTTAAAAGAGGCAACCGGGGCGATTGTTTCATCGGTCGAGCCGGGCAGCCCTGCCGCTGAAGCCGGAATTAAACGCGGCGATATCGTTTTGGATCTGGATGGAGCGCCTATTGAAAACCGCAGCCAGTTGGCGTGGCGTGTGAGCCAAACACCCCTTGGTCAGGTTGCACACCTCAAGGTGTGGCGTGGAGACAGCGCCATCGCGTTGGATGTGAAAGTTGCGGAAATGCCCAAAACGGTTGGCGAGCAGGGTGAAAATGCGCCCCCTGAAGGTGGCGAATTCACGAATGTTTTGAACGGAATCTCCGTTCAGAACTTGACCCGTGAAATGGCCCGGCAGTTGAATTTGCCCATGGGGACCACCGGGGTGGTGATTACCGATGTGAAGGCCGGAAGTGCTGCTGACGATGCCGGATTGCAACGAGGTGATGTTATCCAGGAAGTGAACCGGCAAGAGGTCCGCACGGTGGACGACTTCAATCGCATTGCCGCGAAGATCGGGAAGGCCGACACCGTTCTCCTTCTTGTGAATCGTGGCGGATCCAGCATTTACATCGGATTGAGCGTCGAAGGACAGTGAATCGATAGGTGCTCCGAAAATGGGTGTCGGGTGCCGGGTGTCTGGTGACAGGAAAAGCTTTTTGCTCCGAAAATAGGCGGGGGTTTCTCTGCGCAACCTCGACGCCGCGGCGTCTTGGCGGTGAACGATCGTCCCAAAGCCAAATCGTTTTCATGCTCCACGTGCGCCGAGGTCCTTGAGCTATTGTCTGGAGAATGCTGGGATCATGTTGCTGACAGAAGTCAGCTCTCAGCTTTCAGCTATCAGCCTTAAGCCCAAAGCTGTAAGCCATAAGCAATCCGATTTTCGCCCGCGCATTGGACGCCTTCGGCGGACAGCTGACGGCAGATATCTGATCTCTGATTGCTTAGGGCTTGAGGCTTATAGCTTGTGGCTGACGTCTGATAGCTGAAAGCTGACTCCTCCTCAATCTATAACCAGTCCCGCAGGGACGGTGTTGAGTAGCCCGGAGCGCCAGCTCCGGGAACGAGCGGAACGTTCAAACGGAGCCCCGCAGGGGCGACATTGGTTTTTATTGTTTTGATCGGCAAATCTTGAATTCACCTCCCGACAGGTACATCATTACTGAGATCCCCCCAGTGCGATTCCCTTAATCCACCCCCGCCTGGAGACTGTATGTCCTATACCTATTTGCGCTTTCATGTCACCTTCAGCACTAAAGACCGACAACCTATCATCCGACTCGAGTGGAAAGACGAACTCTTCCGCTACATCGGAGGCATCATTCGGCGTGAACGAGGGCGGCTTCTGACCGCTGATGGCGTCGCCGACCATATCCATCTTTATCTCTCCAGCCGCGCGGATCAATCCGTTGCCGACCTCACCGGACGAGTCAAAGCAAATTCGTCTGGATGGATGCATTCCAGATGGGAAAACGCAAGAGGATTCTATTGGCAGGAGGAGTATGCCGCGTTCACGGTGAGTCCTGGGGACGAGAAAAGGGTCATCGAGTACATCAAGAACCAGGTAAAACACCACGAGCGGATCGATTTCAAAACAGAGTTTCGACAATTACTCGAGGAACACGGAATTGAGATTGATGAACGATATATTTGGAAATGAAGAGCTATGTCGCCCCTGCGGGGCTCCATATAACCGTTCGGACCGTTCCCGGAGCTATCGCTCCGGGCTACCAAACCCCGTCCCTGCGGGACTGGCATTGGTGCAGACCGGAATTTCCGAACTCATCCTGAGGACTATCCGCCAATCCCCCAAAAATCCGGGGGACGCAAGGAACGCCGGTGGACCGCTTCGCGGCTCAATCTCGTCCCTGCGGGACTGGCATTGGTGCAGACCGGAATTTCCGAACTCATCCTGAGGACTATCTGCCAGTCCCCCAAAAATCCGGGGGACGCAAGCGAAAGCCGGTGGACCGCTGCGCGGCTCAACCACGCCCCTGCGGTGCTTTTTGAAATAATCGCATCGCACCTTTGGCCCCATCCATCTTTTTGAGAAGATTTACTGATTTAATCGTTTTGTCAAATGTCTTCACACGGTATTTTTATTCGCAGAGCTTCAGGGAGTTCCGGGCGCTTCGATTTTTTCCCTTGAACTGACGCTTTAAAGGTCTATAATTTTGCGGAATGGTTGTGAAAATTCCGTCGATCATGGATATTTCAAGTGGTGTTGGGAATGACGGTTGCCGTCGAATCCAAGCGCAGGTGGATGTTACTCATTGACTTGGCAGCCTTTAGGCGTCATGTTGGGGGAATGCACTCCTCATTGAATTTTTAAACCCTATCTTTGGAGTGCGGTCGAATACTCTGAAAGGGTTTCCCGGATTTTCTTTCATCGTCGTTCGGTTGATAGCGAGGCAGGGTTCCGTGCCGGCATCGAGTTTTTGCCGGGGAGGACATTCCTGGGGCTCGAGACGTGGGTGGGGTGACTCAGTCTGCGACAAGCAGCGTTCTAACATTGGCCTTACAACGGCAAAGTCCATCACAATAGCCGCAGTATTTCATGGGCGGCAGACGTTGGAACGGCACAGGGTCATCTTTTTGTGAAAGGTCGAGTGGCTACAGAGGAACCTAAGAGGACACATGATGAAAATGGAATGGTCAGATGGACTGGCCATCTTTCATCGCCATCCATCGCCAGGACGTTATGCTCGGGGCTTAGAGAAGAAGTGTAAGAGGGCGGGTGGTGAGTCTT
>JAQUPQ010000063.1 GCA_028716525.1 Terriglobia bacterium | reverse complement strand
CGCTGCTGCCCTTGAGAGTGACGTGATCGTCACCTGCACGCCATCTAAAAAATTCTTTTTGAGGCGCGAACATGTAAGACCCGGCACTTTTGTCGCAGCGGTGGGTGCAGACAATCCCGAAAAACAAGAAATTGACCCGCAGCTGTTCGCCGGCAACAAAGTGGTGGCGGATATTCTCAGTCAGTGCGCCGAGATCGGAGATCTTCACCACGCCCTGAACGCCCACACGATTACTCAAAGCCAAGTTCATGCGGAGTTGGGAGAGTTGGTGGCGAATAAAAAGGCAGGGCGCACCACCCCCAGGGAAATCACAATTTTCGACAGCACCGGAACGGCGATTGAAGATATCGCGGCGGCCATTGTCGTCTACAGGAAAGCTCTGCAGCGGGGCGTGGGGATGAAGGTCAATTTGGCGGCGTGAGATTCTTTCGAAACGCGCATCGAACCTTGATCAGCAAGAAATTCGCTGCCGGCCGGGTTTATCACCGCGGAGCCCCGCGCCGCGCCCAGAGGGAACGCGGAAAAGGGCCTCTGTTTATATCGCCCTTTCAGGGCTCAATGGCGGGGCTTAGCCTACCCGGGGCTGGCGCCCCGGGCTACTCAACTTCGTCCCTTCGGGACTCTCTGCGGTACAGGACAGTGGCACAGAACAGTGGTGCAGGACAGCGGTAAAGAACAGAGGTACGGGACAGTGGTAAGGAACAGAGGTACGGGGCAGTTCTTCATGCCCCGATGGGTCGGGGCGCCCAAGGGCATGAAAATGAACTCAGGCACTTGAAGCGGCAGTTTTCTGCTCCCTGCAAGGGACATCTTCAATAGCCCAGTCCCCCGCGGGGGACTGGACTGACAATCTTGCGGACCGATAAGATCGCCCAGACCTGGCAGGGGCGACAGAACATCGCCGGCATAAAGAACTGCCGGCGCTACCAAAGCTATTTTAGGAGCAGTGGTACGGAGCAGAGGTACGGGACATTGGAAAAACATTTTTCGCAATTGCATTTAGGTACAACCTCAGGTCCTGACAAAAATGATTGAGGTGTTGCGGAAGCAATGAGCGCCTTGAACAAATTTTCCAAACTGGATTCGACGGCGCCGGCAGACGCGGCTCCGCTCGTGCAGTTCTTGCTTTATTTTCTCAAGCTGGGAACGATTGGATTTGGTGGCCCCATCGCCTTGGCGGAACTGATGCAGCGCGACCTCGTGGAAAAGCGCCAATGGATCAGCTCCGACGATTATCTGGACGGCTTGGCGCTGGCGCAACTTTCACCCGGCCCACTGGCGGCTCAGTTGGCCATTTACCTCGGCTTTGTCCGCGCGGGTTTCCTGGGAGCCACGCTGGTTGGAATTGTTTTCATTGTGCCGTCGTTTCTCATGGTGTTGGGGCTGGCGATCGCCTATGTTCGTTTCGGCGGGCTGCGCTGGATGCAAGCGGTTTTTTATGGCATCGGCGGCACCGTCATCGCCATCATTGCCCGGGCTGCCGTGAAGCTGGTAAGGACGGTGTTAAAAAAAGACAAGCTGTTATGGACCATCTTCTTTCTGTTGGCTCTTTCGACCGCCATCACCGAGCGAGAAATTGCCTGGCTGTTTGTCGCCGGAGGGATGGTCGTCTTGGCCATCCGTTCCCTTCCGGCCCGCTGGGTTCAGCGAAGTACAACCGGCTTGGTCCTGACTTTGGGCGGGCTGCACCTTTCCGCAAGAAGCTGGGAAATATTTCTGTTCTTCGCCAAGGCCGGTCTTTTTGTTTTCGGCAGCGGGCTGGCCATTGTGCCCTTCCTTCACGGCGGGGTGGTTTTGGAGCATCACTGGTTGACCGAACGACAATTTGTGGATGCGGTGGCGGTGGCGATGATTACACCCGGTCCTGTTGTGATTACCGTGGGCTTCATCGGATATCTGATTGGTGGATTCACAGGATCCCTGGCCGCGGCGATGGGGGTTTTTCTTCCAGTTTTTCTGGTCGTGGTCGTGCTGGGTCCTTACTACAAACGTTTCGCCAAAAATCCCCAGTTGCACGCCTTCGTTCAAGGTGTAACCGCCGCCGCGGTGGGTGCGATTGCCGGAGCTGTGGTTGTGATCGCGCGCCGGACGGTGCACGACTGGGAAGGCGTCGCCATCGCCATCATCAGCCTTTTCATTTTGGTGAAGTGGAAAATTCCTGAACCGCTATTGATCGCCGCTGCGGCCTTGGCGGGATTGTTTCTCTACCGCGGGACTTAATTCATCGTCAAGTTCAACGGAACAGAGCGCCCCCGTTGCTCGGAATATTGAAGTTGAACGAACTACTGAGCGAGTCGTTCAGCGGAAGAATGATAGGTTGTCCGTTGGAGGCTCCCAAACCGCCCAGAAAATTCAGTGTTCCGACGGATGCGACTCCTGCGGGATTCAACAAAATCAGCTGGGTGGCAAATCCTCCCCCCGAAACCAGCTGCGGGAAAAACACCGGATCCGTCGAACTGGATGGAGTTGCCACCGGAAGTGTGGTGAACAAGACATCGCCACGTTGATTGGTGGTTTGAATCAGAGTGAGTGCCGCGATGCCAGGGGAACTCGCTGTCGATATTGCCATGGTGCCCGTGAAGTTGCCGGCCATCCCATCCGTAAAAATCTGATCCACGAATTCGGCAATATGGCCGCCTGGCGGGACGGTTATTTTTTGCACCGTGGCGTCGGCGCCTGAGCCGTCGAGATGCAACAGGGTGAAGTCGACCTCCGCTGATTGAGTCGGGGAAAGATTGGCGATGGCCACGCCGGTATTCTGCGCCAGACCCGCCGACGAAGGATTCGTGTCGGACAGAATCACGCCGTAGTTGAGCGCGGGCGATGACGGCACACCAAACGACGTCACTGTAAATCCGTTTGAGGTCAGGATGAACACGCCCGTGCCCACCGGGCTTGAACTGCCGTTGTCGGGAACGACCACGGCATAGCCCACCGTCAGCGGCCCCACTCCGGCCGATAAAATGGAAAACTCCCCCATGGAAGGAATGTTGTAGGGAACTTGCGACACCGGACCGATCCCAATGAAATTGAAATTAGGACTGGAAGGATCATCCTTATTAAGAAGGATTTTTCCGCTGATGGCCTTGTTCGTGGTGTTCATCAAGACGATGCGCGACTGAAAACCGCCGCCATCGGCCAATTGTGAAAACACCAAATTTCCTGCAGCCGGAGCCTGCACCAAATCGGCCACCGGGAAGGACGTGAACAGCACCTCATTTCGGGGCGCCTGGTTGGTGGTTTGCTCCAAAGTCAAAGCGCTGACGGGCTGATCGCTGTCGACTTCGATTGTCCCGGTGAAGTTGTTCGCGGGAGATCCAAAAATGTCGGTCATGAAACCTTGAAAGTGCTGCCCGTTGCCGAGTGATTGATTGTTTGGAAGGCTCGCGACCCCGGTTCCATCCGCCTTCCGCAGAATAAATGTCAAATGAGCGGTCGCGCCGGACTGATTAATGATGGCCAGGCCGGTGTTGTTCGGCAACGCGCAATTCGTTTGTGAACATTTCAGCGGATTGGAGTCGGCGAACAAAAGGAATTTTGTGGTGGGCGTTGCGGAGGGAGTGCCGGTCGTGGTCACCAGCGTATTATTCTGTGTGAAATTGAAAATCCCGCTGCCCACGGGTGAAACGCCGGCGGCATCGGACTCCGTCATCTTGGATGCGGAAGATGTAGTGGAAATGGCGTCGGCGATTTTCAAGGAATCGTCGAAATAGGTGAACGCCTTGTTTAGCGTCGCGGATTTGTTATCGGGGTTGACGACTTGGATATCCACTGCGCCGGGCGCCCCAGCGGCCGGGGTCACGGCCGTCAATTGAGTAGCGCTAACAAAGGTGGTGGTCCCCGCCACGCCCCCAAATAAAACCTGGGAACCGCTGACAAAGTTTTGTCCGTTGACGGTTACGCTGGTACCCCCGCCCTGCGGTCCAATATGCGGGAAAGAAGGATTGGAAGAGGCGAACTGCGGCGCCGGAAGCGACAGCTCATTTATTGTTAATGAAGTGGTGAGAATGTAATCCCCGGTGTGGTCCTGATCACCATTGGCGGAGTTCCCTGCGACATCAAATTCGACCGGGCCGGCGGCCGGATTGGGCGCCGTCCAATTGACCGACCACGTACAGGAGGTCCCATTGACGCACGTTCCGCTGGAATTATGCGAAACGTAAACCGCTCCGTTTACAACCACCGGCGTGGGCTGGGTGCCGTCGCCCAAAACAAAATCATACCCTGTGGTGGATTGCGTCAGCGTCAGTGTGCCCAAGGAATTAAACGGGCTGGACGGGGAGCGCGCCGAGAGCTGAAAACCGTATCGTCGCCGCGGTGGTGAAGTTTGGTCTGCGGGATTGATCAACCCCACAGTGATTTGCAGGGTATAGGTCTGTCCCGGAATATAACCGCTCGGAAAGCCTGAAAGGGTGATAGCGCTCTTGCTGGCGGCAAGGTTCACCCCCGTGAAAGTGTTGTGGCAGTCGGATTGGTTGCAGGTCTGTCCGGCCAGCCCACCATTCACTCCGGCCTTGGGACCGGTTGAATGCGCCGACAAAAGAACGGCGGTGAGAAGGCAGCACCCGAACACCAGGACAAAAATGCCCGTGGGCTTCGAAATGCGCCACTGCTTCAACATAGCGACGTCCCTTACTGCTACCCCCATCTCATGGGGAATCTTGATGGGTTGATTTCTCGTCTTATTGGACCGAGGCCGTCAGGGGGTGGTTTAATCGTGAAATTTTCCGTCCCCACAGAGAAGTCTCTGCACGGATTCCAAAGAGACCCTGCTTCAACTCCATGGGGGGAGCGCACGCTTCGCACCCGGGAGCTAAGAATGATTTGCAGGGGTCGCCACCGAGCAGGATTCCTCTTCCGGCCGGCATTTCATATGTTCAAATTGAATGGTGGTATGGGTGATATTGTACCGTTCTTTCAACATGCGATCGATGTTATCCAATATTTGCTCGCTCTGCGACGGAGGAATGTCGGCGATTTCAATATGTCCGCTCATGGCGTGAACCTGCGAGGCCAGGGACCAAATATGCAAATGATGCACATCGATTACGCCGGGAATGGCCTGAATCGCCCGGGTCACATCGTCGAGCCGCAAATTCTTCGGCAGTCCCTCCAGCAGAATGTTCCACGTTTCGCGGATGATCGATCCGGACGACCACAGAATCATCATGCCGATCACCAGGCTGATCAACGGATCGATCCGGTTCTGCCCGGTGACATAGATAATCACGCCGGAGATGACGATTCCGAAGGTGGCCAGAGTGTCGCCCAACATGTGCACGAAGGCGCCGCGTATGTTGAGGTCGTGCCGGCCGTCGCGCAGCAGCATCCACGAAATGGAGGCGTTGATGACGAAGCCGATGGCCGCCGTCGTGATAATCAGCCGGCTACCCACGGGCGCCGGCGCCAACAGCCGCTGATATCCTTTTTCGAAGATGTAGAATGCCACCAAAACCAGCAGAATGGCGTTCACAAAAGCGGCCAGGACTCCGGCGCGCTGGTAACCGAACGTCTTGCTCTTGTTGGCGGGCTTTTCTTTGAGCAGCACCGCTGCCCAACACAAGAGTAAGGCGATCAAGTCGGTGCCGTTGTGACCCGCGTCACTCCATAACGCCAGGCTGTGGGATCGCCATCCCGAAAACAACTCCAAGGCGATAAACCCGGAGGTGAGAATGATGGCCAGCTTCAACCGCGCGCCCACGTTGCCTTGACTGAGCAGGGCGTCCGAGTGCGTGTGAGCATGGTGATTTTCGGCCATCGCTTTATTCAATGAAGAGAGCCGAATCTCTCCGCCTCTCTCCTGCCATTCCCCAGTGATGAATGCTCAGATGCTACAGAGTCTAAAATATCGTTGATGAAGTTTCAACCTGGATTCCGAAATAGAGGGTTCGCGCCAAGACGCAAAGGCCGCAAAGTCAAACAAAATGGATGGGTACGACTACCAACGCATTGGTTTGCTGTTTCACGTGTTCCATCCTCGGTCCTGCTTTGCAACATGGCGCCTTTGCTTCTTGGCGCGAAACGAACTTCGCTTTTCAGGTTCAAGACAAAATGTGTGCACACTCTCAGGGCTGGCACTCCAAACGCCGGTTCAAGACTTCAAATCCAGCGCTTCGCGAAGAATTTCAGGTTGAAAGGGGGAACAGATAACCCAATGTCCATCGATGTCGAGCGTCGGTACAGCGCGTTTGCCGCCGGTCGCTTGCGCCACTAACTCGGCGGCGCCGGGAACTTCCTCAATATCGATCTCTTCAAAAGAAATTCCCCGCTCAGAGAGGAACCGCTTGACCATGCGACAGTCCGGACAGCGGGCGGTCGTGTACATTTTAATATGTTGTGGCATGCGTGAACGCTCGCAAAGTCAACGTCCGTAAGAAAAGCGCCGAGACAGCCATCAAATTCACCGGATTCGTTTTGATAATGCCGCCCGCCGGGAAGGCTTTACTCACCCGGGAATTTCCCGTGCTTCTTCACAAAATCAATGATCGATCCTTCACGAATAATTTGATGCACAAATCCGGGCATGGGCTTGAGGGCGTATGTTTTTCCGTCCACCGTTAAGGAGGAATGTTCGGCGTCGAATGACAGCTCCTGGCCGTCTTGGACCCTGTCGTTGAGCTCATCCGATTCGTAGAGCGGGATGCCCAGGTTCAAGGCGTTTCGAAAGAAAATGCGGGCATAGCTTTTGGCAATGATCCCCGCGATGGGCGATTTCCGGAGTGCTTGCGCCGCATATTCGCGGGAGCTCCCGCAACCAAAATTCTTGCCTGCAACAATCCAGTCTCCGGTTTTCACTTGCTTGGCAAAATCCGGACGATTTTCAATAAAGGCGTATTTCTGGAGTTCCGGATCACCGGTCATGTACGGTGCATAGCGACCCGGGACTACCTGATCCGTATCGATGTCGTCTCCAAATTTCCAAATGCGGGGCATACCTTCTCCGTTTCAAGCTCTCTTAATCCACAAGAGCTACAGCCAATAAAACCTAATTAGGAAGCCAGGAGTCCAGGAAGATTAAAATCTTATGTGCGCACAGCCAGCCAATCTAGCAAAACGATCAGACCCAAGACTTGTTTCTTGGCTTCCTGGTTTCCTCATTTGAATTCTTTGTTCTGACTAGCAACGATTTCACTTCCAAGTTCCTAAAGTGCGCTGGGGTCGGTGATGAATCCGGTCAATGCGGTGGCCGCGGCAACCGCCGGTGAACCGAGATAAATTTTTGCCTCGGGCGAACCCATGCGTCCGCGAAAATTGCGGTTCCCGGTTGAGAAGCACACTTCGCCTGCCCCGAGAACGCCTTGGCTCCGTCCCATGCAGGCACCGCATCCGGGTGTGGCCAGCGCGGCGCCGAATTCCAGCAGAGTGGAGAGGGTGCCGTCATTCGTAGCATTCATCAAGACGGTTCGCGATGCTGGAGTCACCATCAGCCGCGTGCCTTTGGCGATGCGTTTGCCCCGGACGATCCGCGCCACCGTTTGCAGATCTTCCAGCCGTGCATTGGTGCAACTTCCCAGAAAAACCGTGTCGACATGAACCGATTTCAATTCGCCGACATCATGGACGTTGTCGACAGAATTGGGCGCCGCCACTTGGGGATCCAGCGTCGACACATCCAGATCAATGCGCCGCAGATACCGGGCGTCTGCATCCGAATAGAGCCAGTCGGGCACCGGAAATCGCTTCTTGATCACCTCATCGGGCTCGATCAAACCCACCTTGGCCCCCAGCTCCGTGGACATGGAGGCCAGGGTGAATCGCGAATCAAACGAAAAGGATTCCACACCATGGTACTCCATGGCTTTATAGGTTCCGCCGTCGACTTTGAGGTCGCGAATGATGCGGAGAATGATGTCTTTGGTCATCACGTAGGGGCGTGGTTTACCGCGCAGATCCACCCGGAGAGTCTCGGGAACACGCAGCCAGGTCTTGCCGGTGGCAAAAATCAACCCCACATCCGTCGACCCCATTCCCGTTCCGAACGTTCCCACCATGCCGTAGGCCGTGGAATGTGAATCGGATCCCACCGCCACGGTTCCGGGTGTCACGAGTTTCTCTTCGATCATGACCTGGTGGCAAATGCCGCTGCCGACATCGTAGAACGCACGGATTCCCTGGGCTTCCGCAAAGGCGCGGAGTTTTTGCTGGGCGTCGGCCGTCGCGACATTCGAGGCGGGGGCCACGTGATCAACAAACAACGCGATCTTGTCGGGGTCGTGGACCCGCTCGCAACCCAGCTGTTTCATCACATCCATCACACTCAAGGCGATGGAGTCAACCGTCATGGCCCGCGCCACCGGGACAACCGCCAAATCGCCGGCGTGCACTTCGCGATTGGAAACGTGGGATAGAATCTTTTCTGCTAACGTTTGTTGCGACATGGAAAACTCCTAGAACAGATGTCAGCTTTCAGCCATCAGCTTTCAGCAATCAGCCGTCAGCAATCAGAAATCAGCTTTAAGCTACAAGCTCTAAGCCCTAAGCGGGCCACAAAAACATGAAAGCAAGTTTCGAATCAAGATTCCCTCGAAAGTTGCTTGCGCTTTGATAAAAACTGAGTTCGAAGGCGGTCTTGCTTATTGCTTACGGCTTGGGGCTTATAGCTGAGAGCTTATTTCTGATAGCTGATTGCTGACGGCTGACGGCTGAAAGCTGATTGCTGACGACTGACAGCTGACGGCTTCTCTCACGCCGTAATCCACCCTCTCAAAATCTGATCCAGACGATCGGGCGAAATGGGTCCTTCATCGGCCAGGCGCTTGATCTCCTGAGTAACGGCGCGCAATTCGGAATCTCCGAAATGCAGCCCCAACTGCTGGGCGCGATTCTGGATGGCATTCCTGCCGGTGAGCCGATGCCCGATTGAAATCGTGCGATCCAGTCCAAAATCCAGCGGGTTGATGATTTCATAACACCCCGGATTCAGCAGCACGGCCTTGGTATGCATGCCGGCCTTGTGGGTAAACGAAGTTTCCCCGGTGATGTAATTGTTGAATGGTATTTCTATGTCCACCATCCCGGCCACCATTCGCTCCAAATCTTTCAGCATGGCAAGCTTGTATTTCTTCACCAGTTGCGGATCGATGGCATAGATTCGAGCGATGAACCCGCCCAGCGGGGTGATGCCGTTGCGCTCGCCGATGCCCAGAATGGAGGTGTCGATGTGGGTGGCGCCGGCTTCGAGGGCGGTGTAGCTGTTGGCAATGGCGCAGCCGGTGTCGTTGTGCCCGTGAAATTCGATGTTGGCTTTCAAGGCCCGGTGGAGCTCCGACACCAAGGCATAGATCTGCCGCGGCGTGGCCACGCCCACGGTATCGGCCAGCCCCACACGGTCAACGCCCATCTGGTCGACGGCCCGGTAGACGCGCAAAAGATCCTGCTCCTCGCTTCGAAAAGTGTCTTCGCTCGAAAAACGCACCTCACATCCGCTGACCTTGATGTAGTCAATAACCTCGCGGGCGCTTTCTATGATCTCTTCGATGCTTTTGCCGTGCGAAAATTTCCGCAGAAAGGAAGAGGTTCCGAACAGGATGTCCACGCCGTCCACGCCCGTGTCGACGGCCATTTGGGCATCTTCCATGTGGCAGCGCGTGTGCGTCAGCACCTTCAGTTGCCGCTTCTTCTTGCAGATTTGTTTGGCATCGACATAGGACTGCGGAGAGGCGGCCGGCGAGGTCAGCTCGATGTACTCGACGCCGAACTCGTTCAGGGCCTCGACAATTTCCAGCTTCTGAGCGGTGCTGAAATGGGCGCGGGCGAACTGCTCGCCCTCGCGCAAGGTGGATTCAATGATTTTGAAATTTGTAATCGACATCCATGCTCCTCCGCGTCTCTGCGGTGAATCAACAATCAAAAAAAATCGGCGACTGCCAAGTCGCCGATGAATAGGTTGATGAATTCGCCCGCGGGTTATAAAACCCCGCGTGTTCGGTTCAAATTCTTCGACGAAATAGCGCTCCACTTCCGCCGCGGCGGAAATGACAGTCCGACAAATCTTATTTGCCGGCCCAACCCAGCGCGCCGGAAGAACCGCGCTCTGGATTTCGGCGGGGCCATCCTTTCATCACGCGCCCGGGTCTTCCTCCCGATGGACGCCGATTACTCTTTTGGCTCCGCTCCTCTACTTCGCTTAGTTTGGCAAAGATCAATGTTCCACATGCTCAATGGGAAACGCCGATTCTACTCAAGGTCAGGCGGTTTGTAAACAGGGAATTGGTAGCGCAGTCTTCGTCCACCATGGCGGACTCGACTGCGCTACCAGATCGGTGAAGGTGATTACGCTCCCACGCCCATGTGTTTGGCCACCTGGATGCGGATCACGGCGCGTTGGAGCGAAAGTTGTGCCCTTTGGAAATCAATGTCGGTGTCGTTCACTTGGGCGAGGCGTTTTTCGGCGCGGGCTTTGGAACTGAGGGCACGCTGCAGGTCGATCTCTTCGGCTTTTTCAGCACGCTCGGCCAGAATGGTGACCTTGTCGGGAAGGACTTCAGCGAATCCCCAGGTCACGGCAAGATACGAAGTGTGGACTCCTTGGCGGTAAGATATTTCTCCGATCGTCAATTCCGAGATTAAGGGCGCATGACCCGGCAACACCCCCAGATAGCCTTCCTTTCCAGGGATCTGAACTTCATCCACGGACTCCGACAAAATAGGACGGTCGGGCGTTACGATGTCGAGTTTGATTTTTTCAGGCAACATGATTCAAAACAGGTTTCAGGGGCCGAGTGTCAGGTGTCAGAAAAAATCCCCGCACCGAGGAGAACGCCGGTCTTCTTCGCCCCACTAAGGAAAGAGCGACGCTGCCAAAACATCGCCCCCACGATCCCCCGCGGGGGATCGTGGCTACCAAAACTTTGTGTGACCTTGGCGAACTCTGCGTCTCGGCGGTGAACACTACGACTCGGCTTTCACCTTCTCCGCTTTCTCCAAAGCCTCTTCGATGGTTCCGACCATATAGAACGCCTGCTCGGGAACATCGTCGTGCTTTCCATCGACAATCTCTTTGAAGCCCTTGATGGAGTCTTCGAGTTTCACGTACTTCCCTTCCAATCCCGTAAACTGCTCGGCCACAAAGAAAGGCTGCGACAGAAACTTCTGAATCTTGCGGGCGCGTGTGACGGTAATCTTGTCTTCCTCGCTCAGCTCATCGATGCCCAAAATGGCGATGATATCCTGCAGGTCCTTGTATTTTTGGAGAATCGATTTGACCGACCGTGTGGTGTTGTAATGCTCGGCGCCGAGAATGCGCGGATCCAAAATTCGCGACGAAGAGGCCAGCGGATCGACCGCAGGATAAATTCCCAACTCCGAAATCTGCCGCGACAAGTTCGTCGTCGCGTCGAGGTGGGCAAAGGTGGTCGCGGGAGCCGGATCGGTGTAATCATCGGCCGGCACATAGATCGCCTGCACCGACGTGATGGAACCCTTCTTGGTGGATGTGATCCGTTCCTGCAACTCTCCCAATTCCGTCGCCAGGTTGGGTTGATAACCCACGGCGCTGGGCATGCGTCCCAGCAGTGCCGACACCTCCGATCCCGCCTGGGTGAACCGGAAAATATTGTCGATGAACAGCAGCACGTCCTGTCCTTCTTCATCGCGGAAATATTCGGCCACGGTCAATCCGGTCAAACCCACGCGCAAGCGCGCCCCGGGCGGCTCCGTCATCTGTCCATAAATCAGCGCGGCCTTGGATTTGGCGGGTTCCTTAATATTGACCACGCCGGATTCCTGCATTTCCAGCCACAGATCGTTTCCCTCGCGCGTCCGCTCGCCCACTCCGGCAAACACCGATACACCGCCGTGTTTCAGGGCGATGTTGTTGATCAATTCCATAATGATGACGGTCTTGCCGACCCCGGCGCCGCCGAACAATCCGATCTTGCCGCCGCGCAGGTAGGGTTCCACCAGATCGATCACTTTGATGCCCGTCTCGAACATTTCGAGCTTGGTATTCTGTTCTTCGAAGGAAGGGGCGGGACGGTGAATGGGATATCGTATTTTGCTTGGGATGGGCCCGAGTTTGTCGACCGGCTCTCCGATGACGTTCATCACGCGCCCCAACGTGCCGCGGCCCACCGGAACGGTGATGCCCTCTCCCAAATCTTCGGCTTTCATGCCGCGCACCATGCCGTCGGTCGGTTGCATGGCGACGGCGCGCACGCGGCCTTCGCCGAGGTGTTGTTCCACTTCCGCGATAATATCGATCGGCGTGGGAACGTCGAAACCGCTGCTGGTGATGCGCAGGGCGTTGTAAATTTTGGGCAGAGACGACGCCTCAAATTCCACGTCCACCACCGGCCCGATAATTTGAACCACCTTGCCTGAACTCATGAGAACTCCGGAAAAAAGATTTTCGATCAGCGGCCGCCGGACTAAAGGGCCGCCGCCCCGCTGACAATCTCGATGATCTCCTTGGTGATCGACGCCTGGCGTGCCCGGTTCATGTTGAGCGTCAAGGTGTCGATCATTTCAGCCGCGTTGTTGGTCGCGGCATCCATGGCGGTCATGCGAGCCGCCTGTTCGGCCGCCGCGGATTCCAACAGGGCCCTGTAAATCTGCACCTCCACATGCTTCGGCAGGAGGTCGTTGAAGATCACCTCCGGGGTCTGCTCGTAGAGGTAATCGATGCGCGTGTATTCGTCGCTGTGCTCCAGGCGCGCAATCGGAAGCAGACGCTCCACCACGATGCGTTGTTGAATCACGGACTTGAATTCGTTATACAGCAGATACACCGCATCCAACTCGCTTTGTCCGTACTCTTCGATCACCGAGTGGGCAATGTCCTTGGCGTGCTCATAGTGCAGGCGTGAAAAGATGTTGACGTACTCGTGGTGAATCTTCCAAGACCGCCGCTTGAAAAAGTCGCGGGCCTTGCGGCCGACCACTTCCAGATTCAGCGTCTTCTCTTTCCGCTCGCCGAGAAATTGCTGGGCTTCCTTCAAGATGTTGCTGTTGAAACTGCCGCACAATCCGCGATCGCCCGTGATGATGACCAATTCGATTTTCTGGTCGCCCCGCTCGGCCAGCAAGGGATGCAGTTGCCCCGCCGTCTCTTCATCGCGATTCAATTTAACGCGGGTCACCAGGGAGTTGAGAACCGCCAGCATATGGTTGGCGTAGGGGCGCGCGCTCAGAATCCGTTCCTGGGCTCGACGCAACCGTGCCGCACTCACCATCTTCATGGCCTTGGTGATTTGCTGCGTGTTTTTCACGCTTCGGATGCGGCGTCGAATGTCGAGAACGTTCGCCATAGCTGTTCGTTTGACTCCAGACCGACGGGCCCTCCACCGGCCCATCGCCAATCCTTTCACTCTTAAGCGGTGACTGCGGACGATTGCGCTTGAAAGCGCTCCTTAAATTGAAGCAGCGTCTTCTTGATTTCCTGGCGCAATTCCTCGTCGAGCTGTTTCTTCTCGAGAAGGCGGTGGCCCAAGCCCGGCGCCGCGGTATCCAAAAATTTGTACAACTCGGTTTCAAAACGACGGCATTCTTCCACCGGGATGTCGTCGAGATATCCGTTGGTGGCGGCAAAAATGATCAGAATCTGCTTTTCCACCGGCAGAGGCGAGTACTGCGCCTGTTTGAGAATTTCCACCTGCCGCTGTCCGCGGGCCAGCTGCGCTTGTGTGGCCTTGTCGAGATCGCTGCCGAACTGCGCAAACGCGGCCAGCGCCCGGTACTGGGCCAAATCCAAACGCAACGTGCCGGCGACTTGCTTCATGGCCTTGATCTGGGCGTTGCCGCCGACCCGGCTGACCGACAAACCCACATTGATGGCGGGCCGGATGCCGGAGTTGAACAGATCGGCTTCCAGAAAAATCTGGCCGTCGGTAATGGAAATCACGTTGGTCGGAATGTAACCCGAAATGTCACCGGCCTGCGTCTCAATGATCGGGAGCGCCGTCAATGACCCTCGGCCGTTCGCTTCGTTGAGCTTGGACGCACGTTCCAGCAGGCGGGAATGAAGATAAAAAACATCGCCCGGGAAGGCTTCGCGTCCGGGCGGCCGGCGCAATAACAAGGATATCTCGCGATACGCGGCCGCGTGTTTCGACAGATCGTCGTAGATGCACAACACATGTTTTCCGCGATCGCGGAAATACTCACCCATGGCGCAGCCGGCATAGGGAGCAATGTACTGCATGGGCGCCGGATCACTGGCCGAGGCCGAAACGACAATGGTATAGCCCATGGCTTCGGCGTCTGTCAGGGTCTTCACGACCTGAGCCACGGTGGAGCGTTTCTGTCCGATGGCCACATAAATGCAAATAACGTCGCCGCCTTTTTGATTCAATATCGTGTCGATGGCCACCGCCGTTTTTCCCGTCTGGCGGTCTCCAATGATCAATTCGCGCTGCCCCCGCCCGATGGGAATCATGGCATCAATGGCCTTCAATCCCGTCTGCAGCGGCTCTTTGACCGGTTGACGATCCACCACGCCCGGCGCCAACCGTTCGATGGGGCTGTAGGTTTCAGCTGCGATGGGCCCCTTGCCGTCGGCGGGAATTCCCAAGGCGTCGACCACGCGGCCGATGAGGGCCTCGCCGCTGGGTACCGACATGATGCGCTTGGTCCGGCGCACCTCCTGCCCTTCCTTAATCTCCGCGGCTTCGCCCAACAACACCACGCCCACCTGGTCTTCTTCCAGGTTCAGGGCAATTCCCGAAATCGGATGACCGCCGTCGCGCGGGAAATCAAGGAGCTCGCCGGCCATGACCTTTTCCAAGCCGT
>JAQUPQ010000062.1 GCA_028716525.1 Terriglobia bacterium | reverse complement strand
CGGATCTGTATGACACGTTGGGAACCTTCCTGACTTGGACAACGATTACGCTTCCGTCCGGCGGACATCGGGCCCAATTTTTCAGCGAGCTCTTTCCAACACAGTTGCAGAACGCTTCCAATTTCGTGGGTGTCGTTTTCTTTTCCGGCATAACTAGCAATGATTCTGCCATAGCAGCCGTTCTGATTTCGCGGAGGGGACAGATTGGCGGGGCCACTCCCACGCTCGACACGATCGATACCATGAAAGCATCGCCCCATTTTGGCGAAGAAGTGTTTCAGCGCCCCGACACCGGAGGGCCACATAAGGACGCGGGGCTGCGTGCGCCGGGAATTTTGTGAACGAATGAAGCGGTTGAAATTTATTTGAAGCGTAACGGTTGAGTCTTCCGGCACGAAGGCTCGTCAGCCGCAGGCAGGAGGGACGATGTCGTCTCGATGATTTCGGGGCGACATCTTATTCTTATTCCGCCGATTTTTCGGCCTCCAATCGGCGGTACACTTCACTTTTTGACAGACCGTGCTCGCGGGCCAACTGCTTCATGGCCTCGCGTCGATCCGCCCCCGCGGCCAGCAACTTCTCATAACGCAACTTCAATTCGCCCGAAGGAGCGGGTGGAGCCGCTTCGAGGGAAGCTTTGTCGACGATGATGGTAATTTCGCCGCGGATGGTGCGTCCTTGCAGTTGCTCAATCACGGAGGAAAGTGTTCCGCGCAAAAACTCTTCATGCCGCTTGGTCACTTCCCGGGCAATCGCGACGTTGCGATCCCCCAATACTTCCAGCATGTCGCGCAATGTGGCCATCAAGCGATGCGGCGCTTCATAAAAAACGATGGTGCGCTGGGAGAGCCTGGCTTGTCCCAGCATAGCCAGCCGGGCGCTGCGCTTGGCCGGCAGAAATCCGTGGAAACGAAATGAATCCGTGGGCAGGCCAGAGGCCACCAGCGCCGCGACAAAGGCCGAGACTCCCGGAACCGGCACGACCCGAATGTTGTGTCGAATGGACAGCTGAATGAGCCGAAATCCCGGATCGGAAATACCCGGCATGCCGGCGTCGCAAACCAAGCCGATGGAATCACCGTTTTCCAGTTGCAACACCAGCTCCGGCGCCTTGGTCAGCTCGTTGTGCTCGTGATAGCTGGTGGTGGGAGTTTTGATTTTGTAAGCGTTTAACAACTTCTGGGTAGTGCGTGTGTCTTCGCAGGCGATCAAGTCCACTTCCCCGAGGGTGCGCATACCACGCAAAGTGATGTCTTCCAGATTTCCAATCGGCGTCCCGATGATGTAGAGCGTGCCCTTGGCATCGTTGCCGTCCAACCGCTTTCCCAATGAGTTCAACGAGATTCTTTTATTTGATTTCATAAGATCGAACTCCCTCCTCTAGGAATGGGGACAGACACCATACTTCCTGCAATCCGTGGGACCGTCGTATAAAAGGTGTCTGTCCCCATTCTCACGTGGGACGGTCGTACAAAAGGTGTCTGTCCCCATTCTCATGTCCCCCAATCGCGTGGATACAGAAAATCGTGCGTGACGCTGCGCGGAGAGAGTTTGCACACCAGGGGGCCGCGGCGCTTGAATTGATTCCGACGAATCCGTTCCACGACGCGCGTCACCAACGACTCCGAAAAACCCGAGGCGACAAGCTGGGCTCCGGAGAACCGCAGGTCCACGCAATGATAGAGCAGCCGATCCACCTCATCGTAACTGAAGCCCAGTTCGGTCTCGTCGGATTGACCCGCCCACAAGTCGGCTGTGGGCGGCTTGGAAATAATTCTTTCGGGGATATCCAGAAATCGAGCCAGTTGCCGGATTTCTGTCTTATATAAATCCCCGATCGGATTCAACGCCGAAGCCAGATCGCCAAACAACGTTCCATAGCCGAGCAGCAACTCCGTCTTATTGCTGGTGCCGAGCACCAAGGCGTTCCGCTCCGCTGAAAAATCGTACAACACGATCATGCGGCATCGCGTGAACACGTTGCCGCGTCGCGTGTCATTCAAGTTGGATCGCTTGGCTAAATAGCCATCCGCCATTTCAGAAATATCGAATTTCTCCGTGGAAAGACCGATTTGCGCAGCCAACAGGACGGCGTCCTCAGTGGATTGGGGACTCGAAGTGCGGTAGGGCATCATGACCCCGATTACATTGTTCGCTCCGAGCGCCCGCACGGCCAAAGCCGCCACCACGGACGAATCAATCCCGCCCGATAGCCCCAAGACCGCTTTTTGAAAGCCGGCTTTCCGAAGTTCGTCACTCAAGAACCGTGTGGTGATCTCCACCACCAGCTTGGCGTTCAGCTCCGGCAGTGCGCCAATTTGTTCCGAGGTCAGGTCCATGGAGCTTCTTCGAATCCTGGTGCGCCACGAAAATCCGCGCGCTCCATCAACGTTTTCCCGTTTTTCTTTTGGATTTTTGGCGTCGGGAATTTATTTGGACTTTGGTTTTTGAAGCGCGGCTTTTCTTCTTCGGATCCTCAAGGAACGGCAATTCAAAGCGGTCTCTTGATATTCTTTCAAGTTCCCGCATGGTCAATTCAATATTTTCATCGCGCAGCAACGGAACCTGGGCGCGGGCGCGGCGGACCAGATCAAAATCCACTTCCGCGATGACCAGGTCTTCATCCAGCGTTTTCCCGCGCGCCACCACGTTTCCGTAGGGGTCCACCAGCAACGATCCGCCGAAGAAATTCACGCCGTCCTCAAACCCCACCCGGTTCACCGCCACAACATACACGGTATTAAACTGCGCCACGGTGCGGGTGAGCACTTCCCAACTGACGGCGCTTCCCAAAGCCGAATCCATCCCCCGCACGCCCCGACCGGGTCCGGCCATGGAGGCCACAATCATCAAGGCTCCCTGATGTGCCAACAGATAGGCGGTTGAGAAATGCCATATATCCTCGCAGATCAGGAATCCCAACTTGCCAAAATGCGTGTCGGCGACACGAACCAAATCGCCCGCGGCGAAAAATCGTTTTTCATCAAACATGCCGTAGGTAGGCAGGTAAACCTTCCGGTGCACATGCCGTACAGCCTTGTCTTCGAGGAAAGCGACCGAATTGTAAAACTTAAAATCCTTGGCTTGTTCAACAAATCCCACAACCGCGGAAAGTCCGCCGGAGTGGGCGGCAATCTGTTGGAGCGGCGAGGCGACGTCGGGATCCAAGGCCATATCCGGAGTCAAGTCCTTCAGCGTGTATCCGGTCAGCGAAAGCTCCGGAAAAACAATCAACTGGACTCCGGCGGCGGCCGCCCTCTCCAAAGCCTGGACATGTTTTTGGATATTGGCCTTTTGATCGCCGAGCTGGGGAGCAATTTGAGCGAGCGCAATTTTGAATTTCATGGCGATTCTGCCGCACAATAATCACAATCCGTGAAGATGGTAGCACAGCGAGGAATCGCGCGCCATCCGCGGCCCGTCCGTGCGGTGCCGCTTGACCCCTCGGGACGGCCCTTTCTATAATCTCATCATAATGAATCTCGCCCTGCTACACGCCGGCCCATCGCGGTTCGTGCAAAGCGTTCTTAAAATGTTCTGGCTCCTCGTGATCTTGATGCCGCTTGAGGTGCGTGGCCAGATCATCGGCAAGCCCTCAACCTCATCGACACCGCTGGAAGAGGATAGCGATCGGGCCATGAACCTCATCGCCAAGCTCTCAGAACGGTTGACCACACAGGATTTGAATCTGAGAAGGATCGAATGTCAGGAGGAAGTCTCTCTCGAACGCACGGCACGAAAAGGCGGAGAGACAACGCGGAAGACTCAAAGGTTCTTGATGTCGGCAGACCGGCGGCAGGTTGGGGAATTTTCAATCGATATGCAGCTGGTGGAATCGCATCAACCGATGGAAAGCGCTACGGCCATCGCCCCCGGAGACCTGGTCCAGGATGGCTTCAGCGTCGCGGTCGAGTTATGGGGGTTGAATCACGCCGAGGCCTATTCCCAGCACGTGTCGCCCAAAGAAAAACTCGATGGCCGGGAAGTCTACGTCGTCTCCTCGCAAACGATCAAGCACGCCGAGCCGCGCCGACTGATCATCGACGGCAAAGCGGTTCCTATGCGTTTGTTTGCCAGATCATGGATCGATGCCGATAACGGCACCCTGTTGAAAATGGAAATTCATCAGGAGAAGCTTCCCAAAAATGTTCGCGAGTTCTATTACGATATTCGTTACGCCGAACCTTCAGCCGCAACGCGCGGGATGATTCTGCCACAGACCATTCGATTCACCCGCAGCGATCGAGAGGCCACATCGGTCGTGACACAGACTTTTTCTGGCTGCAGAATTAATTGAGGCCGGCTTTCAATTACCTGTTTCGCGCCGACTGACCGTCTTTCCTTTGGTATCCAAGGGGCATTTCCGTTAAAATAGTTGGCTTTTGTTTTGAGAGAGTTCTTCAGGAGCGCGCACTGTGAGTTCAATGCCACCCAAAGAGATTCGAGTACGTTTCGCGCCATCGCCCACAGGATATTTACATGTCGGCGGAGCCCGCACGGCGCTCTTCGACTGGCTCTATGCCCGGCATCACGGCGGAAAGTTCATCCTGAGAATTGAAGATACCGATGTGGAACGCAGTTCCCAGGAAATGGTTGAAGGCATTCTTGAGGGAATGCGCTGGTTGGGGCTTGATTGGGATGAAGGACCGTTCTTCCAGTCGCAACGTGTAGACCGCTACCGCGCAGCCGCTGCGGAACTGGTCAAGTCAGGCCATGCTTATTATTGTTATTGCACGCCGGAGCAATTGAAAGAACGCCGCGAGCTGGCTCAAAAAGAAAAACGAAATTACAAATACGAGGGGACGTGCCGGCGTCTTTCGACCGAGCAGGTGGCCGCCAATGAAGCGCAGGGCCGTCCGCGCGCCGTCCGCTTCAAAGTGCCGGAGGGCGAAAGCCTTCAATACCACGATCTGGTATTTGGAACCATCGAAGTCGCTCACGCGCAAATTGAAGATTTCGTGCTGTTGAATTCAAAGAACCACCCGACGTATCATCTTTCAGTGGTGGTGGACGATCTGGAGATGCGCATCACGCACGTGGTTCGCGGGGCCGATCACGTTTCCAATACCCCCAAGCAAATTCTGCTGTATCGTGCTTTCGAAGCCGAAATCCCGGAGTTTGCACACCTGCCGCTGATTCTTGGGCCCGACAAGGCCAAGCTCAGCAAACGCCATGGCACCACCTCGGTGACGGCCTACCGCGACATGGGTTATCTGCCCGAAGCATTTCGCAACTTTCTGGCGCTTCTGGGTTGGTCGCCGGGCGACAACACGGAAATCATGTCGACCGACGATTTGATTGAGCGGTTCTCGCTGGAGAAAATAAACCAGTCCAACGCCGTTTTTGACGTGCAGAAACTCGACTGGTTGAATCGCCAGTACATTGGCGCCTCGACCGCCGAGCGACTCGCTCCTCTGGTTCGAAAAGCGCTGGAAGGAAAAAACCTGTGGCGAGCGGAATTCGACGGCGACCGTAAAGAGTACTTCTACTCCTCGATCGATCTGTTGAAGTCGCGCATGCACTCGATCAACGACTTTGCCGAGGGCGGGCAAGCGTTTTTCACCGATTTGTTCTTCGTGGATGAAGCGGCCGCCAAAAAGAACTTGAAAGACCCGGCGCTTAAAGAGTTGATACCGCTCCTGGCGGATCGATTTCGTGGTTTGGATCCTTTTACCTTGGAATCCAGCGAACAGGTATTACGAGCGCTGGCCGATGAAAAGCAGGTTAAGGCCGGTTTGTTGATCAATGCCACCCGCGTGCTCTTGACCGGCCGCGCTGTCGGACCGCCGCTGTTTCACATTATGATTCAGTTGGGGCGAGATCGAACCACAGAGCGGTTGGAACGGATCTCTCAATTCACCACGGTAAATTAGTTGGTGCTCCTAGAGCTTCGCCTTGTCCGAGGCGAGATAGCGAAGTGTTCTTGAGACTCTGGGGGTTAGAAGCCTACCGAAATTCCCCGGCCGTTTCTCAGGCCGGGGCTACCCAAACACCACGCACGCGTCTATTCGGGATCCACAAAGAGATCCGCTCCGATTGATCGAAGCGGCTACCAGTCGAAATCCTTCATTGCCTCACAAAAAAATCACCGATTGCAGGCTGGTGATCTCGATGCGTTTGCGGCAGCGCTTGCAGGAAATGACGTCGTCGACGCGAACGAGATAGTCGCGCGCCTTGGAGAAGCGCATCTTGTCTTCTTGCGAGGCATGCGAAGGCAACGACTTCTTCTTGGTGCGCCGCCGCCAACGCACATCGTAAGTCTCCATGGTGCGGCATGAGGGGCAGTTCAGTTGCGCGGGTTTCACTTCGTCTTTTTCATCAAAAAAATCGCATTCATCCATGAGGCCATCCTTAATCCGAAACCGCGGTTTCGGGACAAGACTGCGAAGATCGGGTTGAAGAGTTCGATGGAGGAGCAAGACGGGGCGGGCGTCCGTTCAGCAGCGCCGCCAATTCGCGGAGGTCATCGACCTGCACATCCGGCGGAGTGGCTTTCATTCGTTCCAAACCCAGCCCATAAGTGACGCCGCAAGTGGCGATGTCGGCATTGCGTCCGGTCAGGATGTCGACATCAGAATCACCCACCATCAACGCGGCTTCGGGAGCGATACCCGTTTCTTCCAAAATGATGCGGCATCCCATGGGATCGGGTTTTTTTTGCTCAAAGCTATTTCCGCCATAGATGGATCGAAAATGATTGGCAACTCCCAAACCCTCCAAAATCAACCGTGAAAAGCGCACGGGCTTATTCGTCAGCACGGTCATCGTCCGTGCCGATCCTGCCGGCGATAGTTTAATTTCATTGAGGGCTTCCAGGACGCCGGGATAGAGCACCGTATGATCCAGCATGTGCTGGCGATAATATTCCAGGAAGATTTTTAGACCCCGGTCGACAAGGGCCTCGTCAGCAGATCCATCGAGGAGGCGTCGTACCAGGAAACGGGCGCCATCGCCGACATAGGAGGAGATGGTTGTGTCATCGAGAGGCGGCCGCGCCATGACGGCGCGTAAATGATTGGAGCTGTTGACCAAGTCTTGTCGGGAGTCGATCAAGGTTCCATCGAGATCGAAAATCAAGAGTCGGATTTTTGAAAAATCAATCTCCCGATTGAGCTTAATCATCGGTTCATTCTAGTCGGGTCGAGGGGGAGCGTCAACGCGCGGATGAGGGGACAGACACCTTTTGTTCGCACCTTTCGGGATTGCCGTGGAGACGGTGTCTGTCCCCTCTCTAGCCGGAGTTTCCACGTCGACCGGATTGATGCAACACAAATCCCAGCATCAACCACACACCCAGGGCGATGTACTCCGCCAAATCGAAATGCCCGGGGATTTGAGGAATGATTTTGATGAGGACCAACAGAACCGTGACGCCAATGCCCGCGATCGCGATGGCACGCAATCGCCTCTTCGAGCTCAACTGATAAAATGCCGCACACGCAGCCATCCATCCGATCGCCGAGGCCAACGATCCGACTTCCGTGATGGGAATCAAAATCGCTTCCCCCAGCAGCGTGGCCGCCGCACTGACAATCCCAATCCACCATACTGAAACTGAAGGCGTGTGATTCACCTGATGAATCTTTCCCAAGGCCGGATTCACGAGAGCGCGTCGCCCCAGTGAAAATAACAGGCGACTGGCGGCGATGAAATTTCCATTCAAAATCTTAATAAGCGAAATCAAGGCTGCGGCCAGGATCAGATTGACGATCCAGCGGGCGCGAAAGGCGTGCTCGAAGGCGAAAGCGGTCGCAAAACTTTGCGTGGTCAGCGGCTGCCAAGGGTAAATGTAAGCCACGATTCCAATCACAGAGACGTAAAACAGAACGCCCACGGCCAGCGCCAGCAATATGGCATTGAAAAATCCACGGCTGCGAAACGAGGCGTCCGCTTCCTCGGCGCATTTCGGGACCGACTCAAAACCGGTCATAAAATACGGCACCACTTGAATGATCAGGATTACTGAAACAAACCGGGAGTGGCTGAATAAAGGCAACCAATTGTGAATCGACCCGTGACCCACACCGAACGAACCAAACAGAGCAAACAGCGCCAGCATTGTAAACGTCATCCAGGTTTGGAACGTCGAGCTGAGGCGAATGCCGCGGTAGTTCATCCAAGTGATAAAAGCCACGAGTCCCAAACCGATGGCTAACTGCGGCAGAAACACCGCCTTCCCGGCGATGGAATACAACGGATAGGAATTCAAGCCGGGAAAGATATAAGCCAGAATTTTTCCTATGGCCACAGCCTCCCACGGACACACGATCAGGTAGGCCAGCATCATGATCCATCCGGTAAAAAAACTGATCCCCGAAGGAAAGACCCGCTCGGTGTAAGCAATTTCGCTTCCGGCATCGGGGATGAGCATGACCAGCTTGCCGTAGACGTAGCCGATGGGGAGCAGCGCCGCACCGCCGATTGCAAAGCCCAGCATGGCGCCGAGTGGCCCGCCCCGGCGCAGCCAGTCGTCCATCACCATCAGCCAACCCACCCCGACCATGGTTCCGAACGCCAGCGTGAAGTATTCTTTCGTCTTCATGGCTCGGGCCAAGCCGACGGGCGGAGTTGATGTTTGAGATGTGTTCATAACCTGCTCACGAGAATCAGCGCGTTCTACAGAGGATGACAGAATACAGTGACACGTCGAGTTCCGCGGTGCTGAAACCGCACCGCGGCTACCCCAGCCAAGGAGCGTCGAAAGGAGTTACTGTCTGTCACCATATTTTATCTTCGTCAATAGTTGCCGCGATACTCAAGAACCCACTTAAGCGCGTCCCTATTTCTGCCCGTGATCAACTGCGAAGACTCCGGCAGAAATTTCCGCGGAGTATATCATCTTTATATGCAGGATCAGCCAAGCCGTGATGGCGCTTGGTCATGACTACACTTTGAACTAAAATCTTCTCATGTCGCTGTTGGATACCAAACGCCGCGTCGGCATTGAATCCCCACGAGGCGAGTACGAGATCGAAGGTTCCGACCGGGCCGCTGAAGAATACCGGTCGCGCCTTCGCAACGCCTGCATCGATCACGCCCTACGCCTGGGTATGCAAGAAGGGGTGGTGTTGAATTTGGGAACACGAACCGGAGAACTCGCCATCCGATTAGCTCAATGTGCGCCCGAGGTCACTGTACTGGGCATCGATTCTTCGGCGGACCGGATTGGAGCCGCCACCGAAGCCGCGGAGAGTGCCGGATTATTGGGACGGATCCATTTTCAGACGGCGGATTATCGGAGCACACGCTTCAAATCGGAATACTTTGATGCCGTCCTCTGCGACGGCTTGATGCACCAAACGGAAGATCCCTCCACCTTGATCGACGAAATCGCACGCCTCGTCAAGAGCGACGGGGCCATATTGATTCGCGATTGGCGCCGCCCGTCGATGGCCTCGGCATGGTGGCATTGGCGTTGGTTCGGCCGTAAGTACTCGACTCCGGGTCGACAACAATTCAAGATCCAAGTTGAATCTTCCCTTTCTTATTCAGAATGGCGGGCGTTGCTGAAGCACTCGCAACTCCAGGGATCCGCACGTCTCTTCGTCGAAGGGCTTCAGTACATCGGCATTGAACGCCCCGCCGCGGCTTCGCTGTTCGCCGGCTTGGCGGCGCAACGGGAGCGTAAGGAATATCTGGCAGAAACGGAGGGATGGAGAAAAAATATCCGGGGATGACCCGCCTGAAACCTCAAGCACTCTTGTAGAAATCCGATGTGAGATACTCCCGGTAAAAGGCCCGGAAGAAAACGGCCAGGATGGCCATGGCCGGAACGGCGACGATCAATCCGATCAATCCGAACAGTTTTCCAAAGGCGATGATGCCCACCATGATAATCAACGGATTCAATCCCACTCGATTTCCCAAGATCTTCGGCGTCAGCAGCGCCCCGTCTAGCGCTTGAGCAAACGCGAACACACCCAAAATACCCAGGATGCGCAACCAGCTGAACTGATCCAGCGACGAAAAAATTATCGCAAAAAACAAGCCACTCACCGTGCCGAGATAGGGCACGAGATTGGCCAGTCCCGCCGCCACCCCCAACACCATGGCCGCTTGAAGATTCAACAGCGTGAGGCCCGTGGAGTAAATCACCGCGTAGATGATCGCGATCAGCAGCTGTCCGCGGATGAACCGCGAAATGACTTGATCGATTTCGTAAAAGCGCTCGGTAAAAAACAGTTTCCGGCGATTAGGAATGGACTGGTAAATTTTCTGGCCGATGCTGGGAAAATCGTAGAGCAGATAAAAGGTGAACACCGGGACGAACAGAATCTTCAAAGCCGACAGAAACGTCGAAAACAGGTCACCGGTACCCAGCGAGAACAGGTGTAAGGTGGGTGTTGAAAGAAGCGGAATATCTTTCTTGGCGGCCGCCACCGAAGGCCCAAGAAATTGCTTGAACAGCAGCGGATAATGCATTCGCAGCTTGAACAGGAGCGGATCGATTTGGGCCACAACCTTGTTCAACGCCACGGGGATGCGCTCGAAGGCCAGGCGCAGCTGATCCGCAAACAACGGGACCATAAAAATAAAAAACACCGTGACCAGACCGCTGATCAGGAGCGTCAACAGGACCACCGCAAACAGCCGCGACCTCAAAAGACCCTCAAAACGATCAATCGCCGGATTCAGAATGTAAGCCAGCAAAAGCGAAATCACCAGCGGGGCAATAATCGGCCGCACCAGCCAGATCAGCAGCACCAATCCTGCGAAAAGAAATAGAAATATGAACAGCCGCTGGCTGAGCGAATTCATTTCAGAGGGCATGGGGCAAATCAACCGACCTTTCCGGAGTTCGGGGGCTGGCGGCGGAGGTCATCCGACCCGCCGTTGGGAACTGATCTGTTCAACATTGTCAGGGGCCGCCGGCGTGCCGACGGGTTCTTCCAGCAGCCGCCGACGTGTCAACAAAACATAGTGCACTCCTGAAAAAACCGTCACGGCCACAGCCGCGTACACGGTCATTCGAGGGACTGTGGAAGGCTGTCCCAAATAATTGAACCACAGATTGGTCACAACGGCGGCCAATTGCAGGACCGTCGTGATCTTGCCGTAAACCGAGGGCCGGAAATTGCGAAAACCGGTGGCAATGTAAATCAACAACGAGGCAATAACGATGATGACGTCCCGACTCAAAAAGAGAACCGTGGCCCACAGCGGAATATGGTTCTTCAGGGGGACGGAGTGCATCGTCAAAATGATGAACGACGAAACCAGCAAAAGCTTGTCGGCAATGGGATCGAGGTATGTGCCCAGCACGGTGCGCTGGTGCAGCCATCGCGCCAGCCAACCGTCCAGCATGTCCGTGATACCCGCCAGAAAAAAGACGATTAAAGCCCAGCCCGGGCGGTCGTACATGACCATCAGGATGAAGACGGGGACCATACCCATCCGCATCAACGTGAGCTGGTTCGACAGCGTCAAGACGTGATCGGTTTCGGAAGCAATAAGTCTGGCTTTGACACGATTGGTCATGGGCGATACCGGGCGGGCCGCAGCCCTCAAGCCTGCGGGCACGCGACGGAGAGTTCGCGCCCACTATACACAGGGGGAAAATTCAAAGTCAAATGCCACAGGAATAGCGGGGGCGGCAAAAATCGGCGCAGGGGTTGAGGGTTTCCAGGGTTTCGTTCACAATGTCCGCGCTCTCATCCCTACGGTAGCCTGCCACAACGAGGGAGGATTTTCTTCATGAAGCGACCCGTAGTTCCCATTCTCATGGCGTTGATCATCACATTGCTGGCCGCCTATTACCAACGAGTGACCGGGCCGACTTATCCCTACCGTGGAAACATCACCGTCGGAGAAAGAACGTACTCCTATCGCCTTCCGCGAAGTTTCGACCGGGCCGGAGATTGCGAAGTGCGGTTGAAGGACTTGGATGCGGTGATTCAAGCCACGGTTTCGTTTCGCCGCCTGGGGGTTTCGGGACCGTGGGACACGCTCGTGATGAAGCGCCAGGGCAACGACGTGGTCGCCTGGCTGCCCCACCAGCCTCCCGCCGGCATTCTGGAGTACTACATCACCCTGGATTCTCCGCCCCGCTCGGTTTCTATCGCGATGGAAGATCCCATTCGGATCCGATTCCACGGCGAAGTTCCCAGGACGATTCTGCTTCCTCACATTGTTTTTATGTTTGCCGGCATGTGGGCGTCGACCTTCACCGGCATTCTGGCCGTGCTGCGCCGGCCTGGATTTAAGAAAGCGGGTTGGTGGGCCGTGGCCTTTCTGGTGGCTGGAGGATTCCTTCTGGGGCCTCTCGTTCAACATTTTGCTTTTGGTCGATACTGGCTGGGCGTTCCTTTCGGCTGCGATCTCACCGATAACAAAACCTTGATCGTCATTGTCTTTTGGCTGGTGGCGCTGTGGGCGAACCGCGCCAAGGACCGTCCGCGGTGGATCATTGCGGCGGCCTACGTGCTGCTGATCGTTTACTGTATCCCCCACAGCGTGAAAGGCACGCAGTTGGACTATTCCACCATGAAAGTGAAGACCGGATGATCATAGGGACAGACACCTCAGGCAATGAGTCAAACGGCCTCTTAACTCAAGGTGTCTGTCCCCAGCTTTCTGCAGGATGAGCGAATCCGCCGCGGCGCGGCGCCATAAGGAAGCCTGGGGTGGGGGGCTGTGCGAAGCCCCCCACCCCAGGGGAAAATCCGCAACAATTCACGCTAATCCTGCCGCCCTGATCAGGGCGGTCGGAGGCGGGTTAATAGCGTGAAGGGGGCAACGCTGGTCCTTGGGTCGCGGGCTCCGATGAAGCTGGAGCCCTTGACCCAAGGCTACCGCATATTGCCGCTCCGCGGCAAAGATGGCTCTAGCCTCTAAAAAACTTCAAATTGAGCCACTACCGCGAAGTCATAATCACGGATGTAGTTTCACTTCTTCCCTCGAATGGAGGCATCGAGGAGTTCGACAAGGTGGAGGACGCGCATTTTCTTTCCGGCGCGCTCAAGGCCGGTGGAGATTTGCAGGAGGCAGCCGGGATTTCCGGAAACGACCGCATCAGCGCCTGTCGCCAGAACCTGTTGAACCTTGCGGTCGCCCAATTCTCGCGCCGTCGCAGCTTCCACAAGGTTGTAGATCCCCGCCGACCCGCAACACAAGGCTGATTCCGCGATGTCCACGATTTCAATGCCCGGAATGGCTCGCAACAACTCGCGCGGCAGCTTGGTGATCCGTTGAGCGTGCTGCAGGTGGCAGGCATCATGGTAAGCCACGCGCATGGAAATGGGGTTCCGCTTCGCTCGCGGATGAAGGTCCACAAGAATCTCGGAAATGTCTTTGCACTTGGCGGAAAACGCTTCGGCCCGGACGGCGTAGCGTGGATCATCGCGAAGGAGGTAACCGTATTCCTTCATCGTCGATCCGCAGCCGGCAGCATTGATCGCGATCACATCCACCCCGGCCGCTTCGAATAAATCGATCATCCGCCGGGCACGCACCAACGCTTCCTCTTCCTCACCGGCATGAACCATCAAGGCACCACAGCAGCGCTGGCCTTCCGGGACGACAACCTCGCAACCCTCCGCCGACAGAACCCGCGCCGTGGCGCGATTCACCTCCGGAAAAAATACCCGTTGCACACAACCCAACAGCAATCCCACGCGCAATCGTTTTTCACCCTGCGCGGGAATAACTCCCGGCCATTGCGAACGAATGCCATCCCAGGTGATCGGCGGCAGCAATGTTTCCATGGATCGAATGGACCGCGGCAGGAGCTTCAACAGCCCCGCATGATGAAGAATCCATCGAATGCCGAGATGCTGATAGAACCACAGGGGTGCGGCCAATGCCCGAAGCCGGCCGGGGTGGGGAAATACCGAAAAGATAAATCTTCGCAACAACCGTTCGCCCAAAGGCCGTTGCGTATTCCGCTCGACCTGTGAGCGCGTGGCTTCAATCAGCTTTCCGTATTGAACTCCCGAGGGACACACCGTTTCGCAGGCCATGCATCCGAGACAGCGATCGAAGTGCTCGACGAACGCTTCCGTCCACCGTGACTGGCCTTGCAATCCCATCTTCATCATGTAAATGCGGCCGCGCGGGGAATCCATTTCCTCCTGCCACAGGGCATAGGTCGGGCATGTGGGCAGGCACCAACCGCAATGTACACAGGTATCAATCAGGTTTTGC
Organism: Terriglobia bacterium; assembly: GCA_028716525.1. Classification (GTDB taxonomy): domain Bacteria; phylum Acidobacteriota; class Terriglobia; order JAIQFV01; family JAIQFV01; genus JAQUPQ01. The sequence continues at coordinate 832 of JAQUPQ010000062.1, read as the reverse complement.
GCCGGCGGGTGCAGGGCGTCAAAAACGCTTTGCCCGTTGTCAGCCGAGGCAATTGGATCAGCCACTAAATTCCTCCCACAAATCTCCCCGGGCTCAAGATGCCCCGGGGATCGAACTGTTCTTTGACTCGGCGCATGAGCGGCAAGGCATCGCCGACATCGCCCCAGGCATCAAGCCGGGCTTTTAATTCGAGCGGCGCGCGCAATACAACTAACGATCCTCCGGTCGATTCTAAAAATTTCCGCGTCGCCTGGATCGTCTCCATCAAAGCGTCTGAAGTTTCGTTCTCGAAACGCAACCAGCCGACGCCAAAAGCCTGCAAGGCGCCTTGCCAATGTGTTTTCCCGGGCGAGGTCCATCCATACAACCGGGAGCAAAGCTCTCCCAGTTGCGCCGGCAAAAAACTGACTTTGCAAACGGCTGCGGATGCAGTTCCTTTCCACAAGTCTTCGCGCGCCGGCCAAGCTTTTGTTTCTACTTCGGCCAGCCGCCACGGTTGAGCCGCCTTTCGCACTTGCGCCGCTTGAGATTCGTTGGTGGCTCGCAAGCCTTCAAGACGCACATCCAAAAAAACCTGATTCTGGCTTTGGACACGAGCTTGAATCCCCGACGTCACCACAGTCGAATCCAAAAGCGAACGGGCCAACCGCGCGAGGTCATGCACATCGGCGGCGCCAAGACTAAGCAAAAGCGTTTCCTGAGGACAGGGGTGCAATCGGAAGGTGGCTTGAGCGATGATGCCGAGCGTTCCCAGCGATCCCGTGAATAGTTTTTGCAAATCGTACCCGGCGACGTTCTTGACCACTTTCCCGCCGCTGCGTGCGATGGTGCC
>JAQUPQ010000061.1 GCA_028716525.1 Terriglobia bacterium | reverse complement strand
TCCATTCGCGTCCGTCAGCTTAACCTGCACCTGACGTGTATTCGGTATATTCCCGCTCCCACTGGTTACATTGAAAGTGAAGTTAAAGGACGTCTAGTTTCCCACGATGCTGGTGATATCAAAAGTCCCTCCCCCAATGACTTGTCCGTTGGAATCCAAGCGGGTCTCCGTCAGGTTCTTGACAATGCCGGCCGAATCCCGACCTGCGATGCTCAAACTCAGGGTAGCCCCATCGGGAAGAATGTTGGCACCGAGCGTATCAATGATGGGAGCGCCCGGGGAAAGATTGGCGGTCAAGGTATTGCTGTCAACTCCGTTGGCGTCCGTCAGTTTAACCTGCACCTGACGCGTATTAGGTATGTTCCCGCTCGAACTTGTAATATCCATCGTGAAGCTAAAGGACGTCTGGCTTCCCACGATGCTGGTGATATCAAAAGTTCCACCTCCGAGCTGTACTCCATTGACGTCAAACCGAGTCTCCGTCAAACTCGCGACATTGCCGGCCGCATCCCGTCCGGTGATACTGAAATGGAGGGTGGTCCCATTGGGCAGAAAGTTGACACTAAATGAATCAAGGATCGGACCGTTAGCGGAAACATTGGCAGTCTCGGTATTGCTATCTACTCCGTTGGCGTCTGTCAGCTTGACTTGCACCTGCCGCGTATTCGCAAGGAGATTCCCGGTCGAAACATTAAAATTGAAGGTAAATGTCGTCTGGCTCCCCACAATGCTGGTGATATTAAACGTTCCACTTCCGAGCTGTACTCCATTGACGTCAAACCGGGTCTCCGTCAGGCTCGCGACGTTACCGCTCGAATCCCTGCCGGTAACAGTCAACTGCAGGCTTCCATCTGCAAGAAACATGGCGCTCAATGAATCAATGATGGGAGCCGTTGGAGGGGGAGGAGAGCCCCCGCCAAAAGCTCTAACGAACGAATCCGCGTTCGGGGATCCCCACCCGGTCACCTGGTCATATCCAGGACCCGCTGCAAATCCCGCCACCGTCGAGGTCGTGTTATTTCCACTGGTCACATCGTGATAGACAACCGTTCCCCCCGAGAACTGGCTCCGCGCCATTTCATAGATTCGAGGATTTGCCGAACCGACGCCGCTACCGCCTACAAATTGATTGACCAACGAAAACATGCCCCCCCACATAGGGGCGCTCAAGCTGGTTCCTCCGATACAACAAAATATGTTCCCATGCAAATAGAGAAAAGCTCCCGGAGCACTGGGATTTGCTAAGGCTGCAACATCCGGCACGTCTCGGGCCCCATCATTTGGAACCCCAGGCCCCGTCTGGTAGGAGGGTTTAGAGATGAAGCTGGATTTGCCTCCGCCACTTCCAGACCAGGCCACTTCTCCTGCGTAGGATACAAAATTGCCGCTGGAATTAAAATTATTGTTGATGTTGGTACCACCCACACAGGTCACATTGGGAGAGGCGCAAAGATAATTGATATCCTTGCCGTCGCTTAACGACGACCCGCCGATGGGTTGTTGAGCCCCATTATCGCCAGAAGAAACAAACACTGTTTGGCCCTGCGCCGCAGCTTGCGCAAAGCTTGAGATGGCGTGGGTCCGGGCGCTGGAAGCCTGTTGCAATTCACTAAAACCGAAGCTAATGCTGATGACGTGCGCCGAGGGGATATTGTTGATAATGTAGTCGTAGGACGTACTAATGCTCAACGTGGGGGAAATAACTACTTTGATTGTGGCATTCGGGGCCATGGCCCCGGACCATTCTGCATCCAATATGACCTCAATCTCCTCGCCTCCCCCCAAATTGCCGGGGTTGGTACCCACAAAGATTTTCTGTGGATTGTTGGCAGGCAGGCCAAAATTGCTGCGGAAGAGTTGCACGTCGTTCATAAGGAAATCGGATCGCGCCACGATGGCCACCGTTTGTCCGGAGCCGTTGAACCCGCTCGAGTACAGGGGTTGAAGATTGTAGGCCGTCTGCATGTCTGCGGGCGCCATTGAGACGGTGCTTCCCGATTTGAACAGGGGCTCATCTTTTGGAAAATTATCCAGGTCCAATACATCCAATGTCACATCCTGAAATTCTTTGGGGACCTGCGGGGATCGATCGTTGCTGTAATATTGTTTTCCCGCCTTTTCATACATCCCCATGCGGACTCCAAAGGCGCGCTCCACTTGGGCCGCGGTTCCGTCAAAGTAGATGGACAAATGATTGGGAAACTGTTGAACCACGGTAAAGCCGTTGTCTTGTAACCACTGAATGACACGTTGATATCTTTGTTCCGGGACTCCAAATCTCTTGCCAAATTCCTGCGGAGTGAGCCAGTGGTGATACTGCGGCGAGTTGGGATTTTGCTGATCTTCCAACAGTTGTTTGAGTTCCGCCTCGTTTTGCAACTGGAAGGCGTAGAGCATGGACTTCATGACCAAAGTGGGATTCGCCCTTCCCACAAAACGAGAGCTTTTCAGAAAAGCTTCCGGCGGGCTGGCCGCGCCCAGGATGCCGACACCACCCAACACCAATAGCCACAGGAGAACAATCATCAACCCGATTCGTTTCATTGAACCCTACCTCCCTTTATGCCACCCCGAAGTAATTCCCGGTAATTTCATTGTGTTCTGCCCATCTCGAAGTACACCCAGCCTAAATTTTCAATGTTGGGAAAAATAACAAGGAATAGGCCTCCCTGGATTAATGCCTCATCTCAAATTTCAAATCAGAGTTGCAGACGGCGGTCGCCCAGTCGACCCTCTATCTGAATCTTCTGAAAATCCTCGAAAGAATCGACTTCCCCAATGGCTTTTGGAGAATGCGCCCAAATTAAAAATTCGAAATGGTCAGGTATGAAAGATTCTTGAGCTTTGGCATGAAGATGAATTGATTTCCCGCGTGATTGATCGAAAAATGGAGGTGTCGCTTCGCTTTAAGTGTATCTCTCATATCCCCAGGAGATTTAAGAAAATCTTGTTGGTGCGGAAGGTGGGACTTGAACCCACATGCCTCACGGCGCCACCCCCTCAAGATGGTGCGTCTGCCAGTTCCGCCACTTCCGCAATCTCGGGCACCTCCGGTGAACACTCCAAATGCATCGAAAAACTCTTTATCGAGTCACTTCTTTTCAGGTGCCGACGATTTCTTTTGATCGCCCGCGGCGTGAGCATCCTTTTTGCCACCGGGTGCGGGCACGGTCTTGGTCACACCTTTACCCGTCTTGGGAATTTCCACGTTGACCGTGGTTGATCCGCTTGAAGGTGCCGACTTCCCAGGAACCGTTCCGGGTTGAGCTGAAGGAGTACTTGGCATAGGGCTCGGCGGTGGAGTATTCGGATTCGTCTGCGGCGCCACCGGCACGTTTGTCGTTCCTTCCAATACCGAATTGGAGGATTTTTTAGTCGCCATGATGGCCAATGTAAACGAAGTGATCATGAAGATTATGGCAGCGCCGGTCGTAATCTTGGAAAGGACCGTGCCTGCGCCTCGAGGTCCGAAGGCGGTTTGACTTCCGCCGCCACCAAAAGCCCCGGCCAGATCGGCACTGCTGCCGCTTTGGAGCAAGATCACCAAGATGATCACGATGGCCGATAAAACATGAATTGATGTCAAAAGAACAAGCATGAGTTCCCTTTCATAGCCTTCACCGCCCCGCTAAAAGTTCACTAGGGAAGCAAATGAATCTGCTTTCAGGCTGGCGCCTCCCACCAACGCCCCATCGATCTCCGGTTGAGCCATCAAGCCTTTGATGTTGTCCGGCTTAACGCTTCCACCGTAAAGAATTCGGGTTTCTGAAGCCAGGGAGGCCGAAAAAAAAGTCGCCAGTGTTCCACGTATAAACCGGTGAGCCTCGGCTGCAATCTGCGGTGTCGCCGTACGGCCCGTTCCGATGGCCCACACCGGCTCGTAGGCAATGATGATATGGGAAAACTGCAGGTCTGTCAACGCAGCCAGACCCTCGCGCAACTGCGTTTCCAGCACCCTTTCAGTCTGCCCCTGCTCCCGCTCGGACAGGGACTCGCCGATACAAACAAGCGGCGTTAGATCTACCCGCAAGGCGGCGCCGATCTTTCGATTGACCGTGTCATTCGTCTCCCCAAAATATTGCCGTCGTTCAGAATGTCCGATGATGACGTACCGGGCACCCGTTTCCGCGATCATCTCACACGAAACTTCTCCGGTGAACGCTCCTTCCTTCTCCCAATGACAGTTCTGCGCACTCGCCAGTATCCGCGTCCCTTGAATTCGTTTGACCACCGCAGAAAGCGCGGTGAATGGCGGCGCCACCACGATGTCACAATGCGTAGAATCCTCGACCAGGGGAGCGAGGGCATCAATGAATGCCTCGGATTCTTCCACGGTCTTGAACATTTTCCAATTTCCAGCAATGACGGGTCGTCGCATAAGTTTTTTCCTTGGAGTATGAGAACGTATTCAATGAACAATTTCAAACAGGGATAAACAGCGCCGTTCTTTATTTTCCCTCAAGAGCGGCTACCCCGGGCAATTTGATTCCGGAGAGAAATTCCAGCGAAGCTCCACCGCCTGTAGAAATGTGCGTGATTTGGTCGGCCACACCGGACTGGTTGACCGCCGCAACCGAATCGCCTCCTCCCACCACCGTGATCCCTCGACACTCTCCCAAGGCCCGGGCCACGGCCACGGTGCCCGCCGCAAACGGAGCCATTTCAAACACCCCCATCGGACCGTTCCAGAACACGGTCCGAGCGCTTTTCAGAACCTCGCGATAAAGCTCAATGGTCTTGGGTCCAATGTCTAATCCCATCCATTCCGGCGGAGTGTCGGCAATGTTCACAATTTTCGTTTCAGCGGCGGCGTCAACTTTCGTGGCGATGACATGATCCGCAGGAAGAAGAAATTGAACTTTCCGGTCGGCGGCTTGCTTCATGAGATCGTGGGCCAAATTTACTTTGTCGCGTTCCACAAGTGATTTCCCGACCGCCAGTCCCTGGGCCAGCAAGAACGTGTAAGCCATGGCTCCGCCGATCAAGAGCGCGTCCACTCGTCCGATAAGGTTTTGGATGACTTCAATCTTGTCCGAAACCTTGGCGCCGCCTAATACGGCCACAAACGGCATCTCCGGATTCTCCAAAAGTTTTCCCAAGTACTCCAATTCCTTCTGCATAAGAAACCCGGCAGCGGCCTCACGACAAAAAGGAATCATCCCCACGGTGGAGGCGTGCGCGCGATGGGCGGTTCCAAAGGCATCGTTTACATAAACGTCGCACAATCCGGCCAACTGGCGTGAAAATCCGGCATCGTTGGCCTCCTCTTCCTTATGAAAACGAAGATTCTCGAGAAGACAGGCTTGCCCGTTCTGAAGTCGTGCGGTCACGGCTTCAGCTTCCGAGCCCAGGCAATCGTTGGCGAAGGGGACATCCTGTTGGAGTTGTTTGGCCAGCTCCTCCGCGACCGGTTTCAATGAATACCTGGCGTTCGCCTGACCCTTGGGGCGTCCCAGATGGGAGGCCAGAATAACGCGGGCACCCTGCTGCTGAGCAAATTCAAGCGTCGGCAAAGCCGCTCGAATGCGTGTGTTGTCACTCACCTTTCGATGTTCATCCAGCGGTACGTTGAAGTCGACGCGAAGAAACAGCCGCTTCCCTCGCAGCGACAAATCGCGTATGGACTTTATGCTCATCGAATTCCTCATGCCGGATTGGAAATATTCGTTACCCGAAAGGCCAATGGGTTTCGCATGCTCTCGTGCAGAGCGTTGTGGTGGCTCCAACGAAGATCGGCGGTCAATCCCGAGCTGCAATAAAGAGAATCAAATCACGGACGCGGCAACTGTATCCCCACTCGTTGTCGTACCACGACAGGACATGAACCATCTTTTCCCCGACCATCTTGGTGTAAGCCGCATCGACGATGGAAGAATGCGCATTGCCGCGAAAATCCACCGAGACCAATTCCTCGGTTGAGAACTGCAGAATTCCTTTCATGGGGCCATCGGCTGCCGCTTTCATGGCAGCGTTCACCTCTTCAGATGTTGTGCTTTTCTCCAGGGAACACACCAAGTCGATCACCGAAACGTTCGGCGTGGGAACGCGCACGGAAATTCCGTCCAACTTCCCTTTCAACTCCGGAATGACCAGTCCAATGGCCTTGGCCGCCCCGGTGGTCGTCGGAATGATTGAAACAGCCGCAGCGCGTGCCCGCCGTAAATCTTTGTGCGGGAAATCGAGCGTCACCTGATCGTTGGTGTAGGAATGCACCGTCGTCATGAAACCGCTCACGATTTTGAACTGATCGTTCAACACCTTGGCCACCGGTGCCAGACAATTGGTCGTGCAGGAGGCATTGGAAACCACATGATGCTTGGAGGGATCGTAAGATTTCTCATTAACTCCCAGGACCAGGGTTTGATCCAGATTGGTTCCGGGTGCTGTGATGATGACCTTGCTGACGGTTCCGCGCAGATGCTTGCGGGCATCCTCGCCCTTGGTGAATTTCCCGGTCGATTCAATCACCATCCGGGCCCCGAACTTCGTCCAATCCAAGGCTTCAGGATTCTTTTCCTTCAATACCTGGATGTTCTTTCCATTCACAACCAGGGAATCCTCCGTATGTGAAATCTCGGCGGGACATATTCCCAGCAGCGAATCGTACTTCAAGAGATGGGCCAGTGTTTTGGGGTCCGTGAGGTCGTTCACGGCAACGAATTCTATGGACTTCTCATTCAACGCCGCCCGCAACAGATTGCGCCCGATTCGACCAAACCCGTTAATTCCAACCTTAATCGACATGAATACTCCTTCCATCATATTTGAGAATGATTCCACTCAGAATCCCACTCGAGGGGACCCGGGTCGGCTCCGCGGTGGGAAGCAAAAGCGGCAGTTTACTTGGCGCGAAACAACCATGTCAACTGCTTAACAGTGTTTGGAACCGGAAGGGCGGTAGTGGCTCCACTTGGCGGTCATCCTGAACGGAGCCGCCGGGTAGAGAGCCTGGAGTTCAATTCACGGACCTCCATTGGGGTGGTCTGATTTTCACAAACGCTCAACCCTTCTGAGACTGGAGCGCCTCCCATTGTTCATAGAGTGTTTTCAGCCGTCCCGAAACGCTTTCAAAAGCCTGACTGAGAGAAGTAACTTGGGCCGGGTCGGAGTATTTCTCAGAATCGGACAAATGCGCTTCCACTTCTCGAAGCTCCGCTTCCAGCTTTGTAATTTCATCTTCCACGCGCTCCAGTTGATCCACGCGCTGACGCTCCCGATTGGTGTGGGTACGCCGCGGCGGCTTCGGTAAACTCTCCTCCAACGGCACATCCTGGAGCGTGGGAGGTTTATCTTTCACGTCTGTCGCGCCTTTCGAAATCTCCGGGCTTTGGGGAAGCCTGCCCCGATCCTCACCGCTCTCTGCACGCCGTTCAAATTCCGAGTAAGTCCCATCAAACACTTCCATCATCCCGTCTTGAAAAACCAGGAGACGGGGAACCAGGCGATCCAAAAGGTATCGATCGTGTGAAGCCACCAACAGCGTTCCATCATATTCCGCAAGTGCCGATTCCAACGCTTCCCGTGAAGCAATATCCAGGTGATTCGTGGGCTCATCCAACAAAAGAAAATTGGGCCGTTCGCAGATCAACTTGGCCAATGTCAATCGCGATTTTTCACCGCCGCTCAGTGAATCGATCCGTTGGAACACGTCTTCGCCTCTGAAGAGAAAGCGGGCGGCATAGGATCGCAATTCGCCATCCGTTGCCAGGGATGCGAGAAGGCGCAGCTCCTCCAGGACGGTGTTATCGGAATTCAAGTTCTCGAGCGTTTGGTCGTAATAGCCGATGTGGACCCGCTCGCCGACCGACCAATAGCCTTCCAGCGGGCGGATCCTTCCACAGAGTGTCTTCAGAAGGGTCGATTTTCCGGTTCCGTTCTTGCCGATCAATCCGTACCGGTCGCCACGATACAGCTTGAATTCAATGCCGTGAACCACGGAATTTCCCGGGTAACCGGCGCTCCCGTGTTTCACCTCCAAAACCCGATGGACACTCGGAAGCGTGACGTGAAAATCGAACTGGGCTGAATCTTCCTCCTCCACGGGCCGCTCCAGCCGTTCCATCCGGGCGAGCATCTTGCGGCGTGATTGTGCCTGTTTGGTCTTTTGGCCGGCAATGTTTCGGCGGATGAAATCCTGCGCCTTTTCAATCTGCTGCTGTTGTGACTCGAAAGCTTGAACCGCGCGTTCCACGCGAAGCTGTTTCTCACTGACGTAAGACGTGTAATCTCCCGAAAACACGCTTAATGCTCCCTGCTCCAATTCAAATAGGTGCGTGACCACCCGGTTCAGAAAATAACGGTCATGCGAAACCACCACAAAGGCCTGTAGGTAGGCTTCGAGAAACTCCTCCAACCACCGCACCGCATCCAAATCGAGATGATTGGTGGGTTCGTCCAGCAGCAATATATTGGGCTCGCTCAAAAGCAATTGGGCGAGATGAAGCCGATTCATCTGGCCCCCGGAGATTTCGTGACACTTTTTATCAAAATCACCTTTTGAAAATCCCAATCCCATCAGCACCCGTTCCGTTCGAGCTCGAAATGTATATCCGCCCCGCATTTCGAACTGATGCAACACATCGCTCAACTGGGCCAAATCCTGTTCCTGGCCGGACTTTTCCGTTCCCGCTGCCACCCGGTGCGAAATTTCTTCCATTTCCTTCTCTTGGGACAAGAGAGAGGCAAAGACGCTCTGGGCGGTTTCGAGCACCGTGGTCCGGGAATCCGCATGAACCAACTGTTCCATGTATCCCACGTGAATTGCGGTGGATCGACGGATCAAACCCCGGTCCGGTTCGAGTTGTCCCGAGATCAAACGCAACACGGTGGTCTTCCCCGTGCCGTTCCGACCAATGAGGCCGATGCGATCGCCGGGATTGATCTGGAAATGGACGCCTTTCAGAACGTCCACGGGTCCAAAAGAAATGTGAACATCTTCAAATCGTACAAGCATAGTCGGAGAGTTGGCGGCGGCCCGGAACTCAGGCTGAAGCCGCCCGTTATGGGCTAAGAAACAAGCTGCGAAACCAGGACAATGTGGACGCCGCGGCGCTCAAACTCCGGCAGTCGCCGACGCAACGCCTCGATGGTCGTCGGAAACGGATGTCCGATGGCAATCGCACTGCCCTGCTTCAACATGCGCTGCAAAAGAACGTCCAGTTGATGCTCCGTGTACCGGAGATCCTGGCGGTCATCCAGAAACACGGATCGAAAATTGGTCGGCACGCCCAGCTCCTTGGCCACCAAGTAGGCTTGAGTTTCAGGAGTGGTCCTGCTGTCGATGAAAAACAGGCTATGCATCCGGGCCAGGGTCAGAATTTCCCGCATCAACGACCGATCGGTCGTGGCCCTCGATCCCATGTGATTATTGATTCCCACCGCATGCGGAACGCTTTTCAAGTCTTCATTGAAAATGGACTCCACTTCTTGCGGCGACATGGAGGTCAATATGGTCTTGGGGCGGAGCGTCAATCCTTCCCGGGCTTCCGGCTCCAAAGGCAGATGCACCATGACTTCCTTTCCACTGGTCTGAGCCAATCGGGCTGTTTCCTGAGAATATTTTTCTTCAGGAAAAATGGACCAGGTGAGAGGTTCGGGCAATCGCGAAAGGGCTTCCGCGGCGTGCCAATCGGCGCCCATATCATCGATGATGATCGAAATTTTGTAGTCCCCGCGAAAATACTTCGGCAAGGAAATCACCTTGGATGGCGGTTCTTCGATGGGAAGGCGGGTCGGAATTTGTTCCGGCACCGGTGGAATCATCAGGAGAACCGACGCCAGACGCGTCGTTCCGTCTCCCACCTCATACAACACGTAGCCGCCACCCTGAGGAGATGTCGTCCACTTCTTCACCGACATTTCGGTTTCCCGTGCCGCGGACTCCACCAAATCCTGTGCCGCCTGCAATTGAGCGGGTGTTTTGAGAATGATTTTGATATGCCGCACTTCGAGCCTTTGATCTTTGGCCTTGTGAACTTCCGTCGCCAGGCTCACAGGGCACGAAGCCAATTCGCCGGACTGAAGAGCGTTCTGAAGGTGCGACTGAAAAAGCGCTGCGGATCGAGGCCCCTCCTGGCGCCGACAAGCGACGACGGCTACCCCGATCAGGAATGTCAGGACAACCGCCGCCCGGAGGCGTCGCTCGGAGATTGCCCGGGTCTTATCGATTTTCATGAGTTTCTCAAACCACGGTAGGTTTGCCCATATGAAAATGGCGTTCCGAGAAACCGGAACGCCATTCAACGCATCTCTGAGAAAAATGCGACCGACGGTACTCTAAGATGGGTTCACGCCGCCTTCTTGGTTTTGGCGGCTTCATCATGCAAAACTTCCAGGGCCTTGTCTAAGATGGCATCGGGCTGGTTCTTGGGCTTGGGAGGCAGCGTGGCTCGCGATTGTGCTTTCTCAGCCTCCGGGACCTGTTCGGCGCCTTCGTTGGCAGCCATCAAGGCATCGTAATCAATCTTCACAGGAATGGTGGGATCGACTCCCGATTTGCTGGGGTCCTTGTCATTTTGAATGAGATGGCCGGCCGGAGAATAATACTTTCCCATCGACAGAATGATGACCGAACCATCATCCAGCGGAATCGTCTTTTGAACAGAACCGATCCCATAACTGCGTTCCCCCACCACGTCGCCGCGGTTATTTTCCAGAATAGCCGAAGCAATGACTTCGGCGTCCGAAGCGCTTCCGCGATTAATCAACACCGCCAAGGGAAGCCCCGTTGCAAATTTGGACTTGTCGGCGGTGTAGGATTTCTTGGGATATTTCTGCCCTTCGACAGACACAATGGTTCCATGATCCAGGAATAGGTTCGCCACCGCGACCGCTTCATCCAAATCATTGGTCGCCAAGTCACGGACATCCAAGATCCATTGTTTGGCACCTTGTTTCTGGAGCTGCTCGATGGCTTTCTTTACTTCATCCGCCTTTCCGGGAGCCAACTCACTCAACCGGATATATCCCACTGAAGCATCGGCCATTTTGTAACTCACCGCCAGGACGGGAATCACTTCTCGAACCACGTCCACCTTGATCGGCTCAGTGCGCTGACCGCGCAAAATGGAAAGCGTGACCGTGGCCCCGACAGGACCCCGGAAGAACATCTTGGCTTGTTGCACGCTGACATCGCGTGTCGACACATCATTGATCGCTTCGATGATATCGCCTGTGATCAATCCCGCCCGGTCCGATGGAGAACCCGGCACGGTCGTGACCACGTTGATATATCCAAAGCGCTTGGAAATTTCCAATCCGATGTCGCCGCGATCCTTGGACGACGGGCCGTTCATTTGAGCCACTTCTTCAGGTGTCAGATAGCTGCTGTAGGGATCCAAAGATTCCAACACGCCACGCAAGGCCCCTTCAGACACCAGTTTCATGTTGGGATCTTCGACGTAGTCGCTCTTAATCCTCAGGAGCACTTCGCTGAAGACCTGCAGCTGTTTATAAGCGCCTTCCTGTCCGGTCTCTTTGCCTATCAATCCGCCTACGACGGCGTAAAAGACCACCACACATGAAAGCACAATGACAATGGTTTTGAGCTTCTTATTCATTCGATGACCCACTCGGTCCAGCTTTGGTTTCAAATTTTGCAAGTCGCCATTATACACAGCCTTGCTCCCCTTCGCCATAAGTTTTGCGCCCACGAAAAGCAGGGTTGAAGAGGTGGATGCAGACGGCCGCCGGGGAGTTGTAGCGACGGCCCAAAGGCTTGCAATTTGACTTCAACAGCGGGGCGTTTCTATACTGGGACTTTGTTGCTTATAGGCTTGGCGGAGAAGAAGGGAGACAAGTGATAGGACGCATACTGGGCTTGGATGTGGGGGATGTGCGCATCGGAGTGGCCGTGAGCGATCCTCTCGGGATCACCGCCCAGGCGTTGTTGACCATCCACCGGGCCGGCCCGGAACAGGATTTTCTGCAGATTCGGAAACTGATGGAGGAATACGAAACTCAAAGCGTGATTCTCGGTCACCCGCTCAACATGGACGGCACCGAGGGGCCGCAGGCGCTCAAGGTGAGGGCCTTCGCTCAAGAGCTTTCCGACCGTTTTGGAGCTCATGTGACGCTCTGGGACGAACGCCTCACCACCTCGGAAGCCCGCAAGGTTCTGATCAGCGGAGGCATGCGGCGCGAGAAGCGGAAGCAGGTAATCGACCAAGCGGCCGCTGTAATCTTGTTGCAGAGCTATTTGGATGCTCAGGCCCACAGCATCGACCCAAATTCCATCGGCTCCGGGCTCGATCCCTAATCTCCCATCTTGAACGGGTCCCGACACAGCCTCAACACCCAGGCGGGTTAAATTTCGATGCATTTCATTTTGAGATTTCTGTATCGCACCACCGTGACGATCATGGTGTTGTTATTGATCGCCTTGGTGTTGGTGTCGATCGGATTGATTCGCCTGAGCTCTCCGTACAAGGGATATGTGGAAGATTCCAAGCTGGTGGATATTCCTTACGGGACGCGACTGGTAGGCATCGCTGACCTGCTTCATCGTGAAGGCATCATTCGGCATCCCCGGACTTTTGTTTTAGCGATGGCCATCGAACGCCGCCGAGGCGTCATCCGCGCCGGCGAATATGAATTCAACCGCCCCCTCAGCGAAATGGAAGTCATCAACAAGCTGTTGCACGGCGAAGTCCATTTTCGGCAAGTCACGGTGCCGGAGGGTTCGAATATTTTCGACATTGCGGACATTTTGGAAAGGGACGAACTCACGACCCGCGAAGAATTCCTGGCGGCGACCACGCATGTTGAATTGGTCAAAGATGTTGCACCGAACGCTGTCTCTCTGGAAGGCTATCTTTTCCCCGACACTTACAAATTTGAAAAACATACCACGGCCCTTGAGATCGTGGAACGCATGGTGGAACGCTTTCGGCATTTTCTGACGCCCGAATATCGTCAAGCAGCACAAGAACAAAATCTGACCGTGTCCCAAGCGGTTATTTTGGCTTCCCTGATTGAAAAAGAAACCGGCCAGCCGGACGAGCGCCCGCTGGTCAGCGCCGTGTTTCATAACCGGCTTGATGATCGCCAGCGGCTGGAATGCGATCCCACGGTCATCTATGCCGCCCTGGTCAGCAACAGTTTTCGGGGGAAAATCTATCGGTCCGACATCCAAACAGATTCTCCTTACAACACCTACCTTCAGGTGGGACTTCCGATCGGGGCCATTTGCAACCCCGGCCGAGCTTCCTTGGACGCCGCCATTCGCCCGGCGCACGTCAACTATCGATATTTCGTCAGCGACAACAACGGCCATCACATTTTTTCCAGCACCTTGGAAGCTCATCAAAATGCGGTGCGCGCGTATCGGCACGCGGTGTCGCAAGGCGTGGCTTTGGAACCTTCGCATGTTCCTCACGCCGCCGACCCTCCCGGTCGCTCCTCGCCGCCAAAGTCGAGGTAGCGGAGGGCATTACGCCGGCCATGGCCATGAAATCCCTTGAAGACATCCTCAAATTTGACTCCTTGCCCGCTGCGGAAAACACCCTCCGTGAAATTCATTCCCTCTTTCTCCAGAGCCGCTCAACCGACGACCCGGAAGGGTTAAATCATTGCCGCGACCTGATTCGGAAAGGCAAGCGCCGCGCCCTTATGATCTCCAGAAACAAAAGGGTCAATGCCTCCAAGCGGGAGGAGAAGAAAGAAATTGCGCAATGGTTTACGGTTTGGTTGCAGACCCCCGAGCTGTTTTGGGAGTGGCTGGATCTCCGAAAATCCAGTCCGGATTTCATTTCGCGTTTCGGGGGCGCCACCTCCCCGCAATCGTCTTGACAAGGGGCGGAGGTCGCCTCTAGACTATCGAGCCTTTATAGGCCGACTTTTCATAGGTGGAGTATTAGTTGAAGAGCACTTCCTGTGGCGTTGTTTCGTTGTTAATCATCCTTACCTTCTCGGCGGGCGGGTGTGTTTCAAAAAACCGCAAAGTTGCGCCGACGGAGAGACCCAAACCGGCGCAAACGGCCACGCTTTCCGATCTGGTGGATCAATTCAACCACCAGGTGGACTCTTATCATTCCTTTCAAGCCAAGGTGCGATTCGATCTGCGGAGCGGCTCTCTCAAAAGTGGGGAGTTGAAGGACTACCATGAAATCAAAGGGTTCATCCTGTTACGTCGACCGAGTCATCTTCGCATGATCGGTCAAATCCCGACCTTCGGGATCAATGCCTTGGATATGGTGTCGGACGGAAAAGAATTTCGGGTGGCCTTCGCGCCCTACAGGAAATTCGTAATGGGAAGCGCCATCGACCGCCCTCATTCTTCCAAGCCTCTGGAGAATCTGCGCCCGTGGCACATTTTGGAGATTGTGGCAGTCCAGAAGCTGGCCCCCGCCAGTAACACTCATTGGGTCTTCCGCGAAGAGGTCTCGGAAGGCCGCGACAATTATTATGTGCTTTATGACGTGGAACGCGGGGCCCACGAAAACCCTTATCTGAATCGAAAGATATGGATCGACCGATCCGATTTGCGCTTTTTCAGGCAGCAGGTGTTCTCCTCCGAAGGTATGTTAGAATCAGATGCCCGCTATGAGGATTATTCCGATTGGAACGGCATCGCTTTCCCGAAAAAGGTGAGTTACTTCCGCCCTCCTGAAGACTACGGGCTGACCATCTGGTTCGACGACATCCGATTCAATCTCACTCTGGAAGACAGCAAGTTCACCCTGGAAAAGCCCGAGGGCTACGAACTTGTAGAAGTCGGCAAGAATTCGAAAGCCCCGTAGAGGAGACAGCACCGTTTGACCAACTCCATGATTGTCGCCAACATCCTGCATCGTCCCATGCGCACGGCCGTTTCAGTCATCGCGGTGGCGATCCAGGTGACCCTGGTCTTGCTGGTGGTGGGAATGACTACCTGGATGCGGGTCGACAATGCCCGGCGACAGGAGGGCATTGGCGCCGATATCATGTTCTGCGGTTCCACCTTTCAGGCTTTCTTCTTGAGCGGCGCACCGATGTCGATGAAGTTCCAGCAAATCCTGGATCAGGTCCCCGGGGTCAAGGTGGTGGCGCCGGTCTTGATTCAAACCACTTTGGCCGCCGGCGGCGTCAGCAACGTTTATGGAATCGACCTGCCAACGTACTCCGCCCTTTCCGGAGGCTTCAATTATCGCAGCGGAGGCCCCTTCGAACATCCTTACGATGTCCTGATCGACGACTTGCATGCCAGAAACAACAAACTGAAGGTCGGCGATTCCATGCAGCTCCTGGCGCATACGTTCCGCGTCTGCGGAATTGTGTAGCACGGCAAGGGTGCTCGAGTCTTCATCTCTCTGGACACCATGCAAAACCTCCTGGAGTCTCCCGGAAAA
>JAQUPQ010000060.1 GCA_028716525.1 Terriglobia bacterium | reverse complement strand
AACTGAGATCGCGGCAAGGGAGTAATCGTTGCCGCCCACGGCAAAGAACCTCGTCTTTTCGCGGGCTGAGTCTCTGATACGATGATCGTAGTCGAATCAGGTATCTTGCTCCCGCGTTAATGCGGGGGCGGGTTTATCTTTGAAGTAATCAGCTAATTTGAGGAGGATTTTGTCCCAAGTTCGAAGTCTGTCTCGATACGGGGCACCATTAGAAAATTCGAAGCGATTGGCGACCTCGTCAAACGGCGGAGACAGCGTCATTTCTACGTTTTCGTCGTCCGCCATGCGGTTCGAAGTCACGATTTTCAGCAATTCGCGTTTTTCGTAAGCTTCGCCCAAATCATATTGGGAATACGTCTCCTTTAGGAGTTCGAAGAATTTTGTAACCCGGTCTGGCACTGACTGTCCGTTCCCTTCCATGGTAGTGAGTGATTCCTCCAAGCGTTTCTTTTCCATGAGGACCGCCGCCTTTCTTCCCTCGTAGGCGTCCTTTTCGATCATGCGGTCGATGTACGCGTCGGTGAGCCGTCCAAGCCGATCCTGAAGGTTGGTCACCCTGAGCCGCAGTGATTCTGTCTCCTGATGGGATTGTGTCTTCCATTCCTCTCGCAGCGTGGTCAATTTCGCGTCTATGTATCGTGACTCCTCAGCGCTCAATTGGAGAGAAAGCAGTTTTTGCCGGATGTCATTATCGAACTTCTCTTCGCGCACGCAGGGCCGGGAACAGTCCGTCTGGTGGCACCGATAATACGTGTGCTGTTTTTGCGTCTCCCCGGTCAGTGTATGTCCGCACAATTTGCAGGCCAGGAGCCGCCGGAAGACAAAGTCGTGCCGTTGGCTGCGGGCATTGGTTTTTCCGCGGAGAATACGCTGTACCCGATCAAAGAGGGATTGTGGCACCAAGGGCTCATGGCTGCCGGGGAATGTCTCTCCCGTCCGGTGCAATCGGATGAGGCCGGTGTAGAACGGGTTATTGAGGATTGTGGAGAGGCCCGTCATGCTGAGTTTCCTACCCTTCCGGTTCCGAAGCCCCAGCCGGTGAAGCTCTTCGAGAAGCGACTTCAGTTGGTAGCGGCCCGTGGCGTAGAGTTCAAAAGCCCTTCGCACGAGATTGGCAGACGCGGGATCGGGGACCTTCACCTGCCCTTTTCCTTTGTCCAGGTAGCCCAAGGGGGCCGGGAGCGGGTAGAGGCCCTGCTTGATGCGGCCATAGAATCCCTTCCGTGTTTCCTCGCGCAGATTGCGAATGTAATCCGCCGCGACGACCGCTTGAATGTCCGCAGAGAGCCTTCCGCCCCGCGTACTGAGATCGAGCGTTTCATTCGCGCAATGGATGTTGATGCCCTGATCCGAGAGCTCGCCGATTTCCGCCCAGTCTTTCAGGTTGCGCGCCCCGCGATCGATCTTGTGAATGATCACGCCGTCCGCTTTTCCCTTCCGCAGCAGATTGATCATCTGGTTGAAGATCGGCCGCCCGCGCTTGGCCGCCGTTTCCCGCTCTTCGAACCAAAAAACAATCTGAAGCCCTTCTCGCTTCGCGAAGCGCTCAATGGAATCCCTTTGTTCCTGGAGGGACACGCCTTTCTCGCCCTGTTTCACTGTGGATACGCGGATATAGCCGTACACATTTTTCATGTTGTGGTAGGGGAAGTTGGGTTTGTCGAATGGTTCGACCTTTGTGTCTCCATCCTAAATTCCCGAAGCGCGGCTGTCAACGCGTCGAAACGGACCATCGTTTCCGGGTCCTTCTCGATCCTCTCGAATATCCGCAGCGAGAGCGCGAGATAGCAGTCGAGATTCTCTTCGGCCTCTTTGAGCCAACCATCGCTTTTGTCCGGAAAGAGCTCTCGCAGCGTCGGGGCGGTCTCCGGTTGCCCTGGTTTGTCATTCATGAAACCAACACTAGGGGAGAGACGTTCGAATCCCAAGACTGTCAAAGTTGCCGCTTGTGACACATCCTCCCTTCTTTCCCTCCCTTCTCGCGTGGGTAATCTGAGAGGAAATGCCCCAGGAAAACGATCTCAAGATTCTTGCCACCGCCTTCCACGATGCGCTGCCCCAGCGGGTTCGCGCATATCTCCGGGAGCGCGGGATCTTCGACACGGTGATCGATAGGTTCCTTCTCGGCTGGAACGGCTCGCGGATCACAATTCCCATCACGAACCGCGAGGGCCGCGTGGCGTTCTTCAAGCTCGCTAAAGATCCGCAGGATCGGACCGACGCCCTCAAGATGCTCGCGACACCGGGATCAAATGTTGAGCTCTACGGATGGGAACACATCAGTGAAAAACACGATGAAATCATCATCTGCGAGGGAGAGTTTGATCGGCTGGTCCTCGAGAGCCGCGGCTTCGCTGCAGTGACCTCAACAGGAGGTGCGGGCACATTCAGGAAGGAATGGGCGGACGCGTTCAAGGGGATTCCGAAGGTGTATGTTTGCTTCGACAACGATGAGGCGGGGCGAAAAGGCGCGGAGCGCATCGCACGGATGCTGCCGCAGGCCGGAATCCTTCAATTGCCCGAGGATGTGGGAGACGGAGGCGACGTGACCGATTTCTTTGTGCGCCTTGTGAAAGGCAAGCATGATTTCAGAAAGCTCATGGATACAGCACAACCCCTCCCCAAGGTGATCGAGGTCGAACCCGAGGAAAGTGTTCGTCCACGCAAAGGCTCATCAAAGAACGCCGAACCACTGCGCATCAAGTCGCTTGTCCGCATCGAAGATATCATCCGGCAGTACGTTCCCTTGAGCCGGAAGTGGCTGAACTATCTCGGACACTGCCCTTTCCATGATGATCGGAACCCCTCATTCGTGGTCTACCCGCAGACCCAGAGCTTCTACTGTTTCGGATGCGACGAGCACGGCGACGTGCTCTCGTTCATCATGCGGATCGAACAGCTCACGTTTCCCGAGGCGCTTGAGGTCCTTCGCCAGCACACCCGTTGAGCATGGAAGAAAAGCTCAAGGACGCTGTCGCAAAGGTCAAAAAACAGAGCTCTAGGCCCGCGGTTTCGGCGATCCTTGAGGACGGCTCCATTGTGGAACTCCTGTATGATCCCGAAGGGCACCGCACCCTCTTCTGCGTTGCGAAGGACGCCGAGTTTCGATACGAGGATGCACTCCTCGCGCGTGGCCGTCGTCTCGTCCCGTATTCGCCCAACAACAACCTCATCAAAAACGACGTGGTGCTCCTGCCTTCAAAGGCCGAAGAATACGGCACGGAAGAGGCACTCATTGCTTCCGTTCAAGGCTTCCTTCACCGCTACGTAGACGTTTCCCCCTTATTCGAGAAGATCGCAAGCTACTACGTTCTCTTCTCCTGGGTCTACGACGATTTCAATGAGTTGCCGTACCTGCGAGTGCGCGGCGACTACGGGTCCGGCAAGACGCGATTTCTCCTTACGTTGGGCTCTCTTTGCTACAAACCGATCTTTGCGAGCGGGGCATCCACGGTCTCGCCGCTCTTCCGCATCCTCGACGCATTCAGGGGGACGCTCATCATCGACGAAGCGGACTTCCGCCTGAGCGACGAGCGGGCCGAGCTCGTGAAGATCCTGAATAATGGCAACGCCAAAGGCTTTCCGGTCCTCCGGAGCGAGCTCACGCAACGGAAGGAATTTGACCCGCGGGCCTACGCGGTCTTCGGCCCAAAGCTCGTGGCGACCCGCGGTTTCTTTCAGGATCGGGCGCTCGAGAGCCGGTTCATCACCGAAGAGATGGGACACACGAGACTCCGTGAGGATATTCCCATCAACATGCCCTCGGAGTACAAACGCGAGGCCCTCGCGATCCGCAACAGGCTGCTCCTCTTCCGGTTCCGCAATCTCCGCAAGCGACGCATTGAAGAGAATCTCGTGGATCGCTCCATCGAGCCACGCCTTAACCAGATTTTCATCCCGCTTCTTTCCATCATCGAGGATAGGAAAACCCGCGACGACATGCAGGAGCTTGCGCGGCGTTACCAGCGCGAAATCGTGAGCGACCGTGGGACGGGCATGGAGGGACAGATTCTTGAAATCGTGAAGGAGATGCGAGGCAATTCAGTGGACGGAAAGCTCGCCGTCAAAGACATCACAAACTGGTTCACCGACCGGCACGGGGACGATTACGAGCGGAAAATCACATCGAAATGGATCGGCAACACCATACGAAAGAAACTCGGTCTCAAGACCGAGAAGATCGACAGCAATTACTCCATCGCCGCATCGGAGGGGGCAAAACTCGACCTCCTGTTTGAGAGATACGGGATTGAGAGAAAAGGCGGCGAGGCCGCACCCCAGGAGCAAGTAGAGCCCTCAGACGGAGATCACGGACTTCACGGACTTTGAACGGGTATCCCTACCGTGAGGATGACAAAAATACCCTCGTATCATCTTGCTTGGCTTTCAAGGGGTCATTGGGGGTTCGAAGGCGCTTACGAAGTCTGTGAAGTCCGTGAAGTCTGTACTCATGTGGGCTCGATATCTTGTTGAGGGAGGTCATCCTAAATTACACCAACAGCTTCGATGGGCAATTCCAAGAGTTGTATTGATATCCGGTTCTTACAAGTTTTTCAAGCTCCTGAGGGCTATCTGCAACTTCGGACCAATCCGTCGCAAAGAACACATATCGAAGAATATCCATCACCAAGCCATCACGTCTCTTGTCCATGGCCTCACTTGTCGTGGAAATTGAAAATGACACTTGGTCATCCAGTTCGGATGCCCGACCAACGATAGGTTTATTTCCATCAAAGACAATCCACGGCACGCCACAGATTTTGCGTTGCTTCATCTCAAGCAGTAGCGGCCCAACGTAACCAAATCCACGAAGCATGAGATTAGCATGCTTCAAAAAGACCAGCAGTTGGCCGAGGAAGTGATTCAGGTGAATGCCAGAATATTGTTCAGTCTCGCGCTCAATCTCTGTCGCATAAAAGATCATGCCCCAGATATTTGCCTCAAGAATCGAGAAACTCGAGCCGGGGCGAAGTACAATCTCGCTCTCGTGCTGGGAAATGAAACCTACGCTACTGCGCGGAAACCCCACGCTCCGCCAGTCCACCCGTATCGACCTTAACAATGACGAGAGATGCCCGTGGTCACAGACTGGTCGCGCTGGAAAACGAGGGACCACGCATAGGTCGAATCGGCATCCTATGCTCTCTTTGCTTTTCGTGAGTTCCTGGTACCGTCTTCGCGTGAAAGTAAGAAAGCGCCGCCGGGCTCGCCGGAGCAACTCTGCCCTTCGTTCCAGAATGAGCTTACGCCGGTCCAACAAATGACGAAGCTCATTCTCAGTGGCTAATTGTGGCTCAAAGCGTGAGCTAAATTCATCCGATCGGACGTATACGCCCTTTCTGCCATTAAGGAAGTGAGGGGCATTTTCGCTCTCCGGAGAAAACAAGACATAGCAGACTCTTCCGTTCCCAGATGGTATTTGAATTGGATCCGATACTTCGACCTCCAATGGCGGCATCGCACCATCAAAGCACCACTGCACGACCTTTTGCTTATAGCCAGACTGGATATCCACTCCAGGGAATCCCACGATTCGCCCGTCGGAACTATTCGCTTTCGCTCCCACAACAACCACGCCACCATAGGTATTGGCGAACGAAGACAGCTTCTTGAGAGTCTCATCCTTGTTTGGAATATCCCGTTTGAACTCGAGCCGCACGTTCTCTACAGCTTTTTCGGCTAGCAGCTCAGCAAGATCCTGCGAGCCAATTTGAGAAAGGGGTTTGGAAAAGATGGACATGTTTCACCATTGTTGGACCGCGCAGAACTTAAAGCGTCTCCCGGTACTCTTCCCCCGTCCAGGATGTCGCATCGTTGGTCTCGTGGGATGTACTCGAAGAGCCGCCGACACTCTCCGTATGAGTATTGCCGAAGATAGTTCGCCACCAGGACATCGATTTGAGCGACCCATCCGGGCGCCGCGTTTCGATGCAGGGAGTGCCCAGCAAGGTTTTCGTCCTGCGGCTCACGGCAATCGTTCTTCCCTGCTTGCTCGTGTGCCGTCGCTGATTCCCGGTAATTGTCTTTTCGTCGCGTGACTCCGAGAGAAGCTGCCCCATGCTGTTGTAGGTGCGGAAAACAATGCCTCCAAGAAGATCATTTTCGCGGAGAGTCCGGTACGGTGTGTGCCGGAAAAGCTCACGGCACGGCAAACACTTCCGTGGGAGCTCCCAACCCTTCTCTGAGCAGCGGATCTGCGTGCTCGTGTAAATCGTGAAACGCTCCCTGCAGTGTTCGCAGGTCGCGTATCGCTCCGGGATATGCCGCTTTGCATTCCCTGCAGTAGCGCGGCTCATGAGGCCAGTCATGGCTGGCTTTGATCGTGGCACCACAATGCTCGCAGGATTTGTCGTACCACTTGGCGGCGCGCTCTTCTCTGCAAGGCTTGCAGTATCTGGGCTCGTGCGGGCAGTCCTCCGAGGCGTGCACCTCATCGCCGCAGTCGGCGCAGGAGATTGAGTACCAGCGGGACATCACACACCCCTTTCAAATCAAGCAGCGTATCACAAAGGAATTCCCGATTCCAACGGTATTGAAGTTGCGAGACTTGGAGTTTTCAATCCGGGTATTTCATGAGAGAAAACGCGCAGGCGAGAAGTGGCTGGGGAAGGAGTAGGTTTGTCCACGATTGTTTGTTTTACAGAAGAGGAGAGAAGCGTATGATCGCCGCATGGACGAGCCTTCAAAGCAACATCATGGCAGGGAATACTTTTTTGCCGGGATCAGCGTACTTGGAGAATTTCTTGCCGTGAAATACGGAATCAATTGGTTGGCTTGGCTGTTTGCGATACTCCTTTGTTTATCAATTTATGAGTACGCAGGAGGTTGGTTTTCCGCTAAGCCAGTGCTCAAATATGGGATTCGTGCTTTGTCTTTTATAGTAATAATCGTCATCACGGTTTTCATCACTAGATCAAAATCTCCAGAACGGCTCAAGACTGTTCAACCCCCACAGCAGGAATCGGGAGCACCGCCACCAATCACGGATAACACAGCGAAAACATCAACTGCTCCGTCCCCTACAGCGACATCTCCAGCTTTGAATCTGAAAGGGAGAGAAAAGAATGGCAGCGAAACACTGGTTTCGGTAGATCTCGTTTTCAAAAAGTCAGCATCAATCACTGCTTATGAAAAGAAAGAGATCGCATCCGATGCCCAAAACACAGCGTCAGAAATACTTAACTGTGTTGCAACAAGTTCAAAAGTTGAAGAAACCCCCTGTGGGGTTTGGGCCACGCGGGTGACTTCGGTGAGGGACAACTTGCACAACGGCGGCATTGAATGCCCCGAACTCAATAAAGTGGTCGGCGAACTTGAATCGAAACCCTCCAATGACACGCTGAGCCGATCTGCTTATACCCTTCGGGCTGTTGCTGAAAAGCTTCTTTTTGTGCCGCGACCGACGGCTATTTCCGAGAACATGAAGACGGAGCCCCACCGAGTTGGGCCCACCACCCAAACAAGCCCACCCGCACTAGTGATTGGTTCAAATCCGGCTCCAACTCCTGAATCCTCTAACCAAACTCAAAAGGCTCAGGGAGGGCAGATAACCCCCAAGAATGTCGAGGAGGTTCGGTTTTTGCTTGATCCGATAATAATCGGCACAGCAGCTATCAGCCCCAGGGACGAACAATCCATATCATCCTGTGCCCAAGACACAGCTGCAAGGATCCTCAGTTGTGTTGTAAGTTATCCCGAAAACGATGGCAAGGTTTGTAGCGGGGTCTATGGCACGCAGGTGGTTTCCATCAGAGATGAGCTACACAATCATGGAATCGAGTTTGCGGAATTGAATTCAGTTGTTGGGCAACTGGAATCTAATCCCACAATTGAGTTGCTTAGGCGTACGGCCATGCTGTTACGCGCACTTGCCGATAAGCTTCTCGCGATGGCACAGCAGCCACCAAAGGCGATTGAAAAGGATCACGCCTCAATCCCCCAACGAAAACCGCTACCAACCAAGATCTCTATAGCACTTCCAAAGAAAATTCAATTGGGTAAATACGAGATTGGACAGCTTTCTGAAGACTCTAGCGACGTATCCGCCGAATTGAAGGTTTGCATTTTAGATCAGCGTTCGCGCTACCGTGAAACTGAAGCGGGGGTCGCCCAGTACTGCAATTCTCAGTCTGCCAAAAAGATAATCACTATACGAAATAAGCTTAAGAACGCCCAAGTAGAGCTAGATCTTTTGGATGATGTTGTTAACCGGATGGAAAGCGGTGCGACTGTTGAGGAGTTGCAATACATAGCGAAGGCGATGGAGGCGTTGTCCACAGAACTTGGTAAACGCGCGAAATTAAGATGGGGACTTTTTTAGACGTGCCCATTTGCGAGCTTATGAAATGTAATATTGGGCGTCGTGTCCATTAAGGCGAGAACAAAAGAAACCAAATCAGTCAATAAAAATCCAAAATCAGCGACACGCAAATAGAGCATTACCGGAGTTGCGGTATTGTCCTATCTTCATTTGAAGCGTCGCTTCCACCGCGTTCATCCCCCGTGAGTTTTTGTCTGCCCCGTGCTGTAAAATCATGTTGGAGGTCGTGACCTAATCACAGGAGACGCTCTCGCCACGGGTCCATCTGTCGATTCCACTTGAAAAGAATTTCCATGTCACGCCTGAGTTCATGATCAATCTTGTGCTGGTCCCACGGAACATGCTCGCGCACGAAAGCACAATAGAGGGGTTTGTGTTCCTCAAAAAACCGAGTAAACACTTTTCGGTCCGTATCGGCAATCCTGAACGCCCCGCGACGGTAAGCCCCATAGTGAGTGAGTTTCCCGAGACGACTCGACGTAAATTCCATCATGGACGGTGCCTTCGTTAAGAATCCGTCTGCCTGGTCGCCGACAGTGACGATGCCAAAGCTAGGGCACAATAAACCGGCCTCACTCATCGTTCCTATTTCTTCCCGCAGAAATCGAGAACACAGCATCCAGCGTGCTTCGCGGGTCTCCTCAGCTTTTTTAACCTTCAACGAGCATTTGGCGATGGGGGTGACCATGAAACCGTCCCCCGGTCGAACTAAGAGCCCCCACAGGGCATATTTGAGAGGCCGGAATGCGCTCGGCTCCGGGTCCGACTCCGGCTTTGCTCTCGGGCCGGCTGGTTCCATCGTGAACGCTATCAGCTTCACGCATTCCGAATTACACCAATGGAATGGTAGCCAGTCAAAAACAAACTCACGCTCGTCCAGCGCTCCAATGGCTGGAATCTCAGTTCTACACCGCCTGCATTCTCGCATAGCTGTGTTCACTGGCTTCAGAGCCTCACAGATTCTACAGGGTGAATTGTTCTCCATTCGAGGCTCTCCTAATTCCGCTGGCTGTGGAGCTATATGTTCCGACTGGTCAAATCAAAGTTGGACAGTACCGAAGTTGCGGTAGTGACTCATTTTGAATTTGGGGTAGTGGGTTATTTTGATTTCTTTCTGGGTTTTGAGTTGTCGTATGCCCACTTGATAAACTGGGATGCGGCGAGTAATTGCCTTGGACTGCCTACCGGGTAACGACTATACGACGGCCGGTCCCGCTCAAGAACCTTCACATACTCATCTTTGAGACCAAATGCTTCGGATCTTTCTCTAAAAGCCGCAGGGCTTCCGCATAAGGTCAAAACAACCCGAGCCTTTCTTGGCTGAACTTCAAACGCCACGAAGTTATTCGGATGGAAAATCCATCTCCGGCCCCGTTGAACGAACTCCCCATCAGGCTGTAGGGATACGGCAAATTGTGACAAAGCTATCGCAATAACTTCCATCGGGCCTGAACGTCGAAAATCTTCGTACATCGGGTTCTTGTTCATTAGATGTTCCTCCCGTTTGTTGAATCAATTTATCACAAAAATGAGGGTGGCCCACAAGGGAACTTGCCAGGGTTCCCAGGCTGGCGAATTCCTGTATTCGCTGTTTAATAGTTTAATAAAGGTACCACCAAGCCATGCCCCGCGGACCCCCAAGGACTTGCCGCAGGCGGCAAGTTTTGCCGTCTTTGAAACCTTATGTCCGTCCGCTAGGATGAAACAACAGTCGCACGTTCCTTTGATGGACCATCCTACCGTGGCATCTCGACATCTGCACAATTACCTTCGCACCTATCGCAAAAAATCGGCGTTCTCGCAGCGCGAAGTTGCCTATCTCCTGGGCACCCGGAGCGACACGAAGATTTCCCGCCACGAGTGTTTCGCGCGCGTGCCGAGCCTCCGAACTGTCTTCATCTATGAGGTGATTTACCGCGTCCCTGCGCGCGACCTCTTCGTTGGTGTCTTTGAACGCGCACATCACGAGACCCTGAAGCGCGTGGAATGCCTCCGCCAGCACCTCCAGAACCGACCGTCCGATCCGGTGACCACACACAAGATCAAATCCTTGACTTCAATCCTCACGCAGTCGCGAGCGAGTGCGCACAAGGCACCATGAGCCGCACCTGGCACGAAGCGCGTGTCCTGGCCATTGATCCCACCAGCAAGGGGTTTGGTTTTGTGGTTTTCGCACAGAGTATGCACTTACTCGACTGGGGTGTTGCCACTCTCGAGCACAATCGCGAAGCGAGAACGCTCGTCCGCATCAATGGCCTCCTCGGCCGTTACGATCCGGAGGTTGTCATCCTTGAGAAAACGGGCGTCCGAGGATGCCGTCGCGGAGAAAGAGTCATGGGGCTCCTCACTGCGATCACCTCTCTCGCGCGTTCCCAGCATCGCAACGTCCGATGCGTCTCCCGCGCTCAGGTCCGGCAGGCGTTTTCCAAGCGCGGTGCCCGGACCAAGCATGAGATAGCGGCTTCCATTGTTGAACTCTTCCCCGAACTCTTCCCTCGCCTTCCCCCCTACCGCAAGCTCTGGATGAGCGAGGACTCGCGAATGGCCATCTTCGACGCGGCGTCGTTTGCTCTGGCTTACTTCGACGCGGAAATGAAGACAATCAGCAGTCATTGATTATTCGCCCGTAAAGCCCTCCGACGAAGTTGCCGTTTCCGGCATGCTTCTCCTCCTTTTGCTGCTCCGCAGGCTTGCTAATCTGATTCCAGTTACTTTCACAAAAGGAGAATCAGATATGCGCATCAGAGAGATTTCCGTGAAGTATCTGCCAAGCGATGTTCCTCTCAAAAAAGGTGAGGCCTTTGGGAGCCCCGGCCAGGTGTATGAAGCCTTCAAAGACCTCATCCTTGAGCCGACTGAGGTTTTTGTGGTCCTCTGCCTCGACACCAAGCACCGAATGCTCTTTGTGGAGAAGCTCTACAAAGGCACCGTTGACTCCTGCCCGGTATATCCCCGCGAGGTCTTCTGGTCGGCCGTCTACCACCGCTCTTCCGCGATCATCTGCCTCCACAACCATCCGAGCGGCGATCCAACTCCTTCCGCCGCCGACAAGCGCTGTACGGAAGACCTGTTCCGTGCGGGTGAAGTGCTCGCCATTCGGTTGCTCGATCACATCATCGTGGGCGAGGACCGATACTTCTCGCTCGCTGAGCATGGACTGCTGAGTTGAAACAATTCCCAAAGAAAGGAGGAATTCGATAATGGAATTACTGACTGGAGAATTGCGCCGGACGTTGCCGCCGCTCTACGCACAGGAACACGTGAAGGACCCCATCGTGTACATCAAATTCTTCACGCCGGACTCCAACTGGACATGGTACGCGACCGAGGGGTCGGAGGAAGACGGCGATTTCCGATTCTTCGGCTACGTGATCGGCTTTGAACGCGAGTGGGGGTATTTTCTGCTTTCTGAACTCCAGGAAGCGCGAGGGCCGCTGGGATTGCCGATTGAGCGGGATTTGTATTTCAGACAAGGGCCAATGAGCAGAGTTGTAGAAACTGATTGACAACTAATCTCTACAAGAGGACACGTTTTACCACGTGCCCTCTCTTTTATGGCAAGGATATCTGTCTATTTGTAGAAGTCTTCTGCAAGACATCGAACTGCAGCCGGATCGCTTCAGTGGCCCACGTAGCGCGCTCGCCGCCCGCGTCCAGAATGATTTGCAGTTCCTCATGCACGGCTTGGTGGCTCGGCGCATAGAACCGCTTGGACACACGGCTTATCCGTCAACTGCTCAAATACTGATGGTAGCAATGGCGGACTTTCCTTCGGCAATGCCACGTTGCAGAACGCACAGCAGGCTTCACAGATTCCAACGCCTTATAGAATGCAGGTTCGTTTTTCTTATGCTGAGAGGAGCATCGGAGCAGGGCAGATATTACAGCCTTGAAAGACCTCTCCAGGAATTTTTCGAGTGCGTCGTTGTCTGAATCCCATCGTGTCATCGCGTGAAGAAAACCGATCTTCAATTGCGTTGCTTGAATTACTCGATGGAAAACCCTCAGAGACGCCAACTGTGCGAGTTGTGCTCGCTTCCTCCGTTTCGCATTTGCAAATCGTTTAACCGTCGCTCGAAAAATATCGTCAACGCGTGCCCATGCAATCGCTTCAGCCCGTGATTTCTCGGATGCGGCGAAATCGCTAAATAACCTTTGCGCAGGGCCCATGAACAGTTCCTGCTTGCGCTTGCCTTTCACAGCACCTTCCGACGATTCGACAGCCGCGAGCACTTGCGCGAGGCGTTCTTTCGAAATCCCGGGTTCGCCAAAGTGCAGTTTTTGTTCACCCTTCTTTCGTTCAATATGAACGCCATGCCTCCGAAAATATCGCTGAAGTGAGACGAGAGAAGGTAGTTCGATCATGAGGTCACTTGGAGAGACCTTGTTTTGATTGTTGGAACGGTATGCCACCTTCGACTCGATGTCATTGAGTAGCTCGGCCTCATCAACTTCAATGAATTTCACAATCACCTGTGCCGGATTATGGGCGAGGTTCTTCATTACGGTGGGATTGCCAAGATACGATACGGTCTGTGCACCGTTCACAACCGTAGCCGAGCGCATGACTACAGCTTTGCCGCGCTTGTGGATTTTGTCTCCAGTGATCGTGATACCGTTGTGGGAAAAAACGAATTCATGTGGAGCTTCGCGAAGCGTGTCATACATCCCCTTGCGAACCCGTCGGGCTGTATCTCCCTGCAACGCATATCGGATGTTTCCAGCAAAGAGCGCGTTGCCATGGCGCTCAAAAGCCAATCCAAGTTCTCGCGCGGGAGCTGTAAACACCCAAACACCTATACCGTCATTCTCAGCCACCCGCCGTAGCGGTGACGCACCTGGGATTCGAATTTCATCAAGGCGAGGTGTCTTTCCTACGCTGTAGATCCTTTCCAAATTGGCGAGCATATCCGCATCGTGGACATCAATATTCTTTCTGCGAAGCGAACGCTTAAGGGCGCCCCTAAACCGGCAGGGAGCGATGAGAATATAACGGTGTCGGCGACGCTCATCCCGAAGGTTGCGATAGGAGTGATGGAGTTCGTCACGGCAGGTTCCCAGCCATGTCTGGAAGTCGTTTAATGAGCCGTTTAATGCAGCAATGGCCCCTTGAAAGCGTTGAAGTTCTTTTTCAGTAGGTGGCTGTCGGAAATACTTCGACTGAACAACCAGCACTTCTTTTCGGCTTTGACTTTCAAGTGGCCAAGCGATTACATCAATTCCGCCATCCTTCGAACCATCAGTGAATTCAACGAGTGAACGCCCGGCGTCGTACTCGTAGCCGTTGGCAGCAAGCCACCAGTATATAAAAGCTTTCCAGGCCTTTTCTTCAGGGTACTCCTTGTGGAGAATCTGCTTAATTTTGTCTTTCAGTTGCATATGAACTCCTGCACAGGGCATGCATCATTGTCCCATGTGAGGTCGTGTTCCTGTTCCAGATCCTGAACGCGGTATCCTTGAAGCCGCAGATGTAGGCCGTGCCTTGCGCGCGCCTTGCTGAGATCGGCCGCGGCGGACTTATGCTCGGCGAGCAGGCGGCCCGACCAGAACAGGTCAATGAAGATCCAATCCCCAGAGAGTTTCTTAACCGGCTTCTCATAGGCGATGGCCCAGTGGCGAATCTCGTTCCATGAAAATAGCATGGCGCGGAGTATGCCTACACGAACCGGTCGGTGCAAGGTCTTTTTCGGCGATCCAGCCCGCGTCCCGCGTTTCAAATCCGGCCACTACCTGTTTAAAGCGCGGATTGCGTTAGCTACATACTCCCATTCCCGGAAGGTGACATGATGACGGATACAAACGACAGCCAACACCGTTCTATCCTGTAAAGAATTGCCCATCGGGCGCCGCGTGCAGCTCCACGCTAGGAAGTGATTAACCGCTTACCCCTCCAAAGGACGCCTCCTATCAGGTGCCCTTTCCCCTTTCGATACCCACCGTTTCCCCACCAAAACCCTTCCAAGCGTGTCAGTTTTAGATCAGCGCAATTGCAAGTGCAGACTGCCTCGGCCACACAGATTCTGATTGACTTCTTTTTCACAGCAGCAAAGCATTTCGCCCGTACGTTGGAGACAGACCCCCCTTGCAACTGTTCCTTTTCGTCACGGAGGTTGAATTTTCAGCACTCAATTTAATTTGGATTTGACCGGACCCTCCCAATTCGCGTCACCAACCGGAGGCGGCGCCGTGAACACAGCCTTTCACGGTGCCGCTTTCTGATTTACAGAATCGGTCGGAGCACATCACCGTCTCGATGAACGCCAAAATCCTTGGCCATTCCAAAGTGCACACGCTCAAGAACCATTGCCAGATGCACTTCGACACGCAGATCGCGGTCTGCCAACGGAACCTGACCGGCTGGGTTCTGGAACCGATGAGCCTGTCCTGCAATCCGTGCCCGCGAAAGTTAAGGCCCCATCAAGACCACATCATAAATTCTTCCATTTTAGGTTGCCCAGAAACGCATAGACAGATAAAATTGGCTGCTGTATCATAATTTTGAGAGTAAGAATTGCTGAATGGAAGAGAACCGATTGGTTCGCCCAACGGGGTGTAATCAGATCACTTGCACGATTGCCGACTTGAGTTTTCGCTTCTTGTTCTACTGATCTTCCATACGTAGGGTCATGCCAAAATTGACTGGAAACCTCATGAGACAAGATCCAATTTCATCCCATAACGAAGGCTGTAAAGGTCAGCACAACTAAAATAATAAGGACCCAGTGCGAGGATAAAATGCGCGTCGCTATACTTTCAGCAACAGGTACAGCAAGGAAAAGAACGATTCCCGCAATCCGCGAACAAAATCTTTGCGAAATCGTTGCTATTCATGGTAGGGACAAATCCAAAATAGAGTCTCTGGCCAAAGAATATTCAATACCCCGGACCTTTTTGAGCTCAATTGACCTTCTGGATGTGACCCAACCTGATTTCGTTTTTATAGGTTCACCGCCAACATTTCATCACGATCAGATCCGCCAGTGTTTACAGCGTGGTGTGCCTGTGTTATGTGAGAAACCGTTGTGTTTATCATCATCCGAGGCTGCCGCAATACAGTCATTCGCTGTGACAAA
>JAQUPQ010000059.1 GCA_028716525.1 Terriglobia bacterium | reverse complement strand
GGGTACTGTGCCAAAGGCGCTGTGCCGTTGATTGGAAAGCGATTGCTTGCAGGTTCCGCCCGCTCCTGGCGTCATGATTTTGTATATCTGAGGGCGGGGTTGGAGGGCATGTGCTTTTACATGTTCCAGCCCGTGGTGAGAGGGGGAGCGGTTGTCGGAATCCTCGCCTGCGATCGGATCACTCAGGGTGAGGAGGATCCGGAAGCGGTTCAGGGATTCACAAAGTCGGACCAGGATTTCATGCAGTCGGCAGTCGATGTGTTGTCCCTGGATTGGCGGCGAAAAAGAGCCACAGAGATTCAACGGCAATCCAACGAGCTGTTGACCACGTTCCTGAGGATCATTTCGAAATTGAGCGCCACTTTGAACATCGAGGAGGTGGCGACTCTTCTGGTTCTCGAATCGAAGCGCCTGTTGAATTACGAAACGGCCGGTGTGGCACTGGCCTCCGAGGATGGAACCTCGTATACCTTGATATCCGGCGAGGGATTTGAGTTTAATCCGCAGACCCTGATTGGCCAAGACGCCAAGACTTGGGCTCAATGGTGCATTTCATCGGCGGATGACACATTATTGATTTCCGATTTTCAAAAGCGCAAGTCTCCAATGGCTATTTATGCGCCCGATGAGATTCCGCTGGAAGTGGGTTCATTCCTCGCCATTCCGTTGGGGGTGCCCCCCCGACGACGCGGCGCCTTTCTGGCGACGCATCGAAAGGGGGGTCAATTTCACCCGGAAACGGAACAGTTTCTTCGCATCCTATGCCGCCACGCCTCGGTTCTAGTGGAGAACGCCATTACCCATCGTCAAATGGAAGAGCTGGCGGTCACCGATGAGCTGACGCGTCTTCCCAATCACCGCTGCTTTCAAGATCGTTTGGACGAAGAGCTCTCGAGAGCCCGGCGAAACAAAACGCCGCTCTCATTGTTGATGATCGATATCGACCATTTCAAAAAGCTGAACGACACGTACGGGCATCCTTTCGGGGATGTCGTCCTGGGTCAAGTCGCGGATATCATTGAGCGTTGTTTGAGGATGGAGGATTTCGCGGGTCGATATGGAGGCGAGGAGTTTGCTTTGATTCTGCCGGACACCAATCGCGATGGGGCGCGCCAATCCGCGGAACGGCTGCGCGCGGAAGTGAATCGAACCCTTTTTACCCATGAAGGGATCTCCACGCGTGTGACCATCAGCGGGGGACTGGCCACTTACCCCAAAGATGCCGGGGCTAAGGTAGAGCTGATCGAAAACGCCGACCGGGCGCTCTATTTTGCAAAACGTTCGGGACGAAATCGCATTGCCCAGTACCACGTGATCCACGCCATGCAGCTGCCCATAGAGTTCCAAGGGTAGAAGGACGTTGGTTCAGCAGAATATTTGAGGATTTTGGAATGCCCAAATGAAGGACATTTGGGATTTGGATATTTCGCGAATGCGCGATTGCGCGATTTGAAAACCTTATGTCTGAAATTATCAAGTATCGGTAATTCGCGAGATCACACCATTCTCAAAGAGACAAATGTTGTCGAATTGCGAATTCGCGGATTTCCCAAATCTCAAATGCTTTTCAATTCGCGCATTCGCGAAATATCCAAATTCTACAGATCCGCGGGCCTGAAGAGAGCTCTGTTTGACACTTCTCCCTCCCATCTGATTAAATAACAAAGACAGATCACCGTCTTCTTCACTGCCACCATGACCAATCGGGAAATTTGCCGTCTTATCTTGTTATGAACGATTTGTTGGATGTCATCCTGGGCGCTTTTCTGAATGTGGTCATTGAGGTTCAGCAGTACACTTTCCATGTCATCCGCTCCTTCGCTAATCTGTTCCGAGGGCCGCGTTATCTGGGAGATACCCTCGTCCAGATGGATGTGATTGGCGTGGGCTCGTTGCTGATCATCTGTTTGACCGGGTTTTTTACCGGCGCCGTTTTGGCCATGCAGTCGGCCAAGAGCCTGGAATCCTTTGGGGCGGTGGGCTTGACCGGACAACTGGTGGCCGTGTCGCTGGTCCGTGAACTGGGACCTGTGCTGAGCGCCCTGATGGTGGCGGGTCGGAACGCTTCCGGGATGGCGTCCGAAATCGGATCGATGGTGGTGAGTGATCAAATTCTGGCCATGCGGGCGTTGGGAACGGATCCCAGCAAGAAACTCTCGACGCCGCGGCTGGTGGCCACGGTGACGATGTTGCCGGTGTTGACCGCGATCGCAGATTTCATCGGAATTTTTGGCGGCTACATTGTGTCGCGATTTCTGCTTCACATCTCCTCGGCCTTGTACTGGTCGACCGTGTACCACAACCTGAGTTACAACGATCTGTTGGAAGGACTGTTAAAACCGTTTATCTTCGGCGCCATCATCGCCACGGTGGGATGCCACTGCGGTTTCCGGACCTACGGCGGCACCCAAGGGGTGGGGCGTAGCACGACTCAAGCCGTCGTGGCGGCGTCCATATTGATTATTACTGTGGACGCTGTGATTACGCGGATCGTCCTGGTGTTTTTACGATGAGCCTTCAATCCTATCCTCCGATGCCGGCTTCGGAACCGGGCCTTCGACCGGCCAAGGAAAGCACGGTTGCGCCGGCCATCGAGGTGCGAAAGTTAAGCATTTCATTCGAGGAGCACGCGGTCCTCGACAATGTTTCCTTCCGGGTGCGGGAGGGGGAGACGAAGGTCATTCTGGGGGAGAGCGCCTCGGGGAAAACGGTGCTCATCAAGCTCATTTCCGGCCTCATTAAGCCGGACTCCGGTAAGGTGTTCATATTCGGCAAGGAGATCACGCCGCTCAGTGAAGATGAATTGATGTCGATTCGAAAGGATATTGGCGTGGTATTTCAGGAATCGGCGTTGTTCGATTCGCTTTCGGTTTTGGAAAATGTGGCCTATCGGCTTCATGAGGAAGGAGGCCACAGCGAAACGGAGATCGAGGAACGTGTGTCGGAGGTGCTGGGCTTTGTCGGTCTGGAACAAACCATGAATTTGATGCCCTCGGATCTTTCGGGTGGGATGAAGCGGCGTGTTTCTATTGCCCGTGCGTTGATTACACATCCCAAGATCATCTTGTATGATGAGCCCACAGCCGGGCTCGACCCGCTGACGGGACGAACGATCGTCGAATTGATCCTGCGGCTTCGAGATCTCGAGGGAGTCAGCTCTGTTCTGGTCACGCATCGATTGACCGATGCCTTCACCGTCGCTTCGGAACGATTTCAAGATCCCAACGGCGAGGCCTCGCGTCCCCGGTTGAAGGGGCGATCACAGCAACGTGCGGAGTTGTTGACGTCCTTTGTGGTCTTGAAGAACGGCGGGGTGTTTTTTGACGGCAGTGAAGAAGAACTCCTGGCCGCCCAAAAACAGCAGCCGTTCATTCGGGAGTTTTTGTCGTGACGATCTGGAAACAAGAATTTGTTTTAGCGGGACGGGCGATTCACCGCCGAGATGCGGAGGACACAGAGACGGCACTGAGAAAACACCGGCGATTATCCTGGCAGGCTTTGATGGGCGGCTGCGCACTCATGCTCGGTAAAATGATGAGACGCGACACCGGCAGGCCCGTCGGGCCGATCAGAATTTAG
The DNA here is from genome assembly GCA_028716525.1 of Terriglobia bacterium. GTDB lineage: Bacteria > Acidobacteriota > Terriglobia > JAIQFV01 > JAIQFV01 > JAQUPQ01. The sequence goes on along the minus strand of JAQUPQ010000059.1, from coordinate 12,503 downwards.
CCCCATGCGAACCCCGACTTGTCGCGGGAGGGTGGGGTAGAGTGCAGAGACCGGCGAGCAAGCCCCGGAGGGGCGAAAGAGGCCCCACAGATAGAGAACCCCTGCTCCCGGGGTCGCGAATGGATCGAAAACAGCAGTTTGGCGTGAAGGAGAAACCATGGCTCAACCCAAGAAAGTGGCGTGGTCGGAAGTTCGAGTGGGCTTACTGGTCATCGCCAGTTTTTCTATTCTTGTCATTGCGATTTTCTTCATCAGCGGAAAAGGCGGCGTGTTTGCCGGCCGTTATCACATTGTGACGTACATGTCGGCGGCTTCGGGCCTGAAAGAGGGCGCCCCCGTGTGGCTGGCCGGTGTCGAAGTGGGAAAGGTGGATAGCGTCACCATTTCCAACAATACCGATCCGGCGAAGTCGGTTGAAATCCGCATGTCGGTCCGAAAATCGTATGCCGATGACATCCGCACCGACTCCGAAGCCCGCCTCGGATCGATTGGCCTGTTGGGCGACAAATACATTGAATTGTCGCGCGGGTTCCACGGGCAACCGGTCGCGGAAAACGGCGAAGTTCGGGGTATGGAAGAAGCCGACATAAAACGATTGATGGAATCGGCCAATGACCTGCTGGCAAACCTCGACGTCCTCAGCGACAAGGTCAAATCCATCACGGAGAAGATTGATCGTGGTGAAGGCTCGGTGGGAAAATTCATCAACGATCCCGCGCTGTATGACAACGTCTCCCACACCGCCAAACTGGCCTCCGACATGATGGAACAAATTAAAAACGGGCAAGGGTCCATCGGAAAGATGCTGCAAAGTGATGAGTTTTACAACCACCTCAACGGTGTGGTCGATAAACTGGAGAAAGTCGCCAATCGATTGGACGCCGGCGAGGGTTCCCTGGGCAAGTTCATGAAGGACGACAAGCTCTATAACAACGCTAATCAGACCGTGGAGAAAGCCAAGAACCTCATGGATCGGATCGAGAAGGGTGAGGGGACCATGGGCAAGTTGGTCAGCGATCAGCAGTTGTACAATCGCTTGAACAATGCCGTCGAGAAGCTTTCGGCCGTGGCCGACAAGCTTGATAAAGGCGAAGGCACCATGGGAAAGTTGATGAACGACAAGGCGCTTTATGATAATTTGAACCAAGCATCGGCGGAAATAGTCAAATTGATATATGATTTTCGCCAGAATCCCAAGAAGTTCATGACGATCAAGTTGAAGGTGTTCTGACGATATTTTGGCACCCCTGGGAAATTCGAGGAGGAACGGAAAGCATCGGATTTGGTTTTTGCATGGGGCCGTCTTGTGAAGGTCCAAACACCTGTAGAGACCTAAATAAGGCGGTAATCGCAGCGTCCCAAGAGTCTGTTTTTCATTGACTTTGATACGCTGCTTCATAATAATTTTTAAAACCATTAGGAAGAAAGCTCTCCCATGATTGAAAGTGACGACCTCATCAATCGCTTCCGGGAAGATCTGCGCCGTATTCTTATGACGGAGAACCAGGCTTTGAAGGGCCGCATTGCGGCCGCTCGAAATCAGTTTTCGGAGACTATGACCCAGCTGGAGGGCGAGGTGGCCGTCACCTCGGCGCCCTTCCGGGAGCAACTGGAACAGCAGATTCTAAACACCTTGGACCCGCTCATCTCAGGGTCCGCACAAGCCAACCAGCAGCGAGCTGCCCTGAGCGAACAGATTACCAACCTGGCCCAAGAGTTGAGCCGTCGTGAAGAAGAAATCAATCGCCTGCGTCAGGAGAACTCTCAGCTGCGTGCCCAGAAAGACGGATTGGATGGCGAGCTTGCCACGCGGGATGTTCAGATCGGGCGTTTGAATCAGGAGCGCGACCAGTTGGAGCAGCGCATTGCCGCTGTGGTGGAAGAATACGCCCAAGCCAAGGCGACGGCGGCGCGCACCACCCGCGCCATGTTGCAGCGAATCATTGCGGCCTTAGACCGGATTGAAGGCAAGAAATCTCAGGTCGACATCTTGACCTCGTTTTTGGAAGAGGCCTCCCAATTTGCTCCGCGCGTCGCACTTTTCGTCGCCAAAGGAGATATGCTGTCCGGCTGGAAGGCCTTTGGATTTTCCTCGGCGGGCTTCAACGATTTGGATGTGAAGGTTGTGCATTTCAGCGTGAACAACGACACCATGCTCGCCGATGCGTATCACAGCCGGCGCGCCATCAGCGGCGGCCGCGCCTCTCATCGTGAAAACGCATTGATTCTGGACCGCCTGGGCTCGCCGGTGAAAGACGCTTTTGTGGCGATCCCGTTGGTGTTGAGGGACCGTTCGACGGCAGTGCTGTATGCCGATGGCGGATCTGAAGGCGAAGCAACTTTCGACGGAGAAGCGCTGGAGTTATTGGTCCGGTTGGTCGCGTTGATGGTAGAGCTTTACTCCTTTCGGGCGCGCACCATTCCGACTCATCGAGCGGGTGTCAGTGTGGCGGAGCCGCCAAGGGAGGCGGCAACCACCAGCGCCCCTTCAGTGCCCAGCCCGACGTTTTCACGTTCAGGACCCGCGCCGTCGGAGTTTATTCCCGAGCCCGAACCTCCGCGTCCTTCCGGGGGAATGGAAGGGGCCTATGGAGGTTCGCCGGTCGCCACGATCACTGAACCGTCGCGCGAAGCCTCCGGGGGTGAGCAGGAAGTCAAATTGCACAACGACGCCAAACGTTTTGCGCGGTTGTTGGTGTCGGAGATCAAGCTCTATAACGAACAAAAAGTGATCGCGGGACGAAGGAACAAGGATATTTACGACCGCTTGAAGGAAGACATTGATCGTAGTCGGGAGATGTACTCGAAGCGTGTGTCTCCGAAGGTGCGCGAACGCGTGGACTATTTCTATGAAGAATTGGTCCGCACCTTGGGCGAAAACGATCCGGATGCCTTGGGCAGTGATTGTCCCGGTCCGATGATCGGCTCTGCAGTCGAGTAATCTTCAGTGGGGAGATTTTAGAAAATTATTCAAGTTTCAAGCAGTTCCGGAACGGTTCGAGGTTTGAAGAATTCCGGATTACGACGAAACGGTATTGTCCCCCTAAAATCAGCACGTTCAGCAGCACGAGTCTCAGGACAGGTTTTGTCGGCCGGGGTGTTCTTTTGCGCACTCCTGGTGTCGATCCTGGCCGTACACGCCCGACCCGATCCCGAAGAAAGTTCGCTGCCCATATTGGCCAAGCAGTTGGCAGTCAATGGATCTCCGTCGGTGGTACGGGCCCTCACGGAATTGGCGCGGCAGTCTTCCGATCCGGAAACCTCCGGTCTGGCCTCGTTTGCGCTGGGCTATTACTACTATCAGCAGTCCGATTTTTCTTCGGCTGAAGAAGCCCTTCAGAATCCCAAACTAGCCGCTCTTCCCATAGGCGACTACGCCGCCATGTATTTGGCGCGCAGCCGTCGTCAACTTAAAACATTCCCGGAAGCCCTGGAAGCCCTGACGAATTTTTCATCCCGCTTTCCGACCACCAATCTTCGGGGAGAGGCCGATCAGACCTATTGTCAAATTTTGATTGATCAGGGTGACCCGGAGCGCTGCTTGCCCTTTCTGGAACAACGAACGGATTTTAAATCTTCTCCGTCGAGCCTGCTGCTGGCCGCCCGCTCCGAGATGGAAGCGGCGCATTGGAGCTCTGCGGCCACGCTGCTCCAGCGAGTGGCTTACCAATACCCTTTGAATACTGCGGCGTCGGATGCCCGCCAAGAGTTGGATCAGCTGAGGCAAGAACATCCTTCGTCGGTGCCGATGGTACCCAATCCGATTGTTTTGTCGCGAGGAGATACCTATTTTGGAAACAAGAAATATCAAGACGCGCTGAGCGATTTCGAGTCGTTAGTGAAGAGGACGGAAATTTCCCCCTCCGATTTGGCTCATGCACGCTTGCGGATTGGGGAATGCCTGCTGCGATTGAATCGCGTTCGGGAGGCGCGTGAGGCCTTGCGGCGTGCCGTTCCCATGGTGGGTGAGGCGGTGCCGGAAAAGCTGTATTTCATGGCAGATCTTCAGCGCAAACTGAACCCTCCTTCACTCGAGGAATCTCAGCGCATTGTCAGCGATCTGGAACAACGGTTTCCCACAAGCGCCTGGACGGAGGAGGCGTTCTTTTCTTTGGGCAACTATTTTCTGGTTCATCAGGATCGTCCCTCCGCAGCACAAGAATATCGAAAAATCGTGGAGCGATTCCCCCATGGGAAAAATGCTGCGGAGGCGCTGTTCCGTGTTGCCTGGACCGATTATCTCGCCGGCAATACCGCCGCGGCCCAATCGGAATTCCTGAGCTATATCCAGCGATATCCCTCTTTCAGCCGAACCGTGAGTGCCATTTATTGGTTGGGGCGTTCGAATGAAGTGGCCAGCCCGGCACGGGCGGCGGCCTTTTACCACAAGGTAATGGACGATTTTGGAGAATCGAACTACGCGCTCTCGGCCAAGGATCGCTTGGCCAGGATGCCGGCTTCCTTACAAGACGCGGTCGTGGATTTGGGACTGCCTGAACTGAGAGCAAAGATTTCTCTCGAGGAAGGCGCATCAAGAGATGCAAGAAGCCGGGATATGGAACAACGGGGATTCCTATTTGAAAAAATCGCCCTTGATGATTTGGCGATTCAGGAATTCCGGGCGTCGCTCAACCGCGGGCGATCATTACGTGTGGCCACAGAGCTTTCGCGCTTGTACACGGTTCAATCCAATTACGGGGGGGCCATGGGGGCGATCCGCATGGTGTTTCCGGATTATTACCATGCCGCCATGGATCAGCTGCCGCCGGAATATTGGCGGAATCTGTTTCCTCTGCCGTACTGGTCGACCCTTCGGAGTGAGGCAGCTCGCCACGGAGTGGATCCCTACTTGATTGCAGCGCTCATTCGCCAGGAATCATCTTTCAATCCTGAGGCGCATTCGCCGGCGAATGCCTTGGGATTAATGCAGTTGCTGCCGTCGGAAGCCAGAAAATATGCGCGTCAGGAGCATGTAACACGCTGGCAGCGGAGCAAGGTGTTTGATCCCGAGATCAACATCCAGCTGGGTGTGGCTTATTTTCGAGATACGTTGGACCGATTCAACGGGCGGGTAGAGGCCGCTTTGGCCGCATACAACGCCGGGGACAATCGCGTGGATGTGTGGTTAAGCGAGCAGGCTTCGAATCCCGAAAGCGGGGACCCCATGGTTTTCACGGAAAGTATCCCGTTTACGGAGACTCGGGAATATGTTCAAATCGTCCTTCGCAATTTCAATTACTACCGCAAGATTTACGACAGCAGCGGCACCGCGCGCGGTCCGGGTTTTTCGAATTGAGGTGGTTCATCATGGGCTGTGGATCGCCGTGTGATTAAACATCGTCTCTTCGGCCTTGTTTTCGAGACAGTTCTTCATGCCCCGATGGGTCGGGGCATCCAGGAGCATGAAAATGAACTCAGCCACTTGAAGTGGCAGTTTTCTGGTCCCTGCAAGGGACATCTTCAATAGCCCAGTCCCCCGCGGGGGACTGGACTGACAATCTTGTGGACGGATAGGATCGCCCAGCCCCGGTAGGGGCGACAGAAACTTGAAGAACAGCTCTGCCCCATGTATCGGGGCGAGCTACCCGGGCGACAGATAATCGCCGGCATAAAGAACTGCCGGCGCTACCAGAGATATCTTCGTAGCAGCGATCATAATTTGCGCGCCTGGCTCACAAGCGGTTGTTCGGATGTCGTCGAGGTTTCAAGTCTCGAAAACGTGGCGGGGCCACTCGGACCGCGAGGCTGTGGAATAGACTGTGACGCCCCACCCTGGAGGATGGATGTCAAAGAAAATGACTTCTTATAAAGCCGATCGCTTTACCGAATCGGTGATTCGAGAAATGACTCGCCTGGCGATCCGGCATAAGGCGGTCAATCTGGCGCAAGGCTTTCCGGATTTCGAGGCTCCGGCTGAGATCAAAGCGGCCGCTCAAAAGGCCATCGAAGACAACATCAACCAATATGCCATCACCTGGGGCGCGCAATCTTATCGAAATGCCATTGCGGAAAAGGCCGGCAGCTCGCTGGGAATATCCGTTGATCCGGAAACCGAGATCACGGTTTGCTGCGGAGCCACCGAGTGCATGATGTCCACCATGCTGGCGATCATCAATCCCGGCGACGAGGTGGTCATTTTTGAGCCGTTTTACGAAAATTACGGACCGGATGTGATTATCAGCGATGCCACCCCTCGATTTGTGAAGCTGTATCCCCCTGACCGCAAAGATCCCTCCGGTGTCTGGCGTTTCGACCGCGATGAATTGAAAGCCGCGTTCAACGACCACACCAAGGCCATCGTGATCAACACTCCCAACAATCCCACCGGAAAAGTGTTTACGCGGGAGGAGCTCGAATTCATCGCGGCTTTATGTGCGCAGTGGAATGTGTTGGCTGTTACCGACGAAATCTACGAGCACATTCTGTATGACGGGGCAAAACATGTTTCGATGGCCGCCATTGAAGGGATGCGGGAGCGCACGATTCTGATTAATGGAATGTCGAAGACTTATAGCGTGACCGGCTGGAGAGTCGGCTATGCCATCGCACCCCCTGCCGTGACCACCGCCATTCGTAAAATGCATGACTTTGTCAGCGTGGGCGCAGCCGCTCCGCTGCAGGAGGCCGGAGCTTTGGCGATGCGCCTTCCCGCCAGCTACTACCAGAAAATGGCCGCGGCCTACTTGCGACGCCGAGACCGTTTGCTCGAGATCCTCACACGTTCGGGATTCCGCTGCTTCAAACCGTATGGCGCTTATTACATCATGACCGACATTTCCGAATTTGGATTTTCTGATGACGTCGAGTTTTCACGGTTCCTGGTGGAGCAGATTGGGGTTGCGGGGGTCCCCGGCAGCAGTTTTTATAAAGAGGCGGTGGATGGAAGGAACTTCCTGCGGTTTGCTTTCTGCAAAACCGATCAGACGCTGGACGCTGCCTCGGAGCGTCTTCAAAAAATCAAGGCTGCTTTGCCCGCGAAGAGATAAGACTGAAGGATGGCCGGCCGTTGAGCCGAGGATGTAGCCACAAACAGCTTGGGGAAAAATAGGACCTAATTTTCAATTCCGCCGACCTTCTTCGCCAGTTGTTGGAGTCCCATCTGATTTTCTAAACCGATTTTGGAATCTCAGTTATCTTGGACCTTGGTTCGGGCGACTAAATCCGCGTATTTGATTCTCCCCGTCTTGTAGTCCTCCAGATCCTTCACATTGAAACGGATGATGGTGGAGGTCCGTGTCTCGGGCGTAAACAATGAGAAGTCCCGTGGCGAGGGCGCCTTCATCAGGATGGTAATGAACTGTCCGGGCTGGAGGTGTGGAATATTGGCGCCGTAATCCGCCACCGCATGTAACAGAGCGTCCTGAAGGCGTTTTCGTTGGGTTTCCGGGTCGGGAAATGTGGCTCGGACTGTACTGGGTCCAAAGAAAAGATTGGAACCCATGAGGGGATCGGTCAGAAAGATATTTGAAGCGCGCAGCTTTTCGAGGAAATCCCGAAGGGCGGCATCACGATTGACGCGCTGCGATTGCATATTATAGGCGTCAATCATTTTCGACAGCGTGTCCAGGGTGGCTTCCGGAGTCGCGGTTTTTGCAGGCGTGGCCGGCGGCTTTGAAGAGACCGATGTTGCTTGCCGGGAAGAGCCATTGGCGGCAGGAGGATTCACCACCACCTTGTTCTCATTGGAACTCCAAGCGGGTTTGCTGACAATCAAACTGAAGGATCGTTGTTCACTAAAACTGGGCAAGTAGACCTCGAAAATTACTCCGTAATTATCCAGGTAGATGCCTTCGCAACGGCGGCCACTTTCGCCCGGGGAAAAGTAGTTGACATGCACTTCTTCGTCGGAACTCGTGTCCATAGGGAGCAGAGACTGTACACGGACGGTATTGAGGACGCCTTCAACGATCTGGATGCTTTTTTGGATTTGCGCCCGTTCGGATGCGGACATTTCGGATTGAGCTGCCAGCGGCGTCGTTCCCGCCACCAGCAAGACCCCCAGAATCCATGAGGTGAATGTTGCGAATCTGACTTTCATAATTTCTCTCCAATGTGTTGCACTATCGCGATGCATCACGCGCTCCATATTCATGATCAAAACTCTCTCAACAGGCCGCAGCGATGTCATTTCGGTTGATAGGAAGCCTTCTGAATGATATCAACCAATTGCTGCGTCTGTTGGGCTTGTTGGGCGGTTCGTTCATCCAGCGAGGAAAAGGTCAACCGGATTCTCTGAAGATCCGCCAGGCGTTGCTGTTCCAGATTGTCGTAAATATTGGCCAAATCCAGTCGGTGTTTGCTGTCCATGGTCCGGGTGAGCCCCGTGAGCTGCGTCCGATAGCTGTTGGTCAATTGATTCACCAGGCGCTCTTCCTCGGAGCGCAGAAGCTGCTGTTGCCGTGTCTCACTTGCCTGAATCATGCCGGCCACTTCCTGCGTGGAGATGGACTGATTCGAAGAAGCGGCAGGAGAAATCACCCCGCGGTCGATCGACGTATTGGGGTTGGAGCGCGGTCGCGCGCTTCTGAATAGATCGGCGCGGAATTCGAATCCTTGATTGGAAATGTGAATCTCCGTTCCCAGGATCGAAAAGGCGCACAAGACAATGAATCCGGCGGCCATGGCAAACGACGCCGCGCTGCGCCAACTCCACTCGCCCGGCACCAACCATTGCTTCAAGGCGCTCCAAGGTGATGGATAGGGAATGGCGACGGGAAAAGCTCTTTCTGCGGGATCCTTCCACTCCGCCATCTCATTGCGGACCAGCTTGAGTGAATTCACCTCATCACGGCAGCGAGAGCACGACTGCACATGCCCTGTCAGCTCCTGACGCTCTTCCTCACTCACTTCCTCATAGAGGAAGTCGAGAGTCTTTTCTTTGAATTGTTGGCAATTCATAAGTCACCTCAAACGTATTTCTTCGGGTGGACGGCCTATCCGCACGGCATCAATCCATGGGCTGCTCGCCACCCTCAATTCCCCTGTAATCCTGCATGGTTCAAATGGCGTTTCATTTCGTTCAATCCGGCGTACATCCGGGTTTTGACTGTGCTCACGGGTACATTCAAAACCTCTGAAATCTCCTTGAACGTCAGGCCTTGATATTCCTTTAAAATCAAGACCACGCGTTGCTCGTCAGCCAATTTTCCGATGGCCCGGCGGACGTGCCGGGCGCGGTCGCGTTCGAGCAGGCGCGCTTCAACGCTGGGACCGCCATTTAAATTCCACTGCACCGCCTCGATCTCCGCGCTGACCCCTCGTTCGGTCATCTCGTCCAACGAATCGGTCGGCGTGCGCTGACGTTTTCGCAGGTGTGAGGTGCTGAGATTGATGGCGATGCGATAGAGCCAGGAAGAAAACTTGGACTCCCGGCGAAAGTTCTTCAGGTTCAAATAGGCCGCAGTGAAAGCGTCCTGACACACCTCCTCCGCTTCATGTTCCTTCCCCAGCATTCGATACACCAGGTTGTAGATGACACTCTGCCATCGACACACCAGTTCGTCATACGCGCGCGTATCGCCGCGGACGGTCCGCTCTACCAAGGCCTCATCGGGGACCACTGTGTTCATCTGAGTTGGCGAAGTTTCCTGTTGGTTCTACGCTTTCCCGGCCGTCGGGACTGGCTGTTGCCAGACAGTTTGATGTTTTCCCCCGTCACCCGGTTTGCCTTGCTGTCTCCTTGCATCTCTGTAACTGTCATAAGTTAGACAATGAAGTCCTTTGAAAAGTCTGAATTTTTTGAGCCGGCTTTACGTCTCGTAAATTCCTGAATCAAGGGTCCATCTGTGTGGCCGGATCTGTCTTCTGACTTGGCTTTTTGAGCATCCTGTCAGCGACCCGGCCAGGGCTTCGGAATTTCCGTGATCGCCGATACGGAATGTTTTTCCTGCCGCGACTCGAGGAGGAGGCGAAAATCCCTCGAAATCGCTTGAACGATCCCCAGCGGACCCACCCCGCCGGACCACCAGACTTCCACGCTGCCCCGCGGATAGAGAAGTTTTTGATGCGTCGTCTTGAATTTGCCCGCCGGTGTGACCAAGACATCTTCTTCCAGTGTTTCGACGGATTGTATCTTGAGGGCGGTGGACTGGAGTTCAGACGGCATCAATCTTTCGCGCAGCAGGTGGACAGGGATTTTGATGGCGGGTGTTTGATCCTGTTTGGTAATGAAGTCGCCTGTGGCCCCTTCGAAAAAATTGGTTAAATCCCCGAAGGGTCGGGTCACGGAATTAATGGTGGTGTGACGGTCCTCATCCAATCCGGTAACCTGACTTTCGATTGTAAAATAGGGAATGGGCAGGTGCATCGGTTCACCTAAAACCGCATACCGCATGCGCTTGACTTCTTTATGAGAGCCTCGATAGAGAATTAACTGATATTCTGCCGATTCACCCACACGCCATTGTTTGATTCCATAGAGTTGAGGGTTGAGAGGAAGCAGGGAAGTGGGATTGGTTGCAGGCGCGCGGGCTGAGCCGGTTTGCGCAATAACGGCGAGGGCACTTGAAACCACGATAAAGATGGCCAGGCAAAGTTTTTGACGCATTCTTCCGGTTTAAGTTAGAATTTCGTTTTTCTCGAGGTGCCAGTATATCATGCCGTTTCATTTCATCACTTCGGGCGAATCGCACGGTCCGGTGCTGACAGCCGTCGTGTCGGGGCTGCCTGCAGGTCTTGCCATTGACGCGGGGCTTGTGAATGAGGAACTGGCCCGTCGACAGCAAGGATACGGGCGTGGCGCCCGCATGAAGATCGAGAAAGACGAAGCACAGATTCTTTCAGGACTGCGCTTTGGCAAGACTTTAGGGTCGCCCATTACGCTTCAGATTAAGAACCGCGACTGGGAGCACTGGCAAACGGCCATGAATGCGAGTACGGAACCGGTGGACGTGGCCTCCAGGAAATCAGTGGCCCGTCCGCGGCCGGGGCACGCGGACCTCGCCGGAGCTTTGAAATACAACACCAAAGACGCGCGCGATATTCTGGAACGAGCCAGCGCCCGGGAAACCGCGGCCCGCGTGGCTGCCGGGGCTCTGGCCAAACAATTCTTGAAGGAATTTGGGATTGAAATCGTCAGTCACACCGTGGCTGTGGGCGGAGTGGTGCTGCCTGAAGCCAGAGAAGTCACATTTGAAGAAGCTCAAACCTTGCGTTCCAAGCCCGATTCACGTTTGCGGTGTGTGGATGAGGCCACGGAAGCTCGAATGGTCGAGACCGTTCACAAGGCCGCCACTGAGGGAAATACCGTGGGGGGCTGTTTCGAAATCATTGCGCACGGCGTGGTGGCGGGATTGGGATCGCACACCAGCTGGGACGCCCGGCTGGACGGGCTGCTGGCCCGTGCTTTGGCATCCATTCAGGCCGTGAAGGCCGTGGAAATTGGGACCGGAATGCAGAACGCCATGCGATGGGGATCGGAGGTTCATGACGAGATCGCTTACTCCCGCACCGACCGGGCCTTCATCCACGATTCCAATCGGGCCGGCGGAATCGAAGGCGGCATTTCCAACGGCGAGGAGATTCGCCTGCGCGGATATTTGAAGCCCATCTCGACGCTGAAGAAGCCCCTGCGGTCCGTCAATATGGAGACCAAGGAGGTCAGCGAGGCGGCCTTCGAGCGGTCCGATGTGTGCGTCGTCCCGGCTGCCGGTGTGATTGGAGAGGCCATGGTCGCCTTGGTTCTAGCGCAGTGCTTCCTTGAGAAATTCGGGGGCGATTCCATGGTGGAGACCGGCCGCAACTATCGCGGCTATTGCGAACAGCTGAAGAATTTTTAGGATCGGAGAGGCATGAGGGTTACAAATCCCGTTTCGATCATCGATCAGCAAAAACAGGTCTTTCGAATTCTCAAATATGGGGCCGAAGTCCTGCAAAGAAAAGCGGCACCGGTCACGAAATTTGACGCAGAACTGCGGAAGCTGTTCGATCGCATGATCGCTACCATGTACGCCGAACATGGGGTGGGGCTGGCCGCTCCGCAAGTCGGCGTGTCCCAACAGGTGGCGGTGATCGACATTTCCGGCGGCGAGGACCGCAGTAAGATCATCCGCATCTGCAATCCGGAAATTGTGGAGTCTCACGGCAAGCAGAGCATTGAGGAAGGATGCCTGTCTTTCCCCGAGATTCGCGCCGTCATTTCGCGCCCGAAACATGTTCTGGTCAAAGGACAGGATATGGACGGGAATCCCATAGAGCTGGAAGGGGACGAATTATTGGCGCGAGCCTTCTGCCATGAAATCGATCATTTGAACGGTGTCCTGATCATCGACCACGTATCTGCGCTGAAACGAGATCTCATTAAAAGACGGATCAAGAGGAAAATTAAAAACGGCGAATGGGGATGAGGAAGTTGCAATGCTCCCGTCGGCTCAAGAAGATCCCAACCGGGCTCCGTTTTCGATACGGAAACCATTGACAAAATCGGAGCCGCTCATTTTTTTGCGGCCCTCGGGCTGAACTTCTCGAAGCACCAACCAGTTTGCATCGCCGGCCTTGGCGATGGC
>JAQUPQ010000058.1 GCA_028716525.1 Terriglobia bacterium | reverse complement strand
GCCGGAAAAGAAAACGACACCCACGAAATTGGAAGCGTTCTGCAACTGTGTTGGAAAGAGCTCGCTGAAAAATTGGGCCCGATGTCCGCCGGACGGAAGCGTAATCGTTGTCCAAGTCAGGAAGGTCCCCAACGTGTCATACAGATCCGCGTACATTGAGATCGTGATCCCCCAAGGGTTCACGACAGCGTATGCAGTATCTTCGCCATTCGCCAGGTCGCGCAAAACGGGAACATGAAAATCATTTACAATTTGCGTGGGTGAGATCCCCACCGTGAATATGGGTGCTCCGCCGAGGCCGATGCCTTGATAAAGGGTGTAGCACAAGTAGCCACCGATGTCATGCGTCATGGTGGTTTCAGTGACTCGCAGCCAACCTGTTTCCCCCGGTCCCGTCCAGGCCGTATCCAATCGGCAGGACGAGTTGGCATAGATGTGTACCGTGATGTACGTGGTCGTGGCTTCGACCGTGGGACAGCTATGGGTGTAGCTCGTGCTCAAGGGAGCCCCGGGCACGCTGTGAGAGAAATCCTCCAGCTTGACGTCCACCCCGACGTTATTGGGGTTGCTGACAATGATGGTCGTTCCATAGGTGGTGCTTCCGAAAACACCGTCCGCCACTTGTGCATACCGCAGTCGCCAATACGGATCAGTGTGGCACCATAGTGGGGCTGAGAACACGACCAAAAGAAATGCTAATAGCAGGAAAAGACACGTGAATTTTGTTTTCCGGTTCATAACTACCTCCAGATGGAAGGATGAGCGAACGAAGGACGCCAATCGTTGGGGCCGAAGAGCCGCAGGGCGTGGATCAGCTGATTCGGTGCGGTGTGGCCAAAAGGTTATCGAGCACGATGGAGCTGGCTCAAAAAATCATCCAAGCTGGCGACCCGACTACAAATTGAAATAAAAAGGAAAAGTTTTTCTGCGGCTGGTAATTTGTGAATTGTTTGGATGCCGAACGACTAGAGAGTCTCCCCGACGGAAAAAACAACTGCGTCCGATCGATCAATTCAGCAATGCCCCCAGTGGCATCCACAAATCTCACGATCGGGCTTCAACACGCAAAAATCTTTGCATTCTTTAGGAAAATTGTCAAACCGACACGACGAGAGCGCTCCCTATATGGAGCGCTCTCGTCGCACGGTAAATCTGATCAGAGTTAATGGCGCTTTCCGCGCCTGACCCTTTAAAATCCCGGTCCCGCCGTGCCCGACTTCAACACTTCGCGCGACTGGGGCGAGCTGGCATCCGGACGCAACGAACCATGAGCCGACTTGGCGGCCAGGATTCCTTCTTCGGTCGGCGGTGCGCCTCCCAGCTGCGCTCCCGTCTGCAACAGCGCCGTGGCGACGACACCGTCTTGTGCAACGCGCTGGGTGGCCACAATGCTTCCGACGAAATTTCGAGCGTTGGCCAGCGTCGAGAAAAACTGGCTGGCAAATTCCGCGAGATGTCCTTCCGTTTGAAGAGTGACATCGTGTTCTTCGAGCGGGTTCCCGTTGGGGTCGACCAGCTGAACGGCCATCGTCACCGGACCGTCGTTGAACGGATTCGCCATGGCAAATCCCACGTCCTTACCCGTGTTCACGTCCCGCACCACCGGTACGGAGAATTGACTCAGGATGGCGGTCGGAGAGACTCCCACCGTCAACAGCGGAAAACCGCTGAACTGGTTTCCCTGATACAAAGTGAAAACCAGGTATCCGCCAATATTGTTGTTGCCGGAATTCTCAGTGGCACGCAGCCAACCGGTTTTCAATGGGCCCTGCCCGTCACTCACAAACTGGCACGTCCCGTCGGCCGGGACGGTAAACAAGTTTGTGGTGGGATCAAATCCACACGAGGTGGAAAATCCCAAGCCGATGGGATTGGCGGGATTCGCATCATCAAAGGAATCGATGAACGCCTGGATCGAGAAATTCTGGGGGTTGGTCACAAACAACGTCGTGATGTATGTTTGAGATCCTATCACCCCGTTGGCGGCTTGGGCGTAACGCAAGCGGAAATTCGGCATGGTTTGTGCGTTGGCGGGGATGCTGAGACCGATGATCAGCAACGCCATGACAGCAATGAAAAGGTATGTGCGATTCTTCATGAGCCCTCCGTCCGCAGGTTCCAATAAGAGGGTGCCGTGCACTTTCCTTCCCGAAACCTGCAAGTCAAGACTTCATCCGTGTGTTTCTCAAGTCCGGGCCGCGTGATTCCAAGCGACTCGGCTGAAAATGATTACATCTGTTGGAAGTAAAATTTTATCGAAAAGTTGCTTGGGAATATGGGGGGGGAAACACCCCGGATCGCCCGGGAACCTGAAGACTGCCAAATCCCTCACCGCGGAGGCGCCGAGGACGCAAGAGTTACGCAGAGGTTTCTCAACGCATTTTGAATGATTTCTTCGCCGTGCCTCTCGTTCGCAACTATAGAGAAAAATGAAATATAGTGACAGGTCGCGGGATCGTCCAAACGACTTTGTTGGGGTGGACCCGGCGAGTGTTTTCTCTAGCCGGGGGCACGCGGGACGCCCCAAAATCCTGTCCCCTTGGCCTCTGATATGACACAGAGGCTTCGACTAATGACTCCGCGTCCCCGCCGAGAGATGCGCTCGGCGAGCCTACCCAATTCAATAGGTCAGAAATGAATATCGGGGAAGAAAACTGGATTTCGTTCATCATAGTCCCTGAAAGGGACAACTTAAATAGCCCAGGGTTGTCTGCCGGGTTTTGCATGCGTTCAAAAGAGTCTTCGAGGATGGGCAGACAACCCTGGGTTTGGAATCAAATTTGGGTCTTAACCCTGAAGGGGTTATCTAAACTTCTGCGCCGGATCATGACCACAAAATCTTCACAACCCCTGTTCACGCCCAAATCACTTTTTCACCGACGTAAACTGCGGTGCGATGTCGACGGGAACGTCGTTCAATCGCCGCAAGGCTGACTGCAGCCTTGGCGTCATCTTTCCCTGTTCATCCATAAGCGCTTTGGCGGCCGCGTAGTCGCCCTGCGCCTCAATCGTCAGAAGAATGTTGGCCAGCTTGCGGGTGGCTTCTTTCATCTTTGGAACATCCGTTCTAAACTTCTGTTTGGTTTCATCGTAGCTGAGCGCGCCTTCCTTCATGAAGAAATTAAACTGCAACAGGTTGGCTTTGCCGTGGGCGTCGTCGGCGCCAAATCGCACGGACCGAAAGATGCTGGCGACATTCGAAATGTAGTAATCCGCCAGATGAGCCGGATCAAAAACCTTCTTCTGAGCCAGGAACTCGGCGTCGTACAAACCCACCACATCGGCTTTGGCTTCTTCGATTGCCGTGTACTGCTCCTTCAGCGCCCGATTCACAGTGGTTTTCTCCTTACCGACGGTAATGAATCCCGGGCCGAGCGCGTGCGATAACTCATGCAGCAGAATGTGATTGAAGAAAGGATCGAATTTCACGTTTTGAAGCTGGTCGTCGACGATCAATCGAATCGCGGCCGGCGCCAAGGTCTTGTTGAATTTTGCCTGCGTGACGTTCTTCAACATGATTTTCTTGGTTCCTTTTTTGGCCCGGACACGTTCGTCGTTCGGAAGCGTAAACGCCGCTGTTTGCACCCCCGGCCGGGCCTCGCCGGCGTCGTATAACTCATTCACGACCACCAGCGGCGACAGCGTCCCGCGGTGAGGGTTCTTGTATTTGTCGTCCTCCGGCAAGTTGTTTTCCAAGTTGTCGATGTAAGAGGTGTATACGTCGAGCGCCTTGGACGATTCCTCGTCGCGCACCCCGATGAAGGCCTCGAACGAAGCTTTCAAATTCAACAGCCCGTCTTCATATACTTCGTACGGCCCGATCGTCACATCGATTTTGTTGCCGCTGAGATCCACCCAGTCGAGATCGCTCTGGTAATAATCGTTGGTGAGAAACGCCTTGGCGCGACTGCGCAGGAATTTCTGAAGGGCTTTGTCGCTGGTCTGTTGAGCCGCCGCCTCCAGATCCTGGGCCGCCGGCTCCAGCCATTGTTTGTACGCAGTGCTGTAGGGAATCGCGACCAAATTCTTGCCTTGCCGCTGAATCACGGTGTAGGGACTCTCAAAATCCGTTTTGTCTTTCGGATGGTCTTGAATCCATTTTTGAAATTCATCTTTGGTCATATCCGGCGGATAAAACCCGCCGCCCAGCGGCTTGGCTTCTTGACCGTAAAATGGCCGGTTCTCCTGCAATCGATCAAACGGCCCGTACATCAGATTGAACAAACGCAGTGTGAGCAGATCGTTCGGATCTTTGGAGCTTTGCAAACGCTGTTGAATTTTGGGATTCCGGGGATAAACTTGGCGCCAATAAATTTGATCGATTTGATCCGCCGCCGCGACCAGTTGGGAAATCAAAGCCCGTTCCTGCGGCGTGAAGGCCAGCATGGGAGTGCCGATCTCGGTGGGAGAGAACTTGTCGATTTCCTGCTCCAGGGGCGATTTGGGTTTTTCCTCCTCCGTCGTGCCCGATGACTTCGGCTTCGAGCAGGCGGACGCGAGAAGGCACGCGAGAGTTATGACAGTGATATACAGAACTTTGCGCATGAGCGACTCCTTGAAATGAACTGGCGAATGAACCGGCCGAATAATTGGAAACGAAGTATACAATCTTCGCGATTGTGAATCTACTGGAGGAGCTGCGATCAGCTATCAGACATCAGCTGTCAGCTATCAGAAATCGGCTGCAAGCCATAAACTCTAAGCCCCAAGCTTTAAGCCCGCAAACATGAAATCATTTTGCATTTGCGCCTTACCGCCCCTGAATGCCAGGAAGTTGGCCCATCTTCATGCCTGCAAACTTGAAGGCTTGCCAGCTTGCTCGCTTCGCAACGACACGCCGATTGCTGTTAATTTCTTGTCACCAATTTATGTGATGATATTTTGGGTCCTTCAGCTTAAGGCTTGAGGCTTTGGGCTGAAAGCTGACGGCTGATTACTGACAGCTGATCGCTGATGGCTGAGAGCTGACAGCTGAATTCCCCCTTCTTGCCTGCTACCCACATTCCCCCATACAATACCGTCATGCCATCGCGCGAAATTCTCCAGCTTGGAACTCCCCTATTATGGGAGAAATCGAAACCCGCAAAGAAGGTTCGCGATCAGCGGATCGGGGGAATAATTCGGGATCTTGATGATACCCTGGCAAAGTTCCGGCAGTCGACGGGTTGGGGACGCGGCATTTCGGCGCCGCAGATCGGGGAGTTGGTCCGCATCAGTTTTGTCCGCATGGATGACGCGCTCGCCCAGGAGAGTCGATTGTTGGAAGAAGCGCGGGGAGCGCTTCCGACGCGAGAGCCGTTGGTGCTGATCAATCCCGAGATTACATTTCGTTCCACGGAAACCTTCACGCTCTGGGACGACTGTTTCAGTTTTCCGGATTTGTTGGTCAAGGTCTCACGGCACGTCGCTATCGAGGTCAGCTACCAGAACACTGCCGGCCAGCCGCGTCATTTGCGGGCGTTGAAGGGATTATCGGAGCTCCTGCAGCACGAGATCGATCACCTTGACGGGGTCCTGGCCATCGACCGGCGGATTGACGATCACTCTCTCGCGACGCGCCAGGCCTGCGACCAGCTCCAGTTGCGTTGAATTTTGACCCCTGCAACAGTCAGCCGTCAGCGATCAGCTACAAGCTATGAGCCTTAAGCGCAAAGCATGCAAATGCGAAACCGCCGCGTGTTGATCCTGGATCATGCCCGTAAGCCAGCAGGCATAGACGCCTTCACGCCTGAGGGCTTGCCAGCTCAAGCGCTTCGCCATGACACGCCGAGGGCTGATAACTTCTTGTCACCAACTTGTGTGATGTTATCTTGGGTCCTTCAGCTTAAAGCTTGGGGCTTAGAGCTTATGGCTCGCAGCCGATTTCTGATAGCTGACGGCTGAAAGCTGACCGCTGAAAGCCGGCATGCGTCTTCTGTTTTGTTCCTCTCACCTCGAATCTCACACGCCACAATTTACACCCCACACGGTGCGCCTCGCGCTTTGTTTTTCGCTTGAGAATTGAGGTTTGGAATTTGTTTGGATTTTGGTGCTTGGATTTTGGAATTTACGGCGGGGTTCTCCCGTCCGGGCTGGTTTTCTTGCGTTTTCCAAATCCCTCCTATAAACTACCCGCCGTTTATGGCGCTATCGTCTAGCCTGGCCCAGGACGTCGCCCTCTCAAGGCGAAAACACGGGTTCAAATCCCGTTAGCGCTACCAAACGAATTGGGAATTAAGAATTAGGAGTTGAGCGAGAGGTATCATTCATCTCGAATTCCTGATTCGTAATTGCTCATTCTTGATTCCTAAATTTCAATTTCCCCCCAACGGATGTCTTGTTGTATGATATTCATTCCATTTGAATACCTTTTCATCTACAGGCGCAGGAACTTCATACTGGTTGAGTCGCTTCAACTTCATCGACCGAATCTCAATATAAAATAGACCTATTGGGGCGCATGAGGGACTCCCAGACTCGTAAGCTTCTGCCCTGATGACAGGCGCGACTGATCCGTCTCTGGAAATCCGCGGCAGGCGGAGGCGAAGGTCTGATTAATTAAGAATTAAGAATTAAGAAGTGAAAATTAGGAATTGGCGGAAGTGAGGATCGCATGCTGACTTTGGGCACGAGGCTTGGTTCTTATTCCATCCTTGAACAGATTGGCGTCGGCGGAATGGGCGAAGTCTATCGCGCTCGCGACACGAAGCTCAATCGCGATGTGGCGGTGAAGGTCCTGCCGCATGAGTTTTCAGACGATGCGGAACGCATGGCGCGGTTCGCGCGTGAGGCTCAGGTGCTGGCCTCGCTCAACCATCCCCGCATTGCTTCCATCTACGGCCTCGAAGAGACGAATGGTATTCGTGCTCTGGTAATGGAGTTGGTGGAAGGGCCAACGCTGGCGGAACACATCGCCCAGGGCGCGATTCCTCTCGAGGAAGCGCTTCCTATCGCCCGACAAATTGCCGAAGCATTGGAGTACGCGCACGAACGCGGCATCATTCACCGTGATTTGAAACCCGCGAACATCAAGCTGACACCGGATGGCGCGGTGAAGATCCTCGATTTCGGCTTGGCCAAAGCGTTGGAAAACGAGTCGGCAGAGAAAGACACGGCCACTTCGCCCACGCTCACAATTGCTTCCACAAAAGCCGGAGTGCTGATCGGCACGGCGGCGTACATGTCGCCGGAACAGGCCCGCGGAAAACGAGTCGACCGGCGCACTGATATCTGGGCTTTCGGTTGCGTGCTCTTCGAAATGTTGAGCGGCAAGAGCGTTTTTTCGGGCGAAACCGTGAGCGACACTTTGGCGGGCGTGATCAAGGAAGATCCCGACTGGACACAGCTCCCTGCCGACCTTTCATCTCGATTGAAAGAACTTCTCCGGCGGTGCTTGCAAAAAGATCCGCGCCGGCGATTGCAGGCCATCGGCGATGCGCGTCTCGAGCTGGAGGAGGCGCCATGGACTTCGATCAGCAGTGCTGACACGCTTTCTTCCGCGGCTGCGTCAAGGCTGAAGCTCTGGCCGGGACCAATTCTGGGAGGAATCTTGGGTCTCCTGCTGGGAGGACTTGCGGTTGTGGCCGTTCTTTTGATCTTGGGGCGTCATCCCGATCCTCTACCGGTGCACTTAAGCTTCACGTTGCCGGAATCACAGTCGTTCGTCAACGATGGCTCGGGGCTGGCGATCTCGCCTGACGGGAGGCTGGTGGCTTTTGTAGCCTCGGGGACCGGAACAGGGCGGCAAATCTGGCTGCGGCGACTTGATGATTTCTCCGCCAAGCCCATGCCGGGGACCAACGGCGCCACCTCTCCGTTCTTTTCACCGGACGGCCAATGGCTTGCCTACTTCGCCGCCCACAAGCTTCAGAAGATTTCGCTCGTGGGAGGACCGTCTCAAGTTCTTTGCGTTACGGCCGGGACCGGGAGCGGCACTTGGGCGCCGGACGATATGATTTATTTTTCGGGAGACGTGGGCCCGTTGATGCGGGTGCCGGCGGCGGGTGGAAAATGCGAACAATTTTTGAGCCCCGAGGAAGGCAGCGGTGAGCTTTCCTTGCTGCAACCGGAGATGTTGCCGGGAGGGGAGAACCTGCTGCTCACGATTCAAAAGGGGTTCAACGCCGAACAATCCAGCATCGCCGTGGTGTCGGTAAAAACTCATCAGCACAAAATCCTATTGGGCAATGCGACCAGTCCCCGTTATGTTGAGCCCGGTTTCATTGTCTTCGGGCGGTCGGGGACCTTGTGGGCGATACCTTTTGATTTGAAACGCGCCGCGGTCGCGGGAAACGCGGAACCGCTTATCGAAGGCATCGCGAATAATGATAGTGGAGCGTTTGAACAATTTGCCGTTTCCGATAACGGAATTCTGGTGTATGCGCCGGGATCGGAAGCACAAGCCGTGCGACAAGTGGTGGAGGTTGATCGCAACGGCACGTTGCATGCCATCACCACAGACAATCATCCCTATGAGGATCTAGCGCTTTCGCCCGACGGTCGCCATCTTGCCATGACGATCGAGGGGCCCATGTGGAATATCTGGACGTTCGATCTTCAACGCAGCACATTGACTCGTCTCACTTTCGAAAATGATAACCGCGACCCCTTCTGGAGCCCCGACAGCAAGGCAGTTACCTACGCCTCGCTTCGCAATGGTCACTGGGGACTCTTCAGCAAATTCGCAGACGGCACCGGTTCCGAGAAAACCGTCTACACATCGACCAACTGGGTTTTTCCCTGCTCCTTTTCGCCCGACGGGAAGCACCTCGCGTTTGTGCAACAGGATCCGGCATCCTCGGCCGACATTTGGACGCTTGCCTTGCAAGATGGTCAGGCGGCCCCTTTTCTCAAGACACCGTTCACGGAGTGGTTTCCACAGTATTCACCCGACAGCCGTTGGATAGCGTACGAATCGAACGAGTCGGGTCGCGCCGAGATTTATGTTCAATCGGCGTCCGGCGGAGGCAAGTGGCAGGTTTCAACCGAAGGCGGCATCCGGCCCGTGTGGCCCAACAACTCCAAGGAAATATTTTATTTGAATGGCAATAAGCTCATGGCCGTCCCCGTCGTGACCAGCCCGACTTTTGCCGTGGGGAAGCCGCACGAGCTCTTCGAAAAAGACTTCTTTCCCTCCGGACATTATTACGATGC
The DNA here is from genome assembly GCA_028716525.1 of Terriglobia bacterium. Lineage (GTDB taxonomy): Bacteria > Acidobacteriota > Terriglobia > JAIQFV01 > JAIQFV01 > JAQUPQ01. The sequence goes on along the minus strand of JAQUPQ010000058.1, from coordinate 7,221 downwards.
CACCGCCGATGGACAACGGTTCTATTTCATCAAGACACTGAATCAAGTCAGCGGACCGACTCAGATCAACACGATTCTCAACTGGTTTGGTCCGTTGACACAGCGCATGAGAGCGCCGCCGAAACAATGAAGAAAGTCATTTGAGATTTGAGATTGCGCGAATTGGGAATTAGGAGTGAGGGGCTGAGGAAAACATCTCCTTCTGGTTTCTTGTCCCCCCACAAAATTGCGGAAAGGCGCCGGGATAAGATCGCCAAGCTCCGGAGGGAGTGGCAGAAATCCGGCAGAGGTATTTAGATTTTTTTGCGGGGAACACAAAAGCCCGTGGTGAAAGAGCCCACCACGGCTACCCAAACAAAAAGAACGCCCACGCAAGCTGAGGCGAGGATTAAATGCTAAACCCCGGCACCAAACTTGGTCCTTACACGATCAGTGAAAAGATCGGCTCTGGGGGCATGGGCGAGGTCTACCTCGCCCGCGATGCCAAGCTTGACCGCGACATCGCATTGAAGGTCCTCCCCGACGAATTCGCTTCCGACCCGGAACGTCTGGGCCGTTTTGAACGCGAAGCGAAAACACTTGCCTCTCTCACTCACCCCAACATCGCTGCCCTCTACGGAATCGAGGATTCCGGGAGTATTCACGCCCTCGTGATGGAATTGGTTGAAGGTCCCACGCTGGCCGAGCGGATCCATCAAGGCGCAATCCCTCTCGATGAGGCTTTACCCATCGCCCGTGAGATTGCGGGAGCCCTTGAATACGCCCATGAGCGCGGAATCATTCACCGCGATTTGAAACCGGCCAATGTGAAGATCACGCCCGAAGGCCGAGTGAAGGTTTTGGACTTCGGTTTGGCAAAGGCCGTCGAGGATGAAAGCTCTTCGACGGATGCTTCGAAATCGCCAACCATGACGCATTTGGCTACGCGGGCGGGGTTCATTCTCGGGACAGCAGCGTACATGTCACCCGAGCAAGCCAAGGGGAAAGCAGTCGACCGGCGAAGTGACGTCTGGTCGTTCGGGTGTGTGCTGTTTGAAATGTTGACCGGCCGCCAAACCTTCGAAGGCGACACCGCGAGCGAAACGCTGGCTGCCGTTCTTCGCGGTGAACCCGACTGGGCCTTGCTTCCAAGAAACACGCCGGCAGAGATACGAAGACTGCTCGAACGATGTCTCCGCAAGGAAGCCAAGTCCCGTCTTCAATCCATCGGTGATGCCCGCATCATTCTGGAAGATCTTGCAACCAATCGTGAATCGGGCGAAAACTTCGCGTCGACGGAGATCACCACTCGTCCACACTGGAAGCAGATTGCCGTCTGGGCAGCTCCCGCTCTCCTCGCAGGCTTGCTTCTAATGTGGGGTTGGATGTCGCTCCGCACGCCCCGGGTTGAACCACCGCCCGTTCAGCGATTGATGCTTACAGGCATTCCTTCGACGCTCACCTCCGAGGCGGCCATTTCCCCTGACGGTCAGCTCATTGCCTATACCACCGGAGGTCGAGAGGCGACGAGTTCCGGAATTTATTTGAGGCCGATGGAGAGCTTTGAATCAAAGCTTCTTTCGGGCACAGAATCCGCACGCTCTCCGTTTTATTCCACCGACGGAAAGTGGATCGGCTACGTGAGCGATCAAGGGCTGATGAAGATTCCAGTAAGCGGAGGCGCGCCGCAATTCATTTGTCCTGCGTCTACCGACGCGGAAGGCGCTTGGGGCCCGGACGGAACAATCGTTTTGTCATACGGGGTTCGCGAAGGTAAAACCTGGCCGGGGCTGCTGCGGGTCTCATCGGCAGGGGGCGAACCTCAAGTTCTCACCACCTTGGATCTCGGTGACCGCGAGCGGCTCCACTCACAGCCCGGCTTCCTTCCGGGTGGCGACCGGGTGCTGTTCACCATTCGGACTGACAACGCCTATCGAGTCGACGTTGTTTCCCTTCGGTCCGGGGAGCGTCGCACCATTTTGCAGAACGCGTCGGCAGCCAAGTACAGTCCCACCGGTCATCTTCTCTACCAGGCACAGCCGGGGCCCGATCTGGCCGCGGTCTCCTTTGATCCGAGCCATATGAAAATCACCGGCGCTCCTGTCATTCTTATGAGCGGCTTGGAATCCGGCACCTTCGCCGGAAAGATGGCCTACGACCTTGCCGGCAACGGGACGCTGATCTACTCGTTGGGCGCGGTTTCATATCAATCAAGAACCGTGGTATGGGTGAACCGCAAAGGGGAGGTCACACCAGTATTCAACAAGGTCGGCACCTGGGCCCAGCCGCGAATCTCTCCTGACGGCTCACGCCTCCTCTTGCGCGAAGTCAAAACGGATTGTGATTTGTGGACTTTTGATTTTTCGAGACAGGTTCTCACACGCCTGACCTTCGACAGCGACAATCATGATCCGGTGTGGACTCCCGATGGTCGCGCGGTCACCTACGTCATTCCCGCCGGATCTCCACTTGGCGTGGTCTCCAAACCGGCGGACGGCAGCGGACCGCCGAGTGTATTGTTTCCCAACAGTCGGGAGTTCAGTCGAATGTCCTGGTCCGCTGATGGGCACCTTTTGGCTTTGACCAAGCACGGAAACAGCAACGATGAAATCTGGATATATTCCAAGGACGACGCGGCGGGAGCGAAGCCCTTCATCCAAGGCCGGTTCAACGCCGACAACCCCCATTTTTCTCCCGATGGACGTTTCCTCGTTTATTCTTCTGATGAGTCCGGGCGCACGGAGGTTTACTTACGCCCTTACCCCAACCAGGGAGGCATTACCCAAATCTCCAACGATGGGGGCGACGATCCGCTGTGGTCTCACGACGGGAAAGAGCTGTTTTATTTGAGCAAGGGGAGGCTGATGGAGGTGAGCGTGCGCACGCAGCCGCAATTGTCGGTCAGCAAACCGATCGCGCTGTTCCAAGGGACACTCTTAGACGACATCGGAACAGAGTACGACGTTGCCCCGGATGGAAAGCGTTTTGTCATAATCCGCCCTCCGGAGTCGCGACCCGGTCCGGAACTGCTCGTCGTCCTCAACTATTTCTCCGAATTGAAGCGCCTTGCCCCCGGCGGGCAATAACAATACTTTTAAGACCTCCCATCCCGAATCTCAAATCCCAAATCGCCAATCTCAAATCGCAAATGCATCCCTTCATTCCTAATTCTTAATTCTAAATTTTCAACTGCATTTCTCCGTGGGTTGGCATTGCATCCGCTTGGGCCGGGGTGTATTCTTTTCTTATACGAAATGAGGCGGGCGAGTTGTTATTTGGCGGTATTCACCGACGGGCGAGCAGTCCCGTCAAGGAGGCTCCCCATGTTCTCTTTATCGAAAATCCTTCTTCCTATCGATTTTTCCGAACGAAGTTTTCGCGCCACGCGATCGGCCGTTCCGTTGGCCAAGCAGTTCAATTCGGAACTGACGTTGCTGCATGTGATTTCCACACATCGTGACCTGACCTCCGCTGAAGGTGCGGTCAAATGGGCGGCGCCGCCGGATGCGCTGCGCGCGGAGCGGGGGCGAGATTTGGATTCCTTCATGAGGGAGGAGTTGAGGGATCTCAAGTTAAAGCGGGTGGTGGTGGAAGGCGATCCGGCCCAAGAGATCGTCGACCACGCGCACCTTGAGGAATTCGATTTGATCATGATGGCGACCCACGGCTATGGCCCGTTCCGTCGATTCCTGCTGGGTTCGGTTGCGGCCAAAGTGCTGCATGACGCCCATTGCCCGGTGTGGACGGGCATTCATGCAGAGCAAGTCTCCGGAATCGAAGCGGGACGACCGACACACATCGCCTGCGCGATTGACTTGGATTCCCAAAGCCGCCACACGCTCAACTGGGCGGGGCATCTGGCCGAAGAATTGAAGGCCAAGCTGACCGTGGTTCATGTAGTGAAATCCTTGGTTCCCCACACGCTCAGTTTTGATCTTTCTCCGGAATGGCGCAAACATGTGCGTGACGAGGCGATGACAGCGCTCGATAATCTGAAAAAGGATCTCGGAGTGGAGTGCGCCATCAAGTTGGAGATCGGCGACGTCCACAAAGGAGTCTGCCTGGCCGCACGGGAATTGATTGCGGACCTGGTGGTGATCAATCGCGGCACCGACGGTGGGTTCGGCGGGCGCCTGCGGACCAACGCCTATGCCATCATTCGCGATTCTCCCTGCCCTGTGATCAGCGTGTAGCATCGGGCGACAGGTGGAAGCGAGCGCTCAATCACCCCAAGGGTGATCGAGAGAATCTCCGGGATTGTCCAAGCTTCCGGATGCTACAATGGCGCCGTTTGAGCCTCCTCATGCCACAATCTTCCGGGGAGATTTCTCTTGGATTTTAGATACGAGCGCCGCTCATGAGAGCGTTGAGATTATTTCTCGCTGTGCTGTTTCTAAGCAGCTTTGTAATGGGAGTCTTCTCCACGCCGGCGGAGCAGCGACCCACCGCATCGCCACAAAATCCCGAGATGCCCCAAACCAAATTGCGCGTGGACGTGGGACTGGTCACGGTCGGGGTTCGCGTGACGGATCACCGGGGTCGCGAGGTCCCGGGTCTTACAGCCAATGATTTCACTCTCCTCGATGACGATCAGCCCCAGAAGCTGGCATATTTTTCCAATCAGGAACTGCCCATCAGCTTGTTGATCCTTCTGGATGAAAGCTCCAGCATGCGGTCCGGCCAGAAACTGGATCGCGCCAAGGAGGCCGCCCTAACCTTGGTTCATTCCAGTCACGCGCAAACGGAGTTTCTCTTCATTCCTTTCAATCATATGGTCTACGTGGGACCAGGTTTCACCCAGGATCGCCATGTAATGGAGTCTGAAATTATGAGGGCTGAAGCCTCTGGAGGAACCAGTCTTTACGATGCGTTGTTTGTCGGGTTGCAATGGTGCACGCGTGCCAGCCAACCGCGACAGGTGATGGTGGTCATCAGCGACGGCACCGATGAACACAGCTTGCACACGCTCAACCAGACCGTTCGCAGCATCATGGACTCTCAGGTGCAGGTGTATACCATCGGATACTACGATGCCCGCGAGGCTTGGGCTCTCAAAGATGGACGGAAAACCATTTGGACGATCGATCGCCGTCCCATCGACAATCCTCGCCTTGTTCTGGAGAACATCGCCAAGGAATCGGGGGCGGAGGCCTTTTTCCCAGAAAACGACAAGGAATTAAGCCGGGCAGTCGAGAAGATTGCCAAGGATGTAAGAACACAATATACCCTGGCGTTTTATCCACCCGACAATGCCCAACCCGGCCAGTATCGAACCGTCAAAGTAAAGGTGGATCGGAAAGGCCTCAACGTTCGAGCCCGGCCGGGATACACGCTCTCGCCCCAGCCGTAGCACAGTCTATCCGGTCTTTTCAGTCTGTTCTGTCTCGAAAATAGCTTTGGTAGCGCCGGCAGTTCTTTATGCCGGCGATTCTCTGTCGCCCCTGCCGGGGCTTTGCGATCTTATCGGTCCGCAAGACCCAGGGTAGTCCGCCCAAAAAGCCGGCGGACAACCCTGGGCTATTGAAGATGTCCCTTGCAGGGACCAGAATGCGATCGCTTCAAGTACTGGAGTCCATTTTCATGCTCCTAGGTGCACCGACCCATCGGGGCATGAAGAACGGCCTCGAAAACAGGTCGCGCTTTGGTAGCCACCCCGATGCATCGGGGTGGGCTCTTGTGCAGGGTAAGGGAAAACCCCACGATCCCCCTCGGGGGATCGTGGCTACCAGATCCTCCCATTTTCATGGTTTCGGGTGCAATAAAAGCCCATGTCCGACTGTGGTTGAATCCAAAATGAATCACTACCAAAAAAAGCCCCTCCTTTCCTGATCAGGGTTCAAGCCAAACATTTCACTTTTCAGGCGCGTGATACAATTGCGGGAAGAAGGAGTTGCCAAGCCTCAATCCTTGTTTCAACACGGCGTCGATTGCAAGCGTATGGATGCCCACACTGAAAAGACCGCCATTTGGTTGAACGAGCGGTATCGAGCCGTCGACGAGTCCGGCGTGTACCTGGCGCATCAGCCGATCTATGGTTTTCGCAGCGGACCGACCGAGGAAGGCATCCTCCGACGATACGTCATCACGTATCAAATCATGAGAGCGCTGGCGCATCTTCAAATGGAGTCTTTGCTCGACGTGGGATGTTCCGAGGGATTCAAGACGCATCTGGCGGCCGAGTTCTTCGGTATTCCGATGCGCGGTTGCGATCTTTCCGAGGAAGCTTGCCGCCGGGCGCACGAGATCTTCAAAGTCACCGCTGACGTGGTCGACATCCATGAAATGCCGTACGCGGATGGAGAGTTTGATGTACTGCTGTGCAGCGAGACGCTCGAGCATGCAACCGATTTCAAGAAAGCGCTGTCGGAGCTGATGCGGGTCGCTCGCCGGACGGTTGTGATCAGCGTCCCCCATGAGCCCGAAGAGCTTGTCGAACGCAATCGGGCCATCGACGAACCGCACGCTCATTTTCATAGCTTCGATGAACACAGCTTCGATTTCCTGCGAGAAGCGGGCCATCAGGTGTTCGTCCAAAAGATCTTAAGCCCGATCGTAAGAATCGGGTCTTATCTGGTTGACGCCCATCAGATCAAGTCCACCTCCAGGCGGGCCGGTTGGATGATTGCTCTCTACAACGCCATCATGCCGCTTCTGAATTTGATATTTGGGGAAAGGGCCGCGACGGCGGTGCTGCACCTTGATGAGTATTTTTCAAGGCACGCCTCTTCCTACGAGGCGATCATCGTGACCGTTATGAAAGACGGCAGCGTCTTCAGAACCATCGAAAAGCCGCATATCTCCGCACGAGAAATTCTTAGAAGCCACGTGCCTCTTCATTACTTGAAGGGTCAAGACAAGCCTCGATAGTGGTGTCGGTCGGGGAAGATCCGCTTGATGGGCCGGGATTCTTCCAATGAAAGAAATCAGGGTCTTGAGATGCATGACCGGACTTCACCCGTTAAGGTTGTGGATTACGAAACTCAAAACGGGTTTTTGTGTATATTCCAACCAAGGGACGCCCGATGCGCCCCGAAGTTATCGACAAGGTCATTGACGATGGCGGGGCTAAACCCGCATCAGGGCCAAGTTGTCGAAATGCGGTACTTCGGCGGCTTGAACTAGTGTAGCGCGTCATAAATAGCTTTACATATTACCCAGGAGGCGGTATGCTCTGGAACTATGAGCAGAACAGCGACCGCCATCGAACTATCCCCATGGGAAACCCAGCAGTTAACCCGTTGG
>JAQUPQ010000057.1 GCA_028716525.1 Terriglobia bacterium | reverse complement strand
TGAAGATGATCCATCCATAGAGCAGGATGTTAATTGCCAGGACAAAAATACCAAGACAAGTTTCCACATGAGCGGTCAAATGCTCGGGGTACATCACGGGCAGGATGTAATGTTCAACAAAACCCCGGAATAAGTTGTGTCCCCGCCCTTTTCCCGCAGCCAGTCCTCCAGATACGTTAGCGGACACACGCGGCCGGCCAATTCCACCCAAGCGCCCCACAGAAACGCCGGAAGATGCACCCAGGCCCAGAAACGCCGTCGCCACACCAGGAATCCGCCGAGCACGACGAAGACGATGTAGGCGAGATGCGTCAAGACCACTCCGTCGGCGAGTAAACGGAATATCATGCCGCTATTCTACTCCCTCACCGGAGATCGGGCCGGGATGTCAGAGGAATCAGAAATGAAGACACCTCAAGCCTGATCCTGGCTTCGTGGATTCCTCAACAGAGTATCGGTTCACTCAAAACTGATTTGGAGATTGACGATCTCGGGGCGGTTTCCAATGCGCACCGGCGGTCCCCAAGTACCCACGCCGTTGGAAACGTAAAAATGTGTTTGCCCGATTTGACGGTGTCCCCAACCCACCTCAAACATCGAGCGAATCAAATAATTCACAGGCCATAGCTGTCCGTGATGGGTGTGTCCGGAGAGCTGAAGATCCACACCGGCCTGAATCGCCTCTTTCAGGCCGAAGGGTTGATGATCCATCACAACAACCGGAAAGGTCGGATCGACGTTCTGCAACAATTCGGCCAGTGATTTTCTGCGCCGTTGGCCCCGGCGATTAAAGGACCGATCTTCGCGCCCCGCAAGATAAAAGCTGTTGTTCACTTTGACGGCCTGGTCCCGCAACAAGTTCACACCGTGAGCTCTGAGGTAAACACTGGCCGGTTCGACGCCCCCGATGAACTCATGGTTTCCTGTGATGCCGTACACGCCGAACTTGGATTGAATGTTGCGAAGGGCTTCGCCCAAATTTTCCTTGATCACCGGACCGACATCTTCGTCCACAATATCGCCACACAGCAAAACCACGTCGGGATGCAGGCTGTTGATCTTTTCGACAATGTGATCGAATCGATGACGCCCGATGATAGTGCCGAGATGAATGTCCGACGCAGCGACTATGTTCAGAGACTTTGGGCCTTCGGTCTTCTTATGGATCTGCAGGGCTACAGGTGTGACACGCGGAATCAAAGCATTGATGTGGCCCCCGATGAGGAGGAGCCCCACCACGCCAATGCTGGCGGCAGCGCCGATATACTTCGCCTGGGCATAGTTTGCGGAAATGAAACGAGGAAAGAAGGAATAGAAATGGTTGATGGACCGGAGCACATCCAGTCCCAGGGCGATGAGAAAGAAATAAATCATCGCTCCAAACCAAAACGCTCCGATCCACACCAAGGTGTCACTCAACGGCGAAAGCCAAAAGCGCTCCAACACCCGGCCCGCGATAAAAGAAAAAGCGGCGACCCAGAAAACAACGGCATAGGCGCTCCGCAGAGCCGACCCTCCTGGAATCGCATTCCAGCCATGCAGAAAGATATAAGCGTTCAGGAGACCGTAAATGCTGAAGAAAGCTGTGAGAAAAACGACGAAATTCAAAGTGCGCATGAAGAATTCGAAGCGATACCTCGTTTCCCGTCAAATTAATCGTTCATCTTAACAGACCATCCATCGCCGCGAGCGGCGCATTTATGAGATCATACATGTCCTCTGACGTGTCTGCGGCGATCTTTGTGTTCCATCACGGAACTGGCGACTTGCTTTCCCTCCGGAAAATGCCTTCGCGGGAGTACTCGCCTGTTGGCTTGGTCAACGTGATCGGCCGCGAAACCAACTCAACCGCTCTTCTGTGGCAATCGAAATCTCAAAAAGAAGCGAATGCTCCAGCCCACGATGAAAAGAAGATAAATCCCGGGGAAAAGTATCATGCTTCGCTGTGAAAAAGTTCCGCCCGGATGAAGATTGATTTGAATGGTCCACTGTATCAAGGTCGTCACGAATGCCAGCGCCACCACTCCCATCCATTCCACCATGTGCTGAATAAAAGCGACGGTCTCATTCCGGCGCTCTTCGGCCAGCCAATAATCTTTCGATGGAAGATTGATCCACTCGTTCGGAAGCCGTTGCAGAAACCGTGGGAGAACAATGAAAACGAATGCCAGGGCGCCAATAATAGCCCACTCCATCACAAAAAAACTTGATTTGCTTGACCATCCGTTGGGTTGGCCATCGGCTCCAAAGTGAGAGGCCAGAACCGGCGGCAGAAGTGCGTAAAAATGGAACCATTGATACAGCGCCACCAATAGAACTGCAATCAATACCAGGAGGGATGATCTCATGTCATTTCCCTTGAACCGGGCTTAACCCCTCGATCGAAAACAATTGCGATTTCTCTCGGTCCTATTCCACGGTGTTTTACAAACCCCAGGGCACACCATCCCGAAACTTCGCGTTCTCTGCGAACTCTCCAGACATTCATTCTATCCCGAAGTGAGACGATCGGAAAGATGAGCCGACAAAATGCCATGGCTTGGGAAGTCGCCGATCACTGTGGAACTTCGCCGCACCTTCCTTCGCCCGCCAAGGCGGGCTTCCATCCTAGGGCCAGGTTTCCCCCACGCCTACGCGTGGTGCTACGGCTCTCTCTCCGAAGGATCGGGGAGGGACCGTTCGTAGGCTCCGGTGATGATCGCAAGAGTGAAATCCCCCTTGGGGGATGAAATATCCGTAGTCCCGCCTTGCGGGACGCAAGCCTCAGGTCGCTAACGCCTGCGAGGTCAGAGAGCTCCCAACGGGAGCGGCATAGTTTCAGGTCGCATCATCAATGTGAAGAGAATGGTTAGCACGGCACGTATTTTCGCGGGGGGAAATCCAGGTTTGGTAGCCCCGGCGGTTCTTGCCCCGGGGAAATTTGGACTGGCGATTAAACTGCTTCCATCCTTCCGTTATAAACACCCCCGACTCTAAAAACCGGGCGGGTCACGCCAACAAAATGCAAAATTTTGTCTATTTTTACCTGTGGCTTATTACCCCGTCGACGCTAATCGGAATCTACCTAAAGGGAGGTCACTATGAGAAAACCAACGACAGTCCTCGCTACAGTTCTTGCCGTGGCACTACTCTCTTGTCCCCTGAGTATTCTTGCCCAGCACAAACCCGATCAGAAGGGGCAAAGCCAAAAGCCGAGTCAAGGTGTGGGAGGCGGATACGTTCCTCGTCGAGGGCCAGCTCCATACCAGGCTGAGAAGCCCATGCCTCCACAAAAACATGCTCCGCCGCCACCCATGCGGCAGGCGAACCCTCAGCCACAGCGAACTCCGCCGCCGGCGCCTCAGCAGCCTCCGCAGGCGCAAAGACGTGATTATCGCGACCAGCCCGGACATCCCAATGCTCCGCATGTTCACCGTAACGGTCAGTGGATCGGACATGATTACGATCGCGATGACGCCCGGTTCCATCTGGATCGTCCTTGGGAACACGGACGCTTTCGGGGAGGCTTCGGACCCCGCCACGTCTGGCGGCTCGAGGGGGGAGACCGACACCGCTTTTGGTTCCGCGGATTCTATTTTGCCGTCGCCCCGTTTGATTACGAGTTTTGCGATGATTGGCTCTGGGATAGCGACGATATCGTGATCTACGATGACCCTGACCACATCGGTTGGTACCTGGCCTATAACGTTCGGCTGGGTGTGTATGTGCACGTATTGTTCTTGGGATGAAGTGAGTGTGTGAAAACCCCGGCGCAAACAGGTACAGTCACCGAACGATCATTATCAACGGGACTGGAAGAACGGCGGGTGTAAGTCCCTCATAGGCTCGGGATGCTCTCCGCTTGCAGGGGAGAGCATCCCGCCTACCCTAGCTATATGTCGGAATCAAGTCATCTGCGGGTCATGGCCACTGTGAGCTACTATCCCTCAGGGATATGTTTTCTCAGCCGGCTGATGCAACCAACGATGGTGAGCGCACCCAGCGCACTGACGATAATGCCTGGTGTGATGGGCATAGTTCCATGATGCTGAGCCCGTCCCATCAGAACCTTTATGAGAATCACTTGGTACCACAACCCGACAACAATGCCAAGCCACAGCATCCAGCGATGGGATCCCGGTCCCCAAATGCCCATGGACCAACCAATCAAGTAAGGAACGATCAGCAGTCCCCACCAGGTCGAACGGCCGGAAGTGCCGCCGAACCCTCCTACCCAAGTGAGGCCCCACATGGCGCCAACACCAAGTGCAATCAGAATGAAGACCCAAACCCGGTAAACAAGGGACCGACGTTCGCCGGGGCCGAGAAACGTGCCGAGCGCAACCAGTCCGCTACCGGGAAGGATGAGAATCGATCCCTCCATGGGATCAATGGCTCCCACCAGCATGGCGATGCTTCCGACTATACTTAAGACACGAGACCACGTATCGCGTCCGGTCATGAAATGCCTCCTCTTAGAACCTCATCCGATGTGTCCAGGATGAAGAGTTCTGGTTTTCTGTCCGTGCACCCCGCACAGCGGTTTTTCGTCAGGAAAATGCTCGCTCGCTTTCCCCGCTTCTCCTCCATCCTGTCTTGGCCCTTGAGAAAATCTCTGCGCCATCTCTGCGTACCCTGCGTCTTCGCGGTGAAGCTGAGTCTTTCCTCAACTCCACACGCCCGGAATTTTCTGCCCGCAGAATTCGCAGTTCCCTTTCACCACATGGTTGTTCAAAATCGCGAAGCCGCGCCGCTCAATGATCATCTTGCGGCACTTATGGCAGTACGTATTTTCGCCGGGGTGTCCGGGGACATTGCCCACGTAGGGATATTTCATCCCGGCGCTGAGGGCGATTTCGCGGGCTGTCTCCAGCGTGGAAACCGGCGTCAACGGAAGCTGTGAAAGTTTATAGAGTGGAGTGAAGCGGGAGAAGTGCAAAGGCGTTTCCGACAGATTGTTGGCCGCCATCCAGTCGCACATCTTTTTGATCATATCGAGATTGTCGGTCCAACTGGGGATTACCAGATTCGTAATTTCCAGCCAGACGCCTTGTTGCTTCAGCACCTTGAGAGTTTGCTGCACCGGCGCCAGGCTTCCGCCGCTCAATTTGGCATAAAGATCGTCATCAAAACACTTCAGATCAATATTGGCTGCGTCCAGATATTGGCTCAGAGCCCGCATCGGCTCCTCGTTGATGTAGCCGTTGGATTTGAACACATTGGTAATCCTGTTTTTCCTCGCCAGCTTGGCGGTGTCATACACGTATTCATAAAAACTGATCGGCTCGGAGTAGGTGTAGGCAATGGATTCGCATCCCGATTCCAGACACCGGTTCACCACCGGACCGGGCATCAGGTCCACGTTATCCGACTGCTGCGGGCTGACTTGAGATATCTGCCAGTTCTGACAGTTTAAACATCGGAAGTTGCAACCCGCCACGGCCACGGAGAAGGCCCGCGTGCCGGGCCGAAAATGATAGAGCGGCTTCTTCTCGATGGGGTCGATGTGAACGGCGCAAGGGTTTCCGTAGGCAACGGTGTAAAGCTTTCCTTGATAGGTCATGCGATTGCGGCAGAAGCCGGTGTCGCTCGGACCCAGCTGACAATACTTGGGACACTTCACACATTGAAAGCCATTGGCGGTCTTGCTGTAGAACATCGCCTCCTTGCTCCAGCGGCCCGGCTCGGCGGCCGCGAACATCCGACCTGTGCCCCCCGAAGGAACCGGCAGAAGCTGATCCATCCATTCGGAAGCAAGAAGACAGGCTCCCACACCCAACAATGTGTTCGTGGCAAACCGCCTCCGACTCACAGTCTTTGTCTCAAGGTATTCACACATAGGCTAACCCTCGCTGAACCGATGTTTTGATTTTCTTGCGATTGACAACCGCCACGCCGCAACTGGCAAGGTTGAGCAGAGCGACAACCCCACACGTCCTCGCGACGCCCCACAGCGGCAGAAGAAAAATGGAAACAATCAACGCTCCCATGGCCGATCCCATCAAATCCATGCTGTACAACTCCGAGGTCACCGACTCCACGCTTCCCTGCCGCAATTCTGAGGCGACGGAAAATTCCAAGCCGACAAGGACGGCGATGGCCAAAGTAAGAATGACAAAAACCGTGTAGACGAAAGAATCGATGGAACTGCCCTTGAGCCACGAAAGAATTTGCGGAAGAGCCAGGGCATACACCGTGACTAGAATTTGTGCCGCGATGAAGCCGCCGGCATTCCTGATCCGGGTCCACTTTCTCCCCAACCATGAACCCAAAGCTAAACCTGCCATGAAGATCGTAATCACGATGCCCATGGCTTGATACACAAATCCATAGATAATCTGAAATGCCACCAGCAACAGCAACTCCATCGACGAAGCCGCAAAGCCGCCTGTGAACAACCCCAAATTAATGGTGTTGAAACGCCATCCCACCGCAGCCAGCATCAACACCAAAATAGTCACGAGCATCCATGGACGGAATTTGAGAGAACTCAACCAAAAAATCAGCTGCCGGTAGTAAGCAATAGGCCGGAAATCCCGATTGATCGGGGCCTCAGAATTCAACACCTGGCGGATGGAATCGCTCCGCTGTTCCAACGAGGAATCGTCCAAGTAATAAGAATTCACATAGACCGTATCGATTCCCCGAGCACGAATGAGTTGCGCCATGTGAATGCTCATCTCACGGTCCGAAGCCAAAAAGAAATTTCTGAGCCCGGGAACAATCAAGACATTCCGAAACGCGTATTGCAAAGTATTGTAAACGACGGAGCTGACCTGGCGTGCTTCCGGACCGAGATAATCTCCGCTGGAGACGAGACTGAACGAAACCACTGCGCCGGGCGCCAACTTGGCTCGCAACTGATCCAAGAATTCTGCTGTGAAATAGCGGTTGACCTGGGCGGTTGCCGGGTCGGGGATATTCATCAGGACCACATCATACGAAGCCTGGGTTTGACGAACAAAGCGCCGCGCATCCATGGTGAATACGTGGATTTTGGGGTTTTCGAGATCCGTCGCCAGGTAGCGCCCCAATCGGATAATCCAGGGATTGAGTTCGACATAATCGATCCGATCCACGTTGTACTTCAGAATTTCGCGTGCCATGCCGGAAATTCCCCCGGATACCATGAGCACGCGCTTGGGATTGGGATGCTGGATCATGGCGTAATGAACGGCTTCCTCGTTCCCAGTGGAATCGTTTGTGGAGAACAGCAACGTACTGTTCTCATAAACATTCTGCTGTCCGCCCTGCTCTGTGATCGCCAGATTTCCGTAAGGAGTATCCTTGAACACCGCGATGTTTTGATGAGGAAACAATCGCTGTTTCGAAAATCGATCCAGATTCACAAACACGGCTGGGGAAATCACACTCAGAGCGACAAGAGTGATCAGGGCTCTCGAAACCCACTTCCGGCCTCCTTGTGCGATCCAGAAACATACCCCGAGATTGACCCCTGCCAAGAGAATCAGAGAATGGTAGGTGGAAACGAAAAACACCAGAATCAAATTGAAGAGCAAACCTCCTGCGATACTCCCAACGGCCTCCAAGGTATAGACGCGTGAAATCAGGTTGGCTTGGCCCAACTGAGAAATCACAGCGGCACAGAGTGTGAACAGAGACCCCGCCACCAGACAATACGGGGCCAGCAGCAGGGCCGAGCTGTAAAGACACTGCACGATTCCAATCATCGAGCCAATGGGAAACACCTCATTGCGCAAGGTATCCAATGCAAAAACGGTGGCCAGTGGAAGTAATGCATTCATGCAAAGCAGAGGAACGATCCAGGAGGCGGGATGCGAAGTTCGACAGAGAAATTTACCGAGGAAGGCGCCCAAGCCGGTGAGAACCATCCAACTGGCCAGCACAATTCCGATCACCAGCTCATTCCCTGAAAAAACCGAAAGGAATTCCCGCAGCAGAATAGTCTGCGTCACGAGTGCCGTTCCGCCCAAAACAGCGATCGCAAGGGATAGGCGTTGATGATAATGAAGGGACAACATAACCCGCCGCTTAAAGCCTCAAAACATCTTAGCGCTGGGCAATCGATTTCTCATCAAATACCAGCGCTTCAAACACGTAAATCTCAGCGTCCTTCCAGCCGTTCCAACCCAAGCCGGCTTTGTCTTGCGCGCAATGGCCCAGAAACTGCATTTTGTTCCATCCCGTTTCTGTCGCGACCTGAGGCAAAAAAACGCCGCTCTTAGAACCTTTTTGCATATAAATCCCGTGTTTCCCCAGTACGATTTCATCGATGGATTGAATTCTGCGCATCGGTGTCAGCACAGAAATCTCATACTCCAAAGAGCTCAGCTCCGGGGGTTCGACGGGAGGAAAACGGACATCTTCCGTGGCCGAGGCGATCGCCAGCTGCTCCACAAGACGATAAAGCGGTTCTTGAGATTCAAATCGGCCCAGGCAGCCGCGCAGATCGTTGTTCTTGCGCAAGGTGACAAACGCCCCGACATGAGCCTTGATATTTTCCGAAAATCCGGAATCATCGATCTTCGGGCCGCGTCGCTCCCGTACAAACTGCTCGGCAGCGGTTCGCGCCACTCTCAATAAATCTTCCCGGTCTTTCTTCGTCAGGGTGAAAGCAGTTTGGGGTGGATCACTCCGCAGCGAAACGGCGATGGCATAATAACCCACCACCCGCTGCCTATCGGTGAGACCGGTATCCCCGGAATTCTTGTACTCAATGGAAGTGTAGGCCAGGCGTGAATCGTGCTGCGTCATGTCCAACAATGTTAAAACGCCGGCCAGACCGCACATGCTGGTGACCAGATTGGGGATGTGCTGGTTTTCATTGGCTTGAATGGTTTTGACGAGCTCGCTCGTCGAGTTGGTCAGTACCGCCTTACCGCTGGCCGCATCGATTTTCCGGGCGTCTTCATAGGCCGGGTAGTGGGAAAAATCGGTGCTGATCACGAATAGATTCCTGGAATTGAAATACGGCCGCAGGGCGCGCGCCATTTCCGCATAGGTCGCTAGCGAGCCGCCGCCGATGACAATCGGAACAATCTGGAAATTCTTCTTCAACACGAACTGCAGGAACGGAAGCTCCACTTCAATGCTGTGCTCGGTCTCATGCGCATCCGCCCGGCCCAAAAACAACTTGCTCTTCTTAACCAGCTCGGCACCGAGCGAGGTATTCACAGCAATGCGCCCCAACGGTGTCCAATAATCCCCCCGCGTGTACACGGCAGCGCCTTCGAAGCCCACATTGTGACTGGGGCCGATGACAAAAATGTTGTCATAGGCTTTGCCGGCATCAATCTGATTGAAAGCCGAAGCCGCAACTTCTCCCGAAAAAGGATAACCCGCATGCGGGGCAATAATGGCTAGAACGTCTTTGAGATTCTTGGAGGGAATAGCCTTGGAAAACAGTTGCTGCAGCAGACTACGCAATTCCTCGGGTTGCTCCGGATAAAACTGGCCTGCGACCGCAGCAGGTCGATCTCCTGACTTGAGTGACCCGGCCGGTTGGGCTAATTCACATTGGCAAACGGAAAAACTGAGGGCGAAAAGGACAAAGGTGAAAATGGCGCTTCGTCTTTTCATATTTCCACCTTGGGGAAGGTGCCGATGACAGGAGAATTTCGAAACAGCTCGTGGGGAAAAACGGAACATTTCCTCACCACGCCGGCCCCTGCCGCCTCCCCGCATCCCTCGGACCGGCCCGATCTAATGATCCCGCCAACCTCATTCGCGACGCAAGCCGAAAATGGCAGTGCTTTGGTAGCCACGATCCCGCTTTGTGGGATCGTGGAAACTTTCGTGAGACAAGAACCCACGATCAATCAAGAAACAATTGATCGTGGCTATCAGAACTGCCAAGAAAACCTTTGGCCGATTTTCAGCTCTCGACCATGCAGCACAATCTACATCATGCTTCCGGCCGCTTGTTTGATCATATTGCTGGCAATCACCAATCGCTGAATCTGGTTGGTGCCTTCATAAATCTGGGTAATCTTCGCATCGCGCATCATCTTTTCGACGGGATAATCTTTCATATAGCCATATCCGCCCAGAATCTGCACGGCGTTGGTAGTCACTTCCATGGCCACATCGGAGGCCAGGGCTTTGCACATGGCGCTTTCTTTGGAAACCCGGGTTTCGCCGGAGTCAATCATGCGCGACGTGGCGTAGATCAGTGCTCGAGCGGATTCAATTTTCATGGCCATGTCGGCCAGCATGAATTGAATCGCCTGGAACGACGAAATCGGTTTTCCAAACTGATGACGTTCGCGCGCATAAGCCAGGGCTTCATCCAATGCGCCTTGCGCGATGCCCACGGCTTGTGAAGCCACACCGGGACGTGTGATGTCGAATGTTTTCATGGCCACAATAAATCCCATGCCTTCGCGTCCCAATATCTGACTCTTATGCACTTTGCAATCTTCAAAGACCAATTCTCGGGTAGCCGAAGCGCGAATGCCCATTTTGTTTTCTTTTTTCCCGAAGGTGAATCCGGGCGTGCCTTTCTCCACCACAAACGCGGTGGCGCCGCGAGCGCCCTTCGATTTATCGGAAAGTGCAATGACGGTGTAGATTTCAGCTTCTCCGCCATTGGTGATCCACTGCTTGGTTCCATTCAGGAGGTAATAATCGCCGCTCTTGGTGGCCGTGGCGCGGATGGCCCCGGCATCGCTGCCCGCCCCGGATTCGGTCAACGCGAACGCCGCCAGCTTCTTTCCGGCAGCAATCTCGGGCAGGTACTTCTTTTTTTGCTCTTCGGTCCCGAACAGAAGAATGGGAAAGGTGCCCAGGCCGGTGGCCGCAAACGAGAGCGCAATACCTCCACAGAACCGCGACAACTCCTCAGTCGCCACCACCATTTCCATAATGCCCCCGCCCATGCCGCCATAGGCCTCCGGAATGTAGACGCCCATGATGTCGGTCTCGGCCAGCACTTTCACAATGTCCCAGGGGAATTTGCCGGACTCATCATATTCCGCCCGCACCGGTTTAATGCGCTCAACGCCAATCTTGTGGCATAGATCTTTGATGACCTGCTGCTGTTCGGTCAGAAAATAGTTCATAAAGCACTCCCAAATTGTTGTAAATGAGGATAAAAGAATCGGGAAAACGGTAGGATCCGTCGCCCGCCCTACATAAAGCCTCGGCGCCGCGAGGGTGCGGCGAGGGCACAACTATACCACGAGACGGGATCACAGACAAAGATGCGTTGGGGACACCTCGCAAATCGATTTTTCGCTAACGGAAGAAGGCATGCGTGAACTTGATGGCAAAGCGGTGTTCGGTCAATTGGGTGGGATTCGCCGCGGCCAGACTGGCAAACTGCTGTCCCGCGGTATAAATCACGTACAGATCGCTATCGGGACGATAATTCCATCGCAACCGCACATTGGCGCTGGCGACCTGAATGTTGGCGGTATTCACCTGAATCAACGTGGACAGGGTGAGGAAACGCGAAAACGAATAGTTGGTCTGGAAACTCCCAAACACCACGGAAAAGTTTCCGCCGGGCCCCGGAAGGCGAAAACGATTCCATTGCTGACTGACATTGAAGGACAATCGTTCCGTCGGCTTGTAGTCTCCCCCGATACGGGCTTCATTTAAGCGCCCATTGTAATAGCTGCCAAAACGTTCAAAAAAACGCAACACCCAGCGACGGTCTTGCCGTGTCCCATAGGTCAATTGATGGCGAGCCCAGTGATACAGACCCGGTGGAATTACCACGTTCTTGTAAATGTTAAACGGAGTTGTGATGCGCTGGGTGAAAACATCCGCGATGTCTTCATCGGTGTAGGACCCGTTACTAAACTCCGCCCGGAAGGTGGCTTGCCATTCCTGTGTTTGAAGGACGCCACGGGTGTCGGGGGCATGAAGAATGAATCCTTCGAAGTTCAGCTCCCGCACACCCGGAAGCTTCGGCCGAGGCTTGAACGTCACATCGGCAAAATCGCAGACGCAATCGGTTCGTTCCAAAAACCCCACTACCGGATTGAAATTCGGCCCGATTTTTCTGCGCTCCACATCGAAATCCAACCACTTGCTTCGATAATTGACCCCGCCGCCCACATTGCTTTGGCCGCCCGACACCCCGGGTGTTCGTGTTTGCGCCGCATATCCTGAAACAACCAAATTTTTGAAAAAGACCAGGCGCGCATCCGCGCCCACATCTTGATTGTAAGGATCGCTGCGGCTGCCGGAGCGTTTGTCGATCGCCATAAAGCCGATATACGACCCTCCGGGCAGCGACCGTTTGACTCGCACCACTCCATAATTGGCGAAGGGATTGGGCCCATTGGAACGCGTGTTGACATCCATGACGCCAATATCAAATCCTCCCAGCGAGCCGGTAATCTTGCCACCCCCGTTGATGGGGACCTGCTGGCCGGTCGCGGGATCAATCCCAATCTGGCGGCTGAAGAAAAACAGATCGCCGGAGCCGCCCAGGTTGAAATTGAAAATGCCGGCATTCTCCAGGAAAAACTGCCGCTTCTCTGGAAAGAACAATTTGTAGGGAGTCAGATTGAACTGTTGCGTATCCACATCGGCGTCGGCAAAATCGGTATTCGCGGTGATATTCGCCACCAGATTCGACCGCAAACCCAATTTGACATCGAGCCCACCGGTATACAATCCCGTTGTCCCCGGGGGCAGACCGCTGTCGGCAGCTGAAGCGGGGAGATGTCTAAAACCACCCAGCCCGTACGGTTTGACCACAAATAATCGCCCGCTTCCGATATCCGAAACACCTTCAATCTCTCCCGCCTGACTGATTTTTTGAATTCCGTAACTGCGCTGCCACGCCGACCATAAGTCTTCTTCGTTTTTTCGCCGAATGAATCGTTTGAAATTAATCCCCCAAACCACATCGCGGGACTGCATGAAATTCAAAGTCGAGAATGGAACGGCGATGGTTGCGGTCCATCCTTCGGAGCTCACTTGGGCTTCAGACCTCCAAACCCCATCCCAGCCGGTATCTCCATCCTCACCTTCCCCGGAAGACCCCTCGTCAGTGATCAGAGCGTCTCGCTGCGTCCCCAGCGGATTAATCTGAAAGACATACGCATTTCGCCGGTTATGACTGGAATCAATGACAATCTCGAAATGGTCATCGAACCCTTGACTCACATCCCTGCGCAGTTCAGTGGCAACAATACTGGACGCCTCCGAATCAAAGCAGGATATTCCGAAAAAGATTTCATTGCGCGTATACAAGACACGGACTTCAGTCCTTTCCGTCGCCTTTTGCCCTTCGAACGGTTCACGCTGCAGAAAATTAGTTATGGGGATTGCTTGTTGCCACAACGGATCGTTCATCGTCCCGTCAATTTTTGGCGCATGATCTGTCCGTACGGCTTTAACTACCGGGTGCCCGTTATCAGAGATTTGATTCCCATCCGGCATTCCGGGCATCGTAGAGGTCACAGCGATGAAGAAGGCCGCGATGATCGCCGCTTTCAAACACCGAGGGATAAACGATTCAAAAGCGCGGGAGACCCGATCGAATGTCAACATGGGAAGGCACATGAAATCGTCTACGGGCAAGAGAAACTTATGAGGGTTGAGAAACATTCGCGGACCCATACGCCGCGTTAAAATTTCCAGCCGGTCGCGATTACGTGAGTCAATCGAAATGCCGCTTCATCGTTCAAGGGCAATGATTCAAATCCTCCCAAAAACTCCTCCAGCCTCAATTCAAGCGGCTGTTGATTAGTGCGGCACTGCCTCAAACACGATGATTCGGGCAACGGGTTTGCCGTTCTCTTCCTGTTCCGGCGCATAGACGCGGTGTGTTTGCGGATCAACAGCCAGGCTGTGGACTTTCGGATTCACGGGAAAATCTTCGATCTTTCGAAAATGATCGGGGTCATCTTCCTGAAAAACCGAAATGGCGCCGCTGTGGCAGGCGGCGTAAATACGGCCAAGACCCGCGTCGAACTTAATGACATCCGGACCCCCGGCCAAGGGCAAATAAGCGATCGGTTCATGTTTGTCCAAGTCGAAGACGGTCATCAGATCATTACCTTCGCAAGAGAGAAAGGCCCGGTGGTGCTCCGGATCCAAGGTCATGCCGTGATTCCCGCGACAGCGGCCCACCGGGTATCGCCCCACCACGGAGTCGTTGGAGGGATCGATGACGGCAAAAATGTTTTGATCCTGAAGATTGACATAAACCTTCTTGGCGACGGGATCGTATTGCGGCATTCCCGTCTCGCTGTCGAAATGCAGCGTCTTGATGACTTCGTCCTTTGTGACATCTATAACCGCCTCCGCCTTCCCCCGCTCGTCCGAAACATAGAGTTTGTGAAATGGCGGGGCGTAGGCGCTGCCGTCGGGCTTGGATTCGGTGGGAATCTTCTTGATGACTTTCATCTGGCGCAGATCAATCACCCCGATTTTGTTTTCGTGCCAGTCGGAGGTATAAACTTTTTTGAGTTCCGGCACGTACTCCACTCCCTCCACGCCGGGAACATCGGGAATGGCTTTAACCAGTCGATTGGTTCGCATATCGATCACGTACAGCAGGCCCGCGGCCAGATGCGCCGAAAGCAGATAATGATCGTCAGTGTCAATCGTCAAGTAATCAAACCGCTTCCCGCCAGGGCCCGGCAGATCAATCTGGGCGATTTTCTTGAGCGTTGGAGAGCTGGATGAACTGACCTTCGAGAAAAAGCCCGGCAGCAGGGCAATAGCAATGGCCAAAAGGTAAAGCTTTCGCATAATCATGCTCCTGGGGAGATGCACCACTTTAATTTATGGTCATGCTAGAGTCAACTGGCAATGCTTGGAGATTAATGATTGGGCCCCGGTTGGCGCTTAGTACATTGCCTCGGAGTGCGCGTTTTCTCCTTGTAATCTATCCCCGCATACAAATCCACCCTCGCAGTCGCCGCCACTTTTAAACAGATAAGTGAAGGCTCGTTTTTGATGCTGGCCCCGTAAACGGGGCTGAAAACATTTTCGGAGGAAACACAGGGGGCCTCTCTACCCGCTCCTGAAGGAGCGGGCTGAGGAGTAAAAGTCGCATGAATGCGACTGAGAAGATGGAACACTGTGTGCGGACATGAGGGACAGGCCTACAGGCTTCCAAATAACAGCCTAGGCGAACAAGGACCGGATACACACCCCAACCTCTGAATGGGGGCACCGCCCCAACCAAATCGACACAAAAAATTCCTCCACACAGTTTTCTTCCTGACTGAATTCCGGCGGGCTACGGTTGTTGACTTGCCAGCCGCTCTTGAATGGCCTTAAGGACTTTTTCCGGGGTGAGGGGTAGTTCGCGGAACCGGATGCCGATGGCGTTATAGACGGCGTTGGCGATGGCGGGCGCCACGCCGTTGATGGGAATCTCGGCAATGGCTTTGGCACCATAGGGCCCGGTGGGTTCGTAGGTCTCGATCAGAAAGGACTTCAACTCCGGCATGTCGACCGCCGTGAAGATGTTGTAGTCCCGAAAACTTAAATTCAGGGGGCGTCCCTTGTCGTCGAATATCATCTGCTCGGTGAGGGCATATCCGATGGCTTGAGTAACGGCGCCTTCAATTTGTCCTTCTGCCATTTTGGGATTGATGGCGACCCCGCAATCCACGGCGCTGACAACCCGAACCACCCGCACCACGCCGGTTTCCACGTCCACTTCCACCTCCGCAAACTGAGCGCAAAAGGGAGGCGGCGAATCGTAAGACATGTGCGAGGCGTGACCCTGAATCTGAAACTGATTTTCCTGGTAAAGAGATCGCAGACACACTTCTTCAAACGTGACATGTCGCCCGTCGGGCGCGCACACTCTGCCTTCGTGAACCATGAGATTCTTTTTCTCGACAGGCGCGCCCTTGCCGGACTTCTTTGCGGTCTTCTCCGAGTTCAACATCTCCTCGCCGACCTGCACAATCTGCTCGCGCACTTGTTCGCAGGCCTTCTTGACCGCGGTGCCCGAAATGTAGGTGGTCGACGAGGCATACGCCCCCGGGTCAAACGGTGTCATGTCGGTGTCGGAAGAATAGACCAGAATTTTATCCGGAGAGGTACCCAATGTTTCGGCGGCAATCTGCGCGAACATGGTATCCGCTCCGGTTCCGATGTCGGTGGCGCCGACCTTGAGATTGAAGGAACCGTCTTCGTTCATCTTGATCCAGGCTGCGCCCATGTCGACGCCGGGAATCCCCGAGGCTTGCATGGTGCAGGCCATGCCGATCCCGCGCGCCCAGTGCGGGCCTTCACTTGGTTTAAGGTTGTGTAGAGAGCTCGCCGGATTCGCATTGCGATTCTTCTTCCAATCCACCTCGCGGGCCCCGCGCTGAATGCATTCCCCCAATCCGCAGCTTCTGATGATCTGCCGAAATCCTTCACGCCCCTCGCCCAGCACTTCGGCAATGGGCGTGGGATCGCCTTCCTGCACGTGATTCTTCTTTCGAAATTCCAACGGGTCGACCCCCAATTTTTCTGCCAGCTCATCCATATGGGAGTCGACGGCAAAAAATCCTTGCGGACTGCCGTAGCCACGGAATGCGCCTGCCACCGGAAGATTGGTGTACACGGCATTGGCTTCAAACTGAATGTTGGGGCAGCGATACAACGACAAAGCGCGGCTTCCGCTGACGCATTGCACCGTCAACGCATGTGTGCCATAGGCCCCGGTGTTCTCAAGAATATTCATTGAGAGCGCGGTTAACGTGCCGTCTTTCCTGGCCCCGGATTTCACCCGTACAATTTGCGGATGTCGAGTACGGGCCGCGTGCAACTCCTCAGCTCGCGTAAATTCCATGCGGCACGGGCGGGAAGTGCGCATCGTAATCATCCCGCATAAATCCTCAATCAAGATTTCCTGCTTGCCGCCAAACCCTCCGCCGATACGTGGCTTGATGACCCGAATCCTCTGGATCGGCAGGCCCAACAAAGGCGCAATGATGCGTCGCACATGGAATGGCACCTGCGTGGAAGTTCGCACGATCAAACGGCCGTCTTCATCCAGCCAGGTGATGGTGATGTGCGGCTCGATGGAGGATTGTTGCACATAATGAACAGAGTACTCGCCCTCGTGAATCACTTCGGCTTCCTGAAATCCTTTTTCTACATCGCCGACCTGGGCCTCCACATGCGCCGCAATGTTGCGCTGCGGTGAATAGATGCCGCGCTTGTCCGAATCCAGATGAAGTTTTGGAGTCTTCGCTTCCATGGCTTTGCGGGGATCGAAATTGGCATTCAAGACTTCGTATTCCACCTCGATCAAATCCAACGCCCGCTCGGCAATCTCCTCCGTCTCCGCGGCGACGCAGGCCACCCGGTCCCCTACAAACCGCACCACCGAATCAAACATCACCGCATCGTAGGGTGATGGCTCGGGCCACCCTTGGCCGGCGGTGGTGTAAGGAACGCGCGGGACGTTCTGATGCGTCAGCACGCAGTGTACGCCGCGCAATTGTTCTGCTTTGTGAATATCCATGCTCTTGATTCGTGCATGGGCGTGAGGGGAATGAAGAATCTTGGCAAACAACATCCCCTCCAGCTTGATGTCGTCGACAAAGGTCCCTCGACCGGCCGCCAGCTTAACGCTGTCGACGCGGCGGGCGTTCTGACTGATGCTTTTTCGTTCGCCGGCGGACTTCATGGAATAAAATCCCGTGCGTTAACTTCTTGTCTTTCAGAACCTCATTTAGAAAAAAAGATAACCAAAGAGACCGCAAAGATGGCGCCCAGAGCGCAAAAATGACTTCTTACAACAACTCTGCGTG
>JAQUPQ010000056.1 GCA_028716525.1 Terriglobia bacterium | reverse complement strand
GGGAAAAGTGACGCCTTCAAAGAAAGCCACAATGGACAGGATGAATCCCAGCATTCCCATAAACCTCAGCCATTCGGGAACCACGACAACCGGGCCCGGAATGGGGCGATGATAAACAAACACCAGAATCCAGGTGAGAACACTGATCGTAATGTAAACCTGGCGTTCCCCGATCGATCCGGCGGCACTTCCCCACACGGCCTTCTTGAACCAGCTCCTCGTCATCACCAGGTGCGGGATGACGAAGATGGCATACAAACCCAAATTGATGTAAATGTTTTCTCGTGGCGCCGTCGGATCGTACCGGAAGCCGTACAACAACGTTCCGAAGACGGATGCCAACCCGAAATACGCGAACATTTGATAGGCGTGTTTCATCTCCATCCCTCCTTCAATGGTTTGTCAAAAAGCGTGCAGCTCCAACGGTCTGCACGTCACTCAAGAACAAGTCAATGAGTCCACTGAAGCACGTCTACTCGAAGAAGCGGCGGCATTTGAGACGCCGATTCCATAAAATTCTAGAGGAAGAACCCTGATCAACCCTATTTTAAGGGTCATGACGGCAGTGGTGTCAAGAGTTGTGAAAAGAAAAACAAGGTGCGAAGGGGGTTAGATTTGGCAGACCGTATACCCGCACACGCGGCACACCAGACATCCGCTGGCGTGATCAATCGGCCCGTGGCAATCCGGACAGATGGTTCGAACCAGCTCTTGCTGCAGCGTCTTTTCCGTCGGGGGCACAATGATGCTGGCGCGTTGTGTAATGGATTTCAATTCCAATTGCACGGCCGGTTTTCGAAGAATCTGCTGGCGCTTGCTGGAGTCTCGAAAGATGGTGATGCCCTTACATCCCAGTTCGTGAGCCAGGCGATAGGCTTCGGCCACTTCTTCGACGGTGGCGCCGGCCCGCATGTTGATGGTTTTGCTTACGGCGCTGTCGGTGTGCGCTTGGAAGGTGGCCTGCATGCGCAGATGTTCAGTAAAAGGCACTTCGTGAGCTGTCTTGAATATCCGCTTGGCCTCTTCGGGAATCTGTGCCGTGTATCCGGAGGAACGATTCAAGTCCGACAACGATCCGCATTCGGCCAAAGCTTCCATCAGGCCCTCGGAATAAAAACCGCGGCGCTGGGCATATTCCTCAAACCGGGGATGACGTTCCAGGGCCCGGTCTTCTCCCAGGATATTTCTGAAATACGACAACGCGAAAAGGGGTTCAATGCCGCTGGAACAATTGGCAATCAAGCTGAGTGTGCCGGTGGGCGCGACCGTCGTGACGGCTGAATTGCGGAGGGATTCGCCTCCCGGGACATCATATTTCGATCCTTTGAAGTTGGCGAAGGCCCCACGCTCCTGAGCCAACTCACCGGAAGCTCGATGAGCTTCGCGTTGAAGCGTCGACATGACACTCTCGGCAAAACGTCGCGCTTCCAGACTGTCGTAGGCCAGGCCCAACTCGATCAACACATCGGCCAATCCCATGACGCCCAATCCGATCTTGCGATTGCCTCGCGTCACCGCCGCGATTTGGTCCAGGGGATATCGATTCGCATCAATAACATCATCAAGAAATCTCACGGACCAGCGGATGACGTCCCCAAAGCCGGCAAAATCAAATTGGCCGTCGCGCATCAGGGAGGCGAGATTGATGGACCCCAGGTTGCACGACTCATACGGCAGCAGCGGTTGCTCCCCGCACGGATTGGTGGCCTCGATGGAACCCAAGTGCGGGGTGGGATTATCGCGGTTGATCCGATCCAAAAAGACCAACCCGGGATCACCGGTCGTCCAGGCGAGCTCGGCAATTTTTTCGAACAACATCCGCGCCCTCAAGGCGCCTTGGGTCTGGCCGGTTCGGGGATTCTTCAAATCAAAAGATTCGTCTTTTCGAACGGCCTCCATGAAGTCATCCGTTACCGCCACGGAAATGTTGAAATGGTTCAGAGAATCATTATCGGCCTTGGAGGTGACAAACTCCATGATGTCGGGATGATCGTAGCGCAAGATAGCCATGTTGGCGCCGGCCCGAGCCCCCCCCAAGCGATTGATTTCCGTGGAGTAGTTGTACAACCTCATAAATGAAACCGGTCCGCTGGAAATCCCGTGCGTGGAGTTGACCACATCATTTCTCGGTCGCAACCGGGAAAATGAAAATCCGGTTCCCCCGCCGCTCTTTTGAATCAGGGCCGCCTCGCGGAGGGTTGAATAGATGGATTCCATGGAATCTTCCAGCGGCAACACAAAACAACCGGATAGTTGTCCGAGAGCAGTTCCGGCGTTGCGCAAGGTCGGAGAATTGGGAAGAAATTGCAGGGACTCCATCAGCCCCAGGAACCTTTCTTCGACCTCTTCACGTGAGTGCGCCGATTTGTAATTCGCTTCGGGCTCGGCGACGGCATGAGCCACTCGCCGGATCAGCTCCTCCGGCGTCTCTTGAATGCGCCCCTCTTTGTCGCGCAACAAATACCTCTTCTCCAGGATCAAACGGGCGTTTGCAGTCAGGTTCATGGCATAACCTTATCAAAGATGATGGCGAACATAAAGCGAAAATACAATAGCGTTACTTTTGGATAGAAAAGTAGTTCAGGACCGCAGGCGCGATATCCACCAAGCTTCGGACCGATGCGGCAAATTTCCCTGCACCGCGTCCCAAAGCGAGAAACGGCACGGGATTTCGAGTATGTGATTTGCGGGTTGCGTCTTCAAGATTGCCATGATCGCTGGTCACCAACAAGGTGTGCCGCTTGAAGTCAAAGCGCCGACAGGCCCCGCGCAGAAGCCCGTCGATCTTGGAAACTTCAATCCAGGCGCGATCCCAGTTCTTCATGTGACCCACAATATCGCTGATGAAATATTCGTAGAAAGTAAAGTGGTGGTGTTTCGCGATCTCCGACAACACTTCGCCGGCGCGTTCAGGCGACCGAATTTCCAGCTGAAAGCCCTTGGAGTTCAAATACGAGTTGGTGAATTCCTGATACACCGCCTCGTTGCGAGACACGGCAGGAATGTTGTGAAGAGGCAGACCGGCGGCCATCACCGCCGCTGTGGACACCGAAACATAATGGCGGGCCCACGGCGAGGTAAAAAATTCCGGCTGGTAGGCGTTTGCAAATGTGACTTTCAATCCCCGCCCCTGGAGTTTGAGAAAGATCGATTCCCGGGCCAGCAGTTCACGAAGCGCGTTGTTCGGCAGACCGTTCAAATGGCGTCCTAGCAGCCGGGCGGCGTTGTGTCCGGTAAGAAGGGTGGTTTGACCCGTGGCGCTTTGCGGCAAGCCGCGTACACCCAGAGTTGCATTAATCGCCTTCCCGCGGCCCCGAAATTTCGGAAAACGCTTGCGTTGTCGAAAGTTGAAAAATTCAGAAGGCAGAAACTGGACGGGATTTCGCGGATTGATCCTCTGTTCCAAACCCAAGCCGTCGATGAAGATGAACAAAATTGATTTGTCGGGTATCACTGCGGCGAGATTACAAGGTTCAGTCAAAAAAGAAAAGGGCGGTCCCACCCGTGGGATCGCCCTGAAATCGAATCCCTATTTAAGAAACAGCGGAGCCAGCACCAGTGTGATGGTGGAGAGCAATTTGACCAGCACATGCAGGGAAGGGCCGGCCGTGTCCTTGAAGGGATCGCCCACCGTGTCGCCCACCACCGCGGCCTTGTGAGGTTCCGACTTCTTGCCGACCACTTTTCCATCCACCATGAATTTTCCGGATTCGATGAACTTCTTGGCGTTATCCCAAGCCCCGCCGCCGTTGTTCATGAAGGTGGCCATCAGGATTCCGCCGATGGTACCGATCATCAGCAGCGAAGCGACGGCTTCCGCGGCAATGGTTTTGTCGGCGGGGGTGATGAAAATGCGGAAGATCAGCCCGACCAAAATCGGGGTGCCCACGGCCACGAGTCCGGGTTTCACCATCTCCTTCAAAGCGCCCCGCGTCACGATATCGACGCACCGGGCGTAATCCGGTTTCTCAGTTCCTTGCATGATGCCGGGCTTTTCGCGGAACTGGGCGCGCACCTCGGCGATCACCGATTGAGCCGCCTTACCCACGGCTTTGATGGCCAACGCCGAGAAAAAGAACACCAGCGTCGCTCCCAAAAGCCCCCCAACAAACACGGCGGGTTTGGCGATGTCGACGGAATGGAACAAGCTTTCCCCTTCCTTGCCCAAATACAGTCGAACCTCATCCATGTAGGCCGAAAACAACAGGAAGGCGGCGAGTGCCGCCGACCCGATGGCATATCCTTTGGTCAGCGCCTTGGTGGTATTTCCCACCGCATCCAATCGATCCGTCTTCTTGCGAATGGCTTCCGGTTGTTTCGACATCTCGACAATGCCGCCGGCGTTGTCGGTGATCGGGCCGAACGTATCCATGGCCAGGATGTAGGCCGCCGAGCCCAACATGCCCATGGTGGCGATGGCGGTGCCGAACAAACCGCCATTGGCAATCGCCCAGGCACCCAAATGATAGGAACCCAAAATGGCCAATGAAATCGTCAGCACCGGAAGCATGGTGCATTCCATGCCGACAGCCAATCCTGCAATGATGTTGGTTGCCGGACCGGTGATGGAAGCCGTGGCAATCTCACGGACAGGGCGGAAGCGGTACTCGGTATAGTATTGCGTAATCCACACGAAGGCCCAAGAAGCCAAAACACCGATCAATCCGCATAGGAAAAACTTCCACCAAGCATCGGGATTGCCTTCAATCCGCAACAACCAGCGCGTGGCAAAGAAGAAACCGACGATCACCAGGATGGCCGTCACCGCGTAACCGCGATTCAGGGCGGTCATGGGGTCTTCGCCTTCCTCTTTGGTGCGAACGATCACGATACCGATAATCGAAGCAATCAAACCGAAGGCACGGGCCACCAGCGGGAACATGATGACACCCAGAAATCCGTAATAAAACGGCAGGCCGGCCTGTTGCGCGGAATACGCCAAGGTGGCGCCCAGAATCATGGCGCCGATGTTCTCGGCCGCCGTGGATTCAAACAGATCGGCGCCGCGGCCGGCGCAGTCGCCCACGTTGTCGCCCACCAAATCGGCAATCACGGCGGGGTTGCGGGGATCATCTTCCGGAATGCCGGCTTCCACCTTCCCCACCAAATCGGCGCCCACGTCGGCAGCCTTGGTATAAATGCCTCCGCCGAGTTGGGCGAACAGGGCCACGAACGAGGCCCCAAAGCCGTAACCGACGATCAGCAACGGGGCGCGATCCTGGCTCACATGTCCGAATCGCGTCACCAGCCAAAATAATCCGCCCACACCAAACAGCGACATGGCCACCACAAACAAACCGGAGACAGCGCCGCCCCGCAAGGCAATTTGCAACGCCTTGTTCAAAGAAGTGCGCGCCGCTGAAGCCGCTCGAATGTTGGAGCGGATCGATACCCACATTCCAACGTATCCGGCAAATACCGAACAGGCCGCACCCAACACGAATGAAAGCGTGATCCAGAAGGCCAGCTGCATGGCCGTGTTGACGGGATCGAATTCATGATGGGATCGCACAAAAGCATAAAGAATGAAAATGACAGCCGCCAGCAACACAGCCAGCTTCAGGATGGTTCCATTCTGGCGCCTCATGAAGGCCTCAGCCCCTTCTTTAATGGCGTTGGAAATGACCTGCATTTCCAAAGGCCCCTGGTCCTGCGCCAAAACGAATCGCGCCAGAAGGACCGCCACCAACAACGACAGGAGGCTGATCCCAATCACAAGCGGTAAAAAGAACATGCTTCAATCCTCCAATTTGTTGCCTCCCACGGCAGCCATCACACGCACCAATGAACACACTCGCCTTGGGAGCGCATCAATCCAATGAATGTAGAATTTCCCGTGTAGTTTCAGCGAAGTAACTGACGAAGTGCTTTTTGAACCCCGGACGAACGAGAGGTTATACCATAAGTGATTTGAATGCGCAATCTGAGGGATTACGGTCGGGTCCGCTTCTTGCTTATCCCTACCCTCGATGCTATTATTTACCCGCGCGAAACCTCCGGTTCAGGTTGAGAATGAATTCATGAAGCGGCTGATTTTCGCAGGAGGTACGACCATGAGTGAAGGAAACGATAACGGAAGCAAGTTGCTGTACTTTGTTATTGGCGGCGGTGTGGGCGCCATCATTGCGCTGCTCTTTGCGCCGCGTTCCGGCAAAGAAACCCGGGAATTAATCGCACACAAGGCTGTGGAAGGAAAGGAATACCTTACTTCGGCCGCGCGCAACGTTCAGGAAAAGGCATCCGGCGTTTTGGACCAAACCAAGGAATCGCTCACTCAAAAGCGATCCCAAATTTCTGCGGCCATTGAAGCCGGAAAACAGGCCTATCGTGAGGAAAAATCCAAAGCCAACTGAGGCGGATAAGAGTTGAGCTTGGAAGAGACATTAAGACGGTCGCCCCAAACTGTTTTTGAGCTGAAGGTGAAGTCTGGCCAAATGACGGCAGTGCTAAAGTGTACTGTAATGAACGGACGGAATCTCAGGGAGGCGAACAGTGAACAATGAGGCATTTGCCAGCGTGTTCGTCATCGTGGTGACGCTTGCGATTCTGATGCAGGCGGGCGTGCTCTACGCGATCTACAAAAGCCTGTCGCGATTGAATGTCGAGGTGCGAGAGGCGCGGCAATCGTTCGAAAACACCAAAGAACCTTTGTTCAGCGATCTGAAATTGCTCTTAAATCAATCCATCGAACTCGTCGGTAATCTCAACCGCATTTCGAGCGATTTTTCAAAAGTGGCTTCCACCGCTCGAAACCAGGTGGAGAAGTTCGACGGACTGGTTTCGGAGACCGCCGATATGGCACGGCAACACGTCCACCGGCTGGATGGCTTGGTGGGTGGAGCCATCGACTCGATTGAACGCACGAGCCGGGCGGTCCAGGACAACATCCTTGTTCCGGTGCGGGAAGTCTCGGCGGTTATTAAGGGCGTGAAAATGGGGCTGGATTTTCTAACCTCAAAACGCCAACCGCCCAGCGTCGATAAATCCGCGCAGGACGAAGCGATGTTCATCTAATTGCCGTTTGGCCGTCTCTTTGAAAAGATCAAAAGGGCTGGGGGATTCCCCAGCCCTTTTGATTTCGTCCTACTTCACTTCAATGGAAATCCGGCACCGGGTTCCCACTTCATGCTTCCGCCGCATCAATCCAACCGCCACCTATCACCACATCGTTGTGGTAAAAAACACAGGCTTGACCGGGAGTAATGGCACGCTGTGGCTCGTCAAAAACCATCACTGCGCCTCCTGCGGGTCGAGGTTGAACCATGCCGGGGGCGGCCTCATGCTTGTTTCTAATCTTGGCTGAAACCCGCATCGGTTCCTGGAGTTTCTCGATCGAGATCCAGTTCATGTCGCTGACCTGCACCTTTTGTCGCAACAGCTCCGGATTTTCTCCGACCACAACCTGCTTTCGGTCGGAATCGATGGACAGAACATAGAGCGGATGTCCCACCGCTATTCCCAATCCTTTACGCTGCCCCACGGTAAAGTGGTGAACGCCCTGATGATGCCCCACCACGGTTCCATCACTAAGGACCACATCGCCCGATGATTGCTCATCCGGCAAAAATCCATTCCCATTTTCGGAGCGCTCCGCCTGGTAGGCCGCAATGAAGTCGGCATAGGCATGGCCCGGGACAAAACATATTTCCTGGCTCTCCGGCTTTTCCCGCGTCGGAAGATGGCGTTGGCGCGCCATCTCACGAACTTCCGGCTTCGTCATTTCGCCCAATGGAAATTCAGTACGGGCAAGTTGTTCCTGAGTCATGCCAAAAAGAAAATAGGATTGATCCTTACTGGAATCCACTCCCCGCCAAAGTTCATGTCGGCCTGTGGTCTCATTGAACCGGATGCGAGCATAGTGACCTGTGGCCAATTTCTCGGCGCCTAATTGACGGGCCCGGGTCAGCAGCAAATCGAATTTGAAAACGTTGTTGCACTCCACACATGGGATGGGGGTCCGCCCCCGGCCATACTCCTCCACAAAAGGTCGAACTACGCGCTCTTCAAATGCCGCGCTGAAGTTGACGACATAGAATGGAAATCCCAGAAAATCGGCTACCCGCCGAGCATCGTACACATCATCCAAGGAACAACAGTGACCGGAGCTTCGAATGCCGGCCTGGGCCTTGAGCTGCGGCAGCCGATCTTGATTCCAAAGCTGCATCGTCACACCAATGACGTCGTTCCCCGCTTCCTGGAGGAGAGATGCTGCGGCCGAGGAATCCACCCCTCCGCTCATAGCTACGGCAATTCGGCGATTCATAAATTACAAATTTTAACACAAAAACCTTTGGCGCCCCAGGTTCCTTCGCATACAATCCGAGGAAGCTTGCCAAACACAAACGGAGAAATCATCTCTTTTCCAAGAATCGTCAACTCTGTTAGGAGGGAAAGTAAATCCATGACCTTGCATAAGAGGACTACAGTGAAATTGGCTGCAGCGATTTTGCTGTTAGCCGGAGCCTTTGTTCTCATTCCATCGTTCGCCCAGCCGCCGGCCTCCAACCGGGGACTGGCGAAGCTGGATCTGGGCGGAGACAAAACCATCTCCATCGACTACGGTCGCCCCGATCTCAAAGGACGCGACCTGAATGCCGCTTTGAAGGTCGGCGAAGTGTGGCGGCTTGGGATGAACCAGGCCACCGTGTTGAAGAGCGATGTCGACATTTATGCCTGCTGCGGCGTGATCAAGAAAGGAAATTACAGCCTTTGGGCCAAGAAGACCGCCGAAAACAAATATGAGCTCATCTTCAACTCCCAGACGGGCCAGTGGGGAACCTTGCACGATCCCAAGAAAGACGTGATCTCGGTGCCCTTGAAAGTGGAGGCTTCCAAAGATCCGGTCGACAAATTCACCGTCACGCTGGCCAAAAAAGGCGATGATGCCGAGGCTCGGTTCGCTTGGGGCAAAGAAACATTGGTGATGGAATTCAAGGCGGGGAAATAGAACCTTGTCCGCAACTTCCGGGGGCACTTCCAAGAGGTGCAACGTCGCTGAGAAGCCCCTCCCCTTCCATCCGGATCAATGGTGGGGAATTCCCAGGATCGTGCGATAGGTGTCACGCGCTATCAAGACTTCTTCGTTGGTCGGAATCACCCATATCTTCGTGCGGCTCACCGGGGCCGAAATCTCGCCTTCTTTGACCGCCTGATTCCTCTCACGATCGAGGACGTAGCCCAAACCCTCCAGGCGTTCGCAGGTCTTCTCGCGGATGAGGGAGGCGTTTTCGCCGATGCCTCCCGTAAAGATGAGCGCGTCAACACGCCCCAGCGCAGCGGTGTACGCCCCAATGTATTTGCGGAGACGATAACAAAACATCTCAATCGCCAGTCGCGCCCGGGCATTTCCCTGCACCATGCTCGTCATGAGTTGGCGCATGTCATTCGATTCTCCTGAGATTCCAAACAAGCCGCTCTGCTTCATCAGCAGATTGGTCACATCGCTGGACGACATCTCTTCCTGCAACATCAAATAGATCACAATGGCGGCATCGAGATCGCCACTGCGGGTTCCCATGATCAAACCCTCCAAGGGCGTCATTCCCATGGACGTGTCCACCGAGATCCCGTTCTCGATGGCCGTGATCGAACATCCGTTTCCCAGATGGCAGGTGATCAGATTGGTTTTCTCTCTCTCGGCGCCCGTGATCTGTCGATAGCGATAGGCCACATAACGATGCGACACCCCGTGAAAACCATAACGCCGGATTTGGTGTTGTTTGTACAAGTGATAGGGCAACGCATATAAGTACGCCTCCGGTGGCATGGTTTGATGAAAAGCCGTGTCGAACACGGCCACTTGAGGCAAATTGGGGAAGAGCTCCTTGCTGACGTAATATCCTTTCAAGTTGTGGGGATTATGCAGCGGCGCCAGGACGATGCAATCTTCAATCACCTTGGCGGTTTCTTCCGTCATCAAGCAGGAAGCTGAAAAACGCTCGCCCCCGTGAACAATACGATGCCCAATGGCTTCGATGGGTGCGGACTTGCCGACGATTTCATGCTGCTCCAGCAGTGCAATGATTTTCGAGATCGCCGTCTTGTGATCAAAAACCGCTTGCACATGCCTCTCAAAGTCCCGGGTGGCCACGGACTCGAAACTAATGATCGCGTCTTCGGCTCCGATGCGTTCCACCAGACCTGTCGCCAGACGGAGATCGGAGTGAGAATCAATGCGCTGCTGATCGGTCTCGATCAATTGAAATTTCACGGAGGAACTGCCGGAATTCAAAACAAAGATCTTCATGACGACCTCAATTCAGAACACGTTGTCCTCGAAGAATGATGATTTCATTTCGTGTGATGGGGCACGATCGCGGTTTGCGGGGACGCTCGCTTCGCCCATTCATTCGACGGCTCAAACTTTCAAGCCAAGAAATCAGGCACCCGCTTTGGGGGTGCTCACGGATTGAATGTGTTCCAGAACGCGGGACAGAATAGCGACGGCCTCAGACATCTCTTCGGAAACATTGAATCGACCCAGGCTGAATCTCAGGCTTCCGCGAAGAATGGAATCTGGAACCTTCATGGCCTTCAAAACGTGAGAGGGCTCCAGAGTTCCCGAGGAACAAGCCGCACCCAAAGAAGCTGCAACACCTTCCAGGTCCAAGGCCATCAACAACGCCTCCCCATCAATGCCCGGAAAGCCGATGTTGGAGGTGTTGGGCACCCTCGGGCTTCGACCTCCGTTAATTCGGGCTGAGGGAACCTGTTTCAAAAGTTGGCTTTCATACTCGTCACGCATCGAAGCCAGCCGTTGAAATTCGGCCGTTAAATCTCTCCCGGCCATTTCCGCGGCGCGTCCAAATCCAACCACCGCAGCAACATTTTCTGAGCCCGCGCGACGCTTTCGCTCCTGTCCGCCACCCACCAGCAGAGGTTCCACTTCAACACCTTTCCGGACATAGAGGGCACCCACGCCTTGAGGACCATGAATCTTGTGCGCGGAGAGAGAGAGAAGATCCACGCCCAGTGTGTCCACCTGAACCGGAATCTTGCCCACCGCTTGCACGGCATCGGTATGGACAAGAATGCCCTTGGCCTTGGCAATTTCCGAGACTTTCTGTACAGGCTGCAACACACCGGTTTCATTGTTCGCCAACATGACAGAGACAAGGACCGTGTCGGGCCGAAGGCTGGCCTTCAAGGCGTCGAGATCCAAGATTCCATCCGAATTCACAGCCACATAGGTCACTTGAAAACCATGCCGTTCAAGCACGGCACAGGACTGAAGCACGGCCGGATGTTCCACGGAAGAAACCGCCACATGATTCCCTTTGTGCCGCAGGGCCTCGACGACTCCACGGATGGCAAGATTGTCGGCTTCGGTCCCACTGGAAGTGAAGACAATCTCGTGGTCAGTGGCTCCAATTAACCGCGCGACAGCTCCCCGGGATTCGTCGATGGCCGCTCGGGCCCGCTGCCCGTACCAGTGAACCGAAGCGGCGTTGCCGAATTGTTCCTCCAGCCACGGCCTCATGGCCTCGCGGACTTCCGGCAGAAGCGGAGTCGTAGCGTTGTTGTCGAGATAGATTCTCTTCATGGCGTTTCGAAGATTCTCATTCTATCCAAATTCTGGGTTAAACTACAGGCGCCTGTTGAGGAGTCGCTCATGCCCAGTCGACCGATCATCACACTGACCACCGATTTTGGCGACACGGATTACTTCGTGGGCGTCATGAAAGGTGTGATCCTGTCAATTCAACCGGAAGCTCTAATCGTCGATTTGACCCACAACATCAGGCCCCAGGATCTGTTTGACGGTGCGTTTCTCATCCACCAAACCTGCCGCTACTTCCCTGCTCAAACGATTCACTGCGTGGTGGTGGATCCGGGCGTCGGAACGGCCCGCAGGCCCATCGTGGCTTCGGCCGAAAATCAGTTTTTTGTGGCCCCGGATAATGGCGTCCTTTCATTGGTCCTGGAGGAAGCAGCGGAAATACAAGTGGTCCATGCCACCGCCACTCACTATTTCCGCGACGACAAGACTCCAACGTTTCAAGGCCGCAGCATCTTTGCTCCTTTGGCTGCCTGGATCAGTCGGGGCGTAAAAATGGAATCCATGGGCCCGCCTATTACTGATTTCATTCGCCTCAAATCACCCCAAGCCCGACAGACTGAATCCAACAAGGTTCGAGGCGCCATACTCAAGATCGACCATTTCGGCAATTGCATCACGAACATCGATCCCAAGCTGTTGCCCGGTTTTTTTAATACGCCCCGCCCGGCTTTCATGTTCCGCGTCGGCAATGCCACGATTGCGCGCATCCAAAGTACATTTGAAGAGGCCTCCTCCCCTGAACCCTTCATCTTTCTCGGCAGCACAGGTTGTTTTGAGATTGGAATCAATCACGGGTCGGCGGCTGAGCTACTGAAGCTTTCGAGGGGGATGGAGATTGAGGTGAGCTGGTAGATGGCGGAGCGGCCACCCCGGCAGCCGCCGAGCCTTGAGAGCCATTAACATATTTTTAATTCAATGGGTTGGCGTGGTTATGCCGAGCGCTGAAGGCGCCAATTGCATTTGAATTTACCCCCTCAAAATGCTATCCTAAGCGAGGTTGTGGCGAGCCTCGGCAGATGCCGCAACTGGAACTCTATTCATATCCAAGCCGTGCTTTGTACCGCCCTTTCCAATTCCTGTTGGGAAGAGAAGGCAACGGCTAAATGGTGTATAAAACCGCGAAATATTCCGTATCCAATGAGGTCCCTTCATCATGAAACTCGCAGATCGCATGTCCCGTTTAGGAACTGAAACAGCTTTTGAAGTTCTGGTTCGTGCCAAGGCCCTGGCAGCCAAGGGTCATGACGTCGTTCATCTTGAGATTGGCGAACCGGATTTTGATACACCCAACAACATCAAGGAAGCCGCCGTCAAGGCCCTCCGCGACAACTGGACGCATTACGGTCCTTCCGCCGGCCAACCGTTGTTGCGGGAAACCATTGCTGAATATATTTCCAAGACCCGCAATATTAAAGTAGACGCCAGCAATGTGGTTGTTGTCCCGGGCGGAAAACCCATCATCTTCTTCCCCATTTTGGCGCTCGCGGGCGACGGAGACGAAGTCATTTATCCGAATCCCGGCTTCCCCATTTACGAATCCATGATCAATTTTTCGGGCGCCAAGGCGGTTCCCATTCCCTTGCGCGAAGACCGCGACTTTGCCTTCGATGTCAATGAATTGATCGGCAAAATCAACGACCGCACCCGTTTGATCATTTTGAACTCACCGCAGAATCCCACGGGTGGAATGTTGCCACGAGAAGACCTGAAAGCCATCGCCGAGGCGGTGCGCGACCGCAATCTGATGATTCTTTCAGACGAGATTTATTCCCGCATCGTGTTTGAAGGCAAGGCGGAATCGATCACTCAATTTCCGGGCATGCTGGAGAAAACCATCATCCTGGATGGATTCTCAAAAACTTATGCCATGACAGGCTGGCGCATGGGTTACGGAGTCATGCCGGCTGAACTGGCCACTCAGATCGCCAAACTTCAAACGAACGCCACTTCTTGCACAGCCTCGTTTACCCAGATTGCAGGGGTTGAGGCATTGCGCGGCGACCAGTCGGGCGCGGAAAAAATGGTGGCAGAATTCCGCCGGCGCCGTGATTTCATCGTCAAACGGCTGAATCAAATTGAGGGGCTTAGTTGCCGCATGCCCAAAGGCGCTTTCTATGTCTTCCCGAACATCAAAAAAACCGGGATGAAATCCAAAGAGTTTGAAGAAAAGCTGCTGAACGAGGCTTTTGTCGCCAGCCTGGCGGGAACCTCTTTTGGAGCTTATGGCGAAGGCTACGTCCGCTTTTCTTATGCCAACTCCATGGAAAATTTGGCGAAAGCCATGGATCGAGTCGAGCAGTTCGTCGCCAAGAAAGTGCTCGTGTAGTTTTGGAGGCTCAGGCCGGCATTCGGCATTGACCGGATGCTTCTCCACCCCCCGAGGTGGAGCTGTAAGTGAAGGAGGCTTGTTCGGTTTCATCGACCCGATAATTTCGCGCCTTCCAGGCGCGAAAGCTTTCCTCGCATTCCATCTCATTCCTTCCCGAACGAATGCGAAATTTGCATTAAGGAGCTTTCATGCCAACCGCAACGATAGAAAAAACCACCGGTCGTTTGCAGGAATTGTCCTCGGTCTTTCCCTACTGGGAGAAGACCAAAGACTGCATTGATACATACATTGATCTCATCATCAATTATCGCCAGAGCGGCCATCCGGGAGGTTCGCGATCGAAGGTTCACGCCATGGTGAGCACGTTGTTGAGCGGTTTCATGCGCTGGGATATCCGTCACCCCGAAAAGCGGTTCGGCGATCGATTCATCCTGAGCGGCGGTCATACCGTCCCGTTGGCGTATTGCACTCTTACCGTCTTGAATGAAGCCTTGCGCGCGAAGTATGACCAGACACGCAACCCCGCTTTCCTCGTCCCCAACGCCGAAAAATTTCAATTGACCTGGGAAAACCTGTTGGGATTTCGACGCAATCGCGGCTTATCCGGCCACGCCGAGATGGAAGGAAAAACTTTATTCCTGA
Organism: Terriglobia bacterium; assembly: GCA_028716525.1. Classification (GTDB taxonomy): domain Bacteria; phylum Acidobacteriota; class Terriglobia; order JAIQFV01; family JAIQFV01; genus JAQUPQ01. Next base: position 5,236 of record JAQUPQ010000056.1, on the reverse strand, counting down.
AATTTAATACCGGGCCCTCCGGCCATGGTATGACGGCGGCTGTGGGCCAGGCCTTGGCCTTGAAGCGTGCCGGAGCTGAAGGGGTCAAAGTGATTGCCTTCGAGGGGGAAGGCGGTTTAACGCCCGGTGCCTCGCATGAAAGCAAAAATACCGCCTGGGGATTGGGCCTCGATAATCTTTACTTCGTCATCGATTGGAACGACTTCGGCATCGACGCCCAACCCATCAGTTCGGTGGTCTATGGAACGCCGGAAACGTGGTTCCGCTCCTACGGTTGGCGAACCTTCAAAGCCGAAAACGGAAGCGAATGGGACAGCATCACCTCGGCTCTGCTGGAAGCCCAGGGGGAGAATACCGAAAAAGTCCCGACGGCGGTTTGGATGAAGACGCGCAAGGGTCGCGGATATTTGATGTACGACAACAAATCACACGGCACACCTCATCCCATCAACAGCGAAAACTTCTGGGCCACCAAGAAAGAGTTTCAAGAGAAATATAACGTCACGTTTGAGGGATTCAGTCAACCCGCTCCCAAAGATCCGGCCGCCCTCCATGAGCAGTTCCACAACAACTTGAAACTGGTCGCCGATGTCATTCGAGAGGATCAAAGCCTGCTGAACTATCTGGCGGATCGATTGGTGGAATTGGGTGAGCAGGTTCCGGAGAAAATTTCTCAATTTCGATGGACTCCGAAACAGAATCCCTTGAGCGACAAGGCCTTGACCGATTACGAGCATTATCCCCCCGAATTGTTCGCCAAACCCGGCTCCAAGGAACCGAATCGGGCCGGCTTTTCGAAGTGGGGATCATGGGTCAATTCCTATTGCCGCACCCATTACAATCGTCCGTTGTTCCTGGCCTGTTCCGCGGATTTGGCGGAATCCACCAATATTGCCGGATTCGCCAAGGACTTTGGAGAGATGAAGAACTACGGACGCTACTGTCGTGACCAAAATCCGGAGGGCGTACTGCTTCCTCAGGAAATCACGGAAAACGTCAATGCCGGCATGATGGTGGGAGCCGCGTCCGTCAATTTTGCCGAAGATCCTTTTCAACAGTTTGACGGGTTCTTCGGGACTTGCTCCACCTATGGCTCCTTTGTTTATTTGAAATACGGAATGATGCGGCTATTCAGCCAGATGGCTCAGGACGGACAACTGAAGATGGGAAAAGTCATCTGGGTGGCCGGACATTCCGGACCTGAAACTGCCGACGATTCCCGTACACACTTCGGTATTTTTGAGCCGGGAGTCACGCAGTTATTTCCCGAAGGCCACGTCATCGATGCTCATCCTTGGGAACACAACGAGGTAGCGCCGGTTCTGGGCGCTTGGATGAAAACGGATATCCCGATCATCGCGTTGCACCTGACGCGGCCCCCCATCGAGATTCCGGACCGCGAGCGGCTGAACCTGCCCTCGCATATGGAAGCGGCGCGAGGCGCCTATGTGCTGCGCCCATTCCGCGTGGGATTGAAACGCATGGGGACGTTGATCGTTCAAGGCACTTCCACCACCGCCAACCTGGTGAAGATTCTTCCGCAACTGGACGAAGCCAAACTCAACGTCAAAATTGTTGCGGCCATTTCTCCCCAACTCTTCAGAATGCAGCCGTTGTCTTACCAGCGGGAGGTTCTGGCGGAAACCGAGTGGATCGATTCCACAGTGATTTCGAACCGGGCCTTGCGATTGATGAGCGACTGGATCAAGACCGACGTGGCGCGGGAATACGCCATGTGCTCCGACTGGGACAACCGCTGGCGCACCGGCGGCACAATCGACGAAGTGCTGGAAGAGGCCCATCTCTCCCCGCAATGGCTGCTGAACGGCATTGACCGATTTGTTCGCGAACGAGAGCGACGACTCCGAGATCTCAAGTCCATTCTTTCTAATTTGGTTCATTGAGAAGTTTGATTTGACTTGCTGCGGTTTCGCCGTAAAATAGAAATGGCAACGGCCAGGGATAACATTTCCTTGTGCCTTCGCAACGAGGCTTTTTGTGGCATGGTTCCGGCCCATGTGGCGGAACATTGACCCTTCTTTTAAAGTCCTCTTTTGACTTCCCCTGCCACCTCGAATTTGTAAGCGCTAAAAAATTAAACGTTCAAACGAGAAACGCAGGACCTTTTCGGTCATGTGATCGCTTCTCATTAGGCGGTCTTATACCCGGAGGACGTTATGAAAAAACTTCTAGTCTTGGCGGTCGTGCTCGCCGTTGTGCTGGCAATCGGTTGGGAGGTTCTGGCACGGTTCGAAGCCACTCATCCCGCCTTGGTGATGTACGGACATCTGGTCTCTACCCAGACCACAGACCAACTGCAAGTCGGGAACCAATGGCTGGGCACACAACCCGACAACGCCTTGTTCGTGATGCGGTTTGAAGGAAGACCCAAGGCGGCCCAAGAGCCGGAATTTCACACCGCCCGGATTGTGGACAGCAACGGCGCCGTCTACAAAATGAAACAGGCAATCTGGGAAGAGAGCAATCCGGCGGACAACGTGTTGATCTTTGCGATGCCCAAAAACGCCCAGATCACCGCTTTTCAGTTGGACGATCAGGCCCAGTTTCCGTTAAGCGATTTCCAAAGATTTGCCTGGCTGCGGTTTCGCAGCGCCCTTTTGATAGCTGCCCTGACAATGATTGGAATCGCCATTCTGTTGGGGACTTACGTGCACTTCAAAGGCGGGGATAAAAAAGAAGAGCACGTCGATCCGTTTGATTTCATCAAGGCGGCTTGACAACGGTGTGTCGCTTTTTTAGCCGCCCCGGGCGTGGGAAAATCTTGTCGCCCTCGCCGCATCCTGAGGGGTTTTCACTGCGCCCGAAGGAATCGCCATCCATCAATGAATACGGCGCCCCGTGCGCCGCCTTGGAATTCCCCACAATTTTTCCTTCTTGACGATGCCGCGCCGATGATGAAATCATAGAATCCGTCGGCGTCACCACCCATAGCCCCCATCTGCACCGCACATGGGAGCGGCCATCAATCCATCAACGGTTTGCGTGGATTGAAATTTTCAAGGAGTACTCATGTCGACCGCCACCGATGATCTCATCGGCGCCAAACACAAAGAGTTAGCCGAGGTATTCCCCAAGTGGGAGAAGACCAAGGACTGCATCGATCAATTCATCGATATTATTTTGAATTATCGCCAGAGCGGCCATCCCGGCGGATCCCGCTCCAAAGTGCATGCGCTTCTTACGACACTACTGGGCGGGTTCATGCGATGGGATATTCGCCACCCCGAAAAACGTTTTGGTGACCGATTCCTTCTGGGCGCCGGACATACGGTTCCGCTGATCTATTGCACCTTGGCGGTTTTGAACGAAGCCTTACGCGCAAAACATGAGCAAACAGGAAACGCCTCTTACGCCGTTCCAGAACCTCAAGTGCGCCGATTGACTTGGGAGGATTTGCTGGGATTCCGGCGCAATAAAGGATTGGCCGGACATGCCGAGCAGGAAGGCAAAACTCTCTTTTTGAAATTCAACACCGGCCCTTCCGGACATGGTTTACCGGCCGCCGTTGGCGAAGCGGTGGCTTTGAAGCGTGCCGGCGCGGAGGGCGTCAAGGTGATTTTGTTTGAAGGTGAAGGCGGATTGACGCCGGGATCCGCGCATGAGACCAAGAATTCCGCCTGGGGTTTGGGTCTCGACAATCTCTACTTCTGCGTCGACTGGAATAATTTCGGCATCGATGATCGGCCTGCCAGTTCGGTGGTCCACGGGACGCCCGTGGATTGGTTTGAGCCTTACGGCTGGCGAGTCTTCGGGACTGAAGGTGGCAGCGAATGGAACACCATTAGCGAACCTTTCATCGAAGCCCTGATGTCCGAAAACGTCAACAAAGTCCCGACCATGATCTGGTTCAAGACGCGCAAAGGACGCGGCTACCTGAAGTACGACAACAAATCCCATGGATCGCCCCATCCGATGAACCACGAACTCTTTTGGCAAACCAAGAAGGAGTTCATGGACAAATACGGTGTGGTCTTCGATGGCTACGGCCAGCCCGCCCCAAAAGATTCCGCGGCCATCCGACAGCAATTTGCGAATAACCTGAAAGTGGTAGCCGAGGTCATTCGGAGCGATCAAGAACTGGTGACCTATCTGGCGGACCGGCTGGTCGAAGTCGGGGAAAGCGTTCCGGAGAGCATCCCAAGTTTTCGCTTGAAGACTTCAAGAAATCCCTTTGAAGATCCGCGGCTTTACAATTTTAGAGAATATCCAAAGGAACTGTTTGTTCCACCCGGGGCCAAGGAAGCCAATCGCGCGGGATGGGCGAAATGGGGCGCCTGGGTCAATGCCCTGGGGCGAAAGGAGTATGGCCGTCCGCTGTTTCTGGCGATGTCGGCCGACCTCGCGGATTCCACCAACATCTCAGGCTTTTCAAAAGATTTCGACGACGTCAAAGGCTACGGGTGGTATGAACGACAGAAGAATCCCGAAGGTGTATTGCTTCCTCAGGAGATTACAGAATTCACCAACTCCGGAGCCACGGTTGGAATTGCTTGCGTGAACCTTTCGGAGACTCCCTATGAGAAATTCGATGGATTCTACGGCGCCTGTTCCACCTACGGATCGTTCGTCTATTTGAAATATGGTCCCATGCGCCTGTTCAGCCAATTGGCGCAGGATTCGCAAATCCAAGTGGGCAAGGTGATCTTGTGCGCCAGCCACTCCGGACCGGAAACGGCCGAAGACTCTCGAACCCATTTCGGCATTCTGGCCCCGGGCGTGACACAGTTGTTTCCCGACGGTCAATGCATTGATCTGCATCCCTGGGAACACAATGAAGTGGCGCCGGTCTTGGGCGCGGCCATGAGCCTTCCGGCTCACGTGATCGCTTTGCATCTGACGCGCCCGGCCATCGTCATTCCCGACCGCGAAGCTCTGGGAATCCCCTCGCATTTCGAAGCGGCCCGAGGAGCCTACGTGTTGCGCGACTATCGCGTCGGCGAGAAACCCCGGGGAACGCTGATTGTTCAAGGAACTTCGACCACGGCCAACATCATCAAAATACTTCCGGCATTGGACGAGAACAAGCTCAACGTCAAAATCGTAGCCGCGATCAGCCCCCAGCTGTTCGCCGCCCAATCCCCCGAATATCGGGAGTCGGTGCTCTCTTCCCGGGACTGGATCGACTCGACGGTGATTTCGAATCGTGGCCGTCGCCTCATGCATGATTGGATCTTCACCAAGATTTCGGAGGAATACGCATTAACATCCGATTGGG
>JAQUPQ010000055.1 GCA_028716525.1 Terriglobia bacterium | reverse complement strand
CTGGAATTGAAAGTGAGCGTCGAGAATATTTCCTGCTTCGTTCTGGGAGGACACGGCGACACCATGGTGCCGCTGCCCCGTTATTCCACGGTGTCCGGCGTTCCGATCACCGAATTGCTGCCCAAGGAAAAAATCGATGCCATTGTAAAACGCACGCAAGGCGGGGGAGCCGAGATTGTGTCGCTGCTCAAATCGGGGAGCGCTTATTACGCCCCGAGCGCGGCAGTCGTCGAGATGATCGAGGCGATTTTCTACGACAAGAAAAAGATCCTGCCGTGCGCCGCCTTGTTGGAAGGGGAATACGGCATCAACGGCTTGTATGTGGGCGTGCCGGTGAAGTTGGGTGCCAACGGCGTGGAAGAGATTCTTCAAATCAAATTGACGCCGGAAGAAGACGCCGCCTTAAAAAAGAGCGCCGCCGCAGTGAAAGAGCTCGTCGGCATCATCGGCGTGTAAACGCCGGATTTGGTAACCGGGATAAGACGTTCTCTGTTTCATCCCGGATTGGTGCAGACGCACTGGTAGCCGGGATCCCGTCCTGCGGGATCCCGGACTTAGTGTGATTCGAAAGTATTCTTGGTGGGTTTGAGGATTTACAGTTTCCGGGATGCCCCAAACATCGGGCATCGCGGCACCCCATGCAATCGGGTTTTCCTGCCTCAATTAATCCTCGGAAAGCACCGCGAAGAAGGTCAGCACGACTGAAACCCCGATCAATCCCACACTGATCAGCATCAATGTTGTGAAAATCGGTGACAGATTGGTGAGCGTCCACCACGACCGCTCCAAGCCGGGAGTCCAGGCACCCAACCATTTTTCCAGGTTTGGCCACCGCCACAATCCAATCAGAAACACGGCCAGCAGAGTGACGACCACCGAAGCGCGTTGAAAAGTTTGAACCGGCCGGATGGCCTTCTGTTCCAGAATTTCTCTCTGCATCAACTGGGCTTTCCACCAAATCATTCCGGGATCGGGGAGGTCGTGGGGGATGTCTTGGTAAGCCTGTTCCTGCATCCATTCGTAGGTCCTCACCATTTCGGCACACTCGGGGCACGTGGCAGCGTGCGTACGCAATGGTTCCGGCCAATCCCCGGTGCTGCAGGCTTGCAGGACTGGTTCCTCCTGGGGGCACAGATTCATCTTCATAACCCACCTCGTTTCCCTTCAGATCCGCGGATCAAGGTTGCCAATTTGCGGCGCGCTCGAAAAAGAAGAACGCGAATGCTTTTTGATTTCAGCCCCAGCGTTTCCGCGATCTCGTTGTGCTGCGATCCTTCTACGTAGGCCAGCCAGAGCAGCGTTCGCTCTTGGGGCGTCAATCCCAGGAAATGTTGAGCCATCTCTCTCCGTTGCAATTGAGCCGGCGCCGGATCGGGAGAGGCCGGGTCCGCCGAACTATCCGCCGCAAACCAAAATGTTTCGCGCTTGGTATGACGCCAATGATCCTGAATGAGCCGCGTCGAAATCTTGAAAAGGTAGGAACGTTGCTGCGGGAGCGTCATCGGAGGCAGAGACGTCCGCAAAAAACGGAAAAAAGTTTCCTGCAGAAGGTCGTCGGCCAGCGCGGCATTATTGACGACCCGATGGATATACAGCCAAATCGGGCGCGCGGTATTCGCATAGAGATTTTTGAAGCTCGCCTCGTTCATCGCATCCAAGGGCTGGATATCCTGGTTTGATGCCGCTTCATCCTGGTAGGGCAGATTCTCAATCGCCTCTTCGTCGATCATGGTCTCACGCCTCAATGGTGAATGGTCCAGGTCAATGGGAACGCCTACGGCCGGTCGGTCGGAGGCGTCAGCAAGCCCCAAGCCTTAGAGAGACGATATGAAACAAACGATGAGATGATATATCCAATCCCGACCAGCATCCCAATCAAGCCGCAAATTTGAAAGGCCGCCCGGGATTCACTGGGCGCTATCCCGTTCACGGCAACAAGGGCCAATCCGAGGACGGCCATAATAATCCCCGTGCGCACCGAGTTGAGAATCTTCTCATGAGCGTTGGTTGGACCCGCGGAGACTGTTTCCAGAAATTGTCTGCCTGACGCCGTCTCCAAAAATTGGGCGAATTCTGGAGCTGAGCCGAATTTGTCCATCAAACGAGACTGCATTTCCTTGCGCATCTTGAGGGATCGGCTGCGCCACACATATTCCAACGACGCCTTGACGATGAAGGCGGCGACCACGATGGCCCCCAGTCCCCCGATCAACCCGGCTAAATCTTCGCTTCGCATAAATTCCTCCTGGATTCATTGTTTCTTCACATCGTATAACGCGTCAAGCGGTGGAAAGGTTAACAGTGAAGAGGAATTCGAATACGGAATTGAGAGGCCATCGAGCATTCGAAGGCCGGGATCGGAACCTGGAGGCAGATTACACGGGAACGAATCTCGAGGTATGAATTCTCGGGGCAACCACTCATGATCGCCGCGGCGACCACCCCAGGGCATGAAAATGATAACCTTCACAGGCCTTTCGGCACGGCCGCCAAGAGCCGCCGGTCTAAATCCGACACGGGGGAGGCCGGGGCCACCCGAGCTGTTTTCTGATCAAAGGGTAGAGGTAGAAACCGAGGCCGGGATAGGGAAATCAGTATCCGGACATTGATTGGCTCCTGATCCCTGTTCTCTCACCTCTCACACCTCACCCCTGAAACCTGGCATCCGCCAAAAACCCGGAGGACCTTCGGCCTGACCCCTGCTTTTCACACCGTCTTCGCCGGCGCTGCGGGAATATTCGCCAACAGCTTTCCTTCGCCGGGTCCGTGAAGCATGGCGCAGGGTTTTTTCTTGCGGGCGAGATGAAGGTAATCGAGCACCAATTGTCGTTTGAGATGTTGGATGGCGCGGGCCGGGTCAACGCCTTTGGGGCAGACGCGCGAACATTCTCCCGCATAGTGGCAACGAAAGGCGCCGTGGGCGCTGCCGGTTAATTGATGGCGGTCGCGCCAGCCATCGTCGCGACTGTCGTTGTCATATCGCTCGGCTGCAGCCAGCGGCATGGGGCCGAGATAATGCACGTCGGTGGCGAGTGTCGGGCATGCTCCCATACAGCAACCGCACTTGATGCAGTAAGTGAACTGCAAAAACTTTTCCAGTTGTTCAGGGGTTTGGTAAAACTCGCCCTCCGGGGTATTCAGTTCCTTTTCATCGGTGCGAACAATATGAGGGTTGATGGAGCGATGTTTTTCGAACATCGTCATCAGATCGGGGACCAGGTCGCGGATGATTTCAAAATTGGGCAGTGGACCGACCGTGAGGTCCGTGTCGGCAATGTGCAAGATTTGGGTATTGCATGCCAGCGTGGGGTGTCCGTTCAGAAGCATGCCGCAGGAGCCGCACACGCCCATCCGGCAGGAGAAACGCCACGCCAGAGTGGGATCCAGGTTTTCTTTGATGTAATGAAGCCCGTCAAGCACCGTCATTCCCGCACGCACGGGAACCGTATAGGATTTAATATAAGGCTTGCGATCGCTTTCAGGATTGTACCGCGTGACGTGGAAGGTGATTGGTCGGCTGTTATTTGTGTTTTCCGTCATGATTATCCCCTGGCCCCCGAAAGTGCGATGGCATGGGTGGCAATGGCCGCCCAAGTGCCCAAAACAAACAATCCCAAACCCGTGATTGTCAGGACGAACGTGATGCTTTTCTCCACGACCGGCTTCAACGTCAACTCAAAAAGAATCGTCCTCAAACCATACAGGCCATGGTAGAGCGCTATTCCCAAAAGAAAGATATAAGTCACGGTGAAAAAAAGTTTGCTGTCGCGGAAGAGGCTGTTGGCTTTGGAGGTGGCTTCCCCGCTATAAGGCGCAAAAGAGGTACTCACACCTCCGACATGCATGATGAGCATGTGAAGACCCAGCAGGAAAAGAATCACCACTCCGGCCGTCATGTGCCAAGTCCAATATTTCGTCTCTCGCATTTCTCCTCCTACTTTCCCACGCCCAAGAATTCAAAGCTTCCCAGGAGCAAAAAAATCCCCGCCAGAACCATCATAGAAATCAACAAGGGACGCTGAACGTTCAACGAAGTTTTGTAAGGGTAAATGGGCTCGATGGGTTTGCCGACGGCCAGACCAAGCTCGACCAGCACCAGCCGGATGCCATTGAAGGCGTGATAGGCAAAGGCGGCAAACACCAGGTACTCGCCGAATCTAAAAACCGGTTGATGCAGAACGTGGCCTTCAATCCACATGTATTTCCCCGAAGCCCGAAGGCTGGTGACCACGATGTGCATCAGGAAATATAAAAGAATGGCCAAGCCGGTCAGGCGATGCAGGATGTAGGCGTGGCGCTCGACTCCCCAGCGCCCTCCGCCCAGCCAGCCCCACAACCCGAGGCGATTATCGTGTCGTTTCATTTCGGCCATGAGCGTTCTCCTCTGTTTGAAATGTTGCGGATCGGTGTGATCTGGTTAGCTGTCAGCTTTCAGCCATCAGCTGTCAGCCTCAAGCAATCAGCAATCATCGTTTGAAGACAAGCTGGGATTAGTCCCGCCAATCGTCCCAGCCTAGAATGCAAATTGCTTTAAGCTGAAAGCTGATGGCTGAAAGCTGACAGCTAACACCTGACACCCGACACCTAATATTTCCTCTCCACCGGTTTCCAATTCGTGATCGTCACGGGTTTGTATTGCAACTTCGGTTTCCCGCCATTGAAAGAAACCATGGAGTGGCTCAAAAACTTCTCGTCATCCCGTTTTGCAAAATCGGTCCGGGCATGGCCGCCGCGGGATTCTTCGCGGGCCAGACCCGCAAACAAGAGCACTTCCGCCAACTGCAACATGTTTTCCGTTTCCAACGCCTGGATCAGGTTGGTGTTGTAAATCCGGCTCTTATCCTGAATTGAGATTTTCTTGAAACGCTCCCGCAATCCTGCAATCTTCTCGAGGCCTTGCTTCATCGACGGCCCGGTGCGGTAAACGCCGGCATGTTGATCCATCAAGGTGCGGAGTTCGCGGCGGATATGCGCCGGATTTTCGGAACCGCTCTGCTGGAGCAATCCTCCGAAGATGCGTTTTTCTTCGTCCGCTACTTTCAAATCCGGCAGGGCGGCCGATTTAGGTTTTTTCGCCAGATACTTGGCGATCTCGCCGCCTGTGATGCCCCCCCACACGATGCACTCAGCGGTGGAATTGCACCCCAGCCGATTGGCGCCGTGCATGGAATGGCAGGCCACCTCGCCGGCGGCCCAGATGTTTTCGGATCGGGTTCGGCCGTTGATGTCGGCTTCGATTCCGCCCATGGAGTAATGCGCCACGGGACGGATCGGAATGGGTTGGGTAATGGGATCAATCCCCAGGAATTTCATGCACACTTCCCGGATCAGCGGCAGCCGTTTGTTGATGCGATCGGCGCCCAAATGAGTGAGGTCGAGATTGATGAAATCGAGGCCGTCGGGTCCGGAGAAGCCTCGCCCTTCCAAAATCTCCGTCATCTCGGAACGGGAGACGATGTCGCGAGGCGCCAGTTCCATCATCTTGGGCGCATACTTCTCCATGAATCGTTCGCCCTTGTTGTTGCGCAAGTAACCGCCTTCTCCGCGACATGCTTCCGTCATCAAAATTCCTGAAGGCACCAGTCCCGTGGGATGAAATTGCAGAAACTCCGGGTCCTCCAAGGTCAACCCGGCACGATAGGCGATGGCTTGACCGTCACCCGTCACGGTCTGCGAATAGGTGGTGAATCCATAAAGATTTCCCAGTCCGCCGGAAGCAAACAGCAAAGCCTTGCCGCGCAGCACGTAGAATTCTCCGGTCGGGGCATCAAACAGCGTCAGCCCCGCAAAACGCCCACCCTCCAAAACGAGCGAGGTCACGAAGCATTCGTCATAGCGTTTGAAGTTCTGATATTTAACCAACGTGTCGTAGAGCGCCTGCATTTCGAAAAAGCCGGTTTTGTCGGCGGCCATGCAAGCGCGCGGGAAGGAATGGCCTCCAAAAGGGCGCTGCATGATGCGGCCGTCTTCGCGTCGCGACCACGGAACACCCCAGTGTTCGAGCAGTCGAATTTCCTTGGGCGATGTTTGGACAAATCGGTCCACGGTATCCTGGTCGGCCAGAAAATCGGCGCCTTTCACGGTGTCCCAAGAGTGCAGTTCGAGGCTGTCGCCTTCTTCAGGCCGCATTACGGCGGCTGTACCGCCCTCGGCGCACACGGAATGCGAGCGCATGATTTGAACTTTTGAAACGATGCCGATGTCACACTGGCCTTGGCTTTGAATGGAGATTTCGACGGCGGCGCGCAGGCCGGCCAGACCCGTTCCTAGAATAATGACGTCATGATTAATTTGCTGCATGCGAGAATTGCTCCTTGGCACTTGCAGAATGGGGGTCGTCCCGGATGGGAAAGAATCAGGAAGCCTCCGCCTCGAGTCGCGGTCTGTACGCTGCAGACCACGTCTACAAATTGCCGGGGATTATCTCACAATTTATGATTTCCGAAAAGGTCGGATTGCGAGGGTCGCAGAGGTGTGGCGGTTTTGTGAATGCCGTGTCGAAAGAAATGAATGGGTAGCGCCGGCCGTTCCTTAAGGCCGGCGCTACCGGAACTTTTCCGGGATGTCCAAAAGGCGTGAAATATTGGTTACCAGTTCTTGGCTACCGTTTCAACAGCGCGCATCAATCGCAGCGTATTGCCACCGTAAATCTTGCGGATGTCGTCGGCGGTGTAGCCTTTGTTTAGCAAGGCCTGGGTAAGATTGGGAAGTTTGGAGGCGTCATCCAATCCTTCCGGGGCGCAGGAGATGCCGTCGAAATCGCTGCCCAGGCCGATGTGATCCACGCCCACCAGTTTTCGAGCGTGATCGATGTGGGCCACCACATCGTCCAAGGTCGCGCGCGGGACGCGTTTCTTGTATTCCTCGTCAAGTTTCTTGAGTTCTTCTTTGAGACGTGCCGGATCATCCTTGTACTTCTGCGCCAGAGCGTCTTGTTCGGCCCAAATCTTCAGTCCCTCGTCGGCGCTTTTCTGCGACAAGAATTCGCAGGCGTAGTTGATTTGAATGACTCCGCCGTGAGCGGCCAGGGCTTTGATCATGTCGTCAGTCATGTTGCGCGGGGCGGTTGACAGAGCGCGGCAGGAAGAGTGCGAAGCGATCACCGGCGCTTTGCTGGTCGCCATGACGTCCCAAAACGTTTTGTCGCTGACGTGTGAGATGTCGACCATCATTCCGAGGCGGTTCATTTCGAGAACGACTTGTTTGCCGAAGTCGGTCAGTCCGTTGTGATGCTGGATCTTGGGATTGTCGATATCGCCCGAGGAATCGGCCCAGTCATTGGTGTTGGTGTGCGTCAAGGTCATGTAGCGCACGCCCAGGGCGTAATAGTCACGAAGGAGGCGCAAACTGTCTTCGATGGCATGACCTCCCTCGATGCCGATCAACGCGGCGATCTTTCCTTGGCGGTGGATGCGCTCGATGTCATCGGCAGTGGTGGCCAGCACAAACGTGTCCGGATGTTTGGCGACGATGTCGTATCGAATCGTGTCGATCATTTCCAAAGCCCGATGAGCCGACTGATGGGTATCGACGTACTTGTGATCCACATAGGCGGCGAAGAACTGCGCGCCCCAGTGGGCGGCTCGAAGCTTGCCGATGTCTTCCATGTACTTGGAATTGGGCGTGGCGATGTCAAAACCGTCCACGGTGGCTGAGGAGGTGTCGGAGTGAGTGTCTATGATCAAAGCGGAGGCTTCGATTTTCTTTGCTTCGTCGGAAACGCGGGGAGGAGTGAAAGGGACTTTTTCCTGTCCCCGGGAGACCCGCCGAGCCGTGGCGCTCAGCAAAACAAGGACGATCAGCACCCCAATCCAATTGATCTTTTTATGAGGCTTTGAAAAAAAATGCATGAGTGAATACTTCCTTTCATTTCATGCCGTGAATTTTATGCATTTGGTTGGTCCAACGAAGAAAGTCGGCCAACTCCCGGCGATACTGCCAAATGAATTTCCAGAAGGTCTTGAAATCGATGTCTTCGGCGTTCACGCCCGAGAAGGTTTCAATGCGCCATCGCAGGTAGGGCGATTTCCAAGGGCTCCATCGATAGCCGCGCGATGAAACCCAGAGATAACGAAGCCAATAAAACATGGGTATACAGTGTTTGGATTCTCGGGTGGTGCTCCCCGAAGGGAAATTCAAGGCTTCCTGCATTCACCTCGATGGAGCGATAAAACTATCGCGGTGTTGGAGCGATGTCAAACAGATTGTCGCTGGGTTTCATGGCTCCAGGCCGCCCCATACTCAGAAAGGTTTTTTCAGATTGAAGGGAATGGTTATTTCCGCAATCACATCCACCGGTTGGCCGTTCTTCTTGGAGGGATGGAACAGCCAGTGTTTCAGGGCCTCAATGGCGGCTTGGTCCAACCGTTCGTCGACACTGCGGTCCACCTTCACGACCTCCACCGATCCGTTCCGTCGAATGATAGCGGACAATATGACATTGCCTTCAATGCGTTCGTAAGCCGCCGAAGGCGGATATCGCGGATGCTCTCCTCGGATCAACAGAGGTGCCGACAACTCTCCGCCGGGATGGCTTCCCATCGTGGGTTTTCGCGAAGCCGTGAGCGTAGGATCTTCATATTCCGAAAATCGCATCACCCAACTGCCCGTCTCGCTGGAAAGGTTGGCGAGATTCAGGTAGGCCGTGTAAATCTTTTTCTCGTGGGTCCGCTCCCGGGTCAGTTCTTCTTCCGGAGAGCCTTTCGAAGTATCTGTCGCGGTGCTGCGTTCCAAGGTGAAGCGGTCCGTCTTGGGCAACTGTAATTCAGGTGTTTTTCCGCCCGATCGCCCGTGCTCTGAACGTGAACCGGCGCCGCCCCTGTCTCGCGGAGGAATATTGTTGGCGCTTTGTGAAGGAAGCCGGTCGGTTTGCACCACCGCCGCGCCCGGATTCGTCAATCCGCCCCCGGAGACGGTGATTCCGGGAATACCCATAGCTCCGGATTTTGCACCTCCGCCATTGCCGCTGCCGGCCTCAGTGCCGAAGGAGGCGGCCTTGGTCACATTCGGAACTTTCACATCCTTCCCGGGCGGGCTGGGATTCACATTCAACACCACCAGGTCCGGCATATCCACCTGATTGAAGCGGCCGATTTCAGGAGTGACCGTGGGAACGGCGTCCGGTCCTTTGGGCATTGGAACATTGGCGTAGGTATTTCCGAAAGTGGTGAGCGGCAGGTTCTCGACGTCGGGAACTTCCGCGTTGGGCTTCAACAACAGGCGGGCTTCGGGATTGAGTACGGCCGAATCCGCGATGTGCAAGTCTGAAATCGCGCGCTTGCCCACATCCATTTTCGGAGGCAAAGCCGGAGGTATGGGAATGAGAAGATCCTTGGGCAACGACAGAGCCTGCTCCAAACCCGGTTGGATGGTCGGCGTGGGCGGCTCCAAAGGCTCAGGCACGCGGGGCTTCATGGAGATGATGTTGGGCAGTTTAATTTCCGCCAGGTCCACGGCCTTCGGCGCATTGGGCTGCAGGATAGTTTGAAATTCGTTGTCGGGGTTGGGCGGATTCGAGATGATGGTTTGATTTTTCTTGGGAATGATCTTGGCCGTTTTGGGAAGTTCGCTGTTGGCGTTCGGCGAAAAAACTTCGGGCAGATACTCGGATATTTTGAAATAAGTCAGCGACTGCTGCTGATTCAGTTGCTCCAATTTCTGGTAGGCATGTTGCGTCAAGGGGTTGAGCAAGACGATCAGCAATGCAATTTGAACTGCGAAGGCCAACACCAGCGAGCCGCCCGGAAAATGTTCGCGCACGATGATGTCTTTAGCCGGGACGGGTTTGGCGGTGACGGGCCGGGGAACGCTGGTGGGAGCGCGCTGAACAAAAAATTCCTTGAGATGCATCCACATCAACTTCTGGATGGAGGGAACTTCCCACAGCAAGCGAAGCGGCAAGCCCTCCACTTCGCACTGATCCAGCAGCTCGCGTTCCCAGCGGTCCAGAAGTCCGAGGGCCTCGTGGCGTTTGATGCGATATTCACCAAAGTACTTGGCACGATAATGGCGCTCAAAATCGCGGTCCGAGACCACTTCCCACAGATCCCTCAGCTCTCCAATGTAGGAGACCTTCTTTCGAACCTCGGCCCGATGGACCTTGGCTTCTTCGTGGCGACTTTCGGGGCTGCCTGCCATGGCGGACATTTTATACGCATTTCCCCGCTTGTGAAAAGCAGAAGCTTTCTAAAAAGGAAAACCGGAGGTTTGGATGCGCCTCCGGCCATGGGGGTTGATACAAAAACAGCGAAATCTCAGTCGTAGTATTCCAAACCGAGGTGGGTGATCAAGTCTTCTCCGCGCAGGTGGCGCAGGGTGTTCTTCAATTTCATGAGCTGAATGAAGAGATCGTGCTCGGGATAGAGTTCCGGCGCGCACATGGGCGACTTGAAATAGAAGCTCAGCCATTCCTGGATGCCGCGCATTCCGGCGCGTTGCGCCAGGTCGAGGAACAAAACCAGGTCCAGGACGATCGGCGCCGCCAGGATGGAGTCGCGACACAGGAAGTCAACTTTGATCTGCATGGGATACCCAAGCCATCCGAAGATGTCGATGTTGTCCCAGCCCTCTTTGTTGTCGCCGCGCGGGGGATAATAATTGATGCGAACCTTGTGGTGGATCTTGCCGTAGAGTTCGGGATACACGGAAGGCTGCAGGATGTGCTCCAGAACGCCCAGCTTGGATTCTTCCTTGGTCTTGAACGATTCCGGATCATCGAGCACTTCGCCATCACGATTGCCGAGGATATTGGTCGAAAACCAGCCGTTGAGACCCAGCATGCGCGCTTTGAATCCCGGAGCGAGAATGGTCTTCATGAGCGTTTGGCCGGTTTTAAAATCTTTGCCGCAGATGGGCACATCGTTCTTGCGGGCCAACTGTCGCAGCGCTTCAATGTCGATCGTGAGATTGGGGGCTCCATTGGCAAACGGAATGCCCATCGACAAGGCGGCGTAGGCGTAGACCATGGAGGAGGGAATGCCCGGATCATTTTTCTTCAGGCCTTTTTCGAACAACGGCAGGGAAGAATGAACCGCGGCCGGTTTCATGAAAATTTCCGTCGATCCACACCAGATCATCACGGTGCGATCCACTCCGGTGCGTTTTTGAAACTGGCGGATGTCGTCTTGGACCTGTTGAGCCAATTCCCACTTGTTCCGGCCGCGTTTGACGTTGGGGCCGTCGAGTTTCTTGACGTAACGGCGGTTGAAGACGGCTTTCATAGGACGCAGCGTTTCCAGTTCGCCGCGAACCGCGTCGAGCAGGCTGCGATCCAGAACGCCGGCCTTGGCGGCGATTTCGTAGCCGTTGTCGGGAAAGATATCCCAACCTCCAAAGGTCAGATCATTGAGACCCGCCAAGGGCACGAAGTCTCCAATTTTAGGAACGCGGTTATCGGTGCGCTTCCCCAAACGGATGGTCCCCATCTGAGTCAGCGATCCGATGGGTCGTGCCAGTCCTTTCCGAATGGCTTCCACTCCGGCGATGAATGTGGTGGCGACAGCCCCCATGCCCGGTATGAGTACGCCCAGCTTTCCTTTGGCAGGCGCGATTTTTACTCCTTTTCTAATCACGATGATTTCTCCTGAACGGAATCAATTAATGGTGTGGATCCGCCGGTTCGGCGCCAAATAGGAACAGCGGATGAAAAATGCAGGCAAGTGCAGCACCCTCGGCGCAGTCGGTAATGATGGGCGAATTTCACGTGATTTGCAACCCTTAATTTGGCGCCGAAATTGTTGGGGGAGCATCCTCACGATACTCCGTTACCTGTCGACGTTATGCCAGAACGCCTCGTTGACCCTCAAAATATCCGTTGTTTGCATTCCTTGTGCCCTTATAATGAGGGCCGTTTTGCCCCTCGTGTTTTGAGTTGGCGTGTGCGTTTCCTAGGAGAATCAACATGACAGCGACAGTTCAAATCGACCGACGGCGCGAATCTACCTTGTGGCTGAAGCTCGTCATCGTAGGCGGGCTGGTGTTCTTGACCGCGAACACCATCACGGCACAGGCTCAGTCTTCCTCGCCTGAGAATGAGGCGGCGGCCAGGCGAATCGTCGACAGCGCCCTCGCGGCCATGGGTGGCCGTGAGACGCTCAGCCGCGTTCGAAGCTTGTCTATGTTGGGCATGACGCGCCTCCAAGTCGAAGGCCAGCAAGTTCAAGGCGCCGCCCGGTATGTCGTTCTTCGGCCGGATCGGTATCGTGCGGATGTGACGATCGACAATAAAAAGATCATTCAAGCCTTCAATGGGAAAACCGGCTGGGGGATGGAAGGCCTCAAGACTTACCCTCCTGAGATTGACAAACGCATCGAGATGGCCATGCAGACGGCCCTCTATCGCGGCTTGTTGGCGCTGTTCTCTGCTTCTTCCCCGCATCTCCAGGTTCGATTGGTGGGTCGTTTGGACGTCAACGATCAAAAAGCCGATGCCGTGGATTGGGATGACGGGGCCGGAAATATGACGCGCTTTTATTTTGACATCAAATCTCATCTGCCGCTGCGGGCGGTATATTCCGATATCGATTCTCAAGGCAATCCGGTGGTCACCACCGATGATTTTTTCGGTTTTCGAAAAGTCGACGGCCTGGTCTGGCCGTATCGAATGATTGAATATCAGGGTGACGAGAAGAAACGGGAAGACATTTTCACCGAAATTCAAGTGAATGGGAAAGTGGCCGAATCTTATTTTGATCCCATCCCGTGATTCGTGAATTTCAGCGGGCGTTTCACCGGCTGTGTTTTTCAATGGCGCGTGGGAAGGGAAGCGTGGGAAATGATTAGAGCCATTTCTGAATGGGTGAAGTTGAGTTTTCGAAGAGACCATCAAGCGCGGCCGGCGGGCCCGACATTTTCCTCCGGGCTCGTGTTGATTCTGGCCATTTTCTGGTGGGGAAATTCCTGGGCTCAAACTTCGACCCATCCAACGGGCGAGAACAACCCGGCGCAGATGGAACAAGCTCGAAAATGGATTCAAAACTCCATTACCTCTTATGGCGGCACGGAGCGATTGACGGCCATCGCAAGCTTGAGTTACTCCAACCAGTCCGTCGGCGCCGACGGCAAGACGGTTAAATTCCAGGTTTACTTCAAGGGGATGGACAAGTTCCGTAGCGAAGTAACGGGAGAGAATTTCTTTGCCATGACCGTAACCAATGGCCCCACGGCTTGGCTCAAGAGCGAATCGACGATCGTGGATTTGGTCGCCGGCGATGTGCAGGCGCTGAAGGTTTCGTCGCAAATTCAGTCGCAGCCTTACGCGGTATACGATTTGTTGACCAAATTCTGGGCGAAAGCGGGTGTCTCAGCCGGCAATACGGATATTCATTTAATCGGCGTCAGCGGATTTCTTGATAAGAATTATACCCGCGGGGAAATTACGTTGGACGCCAAGACCGCCTTGATGCGTCGATTCCAGTATGAAGAGGAAGTGGATACTCCTCAAGGACAGGGCATTCGAAAGGTGGATTTAACGTACGAAGACTACAAGACCTTTTCTGGAATACAACTTCCCACGCGCGTGACAGCGGTTCAAGGCGGCGTCAAGTCTGTCATTACCTTCAGCGACTTCAGAGTCAATCCCGAACTTCCCGACAGCTTTTTCGAAAAACCGAAGCCCTGAAGGAAAGACACGAGACCCAGGACCAAAGACCTCAGACAAAAGAATTCAGTGACGAGTCACCAGTGGCGAGCGTTTGGTAAAGAGTGCATTCGAACAGGTGTGGGTTGCAATTCCTTTTATCCCCTTAAACGTACCGAATCCGATGTTTCTCTGTGTAACTCAGCGCCCTTGGCGCCTCAGCGGTGAGCTGGCCCGCGAGCGAGGGGACATTCGTCAAAAAATGAATTGGATTTGTGAGGAGACGTGATTCGAGATGGAACCGTAAACTTAAAGGAGGTTTTTCAGAACAATCGGAAGTTCACTTCCACTTGCGCGTAGACGTCCACGGACTTGCCGTCTTTGTAGCCCGGGCGGAAATGCCACTTGCGGACGGTCTCGATGGCAGCTTCGTCCAGTCCGTAACCGAGGCCGCGAAGAATCTTATAACTGTCGGTACTCCCATCGGAGCGTACTACAAACTGCAGCAGCACCGTGCCTTGAATCTTGAGCTTGTAACCTTCCTCGCTGTAGGGTGGTTTCATGGAGCAGTTTTCAATGCACTGCGGCATGGAAACCCCGCCGCGACCCGGCATAAACGGACCACCACCGGTATTGCCGCCGGAACCCGGTCCGACACCCGGCCCGTTTCCCGGACCCACTCCATGACCGGTTCCTGATCCAATACCTCCGCCGCTCCCGGGGCCTGCAGAAAGAGGTCCATTCGCACCCAGCGGGTCACCGTAATTCGGTAGATTCAATTTCGGCAATTGCGCCAGCACGACCACTGTAGGTTCCACCGGAAGTTTGGGCTGATCCACCGGCGGCTTGGGTGTAGGCGGAACAATCTGTTGAGTTGCCAGCTTCGGAAGTTTGCCTTTGCTGGCGGGCAGTGGATCGCGTTGACCGCCGCCGCCGCCGCCCCCGGCTTTCTTCTGATCCTGCGGCAACATCTTCTCAAAAGGCGAGTCCAACAAAATCTCAGCCACCTTGCTTTGCGGCGCCACGGTCACAACAATTTTCTTTCCCACGTAAATTAACAAAGCGATGACAACGATGTGCAAAATCACGGAATAAAACGGGGTGGCTCGGTTGAGCTTGTAATCCGCCCAGATATCGGGAACTTCCACGGGTTGGGCCGTGATGTTGTAGTTCGGTTTCTCGTTGGAGAAAAATCCTTTGACGGCTGCAGGCAGGGTCCTGTACCACGGCTCCGACTTGAAGAATATCTTCTCTGCCGGCAAGGCGCTTTCGGGATCGTTTTCGATGGGCTGTTTCGAAGAAGGCTTCAGAAGAATGGACAGACTCTCTTTAAATGCTTGCCATCGCCGGGGAGGCTCAAACAAAGTCAAATGCGGTTCGACCGCATCGACTACGGGTTCTGCAGCCGGCCCATCAATGGCCGCCAAATCCTTTTCGGCCTTTTGCAATTCAAGTTCGAGATCTTTCAAATGGCCGTCGTTCTCTGCGGAGGAAGGCAATCCTTTCAATGATTCAATCCGTGAATGTAAATACTCCACGACGTCTTTCAATTGTTCCCGGCTAGCCATGTGTCTTATTGCCTTCCCTAAAGGTTTCCCCTGTACGATGAGAAACCCCTCGTTCGCGTTGCTTCGCTTCTGCCGAGAATCATTCAAAATTCTCGGCGTGTAATCTTATCACAGATAAACCCCTTATACCACGAAGCCCGGCTTGCAACAAGTCTTTGGACGCCGGGCCGGCTTCCGGGGTTTCAAGATATTCTAAAAATGAAATTCCACACTGGGGGCTCAGAGATGAAGTGACTTCAAATACTCTCGAAACGGTTGTCCCAAATCTGCGCGTTTCAAAGCCAGTTCGACCGTGGCTTTCAAGAATCCAAGCTTGTCACCGGCATCATGACGTTTGCCTTCAAACTGATATCCGTAGATGGGCTGTATGTTGAGCAATCCTTTCAACCCATCGGTCAATTGAATTTCGCCTCCGGCGCCGGCGCGCGTTTGCTCCAAACAATCAAAGATTTCCGGGGTCAGGATGTACCGGCCGATGATGGCGAGATTCGACGGCGCCTGTTCGCGAGGCGGTTTTTCCACCATGTTCTCAATCTTGAAGATTCGCTTTCCGAGGGCGTCGCTTCCCACGGCATTGCCTTCAATCACGCCGTAGCGAGAAATGTCGTCTTTGGAAACCTCCTCCAGTGCCACCACGGCGCAATGATAACGGTCATACACCGCCATCATTTGTTTCATGCAGGCGATATCGGATTCAATGATGTCATCTCCGAGAAAAACAGCAAACGGCTCGTTGCCCACAAGCTCCCGCGTCATCAGAATGGCATGTCCCAAACCCAGGGCTTCTTTTTGGCGGACATACGAAACATGAATCAGCTCCGACACGGAACGGACTTGCTCCACCAAGTCCGTCTTGCCGCGAGCTTCCAAAATTTTTTCCAGTTCGTAGGAAACGTCGAAGTGGTCCTCGATGGCGTTTTTGCCGCGGCCCGTCACAATGATGATGTTTTGGAGCCCCGAAAGCACGGCCTCTTCGATCACGTATTGAATAATGGGCTTGTCCACGAGCGGCAGCATTTCCTTGGGCTGCGCTTTGGTGGCGGGTAGAAATCGAGTTCCCAAACCGGCTGCGGGGAAAACGGCTTTTCGGATCTTCAAATGGTTTCTATTTTCAGGTTTGGTCAATTCATTTCCTTTCCAGGATGAGGGCAGCAATTCCAGTGCAAATCTGGGCACTGACGGAGTTGCATTGGATCGAAAGAATGAACCTTCTGAAGCCACACGATGAGTAGCGCGTCCGAAAACGTATCACCCGCTCTTTTGTCTGTCAAGGAATGACAAGGGAATGCGATCCAGCCGCTCGACCCGGGGCGGTGAGGCCCTGTTTTTTGTCATGCTCAAGATGCGTCAGGACTTGTGCGCCCCGATGGTGAAATCGGGAAAAATTTCCCCGCCGCGATCTAATTTTGGGAAGTTCAACCGTGAAGGACTGAAGTTTTCCGAAATGTTTTGAGCTGGATCTTTTTCGTGAGATAATCGCTTTGAACCCCATATTCCTTTTGATCTGATGCGGTCGGAGTCGGAGAAGTGTTGCTGTCAAGGATATTTGACGAGATCGGCATTTGGAGTGCAGCGGAATCGGGTGGCACGGAGGTGTGCCAATGCGAATAACATTCCGATTAATTTTCCTAATGTTCATTGGCATAACTGTGGTCGCGTTGCTCTTCGCTCGTTCCCAAGTCAAAACTCAGAAACAAGAATTGAGATCGGAAGTGGAGCGGCGCGCGGACCTTCTCGGGGAAGGGCTGCAGGAAGGCATTGAGCCTCTGTTGCAGAAAAATTCTCCGCGAGAAATGCAGCGGCTCGTGGAACGATTTGGCCATCGAGAGCGTTTGATGGGCGTGGTTATTTTTGACGCCAATTTCAAGCCGGAGGCCATGACTACAGGACTCTCCAGCCACCTTGGGGACTTGGTCTTGGCAGCCCGCCCGGCCTTCGATCAGGATCAGGCGTCGGGCGAATACACGACCTTGGGGGCTATTTACGCTCACATTTATTCGCTCCCTCTACATTCGGATGGAAATATCAGCGGAACGCTGGTGGTGGTTCAGAATGCCAGCGATATCCTGACGAGGAGCGACAAAATCTGGCGGGATACGTTCTTTCATTCTCTGGTTCAAACCCTGCTGATTGCGCTCATCACCCTGCTGATCGTGCGGTGGAGTGTGGTCGGGCCCATTTTCAAAACCGCGCAATGGATGAAGGAATTGAGGACCCGCGGTATTCATCTGCCGCCCAAGTTACCGGAGGAAGAGCTCTTCAAACCCCTGATGCGCGAAGCCACGCACTTGGCTCAAAGTTTGTCGGCGGCGCGGGCCGCGGCAGAGGAGGAGGCCCGACTGCGTGACGCCTCCGAATCCATCTGGACCGAGGAGCGGCTGCGCATTCACGTCCAACACAAGTTGAAGGATCGTCCCGTATTCGTGGTGTCCAACCGCGAACCCTACATGCACGTGCGGCGCGGCAAAGGGGTGGAAGCCATTGTTCCGGCGAGCGGTCTGGTGACGGCGTTGGAACCCATCTTGCGGGCTTGCGACGGCACTTGGATCGCCCATGGCGCCGCCGAAGCCGATCATGAGACGGTGGATTCGCACGATCGTTTGCGCGTGCCCCCGGACGAACCTCAATACACGCTGCGACGCGTGTGGCTGACTCGGGAAGAAGAGGAAGGCTACTACTACGGCTTTTCCAACGAAGGTTTGTGGCCGCTCTGTCATATTGCCCACACTCGCCCCATCTTTCGCAGCACCGATTGGGAAGATTATCAAGCCGCCAACCAAAAATTTGCAGGTGCGGTTTTGAAAGAGATGGAGGGCAGCAACGAACCGACCGTCCTCATTCAGGACTATCATTTCGCGCTCTTGCCGCAACTGATCAAGAGGAAGAGGCCGGACGCCCGAGTGGCCATCTTTTGGCATATTCCCTGGCCGAATCCCCAAGCGTTCGGCATCTGTCCGTGGCAGCGGGAATTGTTGGACGGCATGCTGGGGGCCGACCTGATCGGGTTTCACGTGCAGTCGCATTGCAATTATTTTTTGGAAACCGTGGCGCAGGCTCTGGAAGCGCGCGTCGATTGGGAGCATTTTGCCGTGAGCCGCTCCGGACATGTCACGCGCGTCAAGCCGTTTCCCATCAGCGTGGCTTTTTCCGAGACCGCTGGCGCTGACCCGGCACTGAAAACTTGGGATCGCGCGTCGTTGATCAAAGAGTTGGGGCTCAATGTGAGTCATTTGGCCGTGGGAGTCGATCGGGTGGATTACACCAAAGGAATTCTAGAGCGTTTTCACGGCGTGGAGCGATTTCTGGATAAGTATCCGAATTATCGGGGACGATTCACGCTGGTTCAAATCGGCGCCCCCAGCCGTACGCATATCAAGCGCTATCACGATTTTCAAGCCGAAGTGGAGGCCGAAGCCGAGCGCATCAACTGGCGCTATGGAAGTGACGGCTGGAAACCCATTGTTTTCTTGAACACGCACCACAGCCACAAGGAAATTGATCCGTATTATCGCGCTGCGGATGTGTGCCTGGTGACGTCGTTGCACGACGGCATGAATCTGGTGGCCAAAGAGTTTGTGGCCGCGCGCACCGACGAACGGGGGGCGCTGATCTTAAGCCAGTTCACGGGGGCTTGCCGGGAGTTGCCCGACGCCATTATGGTGAATCCTTACGATACCGAGCAGCTGGCGGAGGCCATCCGTTTTGCTTTGGAGATGGATCCCGAAGACAGCGCCGTCCGCATGCACCGCATGCGGAAGATCGTGAGGGAACATAACGTTTATTCTTGGGCGGCCAGCTTGATTGGCGAACTCGCCGATGCCCGGATTGAAAGACCGGAAGCGGTCCGGACCAACGGCGAACAGCTGGGATCCGCCGTGGGCGCCTGAACCTGGTGCGCCTGAACAATGATGGGAGTGAGACTGTTTGAAGGGCTCAGGTGTAAAACGCTGGGCGTTGCAGAATATCAAGGGCCTTCGATTTTCCGTACGGGCGGGAGGAGTGATTTGGTCGCGGGCTCACACACAGTTCTCGACCGATGAGTTTTGCCGGCCCGAGCACTTATTCCTGCAATGGGACAAACTTTCGAGGCGCTTGAAGCGGGCACGACGGATCACGTTGTTTATGGACTTTGACGGCACCTTGGTCCCGTTGTGCTTGCACCCCGATGAACCTCGCCTGGCTGAGGCCAGGCGGGAGTTGCTGGGCCGATTGGCGAGGCGCCGCGGGATGCAATTGATCGTGATTACAGGCCGTCGTCAGGAGGATGTGGAAAACCGCGTGGGCGTCCCCGGTATCACGTATTTGGGATTGTACGGGTGGGAACATCAAGCCCGAACCTCCACCAGCCGGGCCTCCATGGCGTTGCTGCGACGCGTTAAGAATCATTTGGCCCAACGATTGTCGGCCTTGGCGCATATTTGGATTGAAGACAAACAGTACGGCTTCGCCGTTCATTACCGCGGGGCCGACAGCGCGACCTTGCGAAAAGCCTGGGATGTTTTTCGACGGACTTTGAAGCTCGAGGAAAAATCCTTGCGCTTCATTCTGGGCAAGAAAGTTTGGGAAGTGCTCCCCTTGGGATGGCCGGGTAAAGGCGCGGCCGTAGAAACCATCCTGTCGCGGGGCGGGGCTCGATTGCCCATCTTCCTGGGCGATGACATCACCGATGAATCCGCCTTCGGCGTGCTTCAGAGCGGCCTGACCATTCGCGTGGGGCGACCCCGCCGCACCCGGGCCCGCTACTACCTCCGCAATCCCCAGGAGGTGGAGGAGTTTTTGATCCGCATGGAAAGGGTTTTGGCATGAAGACGGCGCAAAAACCATTTGATTTTGTCACGGCCGCCTATCTCACGCGCATTTGCAACGAGAAGGCCGCCAATCTGTTGGAACTCCGCGAGGGGCTGGAACATTGCAGCGACGGAGCGATTTTCTACAACACTTTTCAAAGCCTGGGACGATACAG
>JAQUPQ010000054.1 GCA_028716525.1 Terriglobia bacterium | reverse complement strand
GATGTGACCCACGTGTTGAACACGCATTTGCACTTCGATCCCTCCCACAACAACTGCCTCTTTGCCGGCGCAAAAATCGTGTGCGCGCGCAAGGAATACGACTGGATGACGGAATTGTGCAATCGCCTGACCGGCGAACAGATGTCACTGGAGGGCTTGTACAGATATTATCCCGAGTTGCAGATGTTTCAGGATGATCCCAAGATCGTGTGGAGCATGGTTCGCATGGTTCAACGCTTCTGGTCGGCGGATCGCCTGGGGAAACGCGCACAGTTTGAATGGCTGGAGGATTGGCCGATGCCCGATGGCGTGCGGGCCATTGCCACACCGGGGCACGTGCCGTTTCATTATTCTTTCGTGTTCAACACCGCGGAAGGTCCAGTGCTGGTGGCCGGCGATGCCATGATCACTCGAAGCGAGGCAGATCAAAACGTCATGACGTTTCCTCCCACTCACCGCGTGATGTACGAAGAAACCAAAAAGAAACTGGTGGAGTATGGGGATGTCATTGTCCCCGGACATGACCTCCGGTTTTGTGTGAAAGACACGCCTCCGGAAAACGGCTGAAGGACCCGGACAGCCTGAGCGCGGAATCCTTAATGACTCTTTTGGCAAGTGTCAGTGAATATTTGGAGCAACGGATCATACGGCGAAAGCCGTCGATGGCCTTGCGCATCGGGGTCCATCTGCCGGCCTGGTTTGTAGACGCGGTTCAACAATCACGATTCCAGGCCATGATTCGGTATGTCGGAGAGCATTCCGCTTTTTACCGCCGCCGTTTTCAGGAAACCGGAATTGTTCCCTCTCGAGTGAAAACGCCCGACGGCTTGGACGGATTGTTTACTACTTCGGAAGACCTCAGAACCCATCCGGTTGAAGATTTTCTGTGCGCCCCGGCGCAAATCGTCTTTGAAACCACCGGAACCACCTCCCATCACAACAAAAAGGTTTTCTTCGGGCTGTCGGAAATGGAGTGGATGGCGCGCTATGGAGCCGCGGCCTTGGTTCATCTGGGAGTGACGCCACAGGATCGGTTGGTGACGGCCTTCGATCACTCCTTTTGGGTTTCGGGTCCGCTGGCGCGCGAAGTGACGCGGGTTCTGGGTTGTCTGCACGTCGAAGCCGGCAAGATTGAGCCGGCCGAGTTTTATGACCGGGCAACCCATTACCGCTTTAACGTTTTGATCGGCGAGCCGTCATGGTTGATGCGATTGAGCGAAGTGGCCGCCACCCGCGGCACCTGGCCGGTGAAGTTCATGCTGGTGGGCGGCGAAAACATGACGGAGGCCACCCGGAAATATATTGAGGGCGTTTGGAACGCCCCCGTGTACCTGGAATACGGGCAAACCGAATCCTGCGGCGCCATTGGCGTTGAATGTCCGGTAAAGGACGGTTATCATCTCAACGAACTGAATTTTCTTTTTGAAATTGATTCGCCGGACAAGGACGGGTACGGCGAGCTGGTGTACACCACGTTGACGCGCCGCGTCATGCCGCTGGTGCGCTATCGGGCGGCCGACATCACCCGCTGGATCGACACTCCATGTCCCTGCGGATTGCCGATGCGCCGGATTGCTCATATCCGCTCGCGCAAAGATGAGATGGTGGTTTGCGGAATGGGTAACATTTCTCCGTGGGTGTTTGAGGCAGCCTTGGAGGGGGTGTCCGGCATCAGTTCTGAATGGCAAGTACGCGTCACACGCCCCCGCCATAAAGACTGCCTCGAGCTCCATCTGGAGCTGGTGAACGGCGAGCGACCGGACGCCATCGGCGAGCGCGTGAAGCACAACCTGCGGTCTCTTTTTCCCGATTTTTGGAAAAATTACGAGATGGGGTTGTACGAACTGGAATTTCACGGCGTGGCGCCGGGCGGTTTGCGGCAAGGCCGAAAATTGCTGCGCCTGGTCGACGCCCGCCAGGGGCTGGTGGACGCGCGCTGATGTGCCCCCTGGATTCCGGTGAATCCAGCGGAATTTTGAAACGAGTAGAGTGAATGCGATATTTGAAGCGGTTTTTGGCGGGCAGCCTTTTGGCCTGCACGCTGTTCTTTGTTTTGCCCGGCCGCAAGGTGGCGGCAGAACCGGAAGGCCTCAAAGATCCCGCCGTTTTGAAATTGTTGCAAGACGGCATGGACGCGCTCTTCAATCTGGATTATGTCCGGGCTTGGGGCGACTTCCAGAAAGTGAAACAACTTCGGCCCGACACGCCGTTGGGGATGATCTTCCAGTCGGAGTGGCTGTGGTGGCGGATTTTCAATGCCACGGGTGATTACTACAACCTGGATTACATCGATGCGCTCAAGACCAAGACCTCACCCTTCGATGACCAGTTCATCAACTCCATGGAGATGGCTTTTGGCGAATGCGACACGTACCTGAAAAATCATCCCAACGATCCCGAGGCCTATTTTCATTTGGGGATGTCGAACGCGCTGCGGTCACGACTGGAAGCCGGACGCGATCACACCTTGTCGGTCATCAAGTACGTCAAGCGGTCACACGACTACCTGGAACAATGCCTGCGCCTGGATCCGAATTTCAAGGACGCGTATCTGGGTCTGGGCGCCTACAACTTTTACGTGGAGGAATATGGCGGCATCTACAAGCCGTTGCGGATGTTGATTCGACTTCCCGCAGGGGATCGCAACACCGGCATCCGTCAGCTCGAGGAAGCCGCCGCGCTCAATAATTTTACTTCCACGGAGGCCAAATTCTTTTTGGTGTCTATTTTTCTGAGGGATTCCAGCCAGCGGTATGCCGAAGCGGAACGCATGCTGGAGGAATTGTCGGGCAAGTATCCCAACAATCCCATCTTCCGTTTTGCGTTGGCCAATTCTCAGAAGCTTCAACATAAGAACGCCATGGCCAAGATGAATTTTCAGAAAGTCATCCAAAATCCTCAGAGCCCGCATGTGGGTGACATTTTGGAGCTCGCCAGGAAGGAAGTGGCCACGCTGAAATAGAGCGGTGCCGGAAAAGGGTTTCTTCACAGGGTGAAGTGAACGAGGGTTGCATTGACCGGTTCAAAGAGAAAAATTTTGATATTGACCTTGTCCTTCGGCACAGGACATTGGATGGCCTCGAAGGCGCTGGCGGAAGCCTTGGCCGACCGAGGCCCCCATGTGGACGTCCGCCTTGTGGATGCCATCGCCTCAAGCTCAATCCTGTTTCGGATGTTTTATGTGTGGCCGTACTGGCTTATGATCCGATGGGCTCCCTTCTTGTGGGCCCGGTTATATCACGCCCGCCACACGCGGCGTCATGCGCATACCGCGCCCGAATGGTTCTTCCGGCTGGCTTGCCGGAAGGTGTTTGCTGAAATGGCCAAATGGAATCCGGAGATGATTATTGCCACCGAAGTCGGGGCTTGTGAGCTGGGCGCTCTGGCCAAACAACGCGGTTGGACGACCGCCACTGTGTTTGCCGTGGCGACCGACTATGAATTCGAGCCGGTCTGGGTGAAGGATGAAGTCAACAAATATTTTGTTCCGACCGTTGCCGTTGCGGATCAATTGATATCTTGGGGAGTTAGCCGGGAGAAAATTGAAATTTCGGGAATTCCCTTGCTGAAGAAATTCCGGACGCCGGAAACGCGCGGCGAATTTAAATCCCGCCTGGGTTTAGCGACCGGCCGGCCCGTGGTTTTGGTCATGGCGGGAGGAATGGGCCCGTTGCGGTCGGATGAAATTGTCCAGAGCCTCTATCGCATCCCCGGTCCGCTTTCCATCGTTGCTTTTTCCGGGCGGGATGTCCGAATGCGAAAGCGTTTGGAAAAGCTAAGTCGCAATTCTCCGCCGGAAAAATCACTTCAGGTGCTGGGGTGGACGGATGAAACCGATGCTTTCATGCGCGCCGCGGACGTGCTGGTGACCAAACCCGGCGGCCTGACGCTGACCGAAGCCGCCTGCACGGGGGTCCCGATGGTCTGTGTGAATCCCATCCCCGGTCCCGAGGAAGTTCATGCCGAGCTGGTTTGTCGGGAAGGGCTCGGCGTGCGGGTCAAATCGATTGAAGAAGTGGCCGGGGCGGTCACAAACTTTTTGAAAGCGCCGCGCCGGACCACGCCGCCGGAGTGGCTGAAGGCGGACGCCGCGGATCGCATTGCAGATCGAGCCTGGAGTTACGTCAGTCTCCAGTGGCCGGGTCCTGCCACGGAATCAGAGCGCCTTAAGGATTCCACCGTCCCGGCCCGGGGGACAGCAGCACAAATTTTTCAACACCAGAAAAGGGAGCAACTGTTTTGATCAAACCGATAATTTTTTGCGATTTTGACGGCACCATCACGACGCGGGATACGACGGACGCCATCCTGGAAGCCTTTGCGGCCCCCGAATGGCGCGACGTGGAAGCGCGCTGGTTGGAAGGAAAAATCGGGTCGCGGGAGTGTTTGCGTGAGCAGATGCGGTTGGTCGGGGCCGGCCCGGCCGAGCTCGAAGAACTCATCCAATCCATTTCCGTCACACCGGGTTTTTCAGATTTTGCGGAGGAGTTCCTGGATCGCGGATTTCCCTTTCACATCTTGAGCGACGGATTCGACTGGGTCATCGAACGCGCCATGGCGCGCCCGGAGTTGGCTCGCAAGGGGTTGCCGGGGCGTTTCCGCATCGCTTCCAGCCACCTGGAAATTCGCGAGAATTTTATGATTACCACGTTTCCGCACGCCTCCGTTCATTGCACCCATGGATGCGCCACCTGTAAGCCGCAGTGGATCAAGAATGAATCGCCGGGCTTTGCGCCCGTGGTGTTTATCGGCGACGGCGAATCCGACCGGCACGCCATTGGCTGCGCTGAACTGGTGTTTGCGAAAAAAGGCCGGTCGCTGGCGCAATTTTGCGCGGCTCACACGCTTCCCTTCATACCCTTTGAAGATTTTAGCGACGTGCAGCGGGAATTGCGGGCCGCTCTCGCGGAACTCGCAAGCGGCACACTGACCTCGCCGCCGTTGATCCTATCTCTCGAATCGGAGTCTTAATCAGTGACCACCAAGCCCACAGTATCTGATGCCGCCGCCGAAGAGCGCGACCTTCTCGATCTGGAACGGCGTTATTGTTCGTTCGGCGACACCGTTCATTACCTGGAACCGCCCAAAGTGTTTAAGCGAAGCCGGGGCTGTTTCCTCTACGATGCCGACGATACCCCTTATATGGATTTGCAGATGTGGTATTCGGCGGCGAACTTCGGCTATGCCCATCCTCGCCTCAATGCGGCGCTGAAGCGTCAACTCGATGAGTTGCCCCAATTGGCCTGCCAGTATTTGCATGAAGAGAAGATCGAGGTGGCCGCCCGCATTGCCAAGCATTGCGAAGAGGCATTTGGAGTCAAAGGCCGCGTTCAGTTCAATGTCGGCGGCTCCCAGGCCATCGAAGATTCGCTCAAGCTGGTCCGCAACTTCACGAAGAAGAATCTGATGTTCGCCTTCATGGGCGGCTATCACGGAAGAACACTGGCGGCGTCGGCCATTACTTCCAGCTATCGTTATCGCCGGCGCTACGGCCATTTTTCCGAACGCGCCCAATTCATTCCGTACCCCTACTGCTACCGGTGTTTTTACGGATTGAAGCGCGAGTCCTGCGACTTGTATTGCTTCAAGCAGTTCGAAAAATTGTTTGAGACGGAGTATTACGGAGTTTGGGACTCCAAAGCCAACGAAAGCGAATACGGCGCCTTCTACATCGAAGCCATGCAGGGAACCGGGGGGTACGCCGTTCCGCCGAAGGAATATTTTCAGGATCTGGAACGCGTTTGCCGGGAGCGGAATATTCTGATTGTCGACGATGAAATTCAAATGGGTTTCTATCGCACCGGCAAGTTCTGGGCCATCGAAAATTATGGCATCACGCCCGACATTATTGTTTTCGGCAAAGCCCTGACCAACGGATTGAATCCTTTGTCGGGCATTTGGGCGCGTGAAGAATTGATTAATCCCGAACTGTTTCCGCCGGGATCGACCCACTCCACGTTCTCATCCAACACCTTGGGCACGGCCGTGGCGCTCGAGGCCTTGAAGATGATGGAAGAAACCGATTGCGAGAAGCTGACCCGGGAGAAGGGCGCCCGCATCCTGGAAGGTCTGCGTGGTTTGCAGCGAAAACATCCCGACGTCATTGGTGAAGTGAACGGTATGGGCATGGCGCTGCGCATGGAGATCACAAAATCGGACGGCTTTACCCCCGACCGCGCCCTGTGCGACAAGATCTTTGCCGAAGGGCTGCAAGGCCGGCTGGAACAGGGCGGAAAACGCTATGGCTTGGTGCTGGATGTGGGCGGCTATTACAAGAACGTGTTTACCCTCGCCCCGAGTTTCTTGATGACTGAAGACGAAATCGCTCTGGCCTTGACCTTGTTCGATCAATTGATCGCCCGCTGCAAGAAGATGTGAGTGTTCCTCGCGGTGCAGGGTGGTAATGCCGGGGGAGCCCATCTCGCCGCTCCGCGAGCTTCGGGCACAACAGAAAACCTGAAGCGGTTGAATTTTGGATCATGCCGAAACTGACTCACACCGAGATCGAACAGATTCTGCCCCACCGTCACCCCTTTTTATTTGTGGACGAGGTCGAAGATTACGAACTCGGAAAACGCATTACCGGCCATAAGATGTTTTCCGCGGGTGATTTTATGGTGCAAGACGGCGGCGGATTTGTGCCGGAAGCGATCCTGATCGAGGCCTCGGCACAAGTCGGCGCAGTTCTCATCTTGAAAGATCCGCAGTACGCCGGGAGAATTCCTTTCTTCATGGGCATTGAATCCATGGTGTTTCACCGCCGTGTTCGCGTCGGGGAAGCCATTCGATTTGTCGAGACCATTGAGAAAATACGAGGACCCTTCGGTGTGCTCAGCGGAAAGGCTTGGGTGGGCGAGGAACTGGTGGCGGAAGCGACTATGCGCGTCGCGCTAGGCGATCGGACCGCCCTGACCTCCAATCATACGGCCTTATGACCCTCAGCGCCGCCGCTTCGTCGATCTTCGACCCTTCCGTGCGATCTCCATACCGCTTCTTCATCGCAGTGTTTGTGACGCTGTTAACGTCGTGGACCTCATTCCCGGCCGCAACCGCCGCCCAAATTTCAATAGTCCACCCCTCCGCCGAAGAGCAGCCGCCCGCTCCGGAATCTTGTGGACTCGGCCTGAAATTCTATGACTCTCCATTTTTCAGGATTTGCTATCCCAAGCGGTGGCACATCATCCGTGGCTACGCGACGGATTATGCCTGGTGGGTGTTTTCGAAGCGGAAACATGGCGAACGATTTGACCGGCCTTACCTTCGAGTCATTATTGCCAAAGGAATCGCGGAATCGCATCTTTCTACCCAGGCCGATTCGGTGACAACCAACATACGCCAATACACCAAGGCGACGAATGTCTTCAAGGACGTTACCGGAAAAAAGCTGGACAAGCGATTCTGGCGGGAGATATCAGTGGGGCCGGATTTTGATGTCCTGGCGTGGTATGAGCAGATTAAAAAAAAGAACCTGCCCTTGTTTAACCGCGCATTAGACTCTTTTTGGGTCCCCCCGCCTCCCCGTCCCCGACCCAGCAAGACGGAACAGTAGAGCAGGTGTGAGGGCTGAGAAAAAGAAGAAGCCAGAAGCAAGAGGCCAGAGGCCAGACATCTGGTATCTGGCGTCTGGCCTCTGGTTTCTTGTCTCCTCACACCTCAGACCTCACACCTGTGTTAGACTTTTTCTTCCCTGTTTTTCGAATTGATCACGATTTGTAATTGAGTTATTCGTTCAGGCAGTGAACAAAGCGTTTGTCGGTGGTGTCTTACTAATAGACTCGGGGAGGAGTCTTCGAATGAAAAGAGCTATCATCCTGCTGTTGCTCGCTCTCTGCTTGCCGCTGGTCATGACTGGAACGTCGCGTAACGCCTCCACCTCTGCAGTGACCAATGTGGGTGCGCAGGAACCCCCTCCGCCCGTGGTTGTGGCGGCCTTCTTGAACCTTTCCGAGGCGCAGGCGGCACAATTCAGGGATTTATTGAACGAATTTCAGACATCCGTCAGCGGACTTCAAGAACAACTCGGAGGCCGGCAAAACCAGTTGCAAGGGATGCTCAATACCCCGGGCGCTGATCCGGCGTCGGTCGGCGGCCTGGTCCTGGAAATTCATGCCATTGAACTACAGGTAGGCCAGGCGGTTCAGAGTTTTCAGTCACATTTTTTTGATTTGCTGACAGCGGAACAAAAAGGAAAGGTGCAAGCGGTCGCGCTGGCGGCGCAATTGCAGCCGGCGGTAGGGGCGTTCGCTGCCTTGCGGCTTATCCCGCTTCCACCGCCTCCTCAGCCATAGCAGCGCGGCCCGGGAGGCGCACATTCCATTACATGCTTGATGCCCTGGAGCAAACCGGCAGGCGCAAGTTCGGGTCCGTTAGTGATGCCCGCGGGCCTGCGGAGGGCATCGTTGATTTCGAGCAACGCCTCCGGGAATGCGAGCGGCTCGTTTATCGCGTGGCGTTGGGTGTGCTGGCCGACCGTGCCGATGCCGAGGAGGTGGCTCAGGAAGTTTTCCTGCGGGCTTATAGGAAACTCTCCAGCCTTCGCGATGGAGATAAATTTCGCTCCTGGGTGGCGCGTATGAGTTGGCGGCTGGCGATTAACCGCCAACGAGCCATGTCCCGAGCCCGTCGCCGGGATTCTTTGTGGTTGGAATCAACACCGCCGCTGCAGGGAAACATCGAAACCCTCGCGGCCGAGCGAGAGTTCCATTCCCGCTTGCGAGCAGAAATCGATCGGCTGCCCGAAAAGCTCCGCGGTGTCCTTCTGTTGAGCGCGGTGGAGGATTTGCAAACGCGCGAAATTGCTGCGGTGCTGGAAATCCCTGAAGGCACGGTCAGGTCGCGGCTTCACCTGGCGCGCAAGGAACTACTGCGAGTCTTTTGTCATGAACGCATGTAACGATTGGCGCGAAGTACTGATGGATCATGCCCTCGGCAAAGCCGCGAGCACGGCACTCCAGGCCCATCTTGCGGCTTGCGAGGCGTGCTCCGGCGCCCTCTCGGAGTGGAGCGCACAGAGCCGACGCCTGCAGGCGGGCGTTCGCCGGCTGGTGACTTCGGATCCTTCGCCGCACATGGCGAGCCGGGTGATGGCAGAGATCCGTTCCCCGCGGTCGCGGCCGTTTTGGATTCGACGCTGGAAAGCCGCTGTGGTTCTCACGGTTGGTATTGCAGTGCTCAGCGGAGGATTTTTCTATTACCGTTATTCGACGATCAGGCGGGAGAGGGCCGAAGCGCTTTCCGCAGCCGCGACCCTAGCGCATTGGAAATCACCCACGGATAGCCTGCTTGTTTCTTCCACGTACGATTGGTTCAAGGACGGACCGCGGTTGGGAAAAGGTTTTTATGCACTGGGAACTGAAACACCCGCATCGAAACAGAGGGAGAAGAACCCATGAATATGAACAAAGCGAAACGAACGAGCGGTTGGATTTTTGCGATAGGGCTCCTGTTCTTGGGAAGAGGTTTGCCCGCCCAGCAGCCTCCGGCCCAGGACCCCGTGGCCGAAGCCCTTTTTCCGCCGGATTTGGTGATGGCCCACCAGAAGGCGATCGGGCTTGATGAGGCTCAGAGGAATTTTCTGCGATCGGAACTCCTCAAGACCCAGACGCGCTTCACCGAGCTGCAGTGGCAGCTTCAAGACAACATGGAGACGTTGGTCGGCTTGCTGAAGCAGAATCCTGTGGACGAAACGCAAGCCTTGGCGCAATTGGACAAGGTGTTGGGTTCCGAGCGCGAAATCAAGCGCGCCCAGATCGCGCTGATGGTGCGTATCAAGAACAAACTGACTCCGGAGCAGCAAGCCCGCCTGAGACAATTGAGATCGGAGTCGCCCCCCCATTGAGCGAATTCCTTCCATCAGGCCTGTGATAGAATCCTATGGGAGTATGTTCGAATCAATCACCATTCGTGATTTAGTGATCCGGCCGGCGCTCTACCTGGCGCCGATGTCGGGTGTAACTGACACCGTGTTTCGCCGTTTGATCCGGCGGGTCGGCGGCTGCGGGATGGTGGTGTCTGAATTCACGTCCAGTGAGGGTCTGTCGCGTCAGGCCCAACGTTCTCTGGCTCAACTGGAGTTCAGCCATGAAGAGCATCCCATCGTGGGGCAGATTTTTGGGGCCAATCCGGACCGGTTGGCCGAGGCCGCGGAGATTGTCGACGAGCTGGGCTACGACATCGTGGACCTGAACCTGGGCTGTCCTGCCAAAAAAGTCACTCGATGCGGCGGTTCGGGATTGTTGCGCGAACTGCCTTTGCTGGAGACGATCTTGAAGCGCATGCGCGCGGCTACACGAAAGCCCTTCACGGTCAAAATTCGTGCGGGCTGGGACGACAAAGAGATAGTGGCCTGCGAGGTGGCGCGCATGGCTGAGGCGAACGGTGTGGAAGCCATCGCGGTGCATCCCCGCACGCGTCTGCAGGGATACAGCGGCAACGCCAACTGGGATATCATCCGCGATGTAAAACAGGCGGTAAAAATTCCGGTCATCGGCAATGGCGACGTGCGCACCGTGGATGATGCCTTTCGCTTGAAAGAGGTCACCGGCTGCGACGCCGTCATGATCGGCCGCGGCGCCTTGGCCAACCCTTGGATCTTCCGGCAGATTATGGAGCGTGACACCCGCGAGCCCGTGCGGGACGTTTCCCTCGCCGACCGTCACCGTTTGATCAGGGATTATTTTGAACTGTTGGTGGAAGAAAGAAATCCCGGCGCCATCGGCAAGATGAAACAGTTTGCCAGCCACATCACGACTTCCATTCCTCATGGGAAAGAACTCCGCACCGCCATCCATCACGCTCAAGCCATACCGGAGATTCTTGACCGCGTGGATCAATTTTTTGAGCGAGTCGAATCGCGGGGCGATCCCTCTCCGTACATGAGTTCTGTGGTTTAGCTTTCTGATTGCTTTGACGCAAAACTTAACATTATGGAACATCCGAGGTCAGCTCAGGAAGGGAGATAGCTCACGCATCTCGTGTGGTTTCTTCTGGTCGGCTTGATCGCGGGGTGGTTGGCGGGAAAACTTACGAGGGGATTGGGTTTCGGCGTGCTGGGTGATATCGTGATCGGCGTCATCGGCGCGTTCATCGGAGGATTCCTCTTCCGCCTTGTTGGGATCTGGGCTGGCGGAACGATTGGAAGCATCATCGTTGCAACCATCGGAGCGGTCGTCCTGGTCTTCGTCGTGAAGGCGATCAAGACGGCGTCGAAGACACGAGGGGACAGACCGGGACATGGGACAAATTTGAATTCGATTGATGTACGAATGCACCCCAGGATTGATCCTGCTTCACGCCCGCCAGAAAAGGCGTGATCATTTTTCTGATTCTACCGTCTAGTGTCCAAGTGTGACCCCTTTCGTCCAGGGCAAACAGAACCTGAAAGGGCTCGCCAAGGCGAAGTTTCTCGAGCGACGTTTTGGAACGGGGCAATTCGATTACGCCGGTGATTCCTGGGCCGACCTCGCGATCTGGCGGCGAGCACGCTTCGCCGTCGTGGTGAACGCCTCCCCGTGGACCATTCTCGCGTTACGAGTTCTCGGCGTGAGGATTTCTCGCTGGTTTCTAGGAAAGGTGTCGCAACCATGCGTCCAGCATCTGCGATTAGACCTACAATAACGGTTCCCAACGGTTCAAGGAATGCCAGCGCCGCGGTAAGACTGCTTCGCGGGTGCGTGCGTTTGCTCCGCGTTCGACAGTGGTTGAAGAACGGGTTCATTTTCGCTCCATTGATATTTGCTGGAGGACTGACGAATAGGATCAGCATTTCACACGCTATCTGGGCTTTTCTCTCCTTCAGCCTTGTGGCAAGTGCAGTGTACGTTTTGAACGATTGGTTTGACCAAAAAGAGGATCGTCAACATCCTGAGAAATGCGGCCGGCCAATCGCGAGCGGCGACGTGCCGGGAAGAGCGGCTGCAATTTTGGTGGTCTGCCTAATTGTGGTCGGAGGCGGTTTGGCTTGGCTCACGACGAACATTGCTGTTGCTGGACTTGAGGCGATCTATCTGGCCATCAATGTATACTATTCGCTTTCCCTCAAACATGTCGTCATCCTCGATGTGTTTGCGATTGCCACAGGATTCGTTATCCGAGTACTCGTAGGAGCCGTTGCCGTGGGTGTCCCTGCTTCCCACTGGCTCCTCCTATGCACTCTATTGCTGGCTCTGTTCCTGGGATTCGCGAAGAGGCGGAGCGAGCTGGAGTGGCTCGAAAATGAAGGCGTTAGCCACCGCAATGTGTTGGCCTTCTATTCGCCTGCGCTGATTACTCAATTGAACCTCGTCCTTTGTTCAGCGACCGTTGTTTGTTATGCGCTCTACACAGTGGCGCCCGAGACCGTCGCTAAGTTCGGCTCTGATAATTTAATCTATACAGTTCCATTCGTACTTTACGGGTTGTTCCGCTATTTGTTTCTTGTGGAGATCAGGCATTACGGTGAAAATCCTTCATCTTTGGTGCTCCGGGACCGGCCTTTCGCACTGTGCGTTCTACTATGGCTACTCGCATGCACTCTTGTGATTTACTCACCAATCATCAAGGGGGGAAAACTTCCGTGACTCGCTCGATTGTAGCGGCTTTACGTACTCACCCGGAGACGGTTCTTAATGACTTGGGGCGATTGTGTGATCTGGCGGGAATGGAGGCATCTTTTGACCACGGGGCGTCGACGATTCTGAAGGACAACATCTCCTGGCATTTCCCGTTTCCAAGCGCGAATACAACACCTTGGCAGTTAGAAGGCACGATCCTCGCCTTGAAAGCCCGCGGTTTTGAGGATCTCGTCTGTGTGGAGAACAAAACTGTGGTAACGGACGCTTTCAAGGGGGAGGACCTCAATCATTACCTGCCTATTTTCTGCAAGTACCAGATCCCGGTCCTCTACAACTTCAAAGAATCCGATATGAAATGGATCGAGTACAAGCCCAAGAAACCGATGCTTGTCCTTGACAAGATCTTTCCTGAGGGCATGAGGATCCCCGATTACTTCATCGGCAAGAACATTGTTCATCTTCCGACCATCAAATGCCACATCTACACGACGACCACCGGCGCGATGAAGAATGCGTTTGGCGGACTGCTCAACACCAAGCGCCACTACACGCATTCTTGGATTCACGAGACACTTGTCGATCTGCTGGCGGTTCAGAAGGAGATTCACTCCGGCTTGTTTGCCGTAATGGACGGTACCACCGCCGGCGATGGCCCGGGGCCGCGCACAATGAGACCGAAGGTCAAAAACGTGATCCTGGCGAGTAACGACCAAGTCGCCATTGATGCGGTGGCGGCCAAACTGATGGGCTTCGACCCAATGACTATCCCATACATCCGACTTGCTCACGATGCTGGACTCGGTGTCGGTCGCCCCGAAGAAATCCGAGTTTTGGGAGACGACATCTCAACGGAGAACTGGGGCTTCTCAGTCGGGGATAACATGGCCAGCCGGGTTGGTCATCTGTGCTGGTTCGGGCCGCTGAAGTGGGCCCAAGGGCTGCTGTTTCACACGCCGTTGGTGAACCTATTCATCTTTGGTTCGGAGTGTTACCACGACTGGTACCGCTGGCCCCGGAAGGACCGGAAGGTGTTTGAGGAGTGGTGCAGAGATACTCCATGGGGGCAGCTGTTTGTGGAGTCTTACTCGGCCCGGTAATGAAGAAAGCCGATTTGTTATAGGTGAAGATGTCGTGTTGCCATTTCTCTGGTGGCGCCGGATCAAACATTTGAACTACGTGGTGCTCACCCACGCTCACAACAATCACATCGCAGGGCTCATCCCCGTTTTGAAAAATCTCCGGGTCGATGAACTTTGGACGGGTCGTATATCTTCGACACCGCTGGTCCGCGAATTGCTGGGGAAAGCCCGCCGTCACGGTGTCTTCGTGCGTGAGGTCAACCGGATGGGTCAAGAGCTGGAATTACAAAGAGGACTTGCGGGCTCGCTGCGCGATGCACGACCAGCGCTTTCAGCGAGCTCCTTTGCTTTTGGCATCAACGTGATGGCCTTTTGGGCGTGTTCATCGCTGTCCAACAAAGAGCGGCAGGCCTCCACATTTCCAAACTGCGAGAGCAGCCGAAGTGCTTGGCTATGGGATGTGCAGCACGCGGAAGGGGGGTAATGGCATTCTTTTCCAAAAGGCTTCGTGGAAGGACTCTGATCGCTTTGAATCCAGATTACGCAAGGGTGGTGCAAGGTTGAAGTTGAAAGAAAAATAGAGGACCTAATTACTTTGCGTCTATTCGTTCAAATGTTTACATGGTTATCGCAGCAGCTTGATGCCGCTACATTAAGCGGACACGCCGAATTGCCAAGATTGAGACGAGGGCAATTTCTCATTATTTGCCTTACTGTTTTTTTCATTGCGCTTGGCGTGCGGCTCTTGAGCTGGCACGATAATCGTTTTGAAGCCACGAAAGTGGAATTGTATGTTACCTACGATTACAAGACGGCAGCTCAGCAGTTATTAAGTGGAGACCTTAAAGCGTTT
This sequence comes from Terriglobia bacterium, assembly GCA_028716525.1. GTDB lineage: Bacteria > Acidobacteriota > Terriglobia > JAIQFV01 > JAIQFV01 > JAQUPQ01. Next base: position 6,998 of record JAQUPQ010000054.1, on the reverse strand, counting down.
TTGGGTAATGTCAATCTCACGGGACATCCCCCCGGTTATCCGATTGTCTTGGCGACCATCTTTAAAATATTCGGAAATTCAGATGCGGTGATACAGTTCGTTCAAATCGTCTTTGATTGTTTGGCAGCCCTGTTGATCTTTCTTATTGTGTCTGAGTTATTAGCGGTACGGGTGGCCATTACCGCCGGACTGCTGGTTGCGCTCTCCCCCCAATTTTCCTACTACCCATTGCTGCTATTACCCGACTCCCTTGCGGTGCTCCCAATCTTACTCGCCGTTTACTACATGGTGAGAGCGAGAAAGCGTCCTCGCCTCATCACAATAATTGCAGCGGGCGCGTTTGTTGGTCTCTCCTGTTGGCTCAGGGCGAATGCTTTGTTATTAGCGCCCTTCCTTGCCGCGGCGATTCCTGTTTTGTTTGAGCGCGGCCAACGACTGCGCTACTCGGCAGCACTCATCGCGGGAACGATCATCGTTATTGCACCGATTACGATCAAGAACTATGCCGTCTTCAATCATTTCATCCCGCTCTCACTTGGCGCGGGGCAAAAATTATTAGAAGGCATTGCTGAATACGACCAGGAAGGAAGATTTGGAATACCCAGGACTGACTTAGGGATCATGCGGCAGGAAGCTGAATTATACAATCGGCCTGACTACGCTGAGACCCTCTTCGGCCCCGATGGCATTCAGCGTGATCGAATGCGCTTGGTCCGTGGAGTCGCAATAGTCCGCTCACATCCGGGATGGTATCTCGGTGTGATGACCAGGCGCGCCGCTTCCTTTTTCAGACTGGCCAGAGTGCCTATCGTTTCACCTGACCCGCCGGTCACCCATTCGCTCGAAATGAGGGATCGAGTACAACCCGTGTGGTCAAATTCTCCAACTGAGTTGATAACCTACGGTCGCCTTGCATCGGGACAAACAGAAGCCTCGCTTACAATGGATGGTCAGGTGTTACGGGTCATGGGTGACGGCTCCAAGTATGGAAACCAAATCATCTCTCGACCGATTGCCGTACAGAAAAACACCGATTACTTATTCAGATTACCGATCAAGCTTGAGCAGGGCCGCATGATCGTCAAGGTGGCAGGCGAAGGGCAAACTATTTCGATGGCATCAACAACCATAGACCAGGTGGAAGGAAAATCACCTGAAGAACAGCCGACGAATGTAATCACCATACCTTTTGTAAGTGGGAACACATCTTATGTGCGCATCCTACTGAGCAACGGCGCATCCAGCCCGGTGCATCCTGTTGCGCAGGTCGGGCAGATGGAGATGTTCAAGCTTGGACCAACTTCATATCAGTGGACACGCTATCCGCGCTTCCTTATCCGAAGTATACAGAGATTCTTCATCACTGCATGGATGATTGCATTCACCATCATCGGCCTTGCTCTACTTATCCGAGCACGCCACAGCAGCACACTTACAATTCTGTTGATTGTTCCCGTTTACTACCTCTGCGCGCACTCAGTATTGCATACAGAGCGACGGTATGTCGTGGCTATTCACTACTTTCTCACTATGGTGGCAGCAGTCGCAGTGTACTCGTTGATAGAAATACTGTGGCAAACCGTGCGAGAGTTGGTAGTGAAGATACGAAGACCACCACCCAACAAGTCCTTCGACCGGACGCTCGGATAGCACGTTTTTCATGAATATTCCTGCGATGATAGCTGAATGCCATTTGCCTCGCGCCCGTCAATTCCAGTGTTCGGCATAAAATGCACGGAAAATTGCGATTCGCTCCGTATAGTATGGAGAAAACATGCGCAGAACATTCAAAATTGTTTTTATCTTTATCGCATCAGCGTGCCTTGCGGCATCGAGCCCTGTTTCCATTTGCTCACAAAGCAAGACGGTGGGAACGGATGGAATTGCTTGCGTTGGAAATGTGATGCAGCCGCCGCCCGGGCTTGTGGAAACAGAAAACCCGGCGCTGTTGGCTGAAGCTCGTGGAGCATCGGGAGAAGGAAAGCTGTGCGCAGGCAAGGTGTTTCGAGTCACCCACCCGCTGACGGTTTATCGAGTTTGGGATGGCGCCAAAAGTTATACCGAATTCGGGCGGTGGTGGTCGTTCTCGCCGCCTCAGGGACCACGAGAATCGTACCGGGAAGAAAATGAAATATGCCCGACCTGGAGTGCGCTGGATCGTTTAAGTGCATGTATGCTGAAAGTGGGCGCGCTCATTGTTATCGGTCCGGGGCAGAGTGCCAAATGCGACGGTACAAGCTATGGAAAGTCAGCCGAGAATCAAGTCTATGTTCCCAATGATTCAAAGAACGGAAAAGTTTACGTTGAGAATTGCATCTCCAGCGAAAAGTGGCCAAACACGTCGCCGTGAGTTGTCTCGTAGAATTTTTTCTTCTCGCTCAGTTGGTAGGTGGCTAATTTGTTTTTCCAGGCTCCGAAGGTGTAACCTTCTGGGGTCGAACGAGTTGTTTGTTTGAAAGCAATTTTAACTAGCTGGAATAGGCCGTCGTAAGGGCAGGGTTTGCTTCTAAACACTTAAGGCCTAATACAGCTTAATCCTTAGTTAGACAGCCAGAACGGGCAGGGAACATGAAGAAGCTTTCGTCCGAATCAATCATCAAGACCTACACGACGTTGGTCAATGAACACGGGGGCAGACTGATCGGTGAGCGCGTGTTCATCCGCGAGACAGGTATTTCGAATTATCACTGGCATGGCGGCTTTTGGCGCTCATGGTCCGCGTTCCAAGAGGCGGCCGGATACTCACCGAACGACCAGACCCAAAAGATCCCTGACGAGGTTCTCCTACGTCGCTTCGCTGAACTGGCCTTGGAACGCAACGAGCCACCCATCGAAGCTGACTTGAACCTAAAGCGGAAGCAGGACCCGTCGTTTCCGAACAAACTGGCCTTCAGGCGGTGGGGGAACCGCGACGCCTTGCTCGACGCGGTCGCTCTGTACTGCGAAGGCAAGGAAGAATTCGCCCCGGTTCTCGAGCTCCTTCGTCAAGGGAGTTCGAGACGCCTTGACCTCCGGCTCGGCTCCCTTCGAGTCAACGGGTTTGTATACCTTCTCCGCTCCGGCAAGAACTACAAAATCGGCCGTACCAACGCAGCCGGCCGGCGCCTCCGTGAACTGGCGATCCAATTGCCGCAGAAACCAGACACGGTGCATGTGATCGAAACGGATGACCCTGAAGGTATCGAGCAGTATTGGCACCGTCGCTTCGCGGAGAAACGCCAAGGTGGCGAGTGGTTTGTGCTGAATGCTGACGACGTCCAAGCGTTTAAGCGGCGTCACTTTCAGTGATGAGGCTGTCTAACCTCGGCTTGCAGCAGACTTCGGCCTGCGGCCTCGCCGCTGAAGCCGGGTCGTTAGGCAAATAAGACCATGAGACTCGATGATGACAAAATCGATCAGGCCGTGCTGGCTCTCCTGTTTCTCGGAATCCATGATGGAACTCGCGCATGGAAGGGATTCGATTGGGATGCAATGAATCGCCTGCATGAGAAGGGATACATTTCCGATCCCCATGGAAAGGCGAAATCCGTCGTTTTCACGGAAGAGGGACTCGCTGAAGCACGTAAATTCTTTGAGGAATTGTTTTCGGCCGACAAATAGTACCTTGACCGTCATGAGCTTCAATCTGTCTAAAGAGTTTCCATTATTGGCTTCCGAGTTGGGCGAACTTCTCCAACGCAGTGGTGAAAACGAACTCGCGAAGACCGTCGATGGGCTAATGGTCGTAGATCGCTGTCGATGCGGCGATGATTTTTGCGCCACCATGTATACAGTGCCGCGACCGAAAGGAGCTTGGGGCGAAGGGCACCGGAATGTAGCGCTTGATCCTCAGCGAGGTTTTTTGATTCTTGATGTGTTAAATGAACGGATCGTTGCAATCGAGGTGCTCTATCGAGACGAAATTCGCGAGAGCCTCCTGACACTGCTGCTTTAACGTTACTCAAAACGTTTCAGAGAGGCAGCAAGCAAATGCGTAAGAGGCTGGCTAACACGCCGCTGGAGCAGGCCGCTGAAAACCGCGGCTGCTCAGAGGCAAGTCGTTAGGCTGATAATTTGACACTGCCACTGTCAGCAAGTATCCTCCAAAGTGATATTTCGTACGTTCGGAGGTCGGGGTGATCATTAAGGTCGTAATCCGGCAAGGAGAAGATGGCTATGTTGTGGCCACTTGTCCGTCGCTGAAGAGCTGCTGGTCTCAAGGGAAGAACAGAGAAGAAGCTCTCGACAATATTCGGGAGGCCATCGCTTTGTACTTGGAGCCTCAGGCGGAGGAATTGACGCAGGATAAGTCTCAGGAAATTGTGGAACTGTCACTATGAAGTTGCCTCTTCTCTCCGGCCGCGCTGTGCTGGCGGCTTTACAGCGCCTCGGCTTCCTGGAGATCCATCGCAAAGGTAGCCACGTTAAAATGGAACATCCCGATGGAAGACGAATCGTCTTTCCCTATCACGACGAGATCGATCGGTATACCCTCAAGGGAGCGTTACAGGATGCCGATATTGACCCCGCGGAATTCCTCAAACAAGTGAAATGACATTCCTACAGCCTAACCCGCGCGTGCACCCGATCCGCCTTTAAGATTGGGGGACGTGGTGACGCGCTGGTCGTTGGACCCAACTCGATACTCCTTCGCTCTGCTTACGGGAACACATAACCAATGTCATTTCACTTTCTCTTCATATCTTTCGATGGGTCCGACAATAAGTCAGGTTTCCTTATATGGGGAAAAGGCCCGTGCAACTCGTCGGATCTGTTTGAGGCGATAAATGCTAGGAGAATTGAGACACTCTCAATCTGTGAAATGCACAGTCACGCGGATAACTATCGTAGTGTGGGGGAATGTTCATCTCTTGCAGTAGTAGATAGCTCAAATATCACGGTCACAGCTATAATTTACAAGCCAAACACCATTACCAAAATACAGGAAGGTGTGCTAAATGGTTTCTCGATAAAATTTGATCTAGAACAACACCGTATCGTTGAGATTGCACTCATCGATGCTCCGACATTTCAGGATGATGAAGATAACAATGTCCAAGAAGAGGCCGAACTTGCACATGACATCTACCGCGAGATCGACAGCATTACTTCATTGGATGAAGTAGAAAGGCATTTGGAATCTTTTCTCAACAAAGAAATTCGTTCAGGTCGCTTAGAGAAGGTTCGAGTTGATCGGGTTGCCGACCTTCGAATTGAGATACATATCGATGAACACCCGCCGCCACATTTTCACGTTTCCGGAGATGGAATCGACGCATCATTTTCTATTGAGGATGGAAGTCTACTAACTGGAAATTTAAAGCCAGTACACGCCAGACGAGTGCGCTCATGGTACAAGCACTCCAGGTCAAAATTGATAGATATTTGGAATAAAACACGCCCTGGAGATTGTTCGGTTGGACCGATCTCATAGAGCTGGAAACTTGTAGCAAGAATCAAAAGCGCCCAACACCGGCTCAGCGAACGGGGCTACAGCCCCGCCGCTGAGCCAAGCCGTTAGGCCGCACACATGGACGCATCAGATCGCGCAAATTGGCTGAGGGCTGTGCTTATCTCAGCCATTGTGTACTTTCTTGCCGGTATCGCGTTTGCGGCGCTCGCCAATCAGGCGGCGTCTCATCAGATGCGAGTTACATGGCGGCTGGCCGCCTGGATCATCAGCGCCGCTGTGTTCGCGGCGCACATAACATATGAACAGCTTCGCCGGCGTAGCTCGCCGGCGACCACTGCCTTGCACACATCGTTAGCTGTCGCCCTGGGAGCCTTTGCAATCGCGGTGGCCGCGAATGTCCATGCGCGGGCCGCTTCAAGCTATAAATACTCCCACGCCCTCGCGCTGGTTGCATGGCCGGTGGTTACTGCGCTGCCGGCGTATATTGTCGCGTTGACTGCAACTGCAGTAATCCGTTTGCGAAGGAGCATAACTTGAACAAATTGACACCATCACAACAGGCGATGCTGAGACTTTTTCAGCAGCATGTGAATGCCGAACTGAAGGGTGATATTGAAACCACGATGGCCACCATGGCCGATCACCCTCATCTCAATCATGTGCCACTGATGACCGGCGGGGTGGGCAGGGAAGGGGTGCGCGATTTTTACGTCAATCACTTGGTGGGCAAATTCTTTCCACCTGACGTTGAGATGATTAACGTGTCGCGCACCATCGGAGAAGATCAGATTGTCGAAGAGATGGTGATTAGGTTTACGCACACCGCGGTTATCGACTGGATGCTGCCTGGTGTGCCGCCCACCGGAAGAAGGGTTGAAATGGCAGTGGCGGTCATTGTCAAGTTCGAGGGCGACAAGATTGCCCATGAACACATTTACTGGGATCAGGCCGGCGTGCTGGTACAGCTTGGTCTGGTTGATCCGGCGGGCCTGCCCGTGAGTGGTGCGGAGAGTGCACGAAAAGTGCTCGACCCAAAGCTGCCGTCACGCGTAATCTAATTTCGCATTCACAAGCCGCTGCGGCGAATTTCGTTAGGCCGCACAAAGGAGATTGACCGTGTCGACAACTCCAAACAGAAAAGGGCGAATTCTGATGATCGTCGGGTTGTTCGCCCTAGTGGCGGGGAGCCTTTGCCTTCGTTACCAGCTGGACTTTTTCTCTGGACTGGGCTACGGCGTTGGCATCGCCTCATTGGCAGTCTCGATATTTTTACAGAAACGTTAGGTCATCAACTGCACTTACGCTCGAGCCGCACCCAACAGCCGGGTACAAAAGCAGGGAATAGGGACAGACACGAATGGCACGAAGTTAAGACCGCTAAAGGAACAAGAAACTCCATCCCTGAAAGGGATGTTTATGATAGCCCAGGGCAACGCCCTGGGTTCGTGTCCCATCCTGGATTGGTCCGGAACCCTGAAGGAGTCTGTGTGAAAACCTCCGTTCATCAGAGGAACTCCAGGGTGGTAGTTTGATTCATGATGGTTTTTGAAGATTGCAGAATTTTGATTCCGGCGCCCAAGCGAGGGAAGAGTTTATCCGGAGCTCA
>JAQUPQ010000053.1 GCA_028716525.1 Terriglobia bacterium | reverse complement strand
GGGGCGCGACATTTTCTCGCGTCTGCTCTACGGCACGCGAATTTCTATTTCGGTCAGCATGGCAGTGATATTGATTTCCTTCCTGGTGGGTGGATATTAGGGGCTGCTCGCCGGCTACTACAACGGCAAGATTGATGGATTTCTCAATGTCGTGGCGATCAACAGCTTCATGGCTTTTCCCGGGGTGTTGTTGGCCATTGCTTTCATTGCTTTTTTAGGACCAGGACTATGGAAACTTATTGTGGCGCTGTCGTTGATGGGTTGGGTGGGTTTTGCAAGGCTGACGCGCGGTCAATTCATGAAAGCCAGGGTACTGGATTTCGTGACCGCCGCGAAGGCCAATGGCGCACCGGCCCGGCGGATCATCCTGCGGCATATGATTCCCAACACCATCCAACCGGTTCTGGTTCAAGCCTGCCTGGGTTTGGCCAACACCATTCTGGCCGAGGCCACCCTGAGTTTCTTGGGCTTGGGCATTCCGCCACCGAGTCCCAGTTGGGGCTCTATGATTAATGATGGTCGAATTCACCTCTTTGACGCCGCCCACTTGGTGGTTTTCCCCTCCTTGGCTGTGATGGCCGCCGTATTGGCATTCAACTTTCTGGGGGATGCCTTTAGGGACATGTTTGAAACCAAGGAAATAGGGCAATAAGATTGTTGCAACAGTTTACGGGTATCCCTTAGAAAAAGACGGGGTTCTCTCTAAAGGCCCCGGAACGGCCTGGCTGCGTTGAGTTTTTGGAGAAAGGCCGGTATAATTTGTAGATTTTACTGACCGGCGAGAGGCATGACTACAGACGCCCGTAAGCTTTTTCATTATACCCGGAATTATATCCCCATCTTTATGGGGGCCTTCCTTCTCATGGCGGGCGTGGGACTTTTCGAAGCGCTGATGCCGCTGTCGTTGAAGATCGTTTTCGACAAAATCCTGACCCCTGTTCCCCATGCCTCTCTTCTGCCTATTCCCGGGGTTCACAAGAATATTGACCTTGTGAGGTTGATCCCCTTCGCCGGCGAGTCGCTGTGGTTTGCGATTTGTTTGTTTCTGGTGATCATCACCTTGGGGAAGGGTGTATGTGATTATTTCGGGAACTATTTGATCAGTCTGATGGGCCAGTCGGTGGTGATGAATCTGCGGAACGATTTATACCGGAAGATATTGAACCAGCCGACGGCATTTTTTCATCAGAACCCCACGGGGCGTCTGATTTCGAGGGTCACCAACGACATTGAGAAGATTCAGTTCGCTTCTTCCACCATTCTGTCGGACGCCTTGCGCCAGTTTTTCACCTTGTTGGCGATGGTGGCTGTTCTGTTGCTGATGAATTGGAGGATGGCGCTGGCGGCGGTGGTGTTGGCTCCCCTGGTGGCGTTGCCGTCGGTCAAATTCGGGCGCAAGATCCGGCGCACCACCCGGTCGAGCCAGGATAATTTGGCGGACATCTCCAACATTCTTCATGAAACCATCACCGGACACCGCATAGTGAAGGCGTTTGGCATGGAGCGTTTCGAAATTTCCAAATTCAAGGAAGCCAGTCGCCGATTGTTGCATTTGAATTTGAAGTGGGTACGGGTGCAATCGCTGTCTTCGCCTTTGATGGAAGTTTTGGGCGCGTTGGCCGTGGGTGGTTTGTTGTACTATGCGCACAATCAAATTACTTCCAATCAGAATACAGCCGGCGATTTCGTGGCTTTCATAGCGGCCCTTTTCAAGATGTACGATCCGGTGCGGCGCATCAGTGGTATCAATAACACTTTCCAGCAGGCCATGGGGTCGACGACCCGCGTATTCGAGTTTTTGGCTTTGCCGGAAGAAATGGTCGACCAGGAAAACGCCCGTCCCTTCGGCGAATTTCGGGAGGATATTGTTTTTGACAAGGTCAATTTCAATTATGACCACGAAGGGCCGATCTTGAAAGATGTTTCCTTAAAAGTCGTGAAGGGCGAGGTCATCGCGATTGTGGGATCAAGTGGAGCCGGAAAGACCACCCTGCTGAATTTGATTCCACGATTTTTCGACGCTACCGGCGGTCGGATTCTGATCGACGGAACAGACATTCGAGAGTTTACGCTGCGGTCGCTCAGGGCCAACATCGGTATCGTGACGCAAGAAACAATTCTCTTCAACGACACGGTTCGCAACAATATTGCCTATGGCCGGCCCGATACCAGTCAGAAAGATGTGGAAATGGCCGCCCATACTGCCTTGGCCCATGATTTTATTTTGCAGATGCCCAAGGGTTACGACACTTCTATCGGCGAGCGCGGGCAGCGCCTTTCGGGTGGAGAGCGCCAGCGTATCGCCATCGCCCGCGCCATATTGAAGAATCCGCCCATCATGATTTTGGATGAAGCTACTTCGGCATTAGACTCGGAATCCGAGTTGTACGTGCAGCGCGCTTTGGCCAATTTGATGAAAGGCCGAACCGTGTTTGTGATCGCGCATCGGCTTTCTACAATTCGCAGCGCTGATCGCATCGTAGTGCTTCACGAAGGGCGGATTGAAGAAGTCGGCACTCATCAGGATTTGTTGGAGCGACGGGGAATTTACCAGCGCCTCCATGATCTGCAGTTCGCCGATATGGATGCGCCGTGGGTGGGCGCCAGCTGAGACGGCGGAGCTTGCAGCGGAGAATTGAAATGATCTTCAGCATGACAGGGTTTGGACAGGGGCAAGTCAGCGGGGACGATTTTGTGCTGGCGGTGACGCTCAAGACGGTCAACCACCGATTCTTCGATGTTTCCTTGCGGCTGCCCCAGGAGTTTCAGTGTTTCGAGAATCGAATCAAGAACCTGCTCAAACAACGTCTGGTTCGGGGTTCCGTCAGCGCCGCGGTGAATCTGGAAAAGAGCGGAGAAGTGGAAGCGAAACTCAATCAGCCGTTGGCGGCGGCCTATCTGCGCGCCGCACAGGAAATGAAGTCGCAATTCAATTTGTCTTCCGACGTCTCCGTGGATACTCTTCTACGTTTGCCCAACGTGGTGGTGATGGGCAATGGAAACTTTGTGGAGGAGGGGCCACTCCGCGAAAAATATCAAACACCCCTGGAGCAGGCTTTGGAAGCCGCTTTGGCGCAGGTCAATGAAATGCGTACCCGGGAGGGAGCGCAGCTGGAACAGGATTTGAAACAACGGACAATGGCCATTGCCGATCGGGTGGAACTCATCGATGCGGCCGTCCGATCCGGCGAGGACGCCTTATTCGAGAAACTGACTGCGGACGTAAGCCGCATGACCGCGGACGCCAACCTGGACCGCGGACGCTTGGCGCAGGAAGTGGCATATCTCGCGGAAAAAAGTGATGTGACCGAGGAGATCACCCGGCTCCGCAGTCACCTCCAGCAGTTTCTGGAAATGCTGAAGGCCGAGGGAGAAATCGGAAAGAAACTGGATTTTCTCCTGCAGGAAATGCAACGGGAAGCGAACACCATCTTGTCCAAGACCGCCAGTGTTCCCGGCCCGGCCCGGCAGGCCGGGGACCACGGTATCGCCATCAAGGCGGAGATTGAAAAGTTACGGGAGCAAGTGCAGAATGTGGTATAGCTCATGACTTCAAAGAACCATCCCCATGCGGCGCCCACATCGTTGGCGGAAAAGGCCAAGGGTCTGCTGTTCATCGTGTCCGCGCCGTCGGGATCGGGTAAATCCACTCTGGTGCAGCGGGTGCTGCACGAGGTTCCTCATCTGTGTTTTTCAGTTTCCCATACGACGCGTCCACCCCGCGCCGGAGAACGGAACGGAGTGGAGTATTTTTTTGTGAGCCCCGAGGACTTTGAGTCCATGGTTCGACGCGGAGAGTTTGTCGAACATGCCAAGGTGTTTGGAAACGATTATGGCACCACTTGGAAACAGGTGGAAGAAGCCCAGGCGTCGGGTGACGTGCTGCTCGATATTGATGTGCAGGGCGCTGCCCAGGTGAAACAGCGATTCGGCGAGGAAGCTCCCTCGGTCTTTCTCCTGCCCCCCTCGTTTGAAGTGCTGGAGGAACGATTGCGGGGCCGCAGCTCCGATGGGGACGCCGTGATCCAAAAACGCCTGGAGACGGCGCGCCGCGAGATTCGCGAATACTCGAAATACGATTACGTGATTGTGAATGACGATTTGGACCGCGCTGCCGAGGTACTGCGCTCTATTATACAGGCGCAGCGGGCGCGCCAGATCCGTCAGCGGGAAGAAATCAGAAAGATTCTCAAATCTTTTGGAGGAAACATCGAATGATCAAGACTCCGCCCGGAGTGGACAGCAAATTCCGATATGTGTTAATTGCCGCCAAGCGGGCGCGGCAACTGCAAGGAGGTAGCGCTCCACTCACTGTTCCGACCGGCAAGAAATGTACGCGCGTTGCTCGCGAAGAGCTGGAACAGAATTTGTTGAAATTTGAAATCCTTCCGCCGACCCCGGTGGAGGGAGAGGGGCCCGAGAAGAAACGCAAGCGCTGAATGAAGGACGGCACGGCGCGGAACTTGCGCTGCGCCGGAGGAAACAGCGATGAAGATTGCATTGGGAGTCACGGGCTGTATTGCCGCCTACAAGGCCGCGGAATTGCTGCGCCTGCTTCAACAGCGCCATTTGGAAGTCCAGGTGGTCATGACGCGCCATGCCGGGGAATTTGTGGCGCCGCTGACTTTTGCCGCACTCTCCGGACGAAAAGTCATTACCGAAATGTTTGAGCGAACCGGTGAAGCCTCCTCCAACATTGAATCGGCCATCGAACACATCGCGGTGGCGCAGTCCATCGATCTTCTCCTGGTGGCCCCCGCGACCGCCAATACGATTGGAAAATTCGCGCGCGGCATGGCCGACGATTTTCTTTCCACCCTGTACCTGGCCACACGCGCGCCGGTGGTCGTGGCCCCGGCTATGAATTGCGAAATGTGGGATCATCCCGCCGTTCAGGAAAATATCGCAAGTCTCCGCGCTCGGGGAGTCCGCATTGTCGAACCCGATGAAGGCTATCTGGCCTGCGGAATGATCGGCCAGGGTCGCTTGGCCGCCAATGAAACGATTTTGAATGCCGTGGCGGAAGCGTTACGCTTGAAAAACGGTTTGGCCGGAGTGCAGGTGCTGGTCACGGCGGGCCCGACGGTGGAAGATATCGATCCGGTGCGATTCATTTCCAATCGGTCTTCCGGAAAAATGGGTTACGCCCTCGCCGAGGAAGCGGTTCGACGCGGCGCGGAGGTCACCTTGATCAGCGGACCCACGACTCTTCAACCTCCCCAGGGCGCCCGCTGGGTTTCTGTGCGCAGCGCCGCGGAAATGAGCGCGGCGGTGCATAAACACTTGCCCGAGGCCGGCGTGGTCGTGAAAGCGGCGGCCGTGGCCGATGTGCGACCTTCGAAGAGGGCGTCGTCAAAAATTAAGAAGAGTCAATTGCCCGCGTCTCTGGACTTGGAATTGACTGAAGACATTCTGGCTTCGCTGGGAAAAAAGAAAGGGAAGACCCTTCTGGTCGGATTTGCCGCCGAAAGCGGGATCCATCTCCAGGCCGCCCGGCAAAAACTCTTGTCCAAGAATTTGGACCTTTTGGTGGTCAACGACATTTCGGAAAAAGGCGCAGGATTCGATGTCGACACCAACCATGTGCAGGTGATTCGGGCCGATGGAGCAATCCGCGATATTCCGCCCATGTCCAAGGCTCAGGTGGCCGAAAAAATCTTTGATGAAATTGTGGAAATGATTCAGAAAACCTCGTCCCGGCACGAGCCGGCTCTAATGACGAAATAAATCCGCCCAGGGTTTCAGCGCGTGCGTCCAATCCATCGCATAGAAGAATACCTCGAGTATTTTCGAGATTTAGGTATCGGTGAGATGAACCCAGCCAAACGCTCTGCCCGCGACCAGAGTTCTCAGGGAGCTGTCCCGGAGGCGGGAGGAGAAGGATCAAGGACCGGGACGACGTCGGATGCGCCATCCCAACAACCGCCAACTGTGAAACCCTTGCAAACCCCACCTCCTATGAAATCGCTTTTTGAGGCCGCCCCGGTGACTCGGGTCGAAGAATCGTTGGAGCAAATTCAAGCGGATTTGGGCGATTGTCAGCGCTGCAAGCTCGCCCCCACCCGAAAGACCATCGTTTTTGGATCGGGCAATCCCAAGGCACCTCTGATGTTTGTCGGTGAAGCCCCCGGCGCTGACGAAGATGAACAGGGTTTGCCGTTTGTGGGGCGAGCCGGACAGCTTCTGACCAAGATCATTGAAGCGATCAATTTGAAGCGCGAGGACGTGTACATTTGCAACGTCATCAAGTGCCGTCCGCCGGAGAATCGGACGCCGGAGCGCGATGAGATCGAAGCCTGTTCGCCTTTTTTGTTGAGGCAGATTCAAGCCGTTCAGCCCAAAGTGATCGTGTGCCTGGGCGCCCCGGCCATGCAAACGCTCATGAAAATCAAGGTGGGTATTACGCAGATTCGCGGCCAGTGGTATGAATATGAGGGAATCAAACTGATGGCCACATTTCATCCGGCCTATTGCCTTCGCTGGCCTGACAAGAAACGCGAGGTCTGGGAGGATATGAAAAAAGTTCGCGACTACCTTCGCTTTACCGGTGTCTTGACCTAGGCCGGGTTTTGAGGCCTTCGTGCCCTCTTGATGGAACTCCGCAGGCGCGTATTCTTATGAAATTTCGCGCGGCCCTCTATTTTCAAACCTCTGCACTCCTGCTTCTCGGTGTGGGTTTTCTTGCCCTGGCCGCCACCGGTAAAATCGACCTTCCCTCGATTTTAGGCTTCACCGCGGCCTATCTGACCTATTTTTATCGGAGCTGGAAAAACCTACCGGAGTTGCTTTCGCCGCAACGGACGGCCCTCTTCTCGAAAATTTACATTGTTGTTTTCCTCCTGGACATGTTGTGGCTGTCTCATTCCTTCGTCACGGCGGCCATCCACCTGTTGATTTTCATTCAGATTCTAAAATTTCTCTCCGACAAGAAGGACAAGGACTACTTCTATTTGATTTTGCTGGCATTCATGGAGCTATTGGCCGCTGCGGCGATGACCATCAGCGCCTGGTTCTTGATCGCGTTCTTGGTCTTTCTCGGGCTGGTGATTTCCACGCTGGTCAGTTTTGAGATCAAACGTTCACAAGAAAAAGTGGCGCGGCGCGAGATGGAACGGGCCAAGGAATTTCCGCGTCCCCAGCGGGCTACTTCAAATGGGGCGTCGGGTTTTTCAGGAACGCTGGCGGCCGTGTCGGGAATTCTGATGGCGGGGATCATTGGAGCCGCCTCTTTGATATTTTTTGCGTTGCCCCGCGTCGAGGGCGGATTTTTCAGCCGATTGAATTCGCCCACCCAATCGATTACGGGATTTTCGAGTACCGTTCACTTTGGCGATGTGGCTTCCATCCAGAAAAGCATGGCGACGGTGATGCGCGTGCAGGTGGAAGGCGATCCCCGGATTTTACGGGGAATCAAATGGCGGGGAATAGCGCTGGACCGGTTCGAAGGGAATACCTGGTATCGAACCCTGGGGGCCGGGGAAAGGCGGTTGGCGCGCGGGGCCTCGGGAGTTTATTCGGTTCCGCCCGACGTCGTGGCGCCGCCGCATCAAATCGTTCAATACCATGTTGTATTGGAGCCACTCTCCACAGATGTCCTTTTTGCGGCTTCCCGGGCCCGCACGATTTTCGCGCAAGCGCGTATACGCGTTGATCCTGCCTTCTCATTGGCTACGGAGTATCATCCGAACGCCCGGCTGCGCTACGATGTCACTTCCGACATTGGCGTTCCCAGCCCATCCGCCTTGCGAAATGCGACCGGCCCCACTCCTTCTGAAATTCAACGCTCCTACCTTCAACTTCCGCAATTGGACGACCGCATTGCACCGCTCACCCGGCAAGTGACAGCACGTGAACACAACGCCTACGATCGCGCCAAGAGCGTGGAGCAGTACCTCCGGGAAAACTATGCGTATACGTTGAATCTTCCGCCGGTTGATTCGCCGGATCCCATTGCGACATTTCTTTTTCAAACGCGGCGCGGACACTGTGAGTATTTTGCGGCCTCCATGGTGCTGATGCTCAGAACCTTGGACATTCCTTCGCGATTGATTAACGGTTTTCAAACCGGCGATTATAATGCCGTCGGAAAAGACTACATTATCCGCGAGGCGGATGCCCACAGCTGGGTGGAAGCGTACTTTCCGGGAATCGGGTGGGTGGAATTTGATCCCACGCCATCCACCGCAACGCCTCAGCCCGCGCTGGCCTTTCTCAATCACTATCTGGATGCTTTGGAATTATTCTGGATCAACTGGGTGGTGGGTTACGACACATTTCATCAGGAGGTTCTCTTTCAGGACGTTCAACACCGCGCCATCAGCGCTCACCGCTGGGCTTTGCGGAGCTGGGAAAACTTCACACGAAAGTTGTCGAACTGGATGCGCGGCTTTCTGCTGACATCCCATGTGCCGTGGAAGCAGCCCCGGTGGATCGAAAAAATCGGTCGAGTGACACGCGTCGTCCTTTCAAGTGTGGCGGCGATCTTGTTGATCGTCTCCGGATTTCGATATTGGCGCCGCCGCCGACGTCGTTTGGCGCCTCTTCCCAACATGGTGGCAGAAGAATTTCTCATATGGCTGAAAGCCTTGGCGCGAAAAGGACATGTGAAGTCTCCCGGTCAAACGCCGCGAGAATTCTGTGATTCTATAGCCGATCCCGCGATAGGGGGACTGGCTCGCCAAATCACCGATGCCTACAACCACCTACGATTTAGTCCTGCGGGTCTTGGCCCAGCCTCATTTCAATCTTTTCAAACTCAGCTGCGATGGGCCGTCAAACAAATTCGTTGAAATGGTTTCATGAGAAATTCAGGGCGCCATGATTTACGAAGACCCCATCTTCCTGGAGTAACATCCCGTAGAATTCTGGAATAAAACGACGCTTCCTCGATTTCTGGATTCCTAATAAAATGATCTGCTTTGACGTTGGATTAGGGTAAGGAGGCTGAGGACTGCATGGTTTTCCTGGGAATTGCGATTTTAGCCGCCTTGGCGGCGTGTTTGGTGATTAGATTTTTTCAAGTGCCCCGACTCGGCCGTTGGGGAATTCGCGGCCCTGTTGGGTTGTTGATCATTGTCATTTCAGAATGGCTCCTGTTTCGGCACAACGCGTTTGTCGCGCTCTATTTCACGCCTCTGGTATGGACGGGATACATCCTGTTGGTGGACGCCGCGGTCTTTCGCATTGCGGGTCGTTCGAGACTGCGTGATTCGATAGGTCAATTTGTGTGGTTGGCTTTCTGGTCGGTGCCATTATGGCTGATTTTCGAGGCCTACAACCTGCATTTGAAGAATTGGGTGTATCTGAATCTGCCCGAGGACGTCCTATTGAGGTACATCGGTTATGGATGGGCCTTTGCAACCATCTGGCCGGCGCTCTTTGAAACCACGGATTTGATCGAGGCTTTGAAAATCTTTGGAACTTCCGCTTCATCCAGCTCGAAAGAACCGAGTCAGCGCCTGCTCTGGACAAGCTTGGCCGTGGGTTTTGCCATGCTCCTCATCCCGGTGGTTGTTTCCCAACCGCTGGCCGGCTATCTTTTCGGATCGGTGTGGCTGGGAATGATCTTTGCTCTGGATCCGCTGAATTGTTGGTGGGGACGGCGGTCTTTGTGGCGTGAATGGATATCAGGGCAACGGGAGAGTGTTTATCGCATGCTGCTGGCGGGTCTGTTATGCGGTGTCTTGTGGGAGTTTTGGAATTACTGGGCCGTGGTGCGGTGGATTTATGTTTTTCCTTTGATGCAATACGCCAAGATCTTCCAGATGCCGCTGCCGGGCTATGTGGGCTTCCCGCCGTTTTGTGTGGAAGCATTCGTGATGTTTGAAATCGTCAATTTTTGGGGCCCGCGCGCCACAAGACCAACCGGAAAGCCATCGGCCCTCTGAAAGTACATGGGCAAAAAAGTCTTTATCTTTGTGTACGTCGGACTGATTGCCGCGCTGGCGGTGTCCTTTGTTTTGCCGGCGCATTTGAAGATCAATCCTTCATCGATCACGCTACCTGCGGATGGACATTCCCGCGCCTCAATGCAAATCCAGGTGGATATGCCGTTTTTGCGGGCGCAATTTTTCCCCCATCCCAAGATTGAGACGGAGTTTGTTCAGGGATCCGAGTTTGTTCAATTGTTTCCGGAAGGAGAGGTCCGCCTGAACCATGGCACGGCACAATTTGTAGTGAAGTCGCGGGCAGTGGAAGGTCAGGCGATCATCCGTTTTCGCATTCATAACTCCACCCCGCAGGAATTGCGGGTGTTCACGCACACCGTGAGCAAAGACAGCGACAGCACCGGAATTCCTGATGCGGTCAAACTGGATTCGTATTCTGACCGTGAGGCCTTCCGGCGCGCCTTCGCCGCTGTGGCCGAGGCCCAGGCGAGTCAGATCAGCGCGCAATGGACGCCCGAGGCACGTACGCCCTCAGGCCTGGTGTGTTTTGCGGTGCGTGAGGCGTTACGCCGACACACGTCCGTGTGGAATGCTTCCTATCGTTTGCCGTCGCCACTGGCCTCGGTCGAGAAGTACAACTTTCCAACCACGCCGCTGGGGCAAATTCTGTTCCGCACAAGACCCGGAGCATTCTTCGTCCGGGATCAAGGCGACGGGACATTCGCTGAGAATGCGAACGCCGAGGAGTTGATGAGTTTCAATGCCGTCCAGATCGGCCGCGATTTGAAGAACGCTCTTCAAGGTGACCTGCTTTTCTATTCGTCGAATGATAAAGGTGATACCAGGATTTTTCCGATGATTTTTCTGAAAGTTCCGTTCCTCCAACCGGATGGCAACTTCGACTGGGTGGTCTATGTGAACGCCGCGGGGCAAATCATTAAGACGCGAGCGGCTTTGAAGGAGAATAGGGGAGCCGCCGACTTACTTCCTGTGGCATCGAACCGCAGATTTCTGGGAGTCTATCGATTGAAGATAGTGCGCTAGCGGTGAGAGGGAGGTTTTATCCTAGTTCGAGATTAGGTGTCAGGTGTCGGGTGTCGGGTGTCAGGAAAAACACATGCCTCCGGCTTCGAGTAATTCGAAAAAGTTGAGATTTAGGGGATTCCCTTCCTTCTCAGAGTCAGCGCACAGAATGTTCTTGCCTTTTCTGACACCCGACACCCGACACCTGACACCTGTTTGTCTACACAGTCATCGGCACTGGCGCCTGTTTGAAATTGGAAATGCTGATTTGAGCGGCCAGTTGTTCCGCCACGCCGCTGAAAATTTTGGCCAGATCGGAATCCGGCTGCAGTACGGTGATCGGTTGGCCGGTATCGCCGCCCTCTCGAATGGCCAAATCGAGGGGAATCTCTCCAAGAAACGGCACGCTGAATTTCTCGCTGGCCTTTCGAGCCCCGCCGTGTGAGAAGATGTCAGTGCGCTGATGGCAATGGGGGCAGGAGAAGTAGCTCATGTTCTCGACAATTCCAAGAACCTCCACCTTCATTTGCTTGAACATCATGATGGCTTTGCGCGCATCCTGCAGGGCCACGTCTTGGGGCGTGGAGACGACCACGGCACCGGTCAGGGGTACCGACTGAACCAGCGTCAACTGAACGTCGCCGGTGCCCGGGGGTAAGTCCACCAGCAAGTAATCCAGTTCACCCCATTCCACCTGTTTCAGAAACTGCTGGATGGCGCTGTGCAACATGGGTCCGCGCCAGATGACGGGCGTGTCGCCGCGATTGAAAAATCCCATCGAGATTACTTTGATGTCATGCTTGACGACCGGCAGCACGCGTTCATGGTGAATCATGGGCTGCTCGGTGATGCCCATCATCAGCGGGATGTTGGGGCCGTAAATATCGCCGTCCATTAATCCCACCTTGGCGCCCAGGCGGGCCAGCGAAATGGCCAGGTTGGCCGTGACCGTTGACTTGCCCACGCCGCCTTTGCCGCTTCCCACCACCAGGATGTTTCGAATGCCGGGAATCGCAAGTTTTTCGGGGATACCCATGGTGGTCCCCACCTTGGCATCCATCTGCACATCCACCGAGGTCACGCCGGGCAGTGCCTGAACCACGTTCCGCGCCTCATCACGCATCTTGTCGCGCACCGGGCAAGCCGGAGTCGTGAGGACAATTTTGAAGGCCACTTGTCCCGCGCAAATTTTAACGTCTTGAACAAATCCCAACGTGACGATATCCCGATGTAAATCGGGGTCCTTGATCGTCCGCAAAGCATTGAGCACTTGGGATTCAGTTACGGTCACACTTTGGTCTTCCATTTCATCTCCCTGGGCCTGAACTTATGCCGGTTCATTCCCGCAATTTCTCATTGGTTCCAATGAGGACCATCAAAACTTCAATTTTAAAACAGATTAGCGGCCAATGTAAACCGGCGCCGTGACATTTGTCACGAAGAAACTGATTGTCTTGCGCCAAACTTTCTCTCTCTTTAGAATGCCTTCATGAATTCACCGGGGAACTCGCGCTCCGCCATTTCAATCCGGGGGCTTACAAAGCGCTATGGCAAGCTCAGCGCCGTAAAGAATCTCAGCCTGGAAGTGGAGCCAGGAGAGATCTTCGGGTTCTTGGGATTGAACGGGGCGGGGAAGACAACCACCATACGCATCTTGCTGGACCTTCTGAGGCCCACCCGGGGTCAGGCGTTTGTCTTGGGCTGCGATTGCCAGACTCAGGGGCTCGAGGCCCGATCTCAGATCGGATACCTTCCCGGCGAAATGGGAATGTTCCTTGATATGAACGGTCAAGAGGTGTTGCGTTTCTTGGCCGGGTTGGAGCGTCGTGAGGTGGATCCTCGATACCGTCAGGAACTGCAAGAGCGTTTGAAATTGCCTGACCACGATTTGAACCGTCGCTTGCGGGAATACAGCACGGGAATGAAACGCAAGTTGGGTCTGATACAGGCATTCCAAAGTGATGCTCCGCTGCTGATCCTGGATGAACCCACCGAAGGGCTTGATCCTTTAATGCAGGAAAGTTTTTATGAATTGCTGGCGGATGTTCAAAAACGCGGGCGGACGGTGTTCATGTCGTCCCACGTGCTTTCGGAGGTTGAGCGAACCTGCCGGCGTGTGGCCCTCCTCCGCAAAGGGGAATTGGCGCTTCTTTCCACGGTCGAGGAAATCGGCCGGCTGGCCCCGCGTCGCGTCCGGATTTTTTTCTCTCAGGAGGTTAATGTTCATCCGGAGTTCCCGACAGGCTGTCAAGTGATGGAAATGAGGCCGCAAGAATGGTGTTTGAGAGTGGAAGGGATGCTGGGCGACCTGGTGAATGTGCTGCAAGGATTGCCCATCAAGGACTTGGAAGTGGAAGAGCCGCGTATTGAGGATGTGCTGATGAAGTATTACCGCGAGGAAGTCGTATGAAGGGTTTCGGGATTTTGTTGAACTATTCGGTGAGACGCGTCCGCACACTGGTTCTGACGATGAGTGTGATTTTGGGAGTCTTTCAAGTCTTCCTGATTGTCATCGCCAAGTCGCTGCAAAGCACCCATGCCTTCGAGCAGATCGGGGCTCTCATGCCTCCCTTTGTTCGCGAAGTGATGGGACCCTCATTTGCCACTTTCATGTCGTTTGGCGGGATGGTGACGCTGGGTTATTTTCATTTGGCGGTCATGGGATCGTTGGTGGGATTGATGATTGCTTTGGCCACGCTATCGACCTCCGAAATCGAGGTGGGTTTTATGGATTTGATTCTATCGCGTCCTTTGGCTCGTCACCGCTTGTTGACGCGCACCGTGGCCATCATTCTTCTGGCCACGATGATTTCGTTGGGGATGATGATCTTGGGCACCTGGGTGGGGCTTAGAACGTTGGCCCCTCGGGACGTCGAATGGCCGTCGGCCCATTTGATCGGTTCGCTGGCTCTGAATCTGGCTCTCTTGATGTTGTGCTGGGGCGCCGTGGCTTTGGTCATCGGGTCATCTGTAAGACGGCGAGCGGTGGCGGGAGGCATCACCGGAGTACTGGCCTTGACGACGTTCCTTCTCGATTACATTGCTCGTTCGTGGAAACCGGCTGAATCCATCGCCTGGATCTCGCCCTTCCGATATTACAGTCCTTTGGATCTCCTTATGGGGCTGCCCCTTTCTTCCCGCAACGTAGTTGTCCTCGTGGGAATTGCTCTGCTGGGATTTGGATTGTCGTACCTGCTCTTCTCTCGAAGAGACATTTCACATTAGATCTCCGTCATGGTGAGGGTGCCGTATTGTATGAAGAGGTGCGACCCCCTCATCCAATCCTTCATATGGTGATGACAGCTCCGTCAATATCGGTGAACTTGTGCGGTTCGTGTGGACCGAACACATTTCAATGAGAGCGCATCTAAATGTGTTAGGAGCAGAAAGCCATGAGTGGAAAGATACGCCGAGAGGTGTCTCTTTTTTCTGGGGGTGGCAGATCGCGGACCCGGTCCGTAACTTTGATATTGTTTTCGTTTCTTATGCTCTTATTTGGGGCAGCGTTATTTTTAACAGGAAAAAACGACATCCCTGAGGCGGTGACAGCTCGAGACCACGGCGACTACTCCCTGTTCTTTGTGCGCCCTCTTTCCAGACGGCTGACATCGTGGAAATTTGTGGAACCACCGATTTTGATAACCGGAACAGAAACACAGAAGTACAAACCCGGGGAGGAGACAGCCGAGTTGCAGCCGATCCCTGCTGGGGGGGAATGGCAATTTTCGTTGGTGCAAATCAATCCTAAATACCCGCTGTACCTTCCCTATTTTGCGTTGACCACCTCCAGGGGCTGGCATTTTCGAATTGGCTGCCGTTGGGATGATTTAGACCATTACTATACCTTTCCGAGCATTGCGTTGAAACATCTCAGAGCGTATAGGCATTGACCGCATCCTCTGGGATCTCCGGGTCTACTCCGAAAATAGGTTTCTGTCGCCCCTGCCGGGGCCACAAATATTCCATCCCCCAAGGGGGATTTCATTGTTGACGCCGTTACCGAGCTTGGATTACGAGGCTTTTCCGTAATTGTCGGTCATTCTGCATGGCGAGATTCACATTACGATCGGGCAGGGGACTTTGTCACGCTCCGGGGCAGGTGCCGGAGTTTCCCGACTTCGACCATCCCGCTAAAGTTCAACTTTGCGCAGTCGCAGGGCGTTGGTAACTACTGACACCGAACTGAAGCTCATGGCCGCGGCGGCAATGATGGGGCTCAGCAGGATCCCGAAGAACGGATACAGAATACCGGCCGCGATGGGCACACCGATAGAATTGTAGACGAATGCGAAGAACAGATTCTGCTTGATATTGCCCATCGTGGCGCGACTTAGCATGCGAGCTCGCACAATGCCGCGCAGATCGCCCTTCACAAGCGTCACGCCCGCGCTTTCCATAGCCACGTCGGTGCCTGTGCCCATAGCGATCCCCACCTGTGCCTGGGCCAATGCGGGAGCATCGTTGATCCCGTCGCCGGCCATGGCGACGAAACGTTTTTCGGCCTGAAGCTTTTTTACCACGCCGGCTTTGTCCTCCGGGAGAACCTCCGCAATAACCTGGTCAATGTTGAGCTTCTTGGCTACCGCCTCCGCGGTCGTCCGGCTGTCACCGGTCAGCATCACGACGTGGATACCGTCCTCGTGAAGCTGGCGGATCGCCTCCGGCGTCGTCTTCTTAACCGGGTCAGCTACGCCAATTAACCCGGATACCGTACCATCCACAACGACGAACATGACAGTTTGGCCGTTCAGCCGCATCACTTCAGCGCGCTCCAGCACTCCGTCGGCGTTAATTTGAAGGTCTTCGAGGAGCTTACGATTTCCCAAAGCAACCAGCGCCCCTTCCACGCGTCCTTTTACTCCCCTTCCAGTCAACGACTCAAACTCTTCGGCCGAGGTGAGTTGAACACCCTGAGCTTCCGCTCCGGCAACAATCGCGGCCGCAAGAGGATGCTCGCTGCCTCGTTCGAGGCTGGCAGCGAAGCGAAGCAATTTTTTTGTATCAAAGCGGCTGACAGTCTCCACGGCCACAAGCTGCGGCTTGCCTTCGGTGAGCGTCCCCGTCTTATCCACGACCAGGGTGTCCACCTTTCGCATGTGCTCAATCGCTTCCGCATTCTTGAACAAAACACCGACCGTGGCGCCCTTTCCTGTTGCTACCATGATGGACATCGGCGTCGCCAGCCCCAAGGCACACGGACAGGCGATGATCAACACAGCGACGGCATTCACCAAGGCATGAGCCATGCGAGGGTTCGGACCCCACAGGGCCCACACAATGAAAGTGATGATCGCGATACCGACAACGATGGGGACAAAAAAGCCGGCGACGACATCTGCCAGTTTTTGAATCGGGGCCCGGCTGCGTTGGGCTTCTGCCACCATGTGTACGATCTGCGCGAGTAAGGTTTCGCTACCGACGCGTTCTGCTCGCATCACCAGCGATCCCGTTCCATTAACGGTAGCCCCGGTGACGCGATCGCCTGACTGCTTCTCGACGGGAATCGGCTCGCCGGTGATCATGGATTCGTCGACGCTGCTGCGCCCTTCGAGCACCACGCCATCCACCGGAACTTTCTCCCCGGGACGCACACGCAGCTTGTCTCCCGGCTTGACTTGGTCCAGTGGCACGTCCGCCTCCGACCCGCCCGCCTGGATTAACCGCGCGGTCTTCGGAGCCAGGCCCAACAAGGCTTTGATGGCCGCACCAGTTTGGCTGCGAGCACGCAGTTCCAATACCTGGCCGAGCAAGACCAATGTGGTGATAACGGCTGCCGCCTCAAAATAGACTGCCACCTCTCCTGCCTGGTCTCGAAATGTGGCCGGGAAGATGCCAGGGAACAACGCCGCGACAAGGCTGTAAAGATACGCGATGCCAACGCCGAGGCCAATCAAAGTGAACATGTTCAGGCTGCGATTGAGGATGGAACGCCAACCACGTACAAAGAATGGCCAGCCGCCCCAGAGAACAACCGGCGTGGCGAGCAGCAACTCGAACCCGGTCCAAAACCGCTCGGACGCCAGGCTCCCCAACGGGTTTCCTGGAATGTACATTCCCATCGCCGAAATGAGTACAGGAACCGTAAGAACTATACTCACCCAGAAGCGACGCGTCATGCTAAGGAGTTCAGGATTCGGTTTCTCTTCGAGAAAAACAATCCGCGGCTCCAGCGCCATCCCACATAGGGGGCATGAGCCGGGCTGTGCTTGCCTTATTTCCGCGTGCATCGGGCACACATACTCCATTTGGGAAGATCCCACGGCCGGTTCGAGAAGTTCCAGTGCCATTCCACATTTCGGACAAGCCCCCGGGCCTTGCCGGCGAACCTCGGGATCCATTGGGCAGGTGTACAAGATTTCAGTCGAAGGTATGGAGGGATGAAGGGAATCAGTTGAAATCCCTGGGGGATGAGATGCAGTGCCTGAGAGAAATTGTTGAGGATTATCCTGAAACTTTTGCCGGCAATGCGGACAACAAAAATAGTAGGTCTTCCCGTGGTATTCATATGTGGCTTTTGCCGTCACCGGATCGACATTCATCCCGCACACAGGATCGTTCACGAGATCAGAAGACCGCACAAGCGTGGCCGAGGATGAATCCGAAGATGCCTGGACCAGGACTTGAAACGGCGACGAGGCCGGCTGAAACCCTTCGGGATTGGCATCAAACAACTTCTGGCAATGGGTCGAGCAAAAGTAGAATTGTTTTCCATTCCAGCTGGAAGTTGCCGCGGCCCGATTTTCATCCACCGTCATATGGCAAACCGGATCAACAGTCATGGTGCAGCTTCCTTTCAGGAAGGAAATCGCCTCCACATTTTATCGATTCACCGGGCCCCACGTCGACTCACTTTTCGACAGGAATAATTTCAATGTGAAGAATTATCCGGGTTGGCGGTCGAAGCGGTTTGATCTTTCCAGACGAGCCCGGAATTCTGTTTCGCCGAATCTCGATCGGGCGAATTGAGGTGCTGCCAAATGAACCGGTAGGCTTCTTCTCGCAGTTTGGTCTTCAATTGAAACCGAAATTGTTTGATGCCTCCGTATTGGAAGGGACCGTGCTCATAAGCGCCCAACCGCAGGTCGTAAGGTCCGCTGGTCCCTATCCCTTCCAAATCATCGTAGCGCCAAAATCGTGAATCGTTGGCTTGCGAGCTGATAAATGTGATTCCATTTTCAGCAATGACGAGGTTGCCTTGGCACCCGCCGGTGCGATGCAAATGCTTGGCCGGGATTTCGTAGCGGGTCTGAGAAACCGGGGGCGCCAGACGATTGGAAACAGGCTTTGGAAAATGGGATTCCACAAGACGCACGAGCCCTTGTGGGATTGTTCCGTCGGTCAGTTCGAATTTATAGATTCTGTCTCCACCCAGTCGCCAACGTGAGTCTAGGTAACTGACCAGAGCTAATCGTTTTTCGCTGAGAAATTGAATTTCCTGAAGATCCTTGAAAGTCCACTTCAATTGCTCCGGGGCACGGAACGTCTCGTAACGGATGCCGCGGTCGTCAATGTATAGATGTCCCCGAGAACTTCCATGGACGTGCAGGTGTTTCACTGTCAACGTGTAGGATTCGGCGTTGATCGATTGAGTGCAAAGGGAAAGGCTGAGCAGCGCCGCCCCAATAAGGAGGGTTCGTGTCGAAGAGCCGGGAAACAGGTGCACATTCATTTTAATGGAAAGCATGTTCACGTTCCTTGCATCTCCGGAAAGGATGGGTTCCACAGGCTATACCTTCCGCCCGATGACTTTTAATGGGCCGCCGGAGGCTCCTTGAGTAGTTGAACGATCTCGTTGTAGTTTCGAATTTCGCCGTTGTGCTCTTTAACAAACGTTTCGGCGTCGACTTGGCGCTGAAACGCCACCACGCTGGGGAAGCAGCGGTCAAAAACCAGTTCCATCGGTTGCCGATCAAATTGCGTCACTTTTTGCGGCCGGGCGCAGTGATTCACATCGGATGCCCACACGTAAATGGCCTGATCAGCGGGCAAGGGTTTGCCCGTAACAAAGTCAGTGGCCCGGGCTTGCACGAGTGGAACTCCTTGGGCGAGCAGAGTCAGAATTCCGCAATGAGGACAGCACAAGGTCTCGGTCTTGTGACCCGGTTGTAAAATGGAGAACGCCCAATTGGGATGAATGTCGCGGCCACATTCCGAACAGAGAGACGCTTGAACATCCTTCTTTTCAATAAAGAAGACGGACGCCCCGATCACAATCAGGACGCACATAATGATCACCGGCACGATTCTATGCTTTGTCATTTTTCCACCTCCTGGGAGATGCCTCATCATTACGTGGGCGCCCGTCGGCAATTTTGAATCTGCAGGCGAAGGCGCCTGGTTTCAAAGCCAGCTGCTTGGACCGTATCCTCAATTAAGATTGTACTCCACAAATTACCCTGAATTTAACCGTAAGGTTTTCTACCCGGTTTCCTTGCCCCTCATGTCTTAACGATGATTTACCGTTGCGACCCACGGCAGGGCAGATTTTTCCGACAGGGATATAGGCTGCACTCTTTCTCCTGAACGGATCGCGGCCAGCACGGCTGGAACATAGTTGCGGGTTTCCAGCGGAAGCAGACCCCGTCGTCTCATTTCCCAAAAATCTCGGATTCCGGTTTTTTGGATGACATGGAGGGGCCGATATTCTCCGGCATTGTAAGCCGCCAGAGCCAGGGGCCAATCACCAAACAAATCGTAGAGATCGTGAAGATATTGGGCGGCGGCACGTGTAGACCGTTCGGGGTCCTGGCGGTCGTCCACCGGTCCGTGCTGTTTCAATCCGTACCGGCGTCCGGTGTCCGGAACAAACTGCCAGATGCCGCGGGCACCGGCGGGGGATCGGGCATAAGGGTTGTAAGCGCTTTCGATCAGCCCGACATAAATAAGTTCTGACGGGACACCCTCGGCCTGAAAAATTTTCTTCATCATCGGTTCGTACTGCTTTAGTCTCTGTTGCCCTATCGCCGAAGTGGGACGGCCTTGTCGGGAATAGTACTTTTTGAGCGTTCTCACTTGATTTTCGACCTCTGGCGACAGTGCCGCCAGCATCAATTCCGAAAGCGCCGGGCGCCCGTTATGCGGATCCAATCTCTGATGGAGTTCGAAGAACAACGCGCGGATGGGAGATTCATAAAAAACAGCTTCGGGGCCATCAAGAATTGTTTGTTGCGCTTTTCGAAAATCACTCTCGGCCGCTTTGAAGTTTCCTGCTTTGTAAGCCTCATTGCCCGAGCGGATCAGGTTTTGAATTTGCGCTTCCAGGTCGGCGGTTTGAGCCTGGCGATCAACGCGTGCCGTGAGGTCCGCTATCAATGAATTCATGATTGGCACTGCAGATTGATCAGGCGGTGTCGCATTCGAAGAAATCGGAGTCCGCGCCTCTGAAGCTCCAAGAGCCAAAACACCGTTTAATCCCAAGGCCACACCCACCACGAGAAAGGCGAAAGCCTTCAGATGGCAACCCATATTATTTGAAATGTCGTTTTTCATGAGCGTTCTACTCTAGCCACCAACTTCAGACGTCGAAGTCGGGAGGAGTGTTTTCTTTACCTCAGAATGCCATTTCCATATTTCGTAAACAGCCGGATAGACAGCCAGCTCCAGGATGAAGGACGTAAAGATGCCGCCGATCATGGGTGCGGCAATCCTTTTCATCACGTCGGCGCCGCTGCCGGTAGACCACATGATCGGAATCAAAGCCATGAACATCACGCCTACGGTCATAACCTTGGGGCGCAGCCGTTTGACGGCTCCCTGGAGAATGGCATGTCTCAGATCCTCAGCGTTGCGCATCCGTCCTTTGGACTTGGCATCATTGAATGCCAGATCGAGATAAAGCAACATGAACATGCCCGTCTCGGCGTCCACACCCATGAGAGCAATCAATCCCACCCAAACCGCAATGCTGGTGTTGTATCCGAGAAAATACAGGAACCAGATCGCCCCCACTGCTGAGAAGGGAACCGCCAGGAGGATAATCAATGTCTTGGTCATCGAACGGGTGTTGAAATAGAGCAACATCAAGATCAAGAAGATCGTGATCGGGACGACCAGGATGAGCCGTTGTTTGGCGAGCTCCATGTACTCAAACTGACCGCTCCAAATCAATTGGTATCCCGCCGGAATCTGGATGTTGTCGCGAATGGCCTTCTTGGCTTCAGCCACGTAGCTCCCGATATCCCTCTTGGCCGTGTCGAGATCGACGTAAACGTAACCGGTCAATCGTCCGTCTTCGTCCCGAATCATGGACGGCCCGGTGACCAGTTTCAGGTCGGCAATCTCGGCGATGGGGATCTGCGAACCCCTGGGAGTCATGACGAGGGTGCGGCTGAGGTGTTCCAAATCGCTTCGATATCCGCGAAGATAGCGGACGTTGACGGGATATCGCTCCCGGCCCTCGACCGTTGTGGTGACATTCTCTCCACCCACGGCTGCCATGACGGCATCGTTGGCTTCATCGATGGTCAGGCCGTAACGGGCCAGCTGGTCACGTTTCAGATCAAAGTCCAGAAAATACCCGCCGGCGGTGCGCTCCGAGAAAACGCTTTTGGTGCCGGGCACCTGCTGCAAGACCATATCGATGTGCCGGCCGATTTCTTCCACTTTGGCGAGATCAGCGCCCATGACTTTAATGCCGATGGGAGTTCGAATTCCCGTCGTCAACATGTCCACGCGGGCTTTGATGGGCATAGTCCAGGCGTTCGCGAGTCCGGGAACTTGCATCAAATCGTTCAATCCACCCGGTCCATACACCAAGTCTTGAGTACTTTGATGATCCGGCCAGGCTCTGCGCAAGAGGTTTTGCATCCACTCCGGCGCCCCAGAGGAATACCATCGAGGAACCTTGGGCCATTCCGATTGGGGCTTCAGAACGACCACCGTTTCGAACATTGAAAAGGGTGCGGGATCCGTGGCCGTGTCGGCTCTTCCGGCTTTTCCGAAGACACGCTCCACTTCGGGCCGTTGTCTCAGCAATTTGTCTGTCACTTGCAGCAGATGACTTGCTTCCGTCACCGACATTCCCGGCATTCCACTGGGCATATACATCAACACGCCCTCATCCAGCGGTGGCATAAATTCCGAGCCCAGCTGTTCGAAAACAGGGATGGTTAAAATCACGGCCAGAACGGCGCCCGTCACGACAAACCACTTGAATCTCAAAACGAATTCGCAAATGGGTTGATACAACTTCATCAAAGGCCGGCTGATTGGATGGCGCTCTTCACTGTGAATCTTCCCGACCAGAATGGCGTTCACAATTTTCGACAGGAACTTGGGCCGAAAACGATAAGGATCCATGTGTGTGAAGAGCAGGCGGATGGCAGAATCCAGGGTGAT
>JAQUPQ010000052.1 GCA_028716525.1 Terriglobia bacterium | reverse complement strand
AGAGCGGTTCAAAAGAGGGCGCTTCAGGGGTGCGTGTGGGGAATGTTGGGATGGCACATCGTATCATCCCTATTGGCTTTTCCTTATTCGCGTTCTTATTTCACTGAGTTTGCGGGAGGGCCCTCCAAGGGGATTTATTGGCTGGATGATTCTAATATCGATTGGGGACAGGAGCTAAAGGGAGTCAAGCGATACATGGACTTGAATGGGATCAGGGTCATCACTCTTTTCTCGTTCTCTCCTTATGATGATCCCGATTACTATGGAATCAAACAAACGTCTCTGACTTCGAAGGATCGGTATGAAATCTTTTTGGGGCTGAAGCCCGCGCCTCCGGGAATTTATGTTATCAGTGCGCACGTGCTTACACGATTACAGAGTCGGGGAATTGACTGGCTCTCACGATATCCTGTGATTGGACATCTGGGATACTCCATGTACATTTTCAAGATTTCTTGAAGATCAATTTCGGACCCTCCTTCATGGCCGTTGCATGTTGTCCTGCGACGGACCTGCGAAGTGCACGCCAAATTCAAAATGGAAACAAGCAGAGGATCAAATCAAGCGCTGAGCTCGAAAATGAACCGTTCATACAAGGGCCGCACTCGCGCCGCTGCTCCCGTGGTTTCTGCTGACATGAATCTTCCCTCCAAGGGTGGGACCCGCCGATTTGGTTGGCTTTTCCTGGGCATCTGTTTGGTTTACTTTCTGACTCTCACCGACACGCGTTTCTACCGTATCGGGGACGGCCAGATGATGTTCGATACTGCCGTTAGTCTTCGGGAGTTCGGGGAGTTGGGGATTGCGAGATTTGAGAAGTCGGATCCGTACAATGCGATGCGAAAGGAATATTACAGCCGCTATGGCTTGGGGACGTCCGTAGTCGAGGCTGTCACGTTGGTGATTGCTCCGGTCGTGGAAAAGATGTTTGGCGAGGGGCGAAGCAATATTTTGTTCCCCTTGATGAATCTGTTGATCACGGCGCTGGCCGCCTTGGGTGTGGCGGGATGTGTTCAGGAGATGGGCGCGGGATTCAGGACCTGCGCGTTGGCGATGATCGGGTTCGCATTGTGCACGCCCGCCTGGCCGTATACGAGTTTAGATTTCAGTGAGCCGTTGCAATCTCTGTGCGTTGTTGGGGCATTGTGGTTTGTTTTGAGGGGCACGCGTGGCCAATCCGGAAACACAAGATGGTTAACTTTTGCGGGTCTGGCGCTTGGGTACGCAGTTTTCACTAAAGCCGTCCTCATTTGTCTGATCCCAGGCTATACCCTTTATGTCTGGCTGCGAATGCAAGGGCGTATTCAAGGTAGAGTCAGAGCTCTCAGCGGGTACTTCATTTCCTTGGGTGTTTGCGCGTTTGTGATGATGGCATTGAACTGGTACCGATTTGGTTCGCTGGTTCGGGTCGGATATGAGACGGGAACATTCGAATTTTCCACCCCGCTCCTGACGGGGCTCTATGGGCAACTGCTCAGCCCAACCAAGGGCTTGATCTTCTATGCCCCCCTGACGATTTTATTGCCTTGGGCATTGTGGAAAATGTGGCCATCCCATTGGCGTGAATTGATATTGTTTGCGGCCGTCATAATTCCTTATGCGGTACTGAATGCCAAGTGGTGGTCGTGGGAAGGAGGAGCCTCCTGGGGGCCGCGTTTGATTGTGCCTATTATTCCGTTCCTCGTGATACTGATTGCGGCCGTTTGGGAAGAATCACGGTGGGGAACAGGCTTGTTTTTCTTGTGTTCGTCTGCAGGACTGGTTGTAAACCTCCTTGCGGTGATGCTTTATTTTCTTGTCTACCTCAATTTGATATTCCTCAATCCGATATTCTTTGCGCTGGATGTGGAGGGACGGCCCAAGCATGAATACATTGAACGAGACGGCCAAAAGTTGTTTCGTCCCGACATTGCGTCCAACTACGTTCCCGCGTTGAGTCCCCTCCGGGGGCAGGTTTGGTTGTTGGGAGCCCGCTGCTTCGGACGTCCATTTTCGCTGCAATTTCTCAAGCCGGGTTCTGGAGTTCCCCCTCCGACCGTCAAATTTCCACCCATTGAGATCGATTTCTCCTTACTGCATGATGCTTACACGAGTTCACAGTTGCAATCGGCGCACTTGTGGTGGTGGGACTTGCTCACTCCGAAGAGGCGGGAGGTTTTCTACTCCTATCCCTTCTACGGAATTTCGATGGAGAGACAGGGGGAGCGGGCTGTCGAAAAGAAGGATCTGGACAGGGCAGTCTACTGCTACCGAAAATCGGCGGAATTGATTCCGAATTATGTCCGCCCTTGTTTGGAGCTATCCAGCGTTGAATGGGAGAAGGGAGACCGACTGCAGGCCGTGCAAGATCTGTTGCGTTATTTCGAACAACCCGTCAAAAAGGAAGATGAGGAGCGGGCGGCACGACTGCAGCTGGGGCAGTATTACGAATCCTTGGGGAACATCGACGCTGCCGTGGAGCAGTTTGAGATTTACATGACACTTCATCCCACTGCGGCGAACAGAGAAAGCATGCGGAAAGAGATTCAAGACCTCAAGGTCCATCCACCAAAGTGATAGGGTGGTGTCATGGTGAATTGTTGGGAATGGCCGTACTGGTTTGGATATCTGATCGCCGCAAGGGGTTAGAAGCAGTGGTATCATTTCTCGCTGCTAAGAAGGTCAGGCGATTGCAGCCAAGAGGGAAGGGAAAATGATAGGTTCGTCGACTCCAGCGTGCACACGTCGCGACGTGGTCGCCCTGGTGGCCCTCTCCCTGTTGGGCCCCCTGGCCTTTATCAACCGCGCTGTCCACCTGGATGAAAACACTTATATCGCCATTGCCCGGCACGTGAGTCGTCAGTTTTGGTTTCCGCAAGATTTTGCGGGTCAGTGGTTCGGCATTCCCGTCATGAATTTCGGCGGGCATTCCCATCCGGACGGCCTGTCGTATTTTATCGCCCTGGTTATGAAAGTGGCCCATTCTCAGCAGGAATGGTGCCTGCGATTGGGCATGGAAGTGTTTGTAGTCGCCTTTGCTGTAGGCGCATACTTTCTGGCGCGCCGATTCACGGGTTACGCCTTTCAAGCGGCCTTGTTGATGATGGTAACACCCGCCGTCTTGGTTTTCTCGCCGACCCTAATGCCGGATTTGCCCATGACAGCATTGTGGCTCTGGGGAGCAGTCTTTTTTCTTTCGGGTCTTGATGAAGGCAAGACGTCGAAGTTGTTTGTGGCCGGAATTTGCCTGGTGGCTGCAACCTGGATCAGCTTTCAGGCTGTAGTCATGTGCGTCCTTCTGGGAATTTATGCCGGCTGGAAGGGCATTCGGCGGCCCGCCGTGTGGGTCAGCTTGCTTCTGCCTTTTCTTTTCGTCGCTGCCTACTGGTATGCCGAGTATATCCACTACGGGTATTTTGGCCCCTCGAGAAGCTGGAATTACTACACCACGGTAAAGCTCTATCAGCGGGATTACTTCGAACAGAAGGCTGCGGGAATGCTGACGACCCTCGGCGGAACCACAGTTTTTTGCCTGGCAATTCTGTGGGCCTTCCTGAAAGGAACCGGCTGGAAAAGCTGGCTGAGTGTCTTGGTATTGGCTGGCCTCAGCGTATTCCTTGTACCGACCGGTTATACCGGTGCAGAGCTTGCTCAGTTTTATGTGTTCGCATTAGCCGGGGTCGCGATGATGTGGATAATGGCGGAGATGGTCCTTCGTCCGGCGAAAGATCCGGAATACCTTGGAAGAACGCTGCCGGATCGAGTCTTTTTGGGATTGTGGTGTTTTGGTGTTATCGCCTACACCGTGCTTTTGGGCGAGTTTTCGGCCGCCCGGTATGTCCTTTCATCAGTGCCTCCTCTGGTGATTGGTCTCGTTCTGTGGAGTGAGAAATCTGATAACCTCGGGGGACGATTTCTTAAGAATTTCCTTTCAATGAGTATCGTCCTCACATGGATATTGGCGCTTGCAATTGCCTATGCCGACTATCAATTCGTTGGCTCTTATCGCAATTTTGCCGGGCAATTCTTCAAGAAGTACGGTCAAACCAAGGCCGAAGTTTGGGTGGGGACGGAAGCCGGGTTACGTTATTACATGAACCAGGAAGGCGCCCGAACGCTTGTCAATCCCAATGGTCCGTTGATTGCCGGCGTGATGCCGGGAACCACATGGGGGCTGGAACATTTCGGTTCTCCTCGAGAAGGCGACCTTTTGGTGCGCCCCGTAAGCTTCCTTCGATATGACATTGCACCCGAATTGGAGCTTTCTTCTGCCATTGAATGGAAAATTCTGACCTCGAATTTTCCATTGAGGACTTGGAACCCCGTTGCGCATGCCGGGCTACACGGCACCAACGTCGGGCTGCTCCCTTTTGCTTTTTCCACGGTCCCGTTCGACGAGATTGAAGTGACGCGGTTCAACTCGTTGGCTGCTGGATTTGAGCGGGCTTTAAAGGTCGCCGATCCCGATAACCCCATCACAGAAACCTATTTTGTGGTTCAAAGAAGAAGACGCCCGGTCATCCAGATGCCTCCAAACGCACAACTCACATTTACGGGGCTGCAGGATCATTCCCAAGGCTTCGAGTTGGAGTGGGGTCTGGATGATTCCATATGGGCTCCCGGGTCTTGCCAATCGGTGCTTTCAGTTCGGGTCCGACGATCCGGTGAGACGCCTTTTAATTCCTGTGCCCAGCAACAGGTGGACTTTTCACGAATCCAATCTGGTGACCGCCCACGGTTGGGTACGATTCGCTGTTCCTTTGATGGATCATTAAAGACGCCGGGGAGCATTGATCTTCAAGTGGATCGTACGTCGGAAGGATCTTCGGCGTGTCCCATGATCGGGTTGTGGAACCTCCAACTCGCGGGTCCGAATTCGGGCCATTAGGATTGTGAAGCGCCAGCGCCGGCGCACGGCTTAAGAAGTTTTGGGTTTGGATCAGTGGGCCACCTCAAGATACCGCAGCCGAGTAGCAAAGTACTGTTCTTTCCGTCTAAGTCGATGTAGGATTCTTGGAACATTGCAGAACAGATTGCCTTCATTGTAGAGTAGATATTGAAAGGCGGATATGGCTGTCGAGATCAAGTTGAATGAGTGGCGTACCGAGCGGGAGCCTCTACCCGTCGAAAAACCCAAGGTTGCCGTGGTGATTCCTTGTTTCAATGAAGCCTTGACGATTGGCGATGTGGTTCGACAGTTCCATGCCCAAATGCCTGACGCCTCCATATACGTTTTTGATAACAACTCTTCGGATGGAACTTCTGAAGAAGCCCGGAAGGCCGGGGCATTGGTCTTTCATGAAACACGCCAAGGGAAAGGTTTTGTGGTTCAGTCCATGTTCCGGAAGGTGGATGCGGATATCTATGTGATCGTGGACGGGGACGGAACGTATCCGGCCGAGGTGGTGGAAGAGATGGTGGAGCCGGTGCGTCGGGGAGATGCCGACATGGTGATCGGATCCCGATTGCATCGCACAGCTCGTAGCCATTTCCGTTTGTTGAACCGCTTTGGAAATCGCCTTTTTAAATTTTTCTTGAACAGAATATTCGGTGTCAGCCTGACGGATCTGCTCTCCGGATACCGCGTCTTCAGCAAACGTTTGGTGCGCGGTTTGCCGCTGTTTGGCGGGGGATTTGAAACCGAAGTGGAAATGACCATCAAGGCCCTGGAGCGTGGATTTGCCATCCGAGAAGTTCCGGTCAATCTGGGACGCCGCGTGGACGGGAGTCATTCCAAGATCCGCATCGTGCAAGACGGGTTCCTCATCATGAGGACGATGCTGACGTTGTTCCGAGATTATCGGCCGCTGACCTTCTTCGGGGGTTGGGGTTTGGTGTTTGTGGCGCTGGGGATGATTCCGGGCGGATTCGTCATTCAGAATTATTTGCAAACAGGACTGGTCTTTCGTCTGCCCTTGGCGGTGCTGGCGGTTGCGCTGGTGCTCATTGGTGTTCTCCTGGCCGTCGTCGGTGTTATTTTGCACACCATCAGCCGAAGATTTTTTGAGTTGGATTACCAGGTACGAACTTACATGGATGAGCTTTATGATGGCAAGAAGAAGCCCGGCGAATCTTACAGTTCTGAGGTTGATCGCTCTCGTCGCAAAGAAGCCTAATCTCATTCCGTGTGTGCCCCGGCCGTGATCAACCCCCAGTCAACATGATTCGTCATGAGAATGCCTCGCTAAAGATTGCGCCCCCCGGGTCTTGGCCCTTGATCTCCGTGATCGTGGTGAATTACAACGGCGCGAAGTATTTACCCGACTGCCTGGGCTCCCTGCAGAATGCCTCCTACCCCCGCTTTGAAATCCTGGTCGTTGAGAACGGTTCACTGGATGAAAGTGCAGCTATATTAACCGCGCTGGCTTCTCAAAATAGCGCTGTTGTCCCCATCCTGAGTTCTCGTAATCTCGGTTATGCCGGAGCTGTAAATTTAGCGATGAGGACTGCGCGCGGTTCGTACGCTGTTGTTTTGAATATGGATGTGACGGTTACGCCGCAATGGTTGGAACCGTTGATTCAAGTTCTTGAATCACGCAAAGACGTCGGCGCAGTCTGTCCTTTGGTGGCGTTAACGGACCGCAGCCGAATAAACGCGATGGGCCAGGACATTCATGTCTCCGGACTGGGATTCAATCGCGGATTGGGTCTACCGGTCCAGAGAGCCGGTTCTGAGCCATTCCGCGTTTCTGGAATTCAAGGGGCCGCTTTCGCCATTTCGCGATCCCTGTGGGAGGAGATAGGCGGGTTGGATGAATCGGGGTTTCTCTATCATGAGGATGTCAATTTGTCGTGGCTCTTGCATTTGCGCGGACTTGAACTGTATTGCGCGCCGGCCTCGATTGTGTGTCACGATTATTTCCTTTCGATGCATCCGGCCAAGCTGTATTTGTTGGAGAGAAATCGTTGGGCCTTGTTGAGTACCCACATGCGCCTGGGAACCCGCATCCTGTTTTCGCCCCTCCTTCTTCTGACGGAATTCCTCATGTGGACCTATTGCGCGTCGCAAGGCATTTCTTTTCTGCGCGCCAAGTGGAGATCGTGTCGATGGGTGTGGGGAAGAAAAGCGGAATTGCAAAAAAGACGCGCCAAGATCGAGAAACTTCGGGTGAGAACCGACTGGGAGGTTTTGAAGGGCCTGTCCTGGAGCTATCACATCCGTCAATTCTTAACTCTGGGCCGCGAGCGGGGACTATCCCGCCGGCAACCTCATGGTGGAATTCCTGAAGAGATGTCCGATCGTTGATTTGAACGAGAATTCCAGTGTTCTAAGAGCCCCCTGGGTCTTCAACACCTTATACACCCCGTTCTTTCCTGCCATTCGGATTTGAATTTGACCATTCACTGCTATTCACTTGCAATCGATTCAACAGTTACGTTAAAGTGGTTTTTGCGATAATTTTCCTCCGCAGAAAACTAGCGCTGCAGTCCGGCGGGATGGGGCTAAAAGGAACAACATGAGGATCTTACTGCTCCGGGCGAAGCCTGATTTCATGGACATGGTGATCGGAATTCCGATCGGCTTGACCATGATCGCGGCCGTGGCAGAGCGCTTGAACCACGAGGTCGAGATTCTGGATCTCGCCCTGGACAAGAAACAGGACGAGGCCGATCGACGCCTGACTGCGAAACTCCAGGAGAAGAAGTTCGATCTGGTCGGCCTGACGGCCATGACGGTGGAGTATGAAGCGGCGGTCCGCGTGGCCCGCAGGGTCAAGCAGTTCGACCCGCAAATCCCCATCGTTTTTGGGGGCCAGCATCCCTCCATCAAGGCCGCGGAGATGGTCTCCGAGGATTTCTGCGATTATGTGGTGAAGGGCGAGGGAGAAAATGTATTTTCCGAATTGGTTACCGCGCTATCGCTCGCTGGGTCGCTCGAAAACGTCAAGGGGTTGGTTTTCAAATCCGGGGAAAGGGTGGTAGAGACACCGCCTCAAGAGCTCATTCAGGACTTGGATACCCTGCCGTATCCGGCCTACCACTTGCTCGAGGTCGAAAGGTATTTTCGAGCCAGCTCGGCCCGCGCGGCCACCAAAAGCAAGCGCTGCATGCAGGTGTTCACCAGCCGGGGCTGCCCCTGGCGATGCACCTATTGCCATGATTTGTTTGGAAAATCTTTCCGCGCACGAAGCCCCGAAAATGTATTCGGCGAATTGAAACTGCTGTATGACCGATGGGGTGTGCGCGAATACATGGTCGAAGACGACATTTTTAACTTGGATATTGAGCGGGCCAAGGAAATTTTCGACCTGGTGAAAGAGCGGCTTCCGGATGTTTATTTTCAATTTGGGAACGGTCTGCGCCTGGAACGCTTTGACGAAGAATTGGTTCGCAAGATGGCGGAAGGCGGGACCCATTACGTGTGCATCGCCATTGAGTCCGCCAGCCCACGTATCCAGAAGATGATCAAGAAAAATCTGAAACTCGATCGCTCCGCCGAGGCTCTGTCGTGGATGCGAAAATACAAGATCCGAACCCTGGGATTCTTCATGATAGGATTTCCGACTGAAACCTTGGATGAAATTCAGGGTACGATTGATTATGCCAGTCGGCTGGATCTCGACGAAGCGCTGTTCAGCATCGCGACGCCGTATCCGGGCACAGAACTGAACAAGCAGGTCGCCGATCTGGGATTGTATGATCCGGATCTCGTCAGCCGTGGGGGAGATGAATTTCAGCTCATAAAAACCGAGCAGTTTGACTACAAGCTCCTCCGCAAGTTGCAGCGCCGCGCCTACCGCAAGTTTTTTCTGTCGAAGCTGCGCTTTTTGCGCATGATTCCCAAACTGGTCAATGTGAATTCTTCCATGAAGTATCTGCGGGCCATCGAGCGGAATTTTCTGGCCTACGGCGGGGCCAAAACCTCGCGGATTAATTGAAAAGCAAAATGAACCAAAGCCTGTCACATTTCAAGAACCGGATGGCCATCCTGTGGAGCTACGTGGCACGCCATACCACCGTGCGCGGGGGCCCCAAATACATCCTGTTGGAAGCCACCGGCAAGTGTAATTTGTTTTGTCCCATGTGTCCGCGGGAATTGGTGCACTTTGAGCCGGTCGATATTCCCATGCCGCTGTTCCACAAGGTGATTGAAGAGGCTCGTGCGCATTTGGAATTTGCCGTGCCTTATGGCGCCGGCGAGCCCATGTTGAACAAACGCATCTTCGAAATCATCCGGTTTTGCCGTGAGCGGAACATCCGGATTGGGATATCCACCAATGGCACCATGAACGATCCGGAGCGAAATCGCAAGCTTTTGGAGTCGGGGCTGGATTACATCATCTTTGCATTCGACGGCGCCACCAAAGCGAGTTACGAGAAATATCGGAAGGGGGCCAAGTTCGAGGAGACGCGCGACCGGATCATGGAATTTCTGCGAATGAAACAGGAAGCGCAGTCGCCCATTTTTACGATCGTACAGATGGTCCGCCTCAAGGACAATGCCCAGGAGGTGGACGCCTTTCGAAAGATGTGGAATGTCCCGGGTGTCGATCAAGTTCGCATCAAGGAAGACGAGATGCAATTCGACGGTGTGGCCATTCCGCGCCCGCCCAAGTCGGGGGGGCGGCGCAATCCCTGCCATTATCTGTGGCAGGGCCCGGTCTATGTCCACCACGACGGAAACGTGTTTCCCTGCTGCTACATGTGGCGGGGGGAGCCGCTCGGCAACGCCAATGAGCAGCCGGTTCAGTCTATTTGGAATAATGAGAAAATGCAGCGACTCCGTCGCGCCCATCTTGACGGAAAGATCGAGGGCTATCAGGATTGTGTGAACTGTCACGCCCCCAAGCCCCGGCTGCCCATCCTGTTGGGAAGCTTCATTGTGAACAGCTTTGCCGTCCGGCAGTGGATTCCGGTTCTTGAACGTCTGGCCCTTTTGTTCAAGATACCCATTTTCGAAAACCGTCCCGTCGAACAGCCGGTGGTGAAAGCGAAACTGGAAGGCTGAAAACCCGCGCCCAAGGCAATAATTCCCACCTCCGGTAACGCAGTGGTCTTAATCCATCAGATCAAGAGGTGTGCGGAGTGAAGCAAGAGTTGGTCTGTCCTGCGTGCGAGAGCCCTGATGCGATTCCGTCTTTTCGAGCGACGGACCGCTTTCTGGGAACGACCTCCAGAACCTTTCAACTTTATCGTTGCCGCTCGTGTGATGTTGTTTTTATCTTTCCGACTCCCTCGAACCAAGACCTTTCAAGTTTTTATCCTTCGGGATATTGCTGGGCCGATGACGATCCTCTCAACCGGCGCGGGGTTCGCGCCCGAAAGCGGTTGGAGGATATTTATCGAAGGTTCGTGTTGCAAGATCATATACAATTTATTCTGCGAACGGTGCGGCGCCTTCAGGGCGAAAGCCGCCCGATTGATTTGTTGGACATCGGATGTTCCAGCGGAACCTTGCTTCACGAATTGAGCCGTCGCGGAATTCCGGTTTGTGGCTTGGACATATCCGAGGAGGCGGTGACTTATGCACGCGAGGTTTACCGTCTCGAATGTGAGGTCGGGGACCTGGAGCATTTTCCCTGGAAGGATCGGACCTTTTCGATCATCACCTTGTTTCATGTGCTCGAGCATGTGGCGAATCCCAGAGCCTTTTTGGGGTCGGTGCGGAAGCGACTGCGAACCGGAGGGGTCCTGATCGTGCAGGTGCCTAACTTGCGAAGTTGGCAATTCCGCTGTTTGGGGAGGCGATGGCACGGGTTGGATGTTCCTCGACATCTTGTCAATTTTCCAGAAACGGCGTTGAAGGATTTGTTGGGCCGAAGCGGGTTTCAGGTGCTTCGTCAAAAACGATTTTCATTGCGCGATGACGCGGCCGCTCTCCTCTCCAGCCTATTTCCGGTGTTGGATCCCAAGGGCCGCTCTGTTCGGGAACGAAGCGAGACGGCCCGGGCCAAATCTTCAGGATTGTCGGAAATGTTTCTTGATTTTGCATATTTTTCTCTGTTGCTTCCTGCTGTTCCTTTAGCGTTGTGCGATTCGCTGGCTGGACACGGCGCAACCATCATGATTGAGGCTCAATCCCTTTGATGGAATCTCCAGTGCCTCAGCCCCGGAGCACGTTCCAATGTTGAATCGGCAAATTCGACGCACCGCCGAGCGCGTATTGCCGGATTTTCTTCTGCGCTGGCTGGATCCTTTCGAGGCCTTCGTGTCAGAACGGTTGCAGGCATTTTCGAACGCCTTGCCCACGCCTTCATGTGTTTTGGATGCGGGGGCCGGGGAGTGCCGATACGCGTCACTTTTTGTGCGACATCGATACATTTCCCTGGACAGTGCGGTTGGCGATGGGTCCTGGGACTATTCGCGGTTGAATACGCTCGGCGATCTCGAACAGCTGCCGTTTGCGCCGACCGTTTTTGATGCGGCGATCAGCGTTGTGGTGTTGGAACATACCCGCAATCCCCTGAAGGTTCTCTGTGAAACCGGCAGGGTTCTCCGTCCCGGCGGCAAACTTTTTCTGGTGGTTCCCAGCCAGTGGGAGGAACATCAAATTCCAAATGATTTCTTCCGCTTTACGCGCTTTGGTGTGGAACATTTGTTGGAACAAAGTGGGTTCCGCATTGAAACCATTGAGCCGGTGGGTGGTTTCTTCTGGCTCCTGGCGCGGCGATGTGTCAATTTGCTGGCGTTTTTTCAAGGGGGATTGAAATGGGTGCTGTTTGCGCTATTGGCCCCTTTTTTTGGATTCCTGTTTCCCGTGGCCCTCTATTTCCTCGATGGTTTGGATCGACGCAAGGAATTCACCTTGGGATATGTCTGCGTTGCTTCCCGGTGAATTACAGAGGATGACAGAATATAGTGACACCTCGAGTCCCGCGGTGCAGAACCGCACCGCGGCTACCCAAGCGATGGCGCGTCGAAAAGAGTCGCTTTCTGTCACTATATTGTATCTTCGTCAATAGGAAGCAGCTTCTCTGACCGTCAAATTGAAGGGGTCTGGCGCCTTGAAATTTGAGGCTGACACGGACTTCGGGTTAGAAACCCGTTGACTTTCCACGTCCCTGGAAATAGACTTTTTCCGAAAAAATGGTCATCCTGTGTTGATCTGGTCGGGGACTATGTCCAGGGTATTTTGCGGGAAGCTCCAAAGAGCGGTGAGGGATAGTTTTTTCTTTTCCCGTTATCATGTTTAAATACGGATTTTGATGATCCAAAACAACAATCAACGTCGCATTTTGCTGATTTATCCGAACGCCGGTCAAGACGTTCTTGGAATCAACGTCGGTTTGCCGCTGGCGCTGGTGTACATCGGCACGGCGCTCAAGAATGCCGGATATGGCGTCACGATTTTGGATCAACGCGTCCAGAAGACTTTTGACAGCCTTTTGGCCAAGGAGATTGCGGCGGGTCCCGTCTATGTGGGGATTTCCTCCATGACGGGATACCAGATTAATTACGGACTGCACATTGCGCACCGGATTCGGCAATTGAATTCGGATATACCCATCGTGTGGGGCGGTGTTCATCCCACCATCCATCCTGAAGCCACCATCCGCCATCCCTTAGTCGATTATGTGGTCATCAACGAAGGTGAGGAGACCGCTGTGGAATTGGCGGATGCTTTGGTTTCACACGGAGATCTTCACTCGGTTCGCGGGATTGCCTTCAAAGAAGGGGATCAGGCGGTCATCAATCCGGAACGCCCCCAAATGGACCTGGACAATCTTCCGCGACTCGATTACTCCCTGCTGGATCTCGAAGATTATTTTACGCTCGGGCATATCTCCCGGCTGAATCAATTGCAGATGGTGACCAGTCGAGGCTGCCCCTTCCGGTGCGACTATTGCTATCTCACCATGCCTCAGCTGCGTGGGTATCGTTGGTGGTCGGCTGAACGGGTCTACAACGAAGTGAAATACCTCAGCGAAACCTATGGAGTGAAATCGATCTTCTTTTACGATGATTACTTTTTTGGGAATCGGCGGCGGGTCGAAGAACTGATCGGGATGCTGGAGGAAAAGCCGCTGGGAGTGCAGTTCGAGGTCAGTTGTCGAATCGATTTTCTGGCGCGGGAGAGCGATGAGTTTTTGGCCCGCATGGCTCGCGCGGGATTTACGGAACTTCTCATTGGAGTGGAGTCCGGATCCGACCGCATTTTGAAGCTGATCAAGAAGGACTTCAATTGTGAACAGATTATCCGGGCCAACCGCAAGATGGCCAAGGCCGGCATTACCTCCAAGTTGAGTTGGCTGGCGGGATTTCCCACCGAAACGGCGGAGGACTTCTTCCAGACGGTGGACCTGATGCTGCAAATGCAGAATGAAAATCCCTTGTGCAGCCTGACGCCTCTGGGGATTTATACACCTTATCCGGGAACCGAGCTTTACGAGCGCTGTAAAGATGAGTATGGAATGAAGTTTCCTGAAACCTTGGAGGGGTGGGCGGAATATCAGTGGCAGAAGAACAATAATTTCTTCCTCAATGCGCGAGAATTGAGGCTTCTCACGAAACTCAGCGTGGCGTCGCGTTATTTTGACGTCAAGTTATTTGAGCGATTTGGACAAAAACGGTTCCGTTCAATTCTCATGCTGGTCTATTACCTTTACGGATCCTTGATTCGCTTCCGGGTACGAAAACGCTTCTTCGGATTGATGCCGGAGGTGACCTTGCTCAACATGCTGCAGGACTACTACATCAATTCCACTCACAAGAAATTTCTGGCTTCGCGCGAAAGTCGTCTGGCCATCGCAGCCTCTCCTCCGTCGGCTTGAGTGGTGCGACCACCACTTTTTAAGAGCCCCAGACGCATACTCGGTTCGGATTAGGGCATATACCGCTTGACAAAGCGTAGTATGTCGTATAATTTTGCTACTTTGTCGTTAGCGAATTATTCGGAGTGTAAGATGTCAACTCGTTCGGTTAAGGCCAAAGAAATCAAGCAGAAATGGTACTTATTGGATGCTAAAGGGGCGGTGTTGGGTCGGTTGGCCACGGAGGCCGCAAGCCTTTTGATTGGCAAAACGAAACCCAATTATGTCCCCTATCTGGATGGGGGAGACTTTGTGGTGGTGATTAACGCCGACAAGGTCCGCGTGACGGGAAAGAAGATGGATCAGAAGTTTTATCATCGCTACTCGGGCTATCCCGGCGGCATGAAGTCCATTTCCATGCGCGATCAGATGCAGAAGCATCCCACGCGGGTTGTGGAAGACGCCATCGTGGGAATGCTCCCGAAGTCCAAGTTGGGGCGTGCGATGGCGAAGAAATTGAAGGTGTATGCCAGTGAGACACATCCCCATGCTCCTCAAAAACCGGAGCCGTACACCCTGAAAGCGTGATCGCAGAAATCAATCCACAGCCAAGGAGTCTTGAATTTGTCGACAACTGAGCCCATTGTTCAATATTACGGAACGGGGCGGCGTAAAAGCGCCGTGGCCCGTGTTTTTCTGCGCCCGGGAAGCGGCGCCATGCGTGTGAATAATTTGAAGTTCGAAGACTACTTCAAGGATGAGTCCCTCCGCATGATTATTCACCAACCGCTTCAGGCCACGGAGACGGCAGGTAAGTTTGACGTCCTGGTCAATGTCCGAGGCGGGGGTATGGCGGGACAGGCCAATGCCGTGAAGTTGGGCATCTCTCGCGCCTTGGTGGAGTTCAACGCGGAGTTGCGCAAGAAATTGCGACAGGGCGGTTTTTTGACACGCGATGCCCGCATCAAGGAACGAAAGAAATACGGTCAGAAGGGCGCACGAAAGCGCTTCCAATTCTCAAAGCGGTAAGTTTGGAATTGAGAGCTTTTGGAGCGATGGACGCCTCAGGTTTGGGAGCTGGAAAAGGCCTGTGGCAGCATCAAATCTCCCGACGATGGACGAGATCAATCGTCCGCGGTTTTCCAGCACATCGTGGAGGATGTCTTGATTCAAGTCACAATGAAAGAATTACTCGAAGCCGGTGTTCACTTTGGACATCAGACCCGCCGGTGGAATCCGAAAATGAAGGAGTACATCTTCGGCGAGCGCAACGGAATTTACATCATCGATTTGCAGAAGACCCTGAAGATGTTCAAAGAGGCGCTGCAGCTTATTACGGATTTGAGCTCCCAGGGAAAGATTTTCTTGTTTGTTGGCACCAAACGCCAGGCTCAGGAAGCCATTGCTGAAGAAGCGCAGCGCTGTGGCATGTATTTTGTGAATCAGCGGTGGTTGGGCGGATTGATGACGAACTATCAAACCATCCAGCGGTCCATCAAACGCCTGAAGGAACTGGAAGCCATGAAGATGGACGGGAGTTACGAGCTCCGGTCCAAAAAAGAGGTCGCGCGCTTGGAACGGGAGCGTATCGCCCTGGATAAAAATCTCTCCGGCATCAAGAATATGCCCCGACTTCCGGATGCCATTTTTGTCATTGATTCAGGGATGGAAGAGATTGCGATTTTGGAGGCACGAAAGCTCGGCATCCCGATTTTTGCGATTGTGGACACCAACTGCGATCCTGAGCTGATTGATAACGTGATTCCCGGCAATGATGACGCTCTTCGTGCTATTCGATTGTTCGCCCAAAAAGTGGCGGAGGCCATCCTGGAGGGACAGCAGTTGCGATTAGCCCAGCAGGCGGAGACCGAAAAGCTGGCCCAGGAGCAGGGCGAAACGGCTCCGGCTGCCGAGGTCACCAGCGAAGCGGCGGCTCCGGCCGAGGCGGCTGCGGCAGAAACGCCGGCCGAAGCACCGGCGCATTCAAACGAAGCACCCGGGCAGA
This sequence comes from Terriglobia bacterium, assembly GCA_028716525.1. Classification (GTDB taxonomy): domain Bacteria; phylum Acidobacteriota; class Terriglobia; order JAIQFV01; family JAIQFV01; genus JAQUPQ01. The sequence continues at coordinate 7,093 of JAQUPQ010000052.1, read as the reverse complement.
AACGTCGTCCCCGACGTCCTCGCCCTATGGCCCATACGAAGTGAGCCGCTACTGGAATTGACCTTCCGGCCAGGCTTGGGACTCCTGTTGGGATACGAATGACCGCTGTTGTAAGAGACAACAACCTAAAAACTGGCTTGCCGCATTGGATAAGCAGTTTTTAGGTTTATTTTTGTGCGGCAACGGCATGAGGGACCGGCTTTCGGACGGGCATTGAAGACTCGCTGCGGACAACTGAAAGCAGGCTGCGACGAGCAGGGAATCAGTATCGCCATCTTATTGAGATTTTTTGGAGACTGAATCATTATGGGAATTTCCGCACAGGAAGTAAAAGAACTCCGGGAGCAGACCGGCGCCGGGATGATGGAGTGCAAGAAGGCGCTGACAGAGGCCGCCGGAAATATGGAAGAGGCCATCACCATTTTGCGCAAGCGCGGTTTGGCCTCAGCCGCCAAGAAGGCTGGAAGAATTACGTCCGAGGGTTTGGTGGAAGCCCGAATCGCCGGTGCATCGGGTAAACAGATTGGAGTCGTCGTCGAAGTGAATTGCGAAACTGATTTTGTGGCGCGAACCGATGACTTCAAAAATTTTGTGAGCCAGGTAGCCATTCACCTGTTGAGCCATCCCTGCAAGGAGGTTGAGGAATTACTTCAACAAAAATTCTCCGCGGCTCCGGCGTTGAATCTGGACCCTTCAATTCCCACGTTGATCATCCAACCGGGAGCGGTGGAAGGTTCCAAGACCGTTGGTGAAATGCTCACCGAGCGTATCGCGCAAATCGGCGAGAACATTGCCGTGCGAAGATTTGAGCGTTTTGAAGCCGGAGATTCGGGGACTCTCGGAAAATACATTCACGCCGGCGGAAAAATCGGCGTGTTGGTTGAGATGGGTTCCGTTGGAAAGTCGCCGCAGGCCGACTCTGAGGTTCAGGAACTGGTGCACGACATTGCCATGCACATTGCGGCTTCAGATCCCCGTTATCTGGGCCGCCAGGATGTTCCTGCAGAGGTTTTGGAAAAGGAGAAGGACATCGCCCGGGCCAAGGTTCCGCCCGGAAAGCCTGCCCCCGTGGTGGAGAAGATTGTGGAGGGTCAGCTTTCCAAGTTTTATGGTGAGGTTTGCTTGTTGGAGCAGCCTTTCGTGAAAGAACCGGGGATGTCGGTGGGCCAGTGGATTACCCAAAAATCCCAATCCTGGGGTGGTTCGGCGGAAGTGCGCCGATATGCCCGTTTCAAGACCGGCGAGGGGCTGGAAAAGCGCGGCAGCGATTTTGCTGGAGAAGTAGCGGCTCAGTTGAAGTAAAATACGCGCGGGGACAGTGACTGGCCGCGCTCCGGATACCGCCGTTGCTCTTTTTGAGGAGTTCGGTGGTGCCCCCGAGGAAACCTCTAAACGTTCCATACCTCCTACCATGCGAACGCAAAAACCTAAGTATGACCGAATTTTACTGAAGCTCAGTGGCGAAGCTTTGATGGGACGCCAAGGCTATGGCGTGGATCCTTTGGTGGCCAAGAATATCGCTGAGCAAGTCAAAGAAGTTCACCATCTGGGTGTTCAAGTCTGCATTGTCATCGGCGGCGGCAATATTTTTCGCGGGGTAGCGGCGAGCGCCCGGGGAATGGACCGTGTCTCCGGCGATGTCATGGGGATGCTGGCCACCATGATCAATTCCATCGCCCTTCAAGATGCCCTGGAAAAGGTCGGCGTGATGACACGGGTGATGTCCGCCATTGAAATTCGGGAAGTGGCGGAGCCCTTTATTCGCCGGCGCGCGATTCGCCATCTTGAAAAGAAGCGGGTGGTGATTTTTGCCGCGGGCACCGGAAATCCCTATTTTTCCACCGACACCGCCGCGGCCCTCCGGGCCATGGAAATCAAAGCGGAAGTTATTTTGAAGGCCACCCGCGTGGAAGGCATTTATGACAGCGACCCGCTCAAAAATCACCGCGCTAAAATGTTCCGGGAAATCAGTTACATGGAGGTTCTAAAAAAAGGTTTGACGGTGATGGATACAACCGCCATCACGTTGTGCATGGACAATAAGATGCCCATTCTCGTGTTCAATTTATTGAAGCACGGGAATATCAAGAGGGTTGTGTTGGGCGAGCGAGTCGGAACCGTTGTCCGTCCGTAAATCTTTTGGAGTTGAATAATCATGACCAGGGAAATCGTCAGCCAAAGCCAGGCGCGCATGGAAAAGGCGGTAGAGGATTTCAAGCACCACTTGTCGTCAGTCCGGACAGGTCGGGCCAATGTGGGTTTGATCGATCATATCAAGGTGGATTATTACGGAACGCTCATGCCGTTGAATCAAGTGGCTTCTCTCGCAGTTCCTGATCCCACCAGCATTACCGTTCAAGCTTGGGATATTTCGCAGTTGGCAGGCATCGAAAAGGCCATTCGGTCTTCCGATTTGGGATTAAATCCCACCAATGATGGAAAAGTCATCCGTGTTCCCATTCCCCCGCTGAACGAAGAACGCCGCAAGGAACTGGTCAAACATCTTCACAAGGTATTGGAGGATCATCGCACGGCTGTCCGTAATATCCGTCGCGACGAAAATGACCGCCTGAAGAAGGCTTTGAAAGATAAGAAGATTTCGGAAGACGATGAAAAGAAGGCGCTCGATGAAATTCAGAAGATGACCAACCAACATATTGAGAAATTGGATGGCTTGGCTAAAGGCAAGGAAAAAGAAATTATGGAAGTGTGAGAGTTTTCCCGGTTTCAGGCTCTAAGCGTCGCTTCGGATGATTCTGCGCATTCGAGGCGATTTGTTTTGGCCGGTTCGCAAAAGCGATATACCGGTCCCGCAGACACGGGGAGAGTTCCGATGGAACGGCAAAATCAAGCGGCCCGCAAGAAACGGCAGGATCTCACAGCTCGACAAGAGCGGGTTTGACGTTCCAATTTCCGATAAACCGAATCCCGATTCCCCAAAGACGACGACCGTTCTCAACACGGTCCGATCTCACCACGACCCCCTGAAGGTTGAGCTTGAGATCGGGTGTCGGTGAAAGGGGGGAGGGTAGGCCGATCTGCAATTCGACCGACGTGTCGATTGGAACCGCTTCTTCCAGATGAAAGAAGGCGCCCTTGGTGCTGACATTTTCAACCGTAACTTGGCGGGTCCAGGATCTGTTTGTTTGGAGACAGGCGAGTAAGACAGACGGAAGTTGAACCTCCATCCGCTTGGCCTCGCGGCGGTCCGCTACCCCTGACATTGAAGTACCTTTTGAATCTATAGAGTTTGAATTTCGTCCATGTTGGAGCCGCTCGGAAACCCATGGTGCGACGTTGAGCTTCTCCAGCATGAGGAACTCGTCTTGTGCTGGGATGAATGGTTTGTGCTTTAAACACTTAGCCCGGAAAAACTGCAAGACCTAGCTTCCAAATATCCTCATTGCTCTCAATTTGTCGGTCTATGATTAAGGGCCCAAATTGCCGGGAGGTGCAGTGGCTATGGTATCAAAATGGCACCTTTTGTCTATGTCAATTTTCACCTTCTGCCGGTTCCGGGGCGAGCGCCCGAGCCCCGGGGTGCCCCGGAATGGCGGCGAAAATAATTTTTTCAGCCTGTTGACAATTCCTGTATCTGTCTGTAAACTCGTTGGGTTTTGTCGATGGACCGCAACAGGGTGTTGTGTTGCGTGCTTTGAAACTTTGGGAATTGATCGAGGAATTCGGTGCCAACGTTTAGCCAGTTAGTGAGGATGGGACGCCAGCGGCCGCGCTACAAGACCAGTAGCCCGGCGTTGGAAAGTTGCCCACAAAAACGTGGAGTGTGCGTGCGAGTATACACGACCACGCCTAAGAAACCCAATTCCGCCTTACGGAAAGTAGCGCGTGTGCGGTTGACCAATGGAATCGAAGTCACGACCTACATTCCGGGGATTGGGCACAATCTTCAAGAGCATTCGATCGTCCTCATTCGCGGGGGACGCGTCAAGGACCTGCCCGGGGTTCGGTATCACGTGGTTCGGGGCACGCTGGATTCTGTGGGCGTGGCCGAACGGCGACAGAGCCGGTCCAAGTACGGCGCGAAAAGACCGAAGGCCTAAAGTCGAAATCACCCATCGATTCGAAAATTTGATCGGGTCACGGCGAAAGCAGTTGTGAAAAGGTTTTCCGCGAGGAATCCTGTTTCACAAAACCTTTCGATTCAACGTACGACCCCACTTGATGTGAACGAGCGAGAGGAATTATGCCTAGACGGAGAGTAGTCGTCCGCCGCAAAGTCGATGCCGACGCCATTTTCAACAGCGTTTTGGTGGCCAAATTCATCAATTCCCTGATGCGACAGGGCAAAAAGACAGTGGCTGAGCGCATTTTCTACGACGCCATGGAGCTCGTGAAGAAACGGGCCAACGACGACCCCTTGAAGGTCTTCAAGAAGGCCATGGAGAACGTCAAGCCGATCTTGGAGGTCAAGACGCGGCGTGTCGGCGGCGCCAATTACCAGGTGCCCGTGGAAGTCAATCGTAACCGGCAGCAATCGTTGTCCATCCGCTGGCTGATCCTGTACGCCCGCGACCGCGCTGAGAAGTCCATGGAAGAACGGTTGGCCAATGAATTGATCGACGCCTCCAATAGCCGCGGCGGGGCGATCAAAAAGAAGGAAGATGTTCACCGCATGGCGGAGGCCAATAAAGCTTTCGCGCACTACCGCTGGTGAGAAAGGCATTGATTTTTTAGTATGGCAAGAACTACCCCAGTCGATCGGACACGAAATATCGGCATCATGGCGCACATTGATGCCGGGAAGACGACGTGTACCGAGCGCATCCTCTACTACACCGGCGTGAATTACAAGATCGGTGAAGTCCATGAGGGCACCGCGACCATGGACTGGATGGAGCAGGAACAGGAGCGGGGGATCACCATCACCTCGGCCGCCACAACATGCTTCTGGGCGGGTTCGGAACAGCAATTCGAGGAACATCGCATCAACATTATCGATACACCCGGCCACGTCGATTTCACGGCCGAGGTGGAACGCAGCCTGCGCGTTCTGGACGGGGCCATCGCCCTGTTGGGTGCTGTGGAAGGGGTCGAGCCTCAAACCGAAACAGTGTGGCGTCAGGCCGACAAATATCGGGTGCCGCGATTGGTGTTTGTCAACAAGATGGATCGCGCCGGCGCTGATTTTGAAAATTGCGTCCACATGATCAAGACCCGAGTGCATGCCACGGCTCTGCCGATTCAGATTCCGCTGGGTAAGGAAGATAAGTTCCGCGGCGTCATCGACCTCATTCAGGAGAAGGCCATCGTGTACAAGGAAGAGACGCTGGGTGCGGCCTACGAAAGGCGCGAAATTCCCGAGGAATATCGCGACTCGGTCGCCGCGTACCGTGAACGTCTCATCGAAACCGTGTGCGAATGCGATGATGTCATGTTGGAGAAATATCTTCACGGCAGACCCATTACCCCGGTGGATTTGAAACAGTCCATTCGAAAATCAACTATCGGGTTGAAGCTGGTGCCGGTGTTATGCGGCTCCGCGTTCAAGAACAAGGGTGTCCAGCCGCTGCTCGATGCGGTCATCGATTACTTGCCGTCGCCGGTCGATATTCCTCCGATTGAAGGAGTCGTGCAGAAGGATGGCGAAACGGCCCCTCAACGGCATGCCTCGGATGAGGAACCGTTCGCGGCCTTGGTGTTCAAAATCATGACCGATCCGTTTGTCGGGCAGTTGGCGTTTTTCCGGGTTTATTCCGGAACGATGGCTTCGGGGCAGGGCGCATGGAATTCTACCAAGGACAGGCGCGAACGCATTGGTCGGTTGCTGAAAATGCATGCCAATAAGCGCGAGGAAATCAACGAGGTGTATGCCGGCGATATCGCCGCCGCCGTGGGTTTGAAAAACGTTTTAACAGGCGACACGATCTGCGACGAAGATCATCCCATCGTGCTGGAAGCCATGGATTTTCCGACCCCCGTCATCGAGGTGGCCATTGAGCCGCGATCCAAGGCCGATCAGGAAAAAATGGGTTTTGCGCTGCAAAAATTGATGCAGGAAGATCCCACGTTTCGTGTCAGCACAGATCATGAAACCGGCCAGACGTTGATTTCAGGGATGGGAGAGCTTCACTTGGAAATCATCGTCGACCGCATGATGCGCGAGTTCAATGTTGAGGCCAATGTGGGCAAGCCGCAAGTCGCCTATCGGGAAACCATCCGAAGGAAATCAGAGGGTGAGGGACGGTTCATCCGTCAAACCGGCGGTCACGGCCAATACGGGCATGTCAAGATATACGCGGAACCCGCCATGCCCGGCGAAGGCTTCGTCTTTGAGAGCAAGGTTGTGGGGGGCGCTATCCCTAGAGAATATATTAATCCCGTGGAAAAGGGTATTCGGGAAGCCATGGAGACCGGTGTCCTGGCCGGCTACGAAATGCAGGACATCAAGGTTACCTTGTACGACGGCAGCTACCACGAGGTCGATTCTTCGGAAATTGCCTTCAAGATTGCCGGTTCGATGGCTTTCAAGGACGCGGTTTCGCACGCCCACCCGGTGTTGCTGGAACCCATCATGAAAGTGGAAGTGGTGGTTCCGGAAGAATACATGGGCGACGTCATCGGCGATTTGAATTCCCGCCGGGGCCACATCGAGCGTATGGAAGTACGCGCCGGTTCGCAGGTCATTACGGCGAAGGTGCCGCTTTCAGACATGTTCGGATATGCCACGGACCTGCGTTCCCGTACTCAAGGCCGCGCCACCTACTCCATGCATTTCTTCCATTACGAGGAAGCCCCGAAACAGGTCTCGGAAGAGATTATTGCCAAGGTGACGGGACGCGAAGTGCGGACTTAGTTTCCACCCAACTCCAAGGAGTTGGGTTTTTTGTTGTGAAGGAAGATTGGGTAGTCCCGGCGGTTCTTCACGCCGGGGGCTTGTGCGAGCGTTAAGCGGAAGTTCGCCGGCGCAAAAACGCGCGGGCGCTACCCCAGCGAAAGGAATTGTGGTTTCAAACATCGGTCGTTGAGGCGAATGTTTCTCGATCCGGTGAACAAAAAACATTCATTGATTCGATTCAGGAGAGACAGCCATGGCGAAGGAGAAATTTGATCGATCCAAGCCGCACGTGAACAT
>JAQUPQ010000051.1 GCA_028716525.1 Terriglobia bacterium | reverse complement strand
GGGACCGCGATACTCACGCCCCCGTGGCGCAGCTCAGCTCCAAGGGGGTATTCATCAAGGAAATCGAAGATGCCCTCCTCTCGGGCGAGGCGGATGTGGCGGTCCACAGCATGAAGGATGTGCCCACGGCGATTCCGGAGGGTCTGGTCATCGCGGCGGTATGTGAGCGGGAGGATGTTCGGGATGCCGTCATCAGCCGCAGCGGTCGGCCCCTTTCCGAATTGCCCGGAAAAGCCGTCATCGGCACGAGCAGTTTGCGGCGTCAAGCCATAATCAAACATTCTTTTCCCCGCCTGCAAGTTTCGACGTTGCGAGGAAACCTCAACACCCGTTTGCGAAAACTCGACGAGGGACAGTACGATGCCATTCTTCTGGCCCGCGCCGGTTTGGTGCGGCTGGGATGGGCAGGCCGCATCACCGAAACGCTTTCCACCGAGGTGGCTCTCCCCGCAGTGGCGCAGGGTGCGGTCGGTGTGGAATGCCGGGCACGGGACGGTGAAATTGTCGCACTGCTCTCATACTTGAACCATCCGCCTACGGCCGCCGCTGTTGAGGCCGAACGAGCGTTGCTGCGTAAGTTGGAGGGCGGATGCCAGGTACCACTGGGCGCCTGGGCCCGAGAAGAGAAAGGAACGTTTCGGTTGGATGCCTGTGTGATGTCGCTCGACGGGCGTGCCTATCTCCGCGACCGCATCGAGGGTCGGTCTTCCGAGGCAAAATCGCTCGGCATTCATCTGGCCGAGAAACTGCTGGCCCAAGGCGCCGACCAAATTCTTGCCGAGATCCGTCGAGATACGGGGCAGGGAAGTCCCGACGTTTAATCCGGAATGGGCGAGGAATAGTTTTGCATTTGATTATGCCGACCGCTAACCACTCTCCTGCAAAATCTCATTCCCGACCGCTCGCGGGTTGCAGGATCATGCTGACTGCAGGCAGTGAGCCGGCTCAGAGTCTGGCGGCACAGCTGGAAGCTTTGGGAGCGCACGTCGAATTATTTCCCCTGATCGCAATCGCCGATCCGGTCTCCTGGTCGGATGCCGACCAAGCTCTTGCCGCGCTCGATTCCTTCGACTGGATCGTGTTCACGAGCACCAACGCCGTCCGCCAATGGGTGCGTCGCGCCGTTGAGGTGGGTCGGCGCAGTATTTCGCCAAAAAACAAGATCGCGACCGTGGGCGCCGCCACAGCCCGTCAACTCGAGGCGTTGGGATTCCAAGTTGATTTAGTTCCTGAGAAATTTCATGCTTCGGGACTCCTGGCCGCTTGGAGTGGAGACCTGGCGGGCCAAAAGTTTCTGCTGCCTCGCGGAGATTTAGCTCGCCCGGAATTGCCGGAAGGGCTGCGAGCACGGGGAGCCCTAGTCCGCGAAGTTGTGGTCTATCAGACCCGGGAACTTTTGGATCAAGAAGCCGCTTGGGTCGATCGGCTGCGACAGGGTGAATTTGATGTCGTCACTTTTGCTTCCCCCTCAGCCGTCGAAAGTTTTGTCGATATCGCCGGGCACGGGGAGGATGTTCGAACCCGGCTCACCGCCGCTTCCATCGGACCCACGACATCCAAGGCGTTGCGCGAGCATGGTTTGGAAGTTGCGATGGAGGCCGCCACTTCGACTTGGGAAGGCCTCAAAGAGGCTATCGTGCGCTATTTCGATCATTTATAATTTCATTTGGAGGATGTTTTTATGCCCTTTCCGATTCACCGCCCGCGGCGGCTGCGCCGCACCGAGCTTCTTCGAAGCATGGTTCGTGAGACCGAGCTGTCGGCCAATGATTTCATCTATCCACTCTTTGTTTGTCCCGGGAAGCGTGTGAAAAAAGAAATTCGCTCCATGCCCGGGGTCTTCCAAATGTCGGTGGACGAAATTGTGAAGGAATGCCGTGAAGTCGCCCGCCTGGGAATTCCGGCCATCATTTTATTTGGAATTCCAGAAGAAAAAGACGACGTGGGAAGCCACGCCACCATCGAGAATGGAGTTGTTCAGCAGGCCATCCGGGCCATCAAAAAGGCCAAAATCAATTTGACGGTCATCACCGACGTGTGTCTGTGCGAGTACACCAATCACGGGCATTGCGGGGTGATTGAGGCGGGCGACGTGGCCAACGATCCGACCCTGGAAATTCTGGCCCGCGAGGCGCTTTCGCACGCTCAAGCCGGAGCAGATATCGTCGCTCCTTCCGACATGATGGATGGGCGGGTGAAGCGCATTCGGGAAATACTGGATGATAACGGGTTTTCCAACGTGCCTATTCTTTCTTACGCCGCGAAATACTGCTCGGGATTCTACGGGCCGTTCCGTGAAGCCGCTGAAAGCGCCCCCAAGTTCGGAGACCGGCGCTCTTACCAAATGGATCCGGCCAATCGGCACGAGGCCCTCAAGGAAGTATTCGCCGACATCGAAGAAGGCGCCGACATGGTCATGGTGAAACCCGCCCTTGCTTATCTCGACATCATCCGGGAAGTGCGCAATGCGGTCCATGTCCCGGTGGCCGCTTACAATGTCAGCGGAGAGTACTCCATGGTCAAAGCGGCTGTTCGCAACGGCTGGCTGGACGAACACCGGGTCGTTCTGGAGCTGCTCACGTCCATCAAACGGGCGGGCGCGGATTTGATTTTGACCTACTTTGCAAAGGATGCGGCCCGATGGCTGGCGAAAAAATGAAGGCTCTGCAGAACTCCAGTTTTTGGTTTAACGAAGCGCGGAAGTCGATTCCCGGGGGTGTCGACAGCCCCGTGCGGGCGTTCAAGTCCGTGGGGGGTGAACCGTTTTTCGTGCAACACGGTCACGGTTCAAAGATCGTCGACGTCGAGGGGCGGGAATATATTGATTATGTATGCTCGTATGGACCGCTCATTCTCGGTCACTCCCATCCGGCCATCGTTCGGGCGATTCAGGACCAAACCACGCATGGCACCAGTTATGGAGCTCCTACACCGCTGGAAGTTGAACTGGCCAACTTGGTGAAGAAAGCCATGCCGTCGATCGATTTGGTGCGCTTCGTCAATTCGGGCACGGAAGCCACCATGAGCGCCGTGCGCCTGGCTCGCGCTTTCACCAAACGAAAATTCATTCTCAAGTTTGAAGGCTGTTACCACGGTCATGGCGATGGATTTCTCTCCAAGGCCGGCTCAGGAATGGCCACGTTGGGACTTTCGGCCAGCCCCGGTGTTCCGGAGGAGTTTGCCGGCCTGACGCTGCACGCCCCTTTCAACAACATTGAACGGGTCCACGCGGTGTTTAAGGAAAAAGGGAAGGAGATTGCAGCCGTCATTGTGGAGCCGATTCCGGCCAATGTGGGAGTCTTGTTGCCACGCGGGGCCTTTCTTTCCCAGTTGCGCGAGATCACCCGACAACACGACACCCTTCTCATCTTTGATGAAGTCATTTCCGGATTTCGTCTGGCCTTCGGCGGGGCGCAGGAATTTGTGGGGGTGCGTCCGGACTTGACGACGTTGGGAAAGATCATCGGCGGGGGATTGCCGGTAGGGGCTTATGGAGGCTCGGGAGAAATCATGTCGTTGGTGGCGCCTCTGGGACCGGTGTACCAAGCCGGAACGCTCTCCGGTAATCCGCTGGCCATGCGGGCCGGCATCGAGATGCTCAAGCAATTACAAATGACCGGCTTCTACAAGGCCTTGAACGAGAAGACCGAGCGCTTCGTGGACGCCCTGACCACCACCGTGAAGCGGCGTCACTGGCCCGTGACCATCAACCACATCGGATCCATGTTGACGCTTTTCTTCACAGCCAAGCCCGTGGTGGATTATGAGTCGGCTCTGACATCCGACACGAAAGCTTTTGCCAGGTTTTTCCACGACCTGTTGAGCCGCGGAATCTTCATTGCACCGTCACAGTTCGAGGCCATGTTTGTCTCTTCGGCGCATTCCATTGAAGATTTGTCCAAGACTACGGATGCGGTTGAGCAGATCCTGGAAAAGATGTTCTAGCCTCGATGTTGGAGACCAGCGCTTTCCTGTCGATAACCATGAACCCAACCCCGAAGTTCGAACTTCAAGTTTATCCCAAGATCAGCCGTGGTCTCGGCATCTCCACGCGCACGGAAGTCTTCAAGACGCGTGAAGAAGCGGAAGCACGCAAGCGTGAGATTGAAGCCATGGATCCGGAGCACCGGTTGGATATTGAAATCACGGAATTGAAGAACGAAGATTAGTCTCCAACCTCAAATCGGATTCACAAACGGCATTCCATAGCGCCCCACGAAGTAATCGATCAACGCCTGTTGAAGTTCTCGAATCTTTCCCTCGAATAAGTGGGTTGAACCCTCCACCCAAGTCAGCTGTTTCGGTTCCGCCATGCTTTCGAACCATTTTTGGAGATCGTCCGGCGGGCCGAACTCATCCAGCGAGCCCTGAATAATCAGTTTCGGCGTCCGGCATTCCGACAGAAAAGAGAAGTCGGAAATCCGAATGGGAATTCCCAAGCCCACGAGCTGAACAATCCGGTCGTCGGAAACTCCCGCCTGGAACCCCACCCAAGACCCGAAGGAGAAACCCAACAATCCCAATCGACACTTCGGAAAGCGTTGCTGTAGAAAATCGACGGCGGCGTGCACATCCTCTTTTTCGCCGCGACCCTCGTCGTACTCTCCGCTGCTTTCCCCCACACCCCGAAAATTGAACTGCAGCGTGGCCATTCCAAGGGCTTGCAGCGCCCGAGCCGATCTGAAAATAGCCTTGGTTCGCATGCTGCCGCCAAACTGGGGATGCGGATGACACAAGGCGAAAGCCCACTCCCCGCGAAAAACTTTGGGCTCCGTCAAAAGGGCTTCCAGCCGTCCCGCGGGTGAGGGAATAAGAAGAGGCATCGGATCCGTTTCTCCCAAGAAATCCGTGCCGATTTTATGGGACTTGGCGAAATTCCACAATTGGGCTGCGTCGCGGATTGAAATGCCGTGTCGTTTCGTGCCAATATGAAATCGACAAACCAAAGTTTGCGGGATGGCATTGCCGCCCTCACCGGTGGCAAGGCTTTACCCTCGACATCATGTGATAACGGAGTGCTGTTCATGATCACGTTGACCGGCAAGTCAGCGATTGTCACGGGAGGAACGAAGGGCATCGGCCGAGCCGTGGCGGAAGCCTTGTTGCGCGCGGGGGCTCAGGTTGCTATTTCGGCCCGACACGAAGACGAGGTCCGGAAAGTCGCCTCGGAACTCGCCGGAGCAAACGAAGATCGAGCCCGAGGATTTACGTGTGATGTTCGTCAGCCGCAAAGCGTCGCCCACTTTGTCGCCGAAGTCGTGAAGACTTTCGGACGTCTTGACCTTCTCATCAACAATGCCGGCATGGGCATTTTTGAGAGGGTGGAGAAGCTATCGGTGGACCAATGGAACCAGGTTATTGAGACAAATCTCTCCGGAGTTTTTTATTGCTGTCACGAAGCCCTTCCTCATCTCAAGAAGCAGGGCGGGTGGATCATCAACATCGCCAGTCTGGCCGGCAAAAACGCCTTCCCCACAGCCGCGGCTTATAACGCCTCGAAATTCGGCTTGGTCGGTTTCAGTGAAGCGCTGATGCAAGAAGTACGATACGACAACATTCGTGTGAGCTACATTATGCCGGGTTCAGTCAACACCGAATTCAGCGGCGAGCAACCGGACGCCTCAAAAGCCTGGCAACTGCAGCCTGAAGACGTGGCTCAAGCGGTGCTGGATCTTCTGAGCCACAATCCTAGAAGCCTGCCGAGCCGGGTGGAAATTCGGCCTTTTCAACCTCCCAAGAAATAAGGCTCTCAATGCATTTGTGCCCCCCGTCAACGTTCCACGCGGCTCTTTCATTTGCCTCCCCAAGAGGAATAAAATAGGCTCACGAACCAATGACAAATCTCAGTGATCCATTCATTGAGGAGGCCATATGGTAACGAGCAACTCGTTTCTGATCGGGCTGTTAGTGGTTTGGGCGGTGGTGACGACCTTTTGGGTTGTGCTCATGATTTACCGCGGCGTCGTGGGATTGCGCGAGGAAGATCAGGTTTTTCTCCACAAGGGCGAAGAGTCAATGATCCGGGAGCAAAAAGAGATCGGGGCCAAGTTGGATCATCTTCGTCCGCACCTGATCTGGTCCGGAGTCTCGAGCATCATCCTCATCGTGGTGCTAGGGCTGCTGTTCCTGTATCGCGGCTGGACGGGCGGATAGACTTTACCGGGCCGCGCACTCACGCCCCAGGACTCATTGAAGGTCCTGTCAGCGTGAAGGTTTGAGCTCTGCGGACAATGCGAGAGAGGCCTGTTCTCTGGGTTTCCACAAAGTCGGCCTTCTGGCATTTCATGCCCAAGGTCATCTCGATTCCAGAGAGGATCTGGGCCTGCCGTCTCTCACATCGCCTTTTGACGGTGAATTCGTACTGATTGCCGCCCTACCCGCTGTCATTGTCCATTTCTTTGGAAAAATCAGCCCGTAGCGCTGATCGGTAATTCTAGACCGAAAGAACCTTTGAGGAAGACCACGCTTGCGTAAGGACTCTTCATCACCTCATTCAACGCTTCCATTCCCGGCTCCTCAATTTCGCAAAAGACTCCTGGCTTGGTTTCACAAAGAGAAGCGTTCGCTACCTTGGCGGCGCGCGCGCGATCCCTATCGCATCTGGGTATCGGAAATTATGCTGCAACAAACTCAGATGGCGACGGTGTTGCCGTATTATCGAAACTTCCTGCGCTGTTTCCCCAGCATTGAGGCGCTGGCGAAAGCGCCGCTCCATCGGGTTCTGGCCGCTTGGGCGGGCTTGGGGTATTACACCCGCGCCAAAAATATGCACCTCGCCGCAAGAATCGTTATGAAAAAGTTTGGTGGCCGCTTTCCGGACGACTGGGAGAGCGTCTTGGCCCTTCCGGGAATCGGCCGCTACACCGCAGGGGCCGTCCTGTCGATTGCCTTCGGTCAAAGGTATGCCGTGGTTGATGGAAATGTGGAACGGGTGTTGGCGCGTCTCCTAAAAATTCGCGCAAACCTGAAGACCAGCAAGATTCAAAAGCGGCTGTGGACGGTCGCTGAACTCCTGGTTCCAGCGGAAGCTCCTTCGAAATTCAATCAGGGGTTGATGGAGTTCGGCGCGCTGGTATGCCTTCCAAAAAATCCTCAATGCGGACGCTGTCCTTTGACCGCCTGGTGCGGCGCGCGCCGTCACGGGATCGAGACCGAAATCCCTAGCCCGCGACAGCGCCAGCGCACGCGTGATATACAACGCCTGGTCGCGGTCATTCGGGACCGGAACGACCGCATCCTACTCTCACAGCGCCGCGAGACCACGCTGATGCGCAATTTTTGGGAGTTTCCCAGTTGGGAATTCAAGCGGGGTAAGCCGCCAACTTCAATTGAAACCCGGCAATCTACGTGCCGGCTTGAAGGCGCTTTGGAGCAGATCTTCACTATCCCGCTGAAGGTGCGTGGCGCCATCTGCACATTTCGACACCACATCACATTCCATCGCATCCACGTTCAAGTGTTCGAGGTTCAACTCCAGAATGAAGCTTCTTTGCGGCCTTCGATCCCCCCGGGCATGCGCTGGATTCCTAAGAATTCCCTAAACAAATTCCTCTTCGATTCGGCGTCTCTCAAAATTTTGGAATCTCTTCACGACTCGGCCGGGTGACAAAAGAAAACGGCTGCTGCGGACGATAATTACCGCGGCAGCCGGAAAGCTTGTCGATAGGCCCTCTTAATTTTGGATTGGATTGTAAGTCGAACCGCCCTGATACTGCAGGGTATACACCTTGCCATTATGCGGCGGGCTGGTCGACAGGTTGAAGGAGGTCGCCTTGGTGCGGGTGTCGTCCTGAATGCCGATCACCGTGCCTGCCGAAGTCAAACCGCTGGTATTGCTCGTGATGGCCTGGTACTGAAATTTAATGTCGCTGGTCCCTTCGTAGAAAATCACCTCAAATGTCTGTTGGCCCAAGGAACCGTTGACGGCGCTGATACTCAACCATTCAATCACAAACTGCCGCGTAGGAGCTGTCCCCACGGTTCGGGAGAAGACGCCCACACCGCTGGTGTTAACATTGAAATGCATATCCAAATAAAGCGGCGCCACCAGATCGGCGGGCATGGAGGCGCTGGGCAATGGTTGGGGAGGACCGCCGTTTCCACCCGCGAAATTGATCCACCCATCCTCGGCCACGTACATTTGATCGAAAAGGGAATCTCCGAATGTCTTGCCATACAAGGTAATCGGAAACGGCAGGGGAATTCCTGCGCTGACACTGATGACCGAGCTGCTCGGTCCATTCACATCTCCTGTGAAGGTGTTGCCCGGAATATTAACTCGGGTACCACCCGCTGCGACGCTGGCATCAATCCAGTTAAACGTCGCGTCGGCATGCACCAATGGAACACCGCTTCGGCCGACCATGTTGGGCAGTGTGGAGAGGGCTCCGCTGGCCGTATCCAACCGCAGCGTCACCACCTGGATGGGGACATCACTCGTAACGCTGACCGAACCCGTGAAATTCGTCGTTCCCGTGAACAGCTGTCCTTGATCGAAGAATTGAGCAATCTTAGTCAACGGCGGAATTTGAATTGTCTTGGGTGTCGAAACCTGATTTCCGCCTCCATCGAACAACGTAAATTGGACATTGGCCGCGGTAGCGGTCGAAGGATTCAACACAGCCACCCCGGTCTTCGCGGCGGTCGTGATCAACCCGATCAATGTGAACGAGCTCTGCGCAGGCTGCGGCAAGATGCCGGCAGCGCTCGAAACCACTCCACCGGGTGCAAACAGGAAGGTGGCAGCGACGCCGACGGAGCTGCCCGAACTAATCTTGGCCCATCCCACATTCAATGTGGCCCCGGAAATGGTCGCAATGGTGACCTGACCACCCGGTTGAATATTCACGATGCCGTTCGACTGCGGGCCCGTCTGCCCCGGAATATTAAGAATGGCGGCGCTCGAACCCGCGTCCGCGGTCACTTGAATCGTAAACTGCGCCACGTTGGACGCCGATAAATTCGTGACCACGAACAAAGTTTGAAATCCCCCACCATCAGCCACTTGGGGGATGAAGTAATCCGTCACCTGTCCAAACACCCCGACAGAACCCCATAAAAGCCCCGCCATAAGACCGACTAGAAAAAAAAGGTGCTTCCAAGAACCCCGATACATAGTCTTCTCCTTCGAGAATCTCAGCAAGCCCTACCCGGTCATCCTAAAATGGATTCCCCCGCGACTTGCTTTGGATTGTTTAAATGGGGGTAGTCTTCTCAAGAAACCCGCACGTGCCCCTGTTACAGCGCTCCTAATGATTACTTCAAGCCGTTTCCTCCAGACGCTACGGCATCATCAATTTAGACGGGAAGTTTTAGTCTTTTTTTGCGGTTTTCTCAAGAGGATTTTCCGCTCAGGAGGAACTGACGAGGTAAATCGCGCCCGTGGGGGCATCGACCCCTTGGGCGGGTTCGAGAGAAACAGCCGCATTGGTGGGGAATACTCCCCCGGGGATAGACACTTCGGCAAACGCGTTCCCGGCCTCATCGCAGGATAGCATGCCCGCTTTAACCGGCGCGCCGTGGGTCAAGAACCAAAGCTCGTACGCTTTTCCGGGCGGCGGAGCCGGAAGATGCCACGCACTCACCATCCAAACGGCTTGGGTTCGATTCCAATACACCATGCCGCTGGAGCGAGGGCTGGGGGCCTGGCCTTTGAGTGTCAGCATGGTCGTCGCCGGAGATTGGATCATGGCCAATTGATTGCGCGTCGCTTCAATTTGCGAACGCAATGCTTCAGCTTCGGCATTGGCGGCGGCCAATTCACGAGAAAAGCGCCGCTGCTCATACACCACGCCGCCTAAAAGAATCAGCGACAACGCCAAAAAGGCAAAAGAAAATGCAGGGCGGAACAGAAGACCGAATGTACGTTGGACATTCGATGGCGCAGAAGGCGCGGAATCCTCTTTCAATCGATCGACCAGGGCTTGGCGGACACGTGCCGGCGGCTCCGGTCCTTCCAACGCAAACGGCAGCATCGCCAGCGTTGTCTCAACTTCGCGGCGCTCGGCTGCACAGGCCGGGCAACTCCTGAGATGCCGGTCCATCTCGCGCGCCTCCGCGGGAGTCAATGACCCCGTCACGTAGAGTCCCAATAGCTCCTTGCTCTCATTGCATTCCATAAATTATTCCTGCACCGTGGAGATCTTCGCCGGCGGACCCAAAATGTTTCGCAGTTCATTCAAGGCGCTTCGAATCCGGGTCTTGATGGTTCCCAAAGGCTCGCCCAAACGTTCCGAAATTTCCTGATGCGACAGACCCCAGTAGTAAGCCAGCTCCAATGCCTGGCGTTGTGTATTGGTCAGGGCCGCCAGAGCCTTCTGCACAGAAATTTTTTCAGCAAATGATTCCACCTCTGTCCTGGCCGATAAAGATTGCCCGGTTTCATCCACATCATCATCCAGGGTCTCCCGGCGGCGCCGTTGAACCCGGAGGTAATCGATCGAACGATTTCGGGCCATCGTCACCAACCACGAGGAGAGATTTCCCTTGTTCAAATCCAACCGATCCAAGCTCTTCCAAAACTGCCAGAAGACGTCTTGAAGAATTTCCTCGGCTTCCTGATCGTTTTGAAGAATCTTTCGGGCGAGGTGGTAGACCAATCGGCTGTAGCGGTCATAGACCTCCAGAAAAGCGGACTGATCCCGCCGCCCCTGCAGGCGCGACACCAAGGCCTGCTCTTCACGGGCATCGAATCGAAGAGACGGAATTCGCTCGTCCGGTTTCGTCATGTCAGCCGCTCGCCACAGGTCAGCCGCTTCTCCCTTAATTTAAAACGTCGCCTGTGACCGTTTGGATGTTTCTTTGTGAATAACTTTCCGGGATGATGACAAAAGATGTTATGCGAGATATGGATGTTTACCGGCTGGTTTGCCGGTAGAACTTGGTCAAATCCGTAGCCTGCGGCTTGGCTCCCAATTGCCGCAGGAAGGTCGTAATCTGCCCGCGATGATAGGTGGAATGGTTCACAATATGCTCAAAGGCGCGGGCATACACGATCGTGTACTTGTCTCCCTTGGCGGAGACCCAGGAAAACGTCTCCATGATTTTCTTGTCGTTCATGGTCGTGAGAAATTTGGCCGTGCGTCGGGCGACGTCTTCCCAGGCTTTCTTCAGATCGGCTAACTTCGGCACCTCGCTCATCTGCAATACCTGCGTTTCCGCATTCCCGACCCAGCGGGACAACCAAATCTTGTCGGCGGCGACGAGATGCGTCAGTGTACCTTGCACACCGCCGTGACTGCTTTTCAAATCACGCCTGTAGTCCTCCTCCGACAAAGCCGAAACGGCCTCAAAGGTCAGCTCATTGGCCCAGCTGTCGTAGGCAAACAGGAATTTTGCTTCTTCTAAATTCATCCAAACCTCTCGTTCGGAAGGCGTTTCTTAGGTGCTGCGTTTATATAAAATCAACGTGTAGTGCTTTCCGTTCAAGTCGTATTCAAAAACCAGCTTCCCGTCGGAATTCAATCGACCCTGGCCGGCGCGCTCGGAAAGGCGCAGGGTTCCATTTTCATATTGCCAGTGGCCTTGTTCCCGGCTCCATTCATAGCTTCCATCGGCGTTGAGATGTAGCCACGGCTCCGTACGGCAAGGACGTCCGGTATAGGCGCCCGCGTTCATGGATTGACAGGCCCACACACCGACCAGTGCCTTGGCATCGGGGGCCGCCCCGAGCAGACCCGAAAACGCCAACAACCCCGCCACGATAAAAGCGGATCGAATGCATCGATCAAATCCATTGGCCATGGTGTAGATCCATCGTACCACGATTTAATCGCGTCTTCTCGTGGAGATTTACTGCTTCCTTCCGGGCCCGAACAAGGGGCGTCCCGCCAACACACCGGTTTGTTGGCCGTTTTCCAGCTCGATCTTGCCGTTCACCAGGACAAATTCAATCCCCACAGGAAACTGATGGGGAATTTCAAATGTGGCCCTGTCCCTCACCGTCGCCGGATTAAAAATCGTGAGGTCGGCGAAATACCCTGCCTTGAGAAGTCCCCGATCCTTAAACCCCACGTGAGACGCCGCCGTGGAGGTCATCTTCTGGATGGCCGTTTCGAGAGAAAGCGTTTTCTCTTCGCGCACATATTTTCCCAGAATGCGGGGAAAGGTTCCGTACGCCCGGGGATGGGGCTTCTCGTCGGCCAGGACGCCGCTCGGATTGGATGCGCCGTAGTCGCAATCCACGCCCACCCAGGATTTCTGGAGCGCGTCCTTCACGTCCGCTTCGCTCATCGAAAAGTAGATGGCGCCGGTCTGCGCATTGTCTTCGATGATCAAATCCATGACGGTGTCCATGGGATCGGCATCACCGCGCAGCTGAGCGATTTCGTCGATCCGTTTTCCTTCGAACGGTTTCAACTTCGGATTCAACACCGAGGAAATCAAAATCCCGTGCGCCCCGTTCACCTCGTACCATTCGCTCTCCCAACGATCGCTGCGAACCGGCATTTCCTTCTTGATGCGTTGGCGAATTTTTTTGTCCTTGAGACGTTCAATCATCTTCAGATTGCCGCCTTCATGAGCCCAGGGAGGCATGCACGCCGCCAGATTGGTAGCGGCAGCGATGTAGGGATATTGGTCCGCTTGCACGTTGAGGCCGGAGGCGCGCGCGTCCTCAATTTTCTTCAAAACCTCCGGCATCTTGCCCCACATGTCTTTGCCGGCCACTTTGAGATGCCAAATCTCGACAGGAATCTTGGCCTCCCGCCCGATTCGAAAGGCCTCCTCCAGGGCTTCGTTGATGTGGTCACCTTCATTTCGAATATGCGATGCATAGAGGCCGCCAAACTGCGCGGCCACCTTGGCCAATTCAATCAGCTCGTCGGTCTTGGCATAAATCGCCGGGGAATAAATCAGCGAGGTGGAAACGCCCAACGCGCCATCCTTCATGGCGTCGGCCACCAGCGATTTCATTTTCTCGAGCTCTTCCGGGGTGGGGGGTCGATTTTCGGAATCCAGGACGTATTCGCGCACTTGAGTGGCCCCCACAAAAGTTCCCAGATTGATGGCCATGCCGCGGCGTTCGAAACGCTTAAAATATTCCCCGAAGGTGCGCCAGTCGGCGGTCAGGTGGTAGTGATTCAACGTCGGTTGCATATCCTTGATCAGGGCGTCGTTCAAAGGCGCGATGGATTCGCCTTCGCCGGTGACCTCCGTCGTGATGCCTTGATGAATCTTCGAAGGCACGCGCGGTTCGATCAGTCCAATCATCTCGGATTGTCCCAGCATGTCGATAAATCCGGGCGCCACCACCAACCCGCGGGCGTCGATCGTATGGACGGCCCGGGCTTTCTTCAGATCGCCGATCTTCACGATGCGATCTCCTGAAATTCCCACATCCGCCTGATAGCGGGGCGAACCGCTGCCATCCACAATCGTTCCGTTCAAGATCAACACGTCATAATCCGGTTTGTGTGAACAACCGGCAGTCGCTCCCAGCAGACACAACACAATCAAAACGAATAACTGTTGTCTCATGAGATTATCCTCAAAAAAAGTTACGCACAGTTTTTCTCCGTGGGTCCCCGCGCTCTCTGCGTCTCCGCGGTCATGTCTTTTCGAAGACTTCCCACTCAAGTCCGGATCCGACCCGCTCCCAAAACCGGCGCTTTTTTCAGCAACGCCAACTCTCCCAGAATGACCAGTGCCATCAGGAGCCCCACGGCCCACCATGATTGCTCCACGCCGAGCGTGATGCCGGAAGCAGCCGGATCAAAGCCCTCCAACCGGACGACGGTCGGTTGCAGACCGGGTAAAGGGAAAATCACCGCCTGCGCCAAATTCCAACCAAAATGAAATCCCACGGGCAGCCATAAACTCTCCGACCACACGAAGAGTTGCGTCAAAAAAAGTCCCGCCAGGAATATGGCCGGCGCGGCAGCCGGAGAAGGAACCAGGTTGGGATGAAAAGCCACGAACAACACGGAGAGAAGCGCGGCCGCCCCTCCACGCCGCAGAAGGGTTTGCAGCGCCAGGAAGGGATATCCGCGAAAAAGCAACTCTTCCAAAGAGGCGGCAAAAAAGAATACCACCAACGCCAGCAAAAATTCTTTGGAGGTAAACACCTCGGGGTGAAGACTGAATTGGATTTTGGATCCGGCATGGCGAATCACCGCCAGAAAAATCAGATCAACGGCCAGAAGTCCCGCCACCAGTCCCGCCAGCCCAACCCAAAATCCCGAACGGCGACTCAGTCCCAGGCGGCTCAAAGAACCCTGTTCCAGCCCGCGGAAGCACAATGCGCTGACACCCAAAACTCCCGTGGCCTCCAAGGGATAGACGACCGCTTGAAACGGCTGGCCCGAGTCTAACCCCAGCCATCCGACCGCCAATTGGACGACCAGCAACGTCAAAATCGACAGGAACGCGAAGACCAGGACGCGAAAACCCACACGCAAATCACCGGAAGCATTTGTAAAGAAATTCATGACGTCTTTTCAATGCCGCTGGAGCCACCCGAGGTTTGAGAGCAAGAAACTTTAAGATGAAAGCAACCACCCGCCGCCGGGATGAAGGGTGCTCACTTGGTCAGCGAGGCGAATCTTTTCTTCCAACTGGGTTCTTTGGCTGCGGAGAAAAGGTACAACGGAAACAAATCCCGGAAGATGGTTTGAATTTCCTGAAGTACCGCTGGGGAGCAGGCGGCGCGCAGACCGATCTTGCGGCGCACCACCCATCCCAGAAGCGCCCGCCATTGATCCGGTTTCCTGGGAAAGCCCGCCTGTTGAGTCCATTCTTTTCCGGCCATCGAATACCAATAACTTTGGTATCGGCCGGCGGTGATACGCCGCCTCAAAAAAGCTTCGAGTAATGCCGGTTGTTGTTGCTGCCGTTTCTTCAAGACATCCTTCAGGATGTCTCCCGTCTTGCGGCGCCATTGTCCGTAGACCGAAAACCCCACCGTCAATCCTTCACCACTCAGACCGACGTACAAGCGCCCGTCCCCATCGCGGCTGCGGCGCTTATCGAAAAGATAGAGGTAATAATTCAGTTTGTAAGGGGATTTGTCTTTGCTGAAGCGGATGTCGCGATTAATGCGCGAGAAATTTCCGTTGGTCTTGCCGCTGAAATCAAAATGGGGATTGAGACGCATGGCCGGGGGTTTTAAGGCCTGCAGCAACGCCCGCATCCTTCCCACCACATGCTGCTCATAACGCCAGCGGTTGGCGTCGAACCACAGTTTGTTGTTGTTGACGGGATCGGCCAGGTCCCGAAACAGCTGGAACGAGTCGCGATCGAATCCCGCAAAGGAAGAGGGTTCCATCATCTCTAAAAATCCACAAGCGCGTCCATGCGAATCGTCAATCGATCTCGAGCTCCCGATCAATCTCGGTGAGACGTTCGATGAATCTGCGCCGCAATTCTTTAGCAAAAGGATTGGCGCGCTGCATATCCAAAAAGAGTTGCGGCGTGTCGTTGAGGAGGATTTTCAAGTCCTCGAATAAACGAGCCGGGCCCGGAGTGATGATCTCCTGTCGTTCGCCCGCCGGATGATCCATTTCAGCAACGGCCCGGGCCACCAGGTGGAACAAGGCTTGCGATTCCGCCATGGCGCGATCGTGCTCCTCGGCCGTGGCCACAAGGACCTGCAGCTCTGCCGATGTCAGCATCGATCGCACTTTGTCGAGATGCTCCGGAGAAATGCGGACCGGGCATAAGACCACCTTCAAGCCCTTGATGCCGCGGTTCTGCTGGGCGCTGTCGGGGCCGAAGAGCGGGTGCGTTCCTAAAATCTCGGCATGGGGCGGAAGGAACAGCTTCATCGCCTCCAGGGGTTTCATTTTCACCGAACACACATCCATGACCAGCGCTCCTTCTGAGACGTGGGGCGCGGCTGAAAGCAGGGCATTCTTTAATTCCGAGATCGGGACCGCAAAAATGAGCAGCGCGGCGCGAGCCGCTTCGGGAATCGTCACAAATTCCAGCGGGCTCGGCGTTTTCGCCTGGGCTTTGGCGCCCGACCACGTTTGGGCGAACTTGGGCGCCGCCAGGGCATCGCGCGTTGCGGCCGGATCATACACACGCAGGGGAACTCGCCCCTTCGTCAAACGTTGCAGCTCTTCACATAGAAATTTTCCAAATCGCCCGTACCCAAATACCCCCACAAAATCATTGTCCATTGCCGTCCCTGCTCCTGAAGAAACATCGGAAGATTGTTTGCCCCTGCTTCGAAACATTGCGATATAGCACAACTTGTCGGGTGACACAACTGCTCCACCTTTGGAAAAATGTTCGTCTTTTTGTTTTCCAAATCATAACGGGTTTCATAGAATAATGGAGCCGCCCGAGCGGCCGACCTCGGAAACAGGAAGACCCATGAAGAACTCTCACGAATTGCTGCGCCCCGATCAGGCCGTTTTGGTGGTGGTGGACGTGCAGGAAAAACTTGTTCCCGCGATTTTTGAGAAAGAACGGGTGGTGCAGAACACCGCGTTGATGATCGAATGCGCCAAGATTCTGAACGTGCCGATTTTGTTGACCCAGCAGTATCCCCAAGGATTGGGCGTCACCCTTCCGGCGCTGCGAAAACTTCTTCCCGACACAGTGAAACCCATCGACAAGACCGAATTCGGTTGCTTCAACAACCCCGAATTTCACGCTGCGATTCAGGAGCAGAAACCGCACAGGAACACTCTGCTGGTCGCGGGTATCGAGAGCCACATTTGTGTGACCCAAACCGTCTTGGGCGCCCTGCAAGAGGGTTTCCACGTGCACGTCGCTTCCGATGCGACTTCTTCGCGCACGCCGTTCAACTGGAAAATCGGTCTAGACCGCATGGGCGAGGCCGGCGCACTGATGAGTTCCACCGAAATGATTGTTTACGAACTTCTGGGGCGCAGCGGCACCCCGGAATTCAAAGCCATGCTTTCCCATTTGAAATGAACCGGCTGTAAATGTTTGTAAAAGTCCCGGGTGCCAAGTTGCACGGGGCATTCAATTCGCCTATACTTCGCGCTCGTCTCATCTTCGAACACTCGCTCTGCTCCTCAGCTCCATCGGAGGTCCCCTCAAACATGTGCCTTGGGCCGATAAAGAAGGTTGTTCGTTCGTGCCGCCCTGTTTTTGCGGGAGTGGTGTTGCTCTGCGGCTCCGCGGCCATTT
The DNA here is from genome assembly GCA_028716525.1 of Terriglobia bacterium. Taxonomy (GTDB): domain Bacteria; phylum Acidobacteriota; class Terriglobia; order JAIQFV01; family JAIQFV01; genus JAQUPQ01. The sequence goes on along the minus strand of JAQUPQ010000051.1, from coordinate 5,827 downwards.
GGGCACAACCATCGGCGCCTTCACAAACGCCGTTGAATCCGGCGGCGCGATCTTTCGTTTCCAAGGATTCGTTGATCCAGCACCAGGTGTTCAAGTCGCAAGCCCTCGAACGCGATGAAGACTACGCCGTGGAATTGCCGGCTTCCTACGCCACCGACAAAGGGCGCCGCTATCCGGTGGTTTTTTTTCTGCATGGTCAGTTCGGAAACGAAAACGACTGGGAGCGCTATTCAATTAACGAGCTGTTTGAGAAGATGACGGGCGACCACGAAATCACGGATATGATTGTTGTGATGCCCAATGGTCGATCCAGTTTTTTTATCAACTCCTCAGATGGAACGTCCAAGTACGAAGATTTTATTGTGAAGGAGCTGGTTCCGCAGATTGACAAAGACTATCGCACGCTGGCCCGGCGCGAAGACCGCGGCATTATGGGAGTTTCCATGGGCGGTTTTGGGGCCCTCACGCTGGCCATGAAACATCCTGACGTTTTTTCCGTTGTGGCCGCCCACAGCGCCGCCGTGTTGGAAGAGATTCCACAACCCAGCTCCACCGATCGACGCATGCAGTTCCGGCTGCAGCTGGCGTCCAAGGTGTTCGGAAACCCTATCGACAAAACTTTCTGGGCCCACAACAATCCCATCCTGCTTGCCGATACACTCTCACACAAGCCTCCCTTGAAGGTTTATTTTGATTGCGGCGATCAGGACCGATTTGGATTCAACGTGGGGGCCGAGGTCCTCGACCGGACACTCACGGCCCGTCACATCGACCACGAATTTCATATCTTTCCGGGAAATCACGGATGGGAATACGCCCGGGAAAATTTGCCGCGGTCGCTCAAATTTGTTTCCACGGCATTTGAGTCCTCCACCCACCGCCTCGCCTCGAACTCCGGCAAGTGAGGCCGGAGAATGCGGCGGCGCGGGTGGCTGAACTCGAATGTCTCTCGGAGGAAGGTCATGAAAAAAATCGTTGTTCTGATGTTGATCGTCGCTTTGTTCCTGCTGGTGAAATTCACCGCCGCCCAAACCCGCGAACAAACCACCATTCAGACCGCCACCTTCGCCAAAGGCCCGCTCGCCGATGCGGTCACGGTCTCGTACCTGAATTTTCCCTGGGGCGAAGTCACCTTCAGCACCATCGAAAAAGGCACCAAGGGAAGCTACTACGGCGAGCGGACTTGGCCGTTCGCCCAGATGGACAACAAAGTTCCCCTGACTTTCGAGGGCACAAAGCTGATTCCGGGACAATATGCGCTGGTCATCACGCCCGGAGGCGAAAACAAGCCCATGTCGCTATCGGTGGTTCCTTTTGAGGGACCAACCTTTTTGAAAGCCGGAAATATTTTTTCAACGGCCCCCAAAGGGGAGGCGGTGTACACCAAGGACATCTCTTTCGACACCGTCGACGCCCTGGCCGACCATATGAAGATCGATCTGGCTCCAACGGCTTCAGGATTTGACCTGGTGCTCAATTACGGCAACCGTAAACTGACCAAGTCGTTTGAAACTTCGACAGCGGCTCCAAAGACGGCCACGGCGAAGTAGGCGGGATTAAGGTCGGGTGGCGCAGACATGCGTTTATAGCATGTCTGCGGGATTTCGGAAGGCAGCTTAGTCCGATCGAAGCATGCCGAAAATTTTCTCTATCGCAGACATCTTGAGTTTCAAGATGTCTGCGCCGCCCGTCGCCTGTCAAATCGAATGAACCGATCGCACCGGAATTTATCCGCCCACGGGGCCCCGACCTCTCGGGGCGGCTTTTCGAATTCGGAAATAAAATCTTCATGCCACACTTTGATCATCACATTTTCGTTTGCATCAATCGACGTCCGGACGACGATCCCAAGGGTTGCTGTGCCGCCAAGGGGAGCGAGGCCATCCGGGTTTTCTTTAAGAATGAATTAAAGCGTCTGGGCTTGAAGGGGAAGGTCCGGGCGAACGCCGCGGGGTGCTTGGACCAATGCCACCGCGGGCCGACCGTCGTGATTTATCCGGAAGCGGTATGGTACCAGGTCAAAACCACCGAGGACGCCGCCGAAATAGTGAATCGCCACATTCTCCACGGCGAAATCGTCGAACGGCTGTTGATGAAAGATTAGTGGGAAAGCCATTCTGACAACTTTCCAAATTCGCAATCGAACTTCATCCCTCAGCATTGCCATCGCGTTCGCCGCGGAGCGGCGAAATGGAGTAGTCCGCGGCGGCGGAGCTCCAGCTCTAAGGGAGCCCGCGACCCAAGGACAGAGCATCCATCTCACCATCATGTCTCGCCGCCCTGGAAGGGCGACTTGCCCTGCCGCAAACAAACGCCCCCAAGGAACAGACGCCGACAGTCGCGATTGACAAATATGCATAGTTAATGCATATTCGTATGCATGCGAACCACCTTGAATATTGACGACGATCTGTTGGCCCGCGCCTCGCGTTTGACAGGCATTAAAGAAAAAACGCGATTGGTGAGGTTGGGTCTGGAAGCCGTCATCGCCCGCGAAAGCAGCCGTCGTCTGGCGCTGCTCGGTGGCACAGAAAGAAAACTTTCCCCCATCCCCCGGCGTCGCCCTCCACGCTCATGATCCTGGTGGATACTTCAGTTTGGGTAGATCATCTGCGCCGAGGCGCCCCACGCTTGATCGCCCTTCTCAATGACGGTGAGGTGGCCTGTCATGCCTTCGTCATTGGGGAGCTGGCCTGTGGTCGGCTTCAGAACCGCACCGAGATTCTGCGCCTGCTACACCGCCTCCCCTTGGTACCGAGTGTCGAAGAAGACGAATTTCTCGAACTGCTTGAAGCCAACCCATTGCCCGGCTCCGGAATCGGTTTCGTCGATGCGCATCTGCTGGCCTCGGCGGTTCTCTCAGGTCTCCCCTTATGGACATTGGATCGAAAGCTCCGAGCGGCGGCCAAGCGGCTTGGTTGCAGCTATGGCTAGATCAGATTGCAACCCCGGGTATTCCCAGATCACCTGCCGGGGTACTTCGCATTCGATTTTGGAATCAATCAAATGGCCTCGACAAGCAGCCACACAACCATCCCGAGGAAATGGACGGCCCGCAAGGGCCGTGGGATTTGAGCCCCGTCCGCATTCGCCGCGCGTTCTTTGCGCGGCGGCAAGGGCGGGGTAACCGTGCGACCAAAGATGCAAGGCCCGGAGGGCCGGAAGAATTTAGGAGTCTAAGGATATTCGGTAGTGACTCGTTTTGTTCACCCGTATGAGCGAATGCGCCGCAGAGCGGCGCCATAAGGAAGCCTGGGGTGGGGGCTCGACCTTCATCAAGCCCCCCACCCCAGGGGAAAATCGGCAACAATTCGCGCTAGTCCTGCCGCCCTGATCAGGGCGGTCGGAGGCGGGTTAATAGTGTGAAGGGGGCAACGCTGGTCCTTGGGTCGCGGGCTCCGATGAAACCGTAGCCCTTGACCCAAGGCTACCACATGACGCCGCTCCGCGGCGCGATCGTAGACCATCTCTTCCCGAAAGGCACGACTTCCCATTGCACGATACATCGTGGCACAGCCTACATAAAAGCCATACGAAAACGGTCTATATCCAACGGTTCTCAAAGAGAATGCGTCCGTCTGTCTTCGCGATCCGGACTTCGGCTGCTCCATAACTTCAAATTCTTGCCCTCAATTGGAGTTTTTCCTCGCCAGCACATAAATCACCCACGGCGCGATCTTCGTTTCGTTAATCCATGGGTAGGGCTCATCCCCGTGGGCCAGCGGTTTGTAGGTCGTCAACAAATTCAGCCCCGCTTGACCGTACAGATCGCGGTACGTTTCATCCGTACACAGGATATCCTCCGCAGGTCGTCTATCAGGAGAATCCGTCGTGATGATTCTCACGACATCGCCGGACTGCGCCTCGCGATTCTCGGGATAATCCTTTGTGGAAAACGATGCCCATTCATGCAGGTAAATTTCCGGCGACGAAACAACGCTGATCATTTTTCCCGAGGGTTTCAACAACCCCCCCAAATCTCGAAACAACCGCTTCTTCATCTCGAAGCCCGGGATGTTGTCAAATGTAAACAAAGAAAGGACCAGATCGTAGATGTCCGCCCCAAACTTGCTGAAATCATCATCGTTCACAAGGCGATAGTCTCCGGCCGGATCAAGCTCTCGCGCCTTGTTGATCATCTCCGGTGCGATATCCACGCCTGTCATGTCCAACCCGAGCCGACGCGCAAATCGAGTCGATCGCCCGGCGCCGCAACCAAAGTCCAATGTCGACCTTCCGGAGACATGTTCGCGGATGATTTCAGGGAGATCCCTATACGCTAGGTAGTAGGTATTGGCGAATTCCAGCCGCGCATAAGCCTCGGCGCGAGCCGCATCGGCGTAGCAATTCGTGAAAGCCATGGAACTTTCTCAAAAAAAGAACAAATCCGCCCTGATCATGAGCCGATTTATTTTGCAGCCTTTGAAACCCGGTCGATCGTGATCTTGTTGATGACCACCTTGTTCAGTGGCTTGTCATTGGCGTCCACCGGGACCCTGGAAATCTTTTCAACCACGTCGTAACCTTCCACCACGCGTCCGAAGATGGTGTGCTGACCGTTCAGGTGCGGCGCGGGGCCGACGGTGACGAAGAACTGAGCACCGTTGGTGTTGGGGCCGGCGTTGGCCATGGCCAGAACCCCGGTGCCGCCGAAGTTCAACGTCGGCACAATTTCATCGCGGAAGCTGGGCACCGGACTGAACGTTCCCGTCCCCGTGATGTCGCCGCCTTGGATCATGAAATTCTTGATGACCCGATGAAAGATGGTGCCGTTGTAATAGGGAACCCCGTGCTTCAGGTCTTTGCGCGTGTTTCTCCAGTCCTTGGTTCCTTCGACAAGTCCAACGAAGTTGTTGACCGTCTCCGGCGCCAATTTGTCGTACAGCACACACACAAAGGTTCCCATGGTGGTATCAAAAATCGCGTACATCCCCGGCTTGCGCGGCTTGGCCGGGGCCGAGGGATCGGCAGCGTAGGAGACAATCAAGCAGACCATCAAAAGAAGAATCACAACAGAACTTCCGTGAAAATATTTCATGACGTTACCTCGAAAAGGATTTGGCTCTCAGAAGGAGAGCCTCGACAGGCAATAACTTCAGCATTATAGCATTGGTCCATTTTCATCCCTTGCAATTGAGACCCGTCATCAACCGTCCCGAACTCCTGTTGATTCACTCCGCCGTTTCTTCTAAAGTGAGAACTGTAGTTCGGTTTTCATAGGGAAAGAGGGTTTTCATTGTGAATGGGCATAACAAAACGTGGGACGTTATTGTGGTGGGTGCAGGAACGATCGGACTATCCATCGCCTGGCGGCTGACTCAAAAGAAAATGTCGGTGTTGTTGCTGGATCGCCAGGAGCCGGGAAGGGAAGCCTCTTATGCCTCGGCCGGCATGCTGGCGCCTTATACCGAAGCGGAGCGCGACACACCCTTGCTGCGATTGGCAATTCGAAGCCGCGAAGTTTATCCCGACTTCCTTCAGGAACTGGAATCGGAATCCGGATTGAGCGCCCATTATCGCGATGATGGCGCCTTATTCATCGCACTCGAAGAACACGAGGTGAGCCTGCTCAATGCCCGTTTTGAGTGGCAACGCCGCATGGGCTTTGCGGTGGAGCGCCTCTCCGCCAAAGACCTGCAGACCTTGGAGCCGGCACTTTCTCCCAAGCTGGAAATGGCGCTGTTCTATCGCGGTGATCATCAACTCGACAACCGCGCTTTGTTGGATGCCCTGATTGCGGCGGCCAAAAAATCGGGAGTGGAGATTCGATCCGGAACGAAAGTGGATCGCCTTAACAAAGAAGGAGACCGGATCACCGGTGTCGAAA